>CAZSWP010000031.1:0-48588 GCA_964610875.1 uncultured archaeon
ATGTGTCTAGGGAGATCTCTTTTACTCTATTCATTATGTCAAATTCATCACATAACCCAAAATCCCGATAGACTATTTTTGGATTACATTTTCTGACTTCGTTTATTGAAGCATCAATCAATTTCTCAGAAGTTTCTGAATGGAACATATATTCTCTAACTGCTTGGACATAGCTTTCAAAATCATTTTCCAAGAGGTCAAAAATAATTGGCAAACAACGGAGTCTGGCTCCAGTTCCTATTAGAATGATTCCTGCCAGATCTTCAGAATAGGATATCGCATACTTCTGTGTTAAAGCGCCTCCCATTGAATGACCCCCCAGAAATGGGTTATCAAAAACATCCACTACTTCTTTTATGTCCTCCAAATATGAATTAAAAACATCTTTTGGTTTTCTATCTGGAGTTAGTCCATGTCCATTCAAATCAAGGGCTACTACATGCAGTTTGGAAGACAAGTGTTTAAGCTGCATAAACCAAGTCGCCGTTGAACCACCAGCGCCATGAACAAAGATAACTGTTGGATTCTTATTATCACCTGCTTCAATGAAGTGCACTGTCATAGCATAGGAAAACTATGAATTCCCTTTCAGTCTTACTAATTCTCTATATCATCAAATAAAATATACAGAAATGAAGAGGTTTTTTAGGTTGTATGAAGATGTTTAATGAAGGTCGAGAGTCTTGAGTTATCAAGACTACTCAAAATGCGTGGTTTCTCGACCTACCATGCTAATGGAGTAAATGAGAATGAGCTCAAACAAAACAATAGCCATCATTCTGATTATCGTCATACTTGTTGCAGGGGTGGTAGGCATTGTCCTCTTAGGACCGATGCTATTCCCATCCGGACCACGAGTAGCTATCGTGTTTGCAACAGGCGGTCTTGGCGATAAATCATTTAATGATGCTGCTTATGAAGGCGCATTTAGAGCGCGTACTGATTTTGGTTGGAACTTTACATATGCAGAACCGACTCAGATCAGTGAATACGAGGGTTTCCTCAGAGACTTTGCGGAAGATGGTACGTACGACCTCATCATATCAATAGGATTTGACCAGGCAGAAGCTCTAAATGATACAGCGCAAGATTTCCCGAATCAGAAGTTTGCGATTGTTGACATGGTTGTTGACCAACCAAATATTGCTAGTCTTGTGTTTGATGAACATGAAGGTGCCGCACTCGTTGGTGCAATAGCTGGTCTTACCACTGAATCTGACATGATTGGATTCGTTGGCGGAATGTCAATCCCATTGATTAACAAGTTTGCCGCTGGATATGTCTGGGGTGCCGATCATGTTAATGATGGAATCAACTACACAATTGCATACACAAATGATTGGGTTGACACTACTGCAGGACAGAACCTTGCTGATGCTATGTACACATCTGGTACTGATGTAATCTTCGCAGCTGCAGGTCGGTCTGGTCTTGGTGTCTTCACTAGTGCAAAGAACAACAATGGTTCTTCTGGATTTCCAAATCCATTGTGGGTCATTGGTGTTGACAGTCCACAGATGTACCTTGGTTGTGAGGACACAAATAATCCAGAACCACCAACTGTTGGTCTGACATCAATGCTCAAGAGAGTTGACGTTGCAGTCTACAATACCATCGAGTCTGTGGTTCAAGGAACCTTCCAAGCTGGAATTCAGGTATTCAACTTAGCAAACAATGGATTGGGTTATGAAGTAAATGAAGAGTTACTTACTCTACCTGCTTCAGTTATTTCTACTGTTGAGGACTTGAAAGACGGTATCATTGATGGTACCTACACTGTACCAAGCAACCTGACTCAATTACAGGATGCTATCGGTCTTCTGTAAGTGTCATATAATTTAGAGAGAGGCTCTGCCTCTCTTCTCTGTTTTTTTTTTAGTTCGTACCGTATTGTTAAATACCACAATGCATTCTTTTCGAGGTAAGCTAAGATGGGACTGCAATCACAAATAGAATGAGAAGGAGGTACACATCATCTACGCAGTAGAACTCGAGAATATCTCCAAGACATTTCCTGGAGGCGTTGAAGCAAACAAAGACATCACGCTTCGAATAAAGGAAGGTGAAGTACATGGTCTTCTTGGAGAAAATGGAGCCGGTAAGAGTACGATTATGAACATCCTTTATGGATTGCTTTCTAAGGATAGTGGGACAATTAAAATTAGAGGAGATGAGGTGAATCTTCGTTCTCCGCAGGATGCGATTGCTCGAAGTATTGGCATGGTGCATCAACACTTCAAATTGATTCCACCTCTAACGGTTACTGAAAATATAATTCTTGGACTTGAACCGATAAGAATGGGTGCTGATGCAAAATTAGAAGTTGATGAAATCGATGATGTTTCAATTCTTGGAAGGTTAAAGCATGTAGTATCCTCTATTCTTGGAGCATTTAGACAACTGATGCCTACTGATATTCATGGCGCTGCTAAACGAATCAAACAGATTGCTGAAGAGAATGGGTTGAATATTGACCCTTATGCAAAAATTGAGGAAATCTCAGTAGGTTTACAGCAGCGTGTTGAAATCATTAAAACCCTCTATAGAGCGGCCGAGATTCTTATTCTAGATGAACCTACTTCAGTCTTGACTCCTCAGGAAGTAGATGAACTATTCGTCACCTTAGATAAGTTCAGAGAAGCGGGACGTACAATCATCCTCATCACACACAAACTTCGTGAAACCATGGCACTCTGTGATAGAATAAGTGTACTGAGAGATGGAGAACTGGTAGGTACAGTAAACAAATCTGATACATCAGCTCAAGAACTTGCAGAGATGATGGTGGGACGTCCTGTTGTCTTCACCACGAAAAAGGAACCATCAATACCTGGTGAGGTCATCCTTGATGTCAAGAATCTACAAGTAGAAGATAATCGTGATCTCTTAAAGGTTAAAGGTATTGATTTGCAGGTACGAGCTGGAGAGATTCTTGGTATTGCCGGTGTTGAAGGAAACGGTCAAACAGAGTTAGTTGAAGCTCTAGCTGGCCTCAGAAAGCCAAAGACTGGAAAAATCATTGTGGATGGCCATGATATAACTGGTAAGAGTGCTAGAGAAGTAAGAGCTGCAGGTGTTAGTCATATTCCTGAAGATCGACATGCCAGAGGTTTAATTCTTGGGTTTACAGTTAAAGAAAATCTTACTTTAGGCAGACATCACATTGAACCCTTTGCTACAGGTCCTGTCCATTCATTTTTGAATTTTGATACGATGAAGAAGCACTCTGACAAGTTGGTTGATGAATACTCAATCAAAGTTTCAGACATTGATAGTGCAGCAAGCACACTCTCAGGAGGAAATCAGCAAAAAGTGATTGTAGCTCGAGAGCTTGCGACATCACCAAAGTTAATTCTAGCAGCTCAACCAACAAGAGGTCTAGACGTGGGAGCCACGGAATACATTCATCGAGTTCTGATTAATATGCGTGATGAAAATGTTGCCGTATTGCTTATTTCAGCTGAATTAGATGAAATACGTAATCTTTCCGATCGTATTTCTGTTATTTATGATGGTAGGATTGTGGCTACTAAGGATCCGGAACAAACAAACAATCAAGAACTGGGATTACTGATGGCTGGACACGAAGACGAAACAATAGAGGAGGTAGTGTAATTTGGCTATATCCGAAGAAGTGACCAGTGAAAATATATCTGAAACAGAAACAGGATCTATTGGACTAATTTCCGCTATTATAGATGGCATCATAAAAAAGCTGAGCAGTGCAGAATTTCAAAAGACTGTTGTTGTAACAATGGGTTCTATTATATTGGCGATTTTGATAGGCACATTGGTCATGATAATGGCCGGTTATAATGCAGGATTGGCTTGGATTGCTTTGATACAGGGTGCAGTCATTAGGTTTGACCGAGTACTTTTTTATGCAACTCCTCTGATATTCACAGGACTATCAGTAGCATTAGCATTCAGATGTGGACTATTTAATATCGGTCCTGAAGGTCAATTATTCATTGGAGCAATGGCTGCAGCTGTTGTTGGTTTCTCTGTATCGTTACCATTTGTAGTTCATCCAATCGCAGCCCTAGGTTTTGCAGCGCTTCTCGGAGGTCTCTGGGGATTTGTACCAGGTCTGTTGAAAGCATATCGTGGTGCTCATGAAGTAGTTACTACTATGATGTTAAGCTATACAGCAATTATACTCACACACTGGCTTGTTGAGGGTCCACTTCTCGAACCCGGAAATGAATATGTTTTAGAAACTCCAGATATTTTCCTATCTGCAGAGCTGCCAAAACTCTATGGTTCGTTTTTAAGTTGGGCATTCATAATTGCTGTTATTGCTGTTGTCGTGATTGATTTCCTGATCAACAGGACTGTTCTTGGCTATGAATTGCGTGCAGTAGGTATGAATAAGGAAGCTGCTGAAACTGCTGGAATTAACTCTAAGAGAAATATTGCCTTGTCTCTTGGAATTGCCGGTGCACTTGCTGGAATGGGTGGTGCCGGTGAGATTCTAGGCTATCACCATAGGTTTGTTGATGGATTCTCATCGGGGCTAGGATGGGATGGAATCACAGTTGCTGTACTTGGAGCAAATAATCCTTGGGGTGTGCTTGCTGGAGCAATTTTCTTCGGAGCTCTACGAGCAGGAGGTAATCAGATGCAGACATTAACCAATGTTCCTCTAGAAATGATCAGTGTAATTCAAGGTCTTATCGTTGTTTTAGTTGCAGCACCTAGAATTATTGATTGGTTGATTGACAAAGGATATGAAGAAGTTAGATGGGTAAAGGAGGTTCCGAAGGAAGGAACTCCACACTTCTTAACACTGGGAGTAACACTGGTGACTTCTGTGATTGGTTTTTCTTCAATTACTCCCTATATTAACAGAGGCGATTCCAACATCTTTTGGCTTTATGCAGGAGGATTGGTGGCAATTGGGGGGGTTCTGGGAATTACCGCTTTTGTATTAATGCTGACTAGAAGTGAAACTGGATTAGCTTTGGCCTTGGTGACAGCTACTTTCTGGTTTGGACTTGCGTTCATTGGTGTGCTTCTACCTAATAATGGTATCATACTCTATGGAGTTCTGCTTGGAGCAATTCAAGCTGTATTCGCACTCGTTTCAATATTGATTGCTAGAAGTATCTTGGAAATTAACGGAGGGATGAACTAAATGCAGATAGAACCAGCTCTTATCGCAGGGTATCTTTTAAAGACCACATTACAAATGGGAACGCCTATCATCCTTGCAGCCTTAGGAGGTATGTTTTCTGAACGCTCAGGCATTGTGAATATTGGTTTGGAAGGGATGATGCTAACTGGCGCTTTTACTGCAGTGGTTGTAACTGCTTTTACTGGCAACCCTTGGTTAGGTCTACTCATTGGTGCAGGAGCGGGAGGATTGTTAGCAGTCATCCATGCTATTGTTTGTGTAAAATTCAAAGGAAATCATATCGTAAGTGGAACCGGTTTGATTTTGCTTGGATTTGGTATTAGTACTCTAGGGTTGTGGATTGTTTGGAATATACGAGGAAGGTCAGATGAAGTAACACGTCTGCCAAATGTAGAAATTGCAGGACTTGAAACGGTTCCAGTTTTTGGTACTACATTTAGTTCTCTCTCGCCAGTAGTCTATTTGATGTTCATCATAACAGCTTTATGCTGGTACATAATGTATAGGACTCCATTTGGTCTGAGATTAAGAGCCGCAGGAGAAGACCCGAGCACTCTGGACACTGCAGGTGTGAATGTCGAAACCTACCGTATTATTGGTGTAATATTGAGCGGTGTTCTAGCAGGGCTTGGAGGTGCATATCTTTCGGTTGGGTATGAAAGTGCATTTGCAAAGAACATGACTGCTGGAAGGGGATTCATTGGCTTAGCTGCGTTGATATTTGGCAACTGGACTCCAATAGGATGCCTTCTCGCTGGATTATTCTTTGGATTCCTAAGCGGACTCGAATATGGTTTACAAATCAGTCTGGGTCAGGAAACAGTGAGGGCTTACCTTTCATTTATACAGATGTTGCCTTTTATTCTAGTAGTCGTTGCTCTTGCAGGAATTCGTAGGTCAGTGCCACCAAAGGCTATTGGACAACCATACGAAAAAGAGAAACGAGTGTGATACCATACAAATGCTATGAACACTTCCTTCGAGCTATCTTTAAAACAGATACATCTCGGAGAGTGATTACCTTGAAGCAAATACACAATCGAACATCGTTCTTCATGAGCCTCATAGGTGGTTTTCTAATGATAGGCTCCGGTGCAAGCGGAACACTTGGTTACTTGGATCAGCTTCGCGAAGCATGGGAATTAGCTTTAGGTGAAGGAATATCATTTACCTTTGAAATCATAATGGGTATTCTTGCAGCATTAACACTGATTGGGGGATTAGGAGTCATAATCGGAGGGTTGATTCTAACAACGAGATATGTTGAAGCAGGACGAATAGTTATCCTTGTCAGTGTAGGTACTGGTGTACTGAGTCTTGTTATGAGTCTGGTTCAATTGCTACTTGCAGGAACATTGGCTATGGGTCTGGCAATTCAATTAGCACAATCATTGGGGTGGTTAGGCGCAATCCTCTCAGTTCAAGCAAGAATAATTGCTGAGCAACAACCCATAATGCCTAAAGAAACCAGAACCATAACGCCGATTCTTACTTCAGATATCGAAAATAGAGACTGATGTTTCAAGATTCTTAGCAGCTTGTACACACTCTCTCAAAATCCCCCATTTGTCCTGGTCCATTGGTGCAAAAGCCATTACATACCATACACCCTTTCCAGTTCCCATTATTAGACTTGTTGCACCATCTGGATTGACAGCCACTAATCCATTCTGTTCATTAAGTGCTATCATGAATGGTACATGTTTCACAGTGAACGTTTGGAATTTTCCATTCCAGGCATCAAGGACGACTCTAATGTCACCTTCCGATATCTGCACATTCTCACTACTGTAGCCGATTTTTCCTTCGTATGTGAATGCACATGCCCCAGAAATTCCATCATAGTTTGACATGGCGATTTCAACGGTTCGTTTGACTCGAACAGACATTTTTCAATCAGAGATATTCTGGTTTCTAACATAGAAATAAGTATCCCGTCTGAAGCGTGATGAACCTGTGCTCTTTTCTCCTAACTCGCTATCTTCATCGCTCTGGCCATCAGCAACATTCGACCGTAGAGTTCTTCGTTGCCTACCCATGAGATGAACCTACCTTTATCCACACTCATTCCATGCCTGAGTGCAATCTCCTCAATGTTAGCAGCATCAATTCTGGATGATATAAGCCTGTAGACAAACCATTCTCCAGAACCATATTCCTTGATTCTGCATTTGATATATACTTCTTTTCCATTCTCAAGAAGAATCCGGAATCGCTTTCCGATTGTCTGCTTGATCTCTACATCAGAACCGAAGATTCCCCTAATAACTCCAAGAGTGTAATAGACTGCTGGTGCAGGTAGGAATGCCCATGACCAGAATGCATACATGAACACCATGATAGCAAGGGCTAGAATGAATCCTATGGTATTGAAGGAATACATCACTTCAAAACCTTGAGCCCAACCCGGTGGAACCCAATCAGGAGGCACAGTTACAATTCCATATATATTCTGACTGTAGAAGATATAGAAGGTGAAAGTGAAGATAATTAGTAGCGTCGCTAATGCAATGCGTTGTCTCTCTTTGAAGAGACCCTTTGCATGTAATAGGAGATTATCCATCGCTACTCCTCCAAGTTCTTTTCGTATATTTCTCTGGTTTCTGCACCATATGTTCTACACATCTCAACCAAGACCGACAACAACGGATGCTCGTTGTTGATCCTGATAGCATAGAGCTTCGGTGTAAGCTCATCAATCAAGATCATCTTGTTCTCTTGGAGATGTGAGAGAACGCCTCTATAGAGGCTTCTTGACTTACCGCTGTAGCCAATCATTCGACTAAGCTGGACACCACTAACACTCCGAGGATAGATATGGGCTAGAGCCATCACTATCGACCGTCTTGTATCGTTGAGAGTCGACAGAAGTTGGACCAACTCATATGTTGAACGTAGTGTGTCCTCAGTATCCATAGTGCATCAACTGACTATCAAGGTTTATGTGCCTTATAATACACATCATTTGCTGACATCAAAAGCATGCGAAGGTTCTGATATTCACCCCATTATGTCAGTATAAGACATAAATCCAATTATATTTCTCTTTTCCCGTATACGCTAATTTTTGATTAATCCTTTAAACACCATAGAGTTAATAGAATTCACGTTCTTTACAAATTTAACTACTATAATTAAGGAGGTCTTTATCATAGCGTTTGGAAGCAAATACTTCGGTTGGCTCGCCGCAGTTTTGATTGTACTGATCGGTGGATGGTTCTTACTGCCAGCCGGGTATGAAACACTAATAATGTGGCTCTCACCACAACTTGGAAATTATGTACGACCAACGATGGTGATGGTCAATGCCCTGCTTGTAAATCCATTGAACAATCTCATAATGGTTGCAATTTGGGGCGTTGCAGGATTTGTCGGAGGCATGCTAGCCGGTACAAAGAAAGGCGCTTTTGTTGTAGGGCTTTTCACTTGGCTTACAATGATTATCATTACAATCTTTTGTGTGTATCAGTTATTCATGACTGGTGTTGAACTATCAACATTACCACCAATTCCTGCAAATGCGTCTCTTGCCGATATTCTAGGTATCCCCCTCGTGCAATCTCTGCTTGGTGAGTTACTCCCAATGATTGCAGGAATGAGTGGTGGTAGTCCTGATATCGTTGCACTACTAACACCACTGCTGATATGGTTCATTATACCTGTCATCATTGTTATTGTAACCGCCATCATTGGCGCTACAGTGAGGAAAAAGGAGTGATACTGATGAAAGTAAAAATACAGCACGCACTAGGTTTACTACTTGTGACATTTCTAGTAATGGCACCAACTGTTGCTGCCATTGGAAATTCTGCATTTATTATTGCTGAAGATGAACCGGGATTTGGAGAAGAATTAATCCAGAAGTTATTTGAAGAAGGTGCGGAGGTAATCTTTTCCAACATCGATGAAGAAGGTGTGCCATCTGTTATTTATGGACAGTTAGGAATTCCTTCGGATAGTTTGAATCTTGATTCAGAAATGTTTCAACAATGTATTGCTATGGCATTAGTATCAACACATGGAGAGTTTCTGGAAATGATTCTGGAACTCGTTGGTGGAGATATGTTTGGAGATGATGGTGACGATGAATACTCCGAAGGAGAATTTGTTCTAGCACAGGATGGTGGCGGATTTGATGTCAATAGTATTCTAGACATGTTAGGTACTGAATTCAATCTACTCATCAACGTCTTTGTGAACGTTGATCAAGCTACTTCCCAGTCTAGGATGAGTCAAATTCTGAATCATATGTCTGTAACTTATGGTTTCGGTTTCACTGAATTATTTACTTACAGAATTGATGAGAATACATTCCCACCAGAAGCAGATATCGAACTTCCTTTTGATTCAATTGACCTCTATATTTACCAAGAAATTCATACATTTGGGGATGCAGTTGATTTTCTCTTCAATGTGATGGACACTGGAGGATTTCTAGATGCTATCAATCCGTCAGTATTCTCTGGAGCAAGAGCAGCTGCTTCAGGATTACTTGCTATTCCAGATATGGGGTATCTTGCTGAATTGATCGAATCATTTGAAGGAGAGGATACTGGTGACTACGAACCATCGTTCATTCTTTCGGAAGTATACCAGACGGCACAACTTCCATTCAATGTATCTGGCTCTTTGGCAATTGCTGCTGCGGGATACAGAGGCGACCAAGTGGTTTCATCTGCAACAACAGAATTGAGAATAAGTGAGTTAATTGGTTCTACAGGAACAATTTCACCATTGAGTACAGGTAACTCGTTGATTCTAATGCAACTACCAGAAAATGCGAACATCACTTCGTATTCACCTTCAGTTGAAGGTCAATCATTCTATGAGAATGGGTCGAATATGGTGATTTGGAATGCTACAGCATTAGGCGATCAATCGGATTACATCATATCATTTGAAGCAGATGATTTTCCACCGTTAGTTAAACTGGAAAGAACGTTCTCTGTAAACTCAACTACAGTTGGTGGTTCAACCCACGTAACTGTGACTCTTACAAATGAAGGAACAGAAGCAATATCTAATGTCCACTTGAATGACTCAGGAATTGCGGACTACTATGATTCAATTTCTGTAAGTGGTACAACTGAAAAAACCTTTACCAATGTACCCGGTGGTGGCACTGTAGAAATAACATATACTGTTTCATTCAGCAATGAGGGCGGCTATAACTTCCCAAGAGCTAATGCAGAATACGGATATGACGGGAAAACATTCGCTAAGACAACTCCACGTGACGTTGTTGAAGTGAGAAGTGACATCGGAGGATTCCTTTCTCAAGGAATTTCTGATGGTTGGCCCTACTCCGCACTTGCACTTGGTGTTGTTGGACTCGTTGGTGTCTATGCAATAATGGGCATTGTTCGAGGTTCAAAGAGCTCGGGTGTATACGAAGTCTAGAAAACCAATTTGAGGCTCTCGAATTAACATCGAGAGCTTTGCTTTTCTTTTTCCTTAGTATTTATCTTTAGGATGCATTACGATAAACTAGGTGTAATGATGTCGTTCCGCGAACTACTCAATGGTTATTTGCGTTTACCAAGGAAATTTTTTGGGATTCCAGAGTCAAAAGACGGATTCTCTGATATTGGAATCCTTGGTGTCCCATATGACATAACTTCAAGTTACCAAGCTGGACCTCGAGAAGCTCCGGATGTTATTAGACAAGCAACAGATTCAGAAAGATCTCATAGTTATCCACTTCAGATTGGTCTTACTCAACGGCATCAAGAGACACCACTTTCAGAGAGGATAACAATAGAGGATATGGGCGACTTAGAAGTTGGAGTCCAACACCCGGAGTCTGTTGCTGTACATATTAGTAATGCTACTCAAAAATTAGCTGATACGAATTCAAATTTCCTCTTCTTAGGCGGGGATCATTTCATTACATATCCGCTTATTCGTGGAATACAACGCAAAAAGAATACAAAATTAGGTTTAGTCTATCTAGATTCCCATGCTGACTTCTACAAAGAAATGGGGGGCTCACCACTTTCACACGCCACAACTTTACGTAGGATTACTGAACAGGGATTAGTTGCTCAACAGGATGTTATTGTCCATGATGCAAGAACTACTCCTCCCGATCAGTATTCAGAGTTGCAAGAAACAGATAGTGTTGGCTTCAATGACATAGATTTGTTTACTAAGGCAATTGGAAATCTCAGTATTCGTGTAGATGAAATCTATATTTCAGTTGATATGGATATACTTAGTCCAGAGGTTGCACCAGGTGTTTCTCATCCTGAATCAGGAGGTCTCAATTTGGTACAATTACTAGGATACATACGTGCAGTATTTCAAAGTAGAAAGGTAAGATATGCTGATGTTGTCGAATTCAATCCTATGTTGGATAAGTCTGGATTGACTTCCGTTGCTGTTCGTGATTTAGTAAAGGAAATACTCACTGGTTTTGCACATCAGAAGGAATCTCTGTGAGTCAATTCATATAATTGGATATGAAAGAAGCATGTCTCGAATTGATAAATCCAATACAGATTTAAGTAGCAATTACACATAATTTTAATACTAAGAGATGACCTTGAATTGATGGATGAACGACTTGAAGCAGTTGAAAATCGTGCGAGCAATAATCTCCGTGAGCTTGGATTTGGGGTTCACGAATCCTTGGTTATCGTGGCACTAAATAAGATGCAATCGGCAACTGTTTCAGAAATCTCCAGTGCTACAGGAATACATCATGCCAATCTCTACACAATTCTTGATGGACTTGAAGGTAAAGGATTAGTAGTTTCTGATAATTCTCGCCCTAGAAGATATGTATTTGCACCTTTGTCACATATTGAGGATTACTTGGAGTCAAAAGTACATGCATTAATGATTGACCTAAAGAAGATACAACAATCCAGAATCTCCGATAGTTTGATACCAACTTTAATCTATACGATTAGAGGACATGATGATGTTTTGAACAAGATCCTAAGTATGATTTCAAAGGTATCAGAGAGGATACTATTGGTCACACCTGCATTAGAAATAATGGGTGACCCTGTTATAGAAGCATTGGAGAATGCATCAAGAGGAGAAGTTGAAATACGCTTAATTCTTGGTCAAGATGTTGATGTACCATTTAAATCAGAAAAAAGATTGAAAGATGATACATTAGCAATTAACCTTGTAGTAGATGGTAAAGAAGCTCTGATTTCAATGCCGGACCTTACTGTCTGCGGATGGGCGGATAATCATCTTATCTCTCTTCAATTTGAGGGATATCTAGAGCAAACATGGGAATTAGCGAGGATGATATGAATGGTTGATTATGATGTAATTGTTGCAGGTGCTGGTACTGGAGGTTCTACGACAGCATATACAATTGCAAAAGAAGGAAGAAGTGTTCTTCTCATTGATAGGAAGAAAAAGGATAGAATTGGAGACAAGACATGTGGTGATGCTCTAGGTAGCCATCACATAAAAGAAATACAAGAGCTAGTTGGTATTCCTGATGTCCCTCAAGATATTATCGAACATGAGGTAACTGGTATTGACCTGATAGCACCAGATAGGGTACACAGACTCAGGATGCAGGGACCAACGACAACAGGTATGTCTTTTAATCGTCTTAAAATGGGGCAATGGTTCCTCTCACTTGCTGAAGATGCAGGTGCGGAAGTTATGGCTTCTACAAGGGCGAAACGCTTAATTTTCGAAGATGGGAAAGTTATTGGTCTGAGAATCCTTGATTCGGAAGGCAAAGAACGTGCTATAACAAGTAAAATAGTAGTTGACGCAACTGGCGCTACTGGCATGTTGAGACGTCAGCTTCCTGAATCATCACCAGTAGAGAGGACCATCAATAAAGAAGATCAGATGGTTGCATGGAGGGACATTTATGATACTCCTGATTATACCTTTGAAACACCCGAGATACTAGAAATATTTTGGAATCAAGAGGAAACCCTTGGCGGCTATACTTGGGTATTTCCACAAGGAAAACACCGTGTCAATGTAGGGGCTGGAGTGATGACAATCGAGGGTCATAGAGCTCCACAAGAGATCATGAAAGAATTTGTGAAACCAAATTGGGATTTCATGAAGACTGATTATATAGTCTTAGACAGTAGTGGTGGTATTGCTCCCATTAGACGACCTATTGATACTTTAGTTGATGATAATTTCATGTTGGTAGGAGATGCAGGATGTCAGGTGAATCCAATTCATGGTGGAGGAATCGGCTCATCACTACTTGGAGGTGCACTTGCTGGGCTAACAGCTGTGAAAGCGATTGAGAACAATGACACTTCAATCAAAGGATTGTGGGAATACAACCCACGATATATGGAGTATTATGGAGGTAAACAAGCGTCTCTTGATGTCTTTAGATGGTTCTTACTGAATATAACCAATGAAGATATCAACTTTGCATTTCAAAAAGAAATTATCAAAGCCAGCGATTTACTTGATACAAGCATGACCGGGAAGATGAAGATTGGTACTGGTGATAAATTCAGAAGACTGCTTTCTGGTTTAGGCAAGATTCCGCTTCTATTGCGAGCATCAAAGATTGCAAAACTAATGGATGAAATCAGAGAGGTTTATGCAAACTATCCTGATTCTCCTGCTGGGCTTGATGCTTGGATACAGAAACTTCATCCAATATATGAAGAAGCCAAAACACTATAGGAGATAGAGTTGTGCGGTCCATCGGGACAGCATGTGGTATTGAGTTGCTTGCTCCCAATGACGCATATCTTTCTTATTTTAACAGTCCATATACTGGCCACTTGAACAATTCTGCAATTGATATCTATCCTTCTCATGGTGAATGGAATGGACCGTGTCCATCCCCGATATCTGGGAAAGTTGTAAATATCCGCAGAATCCGAATGGGAAAAAGTAGAGGTTTTCTTACACCGGAATATGACTTTTCTATTGGAATTAAACCAGCAACCGAATCACACGAAATTGTAAGGGTTCTTCATTGTGAACCTTCAGTAGAGGTAGGACAGGAGGTTGAAGCAGGAGAGAATCTTGGCAAGTTAATTCGATCTAGATACTTCAATTTCTGGACAGGTCCGCATTTACATGCCGAGATTTTGGATATTGAGAATATTCATCGTGCTTCTAAATCGTATCCACTAAAACTCCCTTATGAGGAGTTCAATGTCAAAAGATTAGATGAATTAAAGACAGAAATAGAATGTACCATCGTTGAATTGACTAAAGATGTTGTAATAGTGATTTCTAATGGCATTGGATATGGTACTCTAGATGATCTAGTGGGATTAACAGTTTCAAATGGAAGACATCAACAAATTGGTGTAATGGACGCTGGAATTCCATACTATGAATATGGAGGGATTCATTCGGGACTATCTCAGTTGCGTTATGACGATGTCTTTCTATTTGCAAAAAAGATAGGTGAATGCACTATCAATTACAAAGAATTTTCCAGATTCAGAGTAGAAAAAAATCTGAATATACGACTTGATAATGCACCGATGAAGGGCATATCATCATTTCTCTATCCTAAAGCTCATAGAGTTAGGTGTGAAATTCCTATTCGCCTTATTCCTCAGGAATATGCCACTTCATTCGATTTTACAATTGGCGACTTTGTTCAACTATCATTATATTCTTGAATTAGAATACTGTTGATTCTTCTTCTTCATCATCTTGTAAGACCCAAGGTCCTAACCTAGAAACCCACCAGAAGAGGAACACACCTCCATCAATTGTAAGGACCCAAAATGCTGCAACTGTAAAGAACTGAATTATCATTGCAGTATCTGTTGGTGCAGGGCGTCCATACCAGATGTATGCAACGAACATAATGACCTGAACCAGCAATCCTAGTAGTATTGCAATCTGAAAGAAGAGAATCATCTTCTGTTCGGTTATGAATGTCTTGAATTTCTCTCTACGACTCAAGCGAATTACCCACTTTATTGTAGTATATCACTATGATAAATCTGTATGTTATATCTAGAAAATCTCATTTTGTTCTAACAGTAGTGTTAAATAAAAACCTCTTGAAAATAGAAACGAAATGGTTGATAGAATACGCCTCTCTATTGGCACAGCTTTAAAGTTTGGACTAGAGAGTGGTCCCTCCAGTAACCATTTCACGACAGCGTTTTTAATGACATATAGTGACAAAAAATGCGATGCAAACTGTGTCTTCTGTCCACAGGCGCGTTCAAGTTCCTCAGATCAGAAGTTACTTTCCAGAATTGGTTGGCCAGTTTTCGAAATTGATGAAGTAATTTCTCGGTTCAAGCAGAATTTGTTTCAAAGGATTTGCATACAGACTTTGAACTATGATGAGGTAATAGAGCACACAGAGGAAATTATTAAGAGAGTGAGAAAAAAAGTTGAAACTCCAATCTCAGTCTGCATTCATCCTATAAACAAGCAAGATATGCAAACTCTGAAAAATGCTGGGGCAGAGAGGATTGGGATTGCAGTAGACGCTTGTACCGAAGAAATATTTGATGCAGTAAAAGGTAAAAAACGGGGTTCTGATTATAGATGGAACTCTCATATCAAAGCTCTAGTTACTGCTCAAGACATCTTTGGTAAAAAGAAAGTCACAACACATTTGATGGTTGGTCTTGGTGAAACAGAACGGGATGCAGCCCATTTCCTCTTCAGGATGGCAGAGATGGATGTCAGAGTTGGCCTATTTGCCTTTACACCTGTAAAAGGCACTACATACGAGAATAGGTCTCAACCTGATATTGGAAAATACCGTCGACTTCAAATCCTGAAATATCTTATTGACAGACAAAAAATCTCAGAACAATCAATAGGATACACTTCTAATGGAAAGATTGAATTTAGAATGGAAACCAAGAAACTGATAGGTGCTTTGAAATCAGGGGCAGCTTTTCAAGTAACAGGATGTCCTGGATGTAATAGACCATATTACAATGAGCGCCCTCGTGGTGAAATGTACAATTACCCCAGAAAATTGGTGAATGATGAAGTATCTGAAGCACTCAAAGAGGCAGGATTGGTGAAATAAAATTCGAGTATTTAGGCTACTTGGTTTATCTACAAACTCAGCATTTGAGAACATGGCAATTGATGAATCTATTATGCTATCTATGAAAGAAGGGGAGGCGCCACCAACATTTCGTGTGTATCGCTGGAATCCTTCTGCAGTATCAATAGGTACTTTTCAGAGTATGGACGAAGAAGTTGATGTAGAGTTCTGCAAACAAAACGAAATTGATTATATTCGAAGAATAACTGGAGGTGGCGCAGTATATCATGACTATGAGGGAGAAGTGACCTATAGTGTCATATTGCCAAAAGGAGATCCTTTAGTTCCAGATGATATATTGAAGTCATACCGTGTATTATGTTCAGGCATTATCGAAGCTCTAGCAATATTTGGAATAGAATCTGAATTCAAACCGGTTAATGATGTCATTGCTGGTGGAAAAAAGATATCAGGAAATGCCCAAACGAGACGACACTCTTGTATATTGCAACATGGAACTGTATTGCTAGATTTAGATGTTGAAAAGATGTTCACGATATTGAAAGTCCCAGCTGAGAAAATCTCAGATAAGATGATTCAAGATGTAAAGGATCGGGTGACCTCAATCAAAACCATTCTTGGAGAAGAGACCAATTATCAAAAATTATCAAAAGCACTGATAGAGGGATTCTCAAGGTCTCTGAATATCGAATTACAATCTGGTGGCTTGACGGACAAAGAAAAGAAGAATGCTGAAAAACTTGTCAAAGAAAAATACTCTACCAATGAGTGGAACTTCTCAAGGTGAATTACTATGAAAGCTGTCTATAAAGTTCCAGATGGAAAGATGATTAAAATAAACTTGAGTATTGATAATGAACAAATATCAGACATAAGAATAACTGGAGATTTCTTTCTTCATCCTGAAGACACACTGCAGAAAATTGAATTGAAACTTATTGGAATCAACCTGTCTTCGAAGAAGATAACTGATGCAATTACACAAGTGCTTGAAACAACTAATTCTACTCTTATTGGTGCAAAAGCACAAGATTTTGCTCATGCTATTCTACTTGCTAAGGAAAATCAATAATCAACATCACGTAGTATACGAATAACCAGGGTTTCTGTTTCACCAAGTATAGTATTACTGAGAAGGACTGTCGAATTCGATAACTCTAATCTGCCAGCTTCAATTTCTCCTGTATAGACCTTAAGAACATCGGTTACTATGCTTTCTGGTAAAGATATATCTGGAGTGTCTTTATCCCATGAAAGAGCTTTATCGTCCTCACCTCTCATATAGAATAAAGCTTCCGAAACAATATGCATAACATCCTTGTCTTCCAAAGGTACTAATTCATACATGAAACTCTTCGCTATGTCATTGGCGAACACATTAAGTGAACGCTTATCACCTATCCAAGAGCGAGCCAATCTAAGTTCTGCTTCTAGGATTGTTTCTTTATCATCCATCTGAAGTATAAGCTCGATGAATTCCTGATAAGCACCCGGCTGTAAAGTGACGATGATTCCAGTGTTACTCTTTTCTCTTTTGACTTCTGTACACTTGAAAAATAAGAACAGATCAGATTTTTTTACATCCATATATGGTTTTAGACCAGATTCCATAATTCTTCGAAAGAACAATCCAACATAAGAATCATCTCTAAAATGGATTAATCGTGCGAAAAGTGAAATACTGGATTTATATCCAATTACATGATAAAAACATAGATTTCGCGTACGGTGAAATGAAGATGAATGCATACTTTTCAATAGTTCTGCTTGCGATACTGCTATTCTTTGTAGTCTGGGCTTTAGGCTGGATTCTTGAGCAGCTTTCACATGTTGCTCTTGACATAACTCGAAGTCCTGGGTCAAGAGCTTGGTATGCATTGGTTGGTCCCGGAGTCGCATTGCACGAGTCTTCTCATGGATTAGGGTGTTTATTCACTGGAACTGAGATAGTAGAATTCAAGCCCATCAATGTATCAGTTCAGGGAGACCAAGTAGTTCTTGGCTATGTATCATATAGAGATCCAAAGAGTGTATTCAAGAAGGCTATCATCAATCTTGCACCGGTAGGAGTGTCACTAGTACTATTGACTTTCTTTGCTTTAGCTGTGACATATCTTGTTCCTACATCTCCGGGTATTGGAGGTCAAGCATTAATCCTCCTTCAGGACCTGATTGATGTGAAAAATGATGCCGTTCTTTTAGCAGATCCAGTCTATCCTGTTGTTCTGATACTCGGGTTTGTCTATTCCTTCTTTTACACATTTGCAGGTCTAACAGTTATCAGTCCAATATTTTGGATCGTTGCTTTTCTTGCAATGACTATAATGTTCAGTAACGCACCTTCGGATGTTGATATCAAGAATGCATTGCCCGGACTGAAATGGATTATGTTGTTCAATGTAATCTGGCTTGTTGTTGCGTATTTCCTACCTATTGCTGGATGGGCATTATTCGGTTTATACGAATTACTTGCAGTTATGTTTGCTCTAGCTGTGGCTTTCTCTGTCCTTGCTTATGGGTTCTTCATCATGATTACTTTTATGGGGAAGTTAAAAATTCCCTTCAATGTCCTTCCCTTTATGGCAACTATTGTTGCTGGATTCATTCTTGCATCTATTGGATATGGTACACCCGCATTTCAGACAGTCATCTCTGTAGCAGTATTTGTGTTGATTGCTCTTCCTCTATTGATGATAAAATCCCTTAGAGTACAGAAGTAATACCTACTTTCATATTCAGAAATTTTGACTCAGTATTCGGGTATAGAATATGGCGAAGATAAATCTCGTTCGACGTCCATCACTAATAAGCCCAAGACATCTACTTAGGTACATCTTTTTTACAGAAATGCAAGTTGAACAAGCTGCAAAAATACTCAATCAGATTATTGAATCAAATGGAGTTGTGCCGGATTCAGAATGGGCAGATTTTGTTCTATCAAGTCGTGGACTATATGTGAAGGTAATGCGTAAATTAAGAGATGTTGGACTTGTTGAAAAGAGGACTGGGGATTACAGAATCGCCAAAGACTTCTCATCGTCAATGGAGAAAATCAGCAAGTATTGGTCAGATGTTGTATCCTCATTCAATAATGGAGACAGAACAATCGCATTCTGACCTTAACTCACATCCACTTCGCCTTCTTCTATTTCAATGTCTTCTAGAGTAGAGTAAGCCTTTTCTTCATCAGTTCGTAAGACACCCAATTTCTCTAGCTCACGTGCATGTTTAGCTGCGAGACCTGGGGGAATACCTAATGACTTGCCTAAATCTGCAAATGACATTGACCCTACTTCATCGACTAATAACAGAACTTTCGTGTTTGCTTCGATGTTCAAGACTTTGATGTATCTCTTAGCACGCTCATTAGCAAGGTCTCTCTGTTCTAGAGCCATGTCACGTTCTTTTTCCATTAGACGTGTAGCTTTCTCAAATGCTTCCCGCTGCATCTCAATAATTGGAATCTGTTCTTGAGTCTCTTGTAGTTCCTTCTCAAGGTTGTAGACTTTCTCTTCTAGATTCTTGACCTCCGAAATTCTGTCGTGTTGAGATTCAAGTTCAGCAAGTCTTTTTGCAGCAGATTCCTCAGCATCCACCTTATCTTTCTGTGCTTCAATCATTTTACGTTCAAAATCTTTAATTTGCTTGGATAATTTGTCGGCTTCGTCTCGTTTCTCTGAGAGGGATTTTTCAAGGAGGTCTATTTTCGATTCAAGTGCTTTGATTTCCGATGTGGAAGCCTCTTCTTTGACTTCTTCCTTTTCTTTCTCTTCTTTGTATATCTTTAATTCGGTTTGAGTTTCAGCTAGTTGAATCTTCAGCTCTTCAAGCTGAGACTGTGCCTTGTCTCTTTCCACTGTTCTATCTTCAATTGTGCTATCCTTCTTGAATATACTCTCTTGAAGCCCAGTAACTTCTGTTTCAAGTTCGGATATCTTTCGATTTAGTTCCTCAGCCGCAGCCTCTGCAGAAGGAGTGGCATCTACTTTATCTTGAAGTTTTCTGATTCTGTCTTCTAGTTTCCGTACTTCTGATTCTTTTTCTCTTAGTAGGTCTTGTTGCGAGAGTGCTTCTTCTTCTAAGCTTTGCATAAAGGATCTGACTACGTCCTGTTGCTCAACAATTGTGCGTCTTAGGTCCATCTCCGATTCACGAACCCTAGTGGCAAACTCTTTGAAACGAGCTTGGGTCTGCTCTACTATTTTATCTACCAGTTCTTTTTCTAGAGTTGAAAATTCTTGATCGACAATTTCAACAAACGTTGACTCGATGAAACTCTTGAAAAATTGCATTCTAAGCTTTTCTACCATCTCAGTAGAGATTCTAGATTTCAGTTCAACAACCTTGCCGCGAAATGCTAGCAATTGGGCTGCAAATACACCTACAACTCCTCTCTGAAGTGCTGAGATATCTCCTCGTAAGGTTTCCAACTTTTTTAGAAGTCCATCAAAACCAGCTACTGCACCATCATCAGAAATATCATCAATTCCTGTTGTAGAGGAATCTAGTCCTTCCACGAATTCAAGAGCTGATGCTGCAGCTGTGACTAGGTCCTCTTCAGATTCAACCGGAGTATAACTCTCTCCTGATTCATCTTCACCTTCAGCTAGCTTAAGCAGTTCTGCTTCTGAGATAGAAGCACCTTTGAAAGCTTCTTCCATGATTTTCTTTTCTTCTTCAGTGAGCTTTTCGTCAGGCATTTGTATTCCTCAAGGACCACGTTAACATTCTAACTAATCTAGCCTCAGTATAAGCTTTGCTAGTACATGAATACTACTTGTCTTATATTCGTAGCTAGCGTGTTTTTTGCTGAATTATCATTCATACATATGTCTTATCAGGTTCTTGGTTGAACAATTCTCAATGTCTTCAGTTACTAAAATCCTTCAAGATAAGAAAGTGGGAATTCTAGGTTTCAATGCACGTCCTATCGCCTGTTCGGCAAAGAAAGCAGGTGCATTGGTTTATGTCTCAGATTATTGGGGTGATAGTGACTTAGAAGCTTGTTGTAACGAGTGGGTTGCAGTATTAACTAATGAACCAGGGAAGAGACAAAGAGGGTCACTAGAAGACCCTGTTCATATCAGTCTTTCAAAGAACTTTATTGAAGAATTCCATGACGTAGATTTCGATTATGTAATTATTGGCAGTGGGTTTGATGACTATCATAGTTCTTTGATTGATATACACAATGCATGGGGAATTGCAGGAAATACGCCCAATATTTTGAAGCAAGCTAGGACGAGAGAGATAATTGAAAAAATCGCCAGCACATATGACATTACTACTCCAAGATGGCAGATTGTGAATAAAAACACCGATTTGGGTCAGGTAATTGAGGACATTGGTCTACCTATTGTTACTAGAAGGTTGACATCTGGTGGTGGAAGTGGAATTCGATGTTTCACATCACTAAAAGAGTTTGATATAGATATTAAAAAACGACTGTTAACACAACAGCATATTCTCGTGCAGGAATATCTCAATGGAGTGGATATTAGTGCAAGTGTAATGTCAAC
Source organism: uncultured archaeon (assembly GCA_964610875.1). Classification (GTDB taxonomy): domain Archaea; phylum Asgardarchaeota; class Thorarchaeia; order Thorarchaeales; family Thorarchaeaceae; genus CAZSWP01. The sequence continues at coordinate 21,626 of CAZSWP010000031.1, forward strand.
TAGAGGTGATGCACTTTGCATTTCTATTCAAAACCAGCTGATTGGGATGCCCATTGCAGGAAGAAATTGTGATTTTGTCTATTGTGGCAATAGCTATCCTGCAAGCCTTAATTCTAAGTTAATGAAGAAAATAAAAATTTCATCAGAATGTATTTGCAGAGACTTGTCACTAATGGGTTCCAACGGTTTGGATTTTGTAGTAGTTGATGAGGATATCTTCATGCTAGAAATTAATCCTCGGATACAAGGTTCTTTAGAACTAATTGAAACTATATTCAACCAATCAGTAACTGAAATGCATGTGAATGCTATTGAGGGAATTCTACCAGAGATGAATGATGTTTCCGTGAATGCAATGAAATTAATCATTTACTCAAGAAAAGCAGGAGAGGTTCCAAATCTTGCAAAATGGAAAAACACAAGAGATCACACACCTGAAGGAGTCAGAGTAAAAAGAGGGGATCCTATTTGTACCATAATTATGAGTGACTCATCAAAAAGGATGCTACTCAGGGAAACCTATGAAACGGCATCTGTAATTCAAAATGGTATCAGATGAATCTATCCATGCGTCTGTATATGTAATATTTCAAGCATAATTCTATCATTGATTGTAAATTATTAGCCTAAATAGAATTCCAAACCTATATCTAGCTGAGTTGCCATTAATATGATGTTGCGATATGAGGAGGCTTCTGAATGATAGTATGTGATAATTGCGGAAAATCCAATATGCCTACACGAAAGTATTGCATTCGCTGTGGTCGTTCTCTTCTGAAAAAGGATATCAAACCGAAGAAGAAGGCTGAATCTCTAGTTCCTGAAACAGGCACCATTACTACAGCAGCAAGTCTTGCTGAGAAAGAAGCAAAAGCAACAGCAGAGAGTCCACCTAAACCTGTGGAAGAAGAAGATCATTGGGTTCGTCCCAGTGAAGTTGCTAAGGACCGAGTACGAACCACAACAGGTGGCCGTCAGATTTCTGAGATGGAGAAAGCAAAAGCTGCATTCAAGAGAGCAGAATCTGTTGGCATTGACGAGGAAGGTTCTGGAGTCATTGAAACAAGAATGCTGAGGGCCAGTGAAGTCAAGGAACTCATGGAGGGACCAAGTATGATTACCCCTGAGGAAGATTCGCAACCTCCAAGTCCCAGCATCGATGTGTCGCACATAGAAGAAACACCTACTCCAGCTGTACCAAAACCAGAAGAAATTGAACAACGTATACTTGGTTCAATGTCTGCTTACGTTAGTGACTCAGCTGAAGCTTCTGCATGGGAACAGGCAGTTGAAGAGGCAATACAAATAGAGCCAGAAGATTCCCGGCCTCCCTCAGATGATGTCACAGTCTCATCAGCAAAATATGCATCTGCAGTACCGGGTGCAGAAGATGAAACTGAACCAACACCTCCACCTGTTAGTCCGAAGCCATCAGAAACCTCAGAATCGGAATTAGAATATGAGCTTGGTGATCAAGTTACAACTTGTCCTAACTGTGGAGAAGTAATCAATATTGACATGTTTGAATATCCGAATCATGTATACAATTCTATGGCTGAAGCTCGTGTCAAACAAGTACGATTCTTCATTGTCCAAGGAAAGTACGAGAATGCTATAGAATTAGTTAGGATTGCTCGTGCACTCTACAAGAAAACTGGCGATCAGAAAGGATTAGCAGAAGTAGATAAGATGGTGGACTCACTTGCAAAACGTTCCTAAGCTTTGACCCAGAGTTCCAAGAATTTTCGACGTTCTTCTTCAAATTTACTAGGATCCGAACACATCATAAGAAAGCGCTCATCATAACCTGTTTGTTTAAGGGGTGTGAATATCTCTTGAAAGTCAATACTACCTTCACCGATAGGAAGATGTTCATCATATTTTCTGGCGAGTTCACGGGTTTCTTCAACTGAAATACCCCTCTTCTCACGAATCTTGAGTACTTCATCAACCATCTCGTGTCCATTGTTATCATGTACATTAACCATTTTGATGTGGTTTATGAAGGAGTCAATATGACTTAATGATCGGTTTCGTTTGGCCATTATTTGTCCATGACCAATATCTAACACAATTGCTATTTCAGGATGAGAATCACAGAGTAGTTGGAGCTCAGTATAATAGAGTCCGAGAGTTTCTACTGCTACTTGCATGCCAGATTCTCTTGCCGCATCACAAAGTATTGGTACCTGTCCAAGAAACAAATCAATCTCTTCATCAGAATAAAAGAGAGTTGACAATGTGGTATGAATTGATACCAGCTCCGCATCAACTACTCTCCCCAAGTCGATGTAAGGTACTATTTCCTTCGGAAGGTCCATAGGACGCCAATCAGGGTTGCTAGGAAGATGCAGTGTACAGCCAATTCCTGCATCAGAAAGGAATTTCTTTGTTTCACCGAAGTTTATGCTATGGTCAAAATCAAGACGTAGGTCTACAAAATCCGGTTTCATTGCAATAGCATGTTTCAGCTGTTCGTTGTTTCTAGCAAATGTTCCTATCCGCATTGCAAATCCCTACCATTCTAACAATCAAGTAACTTTTGTGGGTTTTGGTAATCATATCATATTCGAGATTTTTCATATCTTTTTATTCATATCCCAAGCTTCGATAGTTTTATCAGATACAGACGTTAGTCTGTTTCCAATAACCTTTACCAGGAGTGTCTTTGAACTGCCCGACGCCGTCGCTTATCTCTTCAAAATTGTCTTTCTAGGGGAAGGTGGAGTGGGGAAAACCTCTTTGGTTGGCCGCTTCGTCTATGATAGTTTTGAGGGAGATTATTTAGCAACTATTGGTGCTGCTATGCACACGAAACCTGTCAAGGTTGATGAAACCTTGGTAAAATTAGTTATATGGGACATCGCCGGGCAGGATGACTTTGCACAATTACGAAAGGCTTACTATCAGAACGCTTCAGCTGCATTTTTTGTCTTTGATACGACACGACCTGAAACGATTGCCAGAATTGATGAATGGATAGATGCACTCTTCTCAACAACAGGTGAGATTCCCCTAGTCATCTTAGAGAACAAGGTTGACTTGGATAGTAACATGGATCAAAAAGAAGTCGACAAAGTAGTGAAAAAGTATGGATTTGAATATCTAAAGACAAGTGCTAAAGAAGACAAGAATGTTGAAGAAGCATTTACAAAGATCACTCGAGAAATCCTAAGACGTGCACGTGCAAAGAAAAGGAAAGCAAGTAAAGTACCAAAATCCACCGGATGATGAACTGTAGGCGAAAAATGAGATGACGAAACCCGAACCAGACTACATCCACAAGCTCGTCTTTCTCGGAGACTCTGGTGTAGGGAAGACCTCGCTTGTGGAACGTTATGTATATGATAGTATGAGTGAAGATGTTGGACGGACAATCGGTGCGATTCTCCATGTCAAATGGGTTAATTTTAAAGAGGCTACACATAAGCTCGTAATTTGGGATCTTGGAGGGCAAGAGTCATTTACAGAACTTAGACAGCTCTATTGTGCAAATGCGGCAGGTGCATTTTTCGTCTTTGACCGGACTAGGCTTGAAACCTTTGAGAGCATGGATAATTGGTTGGAATCTCTCAAATCGGCCACAGGCGATGTACCAGTTGTGGTAATAGAGAATAAGATTGATCTTGAGCCAGCGATTTCTGCAGAAACCATTCACACCGCTATGGCCAAACGAGTGCTTCGATTTATCCAGACTAGTGCGGTAGAGAACAAGAATGTGGATATGGCATTCACTGAACTTGTTCGTCAAATTCATGATCGTATCGAAGTCAAGGGCTAATGAGGTGCTGGGGCATCAGCACGGTGATAGGCTTTACCAAGTTTCTTTTTCTCTCCAGTAACCATGTAATAACCACGTTCTGCCATCTGGAATGCGTGGTCTGCAGCTCGCTCGTAGTATCTCCCCACAATCACATAGAACATAGACATCTTTTCGATATTCTCTAGTTTTCTGAGATACTCACTAATCTCGACAAACATCTCCTCGGTTTCTCGGTCACTCTCTGCTTCTAATTGTTCGAGTTCCTTGATTCTTGAGAGATCATCATCGAGTACAGCGCTCATAGCAATAGAAAGACACTGGTCAGCAAGCTCGGAGAGTCGCGGTAAGGTTTCTAATGGTTTGTAGTGTTCAATCCCTTCACATAGCTTCACAATATGTGCTACTTTGTAAGCATATCTACCCAATCTGTACATATGATGTGAGATGTGAAGAAATGTAGCTAGTTTTCTGAGATCCTTCGCAACCGGTTGTCTACGTGCTATGGTTTCAAAGACATTATCTTCAACTTTTTCTGCGAGTTCTTCAATTTCACGGGATAGTTCCTTTACATTTGTAGCACTATCCATATCCAAATCCTTGAAAGATTGCATTGCCTCTTTGAGGGCATGTGTACAAAGCTCGTGCAATCTTCTAAGTCTTTCTTCAATCTCATCCATATAGAATTCTAACTGTGTTTTCATATTCATCTCCTATCCGATTCTTCCTGTGATAAAAGCTTCAGTCCTGTCATCCGTTGGAGCTTCTGCAATTCGCTTGGTTTCGTCAAACTCTACCAATTCTCCAAGATAGAGAAAGGCTGCTTGATCAGATACTCTAAATGCCTGTTGCACATTATGTGTGACCATAATAATGGTATAATCTTTCTTTAGTTCAGTGATTAGGTCCTCAATTTTGGATGCACTGAGAGGGTCTAATGCTGATACTGGTTCATCCATTAGAAGGATTGGAGGATTCACAGATAACGCTCTTGCAATGCATAGTCTTTGTTGCTGACCACCAGAAAGATTAGGCGCTGGTGAATCAAGGTTATCCTTCACTTCATCCCAAAGTGCTGATTTTCTTAAACATTCTTCTATGAGCTTCTCTAGCTCATCGTCATCATCCACTCCATGAAGTCTAGGTCCATACATAATATTATCTCGAACACTCATTGGAAATGGATTGGGTCTCTGAAACACCATTCCTATCTTCCTACGAAGTTCATAGACATTCGTTTCTGTTTCTAATATGTCCTCTCCTTCTAGAAAGATATGTCCTCTAGCTCTGAAAGTACTAATCATATCATTTAGACGATTCAAAGTTCTTAGAAGAGTAGACTTTCCACATCCACTTGGCCCCATAATTGCTGTAACAGATTTGTCCTCAAAGTAACATGAGATGTTCTTGAGGATGTGTTTTCTTCCGAACCATGTGTTCAGATTTTCAACTTCGATTTTATAATGATGTGTCAATTTTCTAAACCAACCTTCGTGTAACTTTTCTGCTAATGTAGTTAGCAATAACATCAATCACGAGAACGACAAGCATCAGGGTTAATGCGGTTGCATTTGCTTTAACTTGTAGATACTCTCGCGGGTCACTTATGTAAAGGTAAATTGTGTATGGCATTGACGCTACCCAAGATGCGCCTCCAAAGAGTCCAGTTGGTAGTGTAAGATTATTACCAGATGTAAATAGAAGTGGAGCAGTTTCCCCCATTATTCTTCCAAAAGCGAGCAGCACTCCAGTAACAATTCCTGGGAACGCCGCTCGTATTGTTACTTTCCATGTAGTTGCCCATTTAGTGGCACCTAATGCAAGCGATGCTTCTCTAAGTGAATCAGGAACTGCTCGTAGAGCCTCCTGTGTTGTCCTTAGTACCGTAGGTATCATCATAAATGCAAGAGTCATTGAACCCGAAAAAAGTCCCATTCCAAATCCAAGTGCATCCACAAAGAGAGCAAGGCCAAATGCACCAAAAACAATACTTGGAATTCCTGCAAGAACATCTGCGCCAAATTCAACTACAGACCGTATTAATCCTGGGTTAGTGTATTCGTTAATGTATACAGCTCCTAATACACTAAGGGGAATACCAACTATGCCAGCTAGCATGGTAAGGTATAATGTTCCTGCAATTGAATTCAATATCCCTCCCTCGAGACCCGGCCCCGGATTTGTTATGAAGAAGGAGATACCATTTGCTATTAGTTCTCGAATTCCTCCAATCGTAACCTGGTACAATATCATGAAAAAGGGAAGAATGATAATAACTGTAAAAACAACTAATCCTATTTTGAAGATGAATTCTTTGACGTCTCTCCTAGTTCTTGTGTTACTTTTTATGTAATTCACTAATCGATCCAGTATGAATTGTTTTTCATCTACTTGGAATGGTTCCTCAGGGTAATCTGCTTCTTCGCATGATGTAATCCTTGTTTTAGTCATCATATCTTCCTCCTATTTTATACCCCGGGTTCTCATTCCCCATCCGATGAAATATTTAGCAATTAATGTGAATGAGATGGACATCAACATGAGTACCAATGCTACCGAAAACAGTGCAGATCTCCATAGTGGTTCAACATATGCAGTTCCCAATTGATTCGTGATTATACTAGTCATTACGTAACAAGGATCAAACAGAGTGGCAGGTATTTGCAGTGAATTCCCAGTCACCATCAATACAGCCATAGTTTCACCTACAGCTCTTCCTAGTGCGAGTACAATCGCAGCTCCAACACCTGGAAGTGCTGCAGAAAGCACGATTTTTCTTGCTGTTTCACTTTTTGTTGCACCAAGTGCAAGAGAAGCTTCACGGTAGGTTCTAGGTACCGACTGCAAAGCATCGTCAGAAACAGTAACAACAGTAGGTATGAGCATTATTGCCAGAATCAGGCCTCCTGAAAGCAAGCTCAATCCATTCATGTGTTCTCCCGTCCAGACTTGACCAAAATCTGCAACCCAATATCGGAGATTTGTAAAAGCCCAAAGCCCGTAAACAATACTAGGTATAGCTGCCATCATTTCTATAACCATTCTTAGTGTATCACGAATTTTTCCTGGGCAAAATTCACTGAGAAATATTGCTCCCCCTATTCCCACTGGAACAGCCAATCCTATCGCAATCATTGAACACATGAAGGTACCAGTCATAAAGATGAGAATACCAAAATGATCTCGACTTGGCCCCCATTCTGGATTCGTGAAAACCTGCACTCCTCCGGAAGGATGTACCAAAATAGGTGTAGCTTCATACCATAACATAGCAAGAATGAGCGAAATAATGAATATACTAGCGAAAGCTGGAATTAATAGAATTACTTTTCCATAAACATCAATACGTGCTGCACCTTTTGCTGTTCTTAGGTCTCTGAAGAATTTTTTCAAAGAACATGCAAAGTCATTGAATGCACCTTTGATTTTCTTTCTAAATGTGTCACGAACTTCAAAATCCAGCTCGCATTCATATGCTTCTGCTGACGTAAATGTTTCTTTTGTCAATCGTCAATACACCACCGTACTGATTTGTTTTTCATAATAGTAGTTTCTTTGGTTCGAATCGGATTTTCTTTTTCAATAAAGAAATGGGAGTGATATCCCAATTGGGATACCCTCCCAAGGAGGAAAGCTGTATTATGCTGTAGGTGTCATACCCGCTACTACACTGACTGCGTATACATGAGCAGAAGATCCTACTATTGGCACATAACCTACATCTGCAATGTATTCCTGACCAGTGGAAAGACACCAGTCAAGGAATGCAATAGTATACCATTGGAGGTTGTCTGGATTAATCAGATAAAAGAGAAGACGTGCAATAGGATATGCACCAGTATTCTCAGAATTGAACAGATTAACACCAGGGTCTGTAATCTCGTCAGGTAAAGATTTCAGAACGTTAGCTTCGCTAGGCGAAACCCATTCATCATTTCCTGGATTATAGAGATCAACGGGTACGAGGTCGTCCATAAATGCAAGACCTACATAGCCAACACCATTATCATCATTTTTAACACCTGACGCAACGCCGGGATTGCCTTCAACTGCGTTGAGACCCGCTGGCCAATCTAATGCTTCATCATGACCATATTCCCAAGTATACTCTTCACCTTCACTGTTTGTGTTATCATCAGCCGTTTCTAGCCATTTGCCGAATGTTGCAGTTGTACCACTTGCATCAGAACGAACATAGACACTAATGTCGCCAGTTGCTTCTACCTCTACTCCGAAAGTTGTTTCAAAATCTTCCCAAGTATCGATCTGACCTGAGAATATAGCTACTGCCATATCACAGTCCATTTTCATTGTGTCATTAACTTCAGGATTGATAACCACACCGAGACCGTCTGCTGAAATTGGCAAGATGTGCATGTCAGGATTTGCGGTTCTCCATTCTTCTTTGGGATATGAACTTGTAGCACCAATGTCTACTAGAGCCCCTGCTGAGTCTGACTGACCCTTACCAGATCCACCGCCAGTTGGATTGAACTGGAAAGTTGGATAATATGTTGTGATCTGTGATGCCCACTCTTGTGATAGAGGGAGTACAGTGGTTGATCCAGAGCTTGTGATTGTAAATGTTGTTGTTCCGCCACCCAATCCAAGGAATGGAGTAGCTACGAACATTGCACCGGCTCCTATCAATAGACCGATTACAAGTCCGACAAGCAATGTTTGTGTATTTTTTGTCATTATTTTATTTTCTCCGATATTGGTGTGACTGTGCCCAAAAATCAAAATGTTAAGCAATGCGCATGTACTTCATTAATATGCATTTACAGTAAATGCAACAAATGCATAGGGTATATGCGAAGAAAATTCCGTCTTAGTACTAATAGAAACGAAAAAGAAGGCTTAACAGCACTTCGTGCGTAGATTACCCTCACAAAAAAAATAACATAAATCTGAAATGTAAACATAGTAAATGCATAATACATTATGTAAATAATGCATTTACAATTATTTGCAATTTTGGGTGATGGTGTAATGTCATGATTACTACAAGAAAATTGAATCAAGTTAGAAATTCATTCTATGTATATTTACCTCGAGGTTGGTGTGATAAATTCAGTCTTACGAAGGATTCTGAAGTAAGAATTGAACAGACAACAGAGGGTCTTCTGCGAGTCTTTCCGCCTAATTTCGAAAAGGATGAAAGCAAGCAGCTATTGTTAGATATTACACCAAAAGCACAGAGCAGTATTGTCAACCTTCTCATTGGTGCCTATCTAGTTGGAGCAGGAGAAATTGAACTACATTTCAAGGAACCTATTGACCTTGCGACAAGAGAGGAAATCAGTCGCTGGATTCGCCGCCTTCCAGGTTTCGAGATCTTGGACGAGCATAGCGATAGTTTCACAATAAGCGATACAAGTGAGAAACAGGTTATTGCTCCGATTTTGAAGCGTCAATTTAGAACTACAAAATATATGTTAGATAGCTTCATTGCCGCTATGGAATCTGAAGATTTTGAGGAAACGACACGAATTCTTGACCGTGATGAGGATGTTAATCGGCACAGGTATTTTGTGGAGCGCCTATGTCATCTTGCCTTACGCAATCCCTCCTATGCAAGGAAGATATCGATATCTCCATCAGATGCGCTTCACTTCAGCCTTGCAGCAAAGTATGTAGAAAGGATAGCTGACCACATCTGTGAAGCTACTACTGCATTAATCAATATGAAACAGGTAGACGCTCCCCTGAAGAAAGTTGCACATGCTGTACTCCAATCATATGATGACACAATGAAGACATTTTTCAGTGTCGATAGTCTTAGAAACCATGAGAATCAAGATGTTGCATCTCAAACTCAAGAAGCATTTGCAGCATTAACTGAATCGAATCGATTAGCCAAGAAACTAGGTAAACTTGACCCTGGTAAGAGAGATGTATCTTCCCAGAGAGTTCTTTTAGTATTGCACTTGGAAAGAATAGCATCTTATAGCGCAGACATCGGAGAAGTGGCTATTAATCGCATCATCCAATTCAGTCTATGAAACAACATCACGCATCTACCATCAAAAACTGCTTACGTTTGGGGGAAACTTCATATGTAATACATATGCGCTCAGCTACGGTCAGAGATGCAAGATCTAGTTATGCAGAACTTGGAGATCGCTTTCAAAATAATTGGTGGACTTGCAATTTTCATGTTTGCCATAACAATGCTAAGGGAAACACTTGGTAAGTTATCTGGTGCTAGTGTTGCTAAATTACTAGAAAAAGTGAGCAATAATCCTGTGAAGGGAATGGGCGCGGGAACAGCTGCTACATTCATGACACAAAGCTCAAGCATAACAGTTCTGACTCTGATTGGCTTTGTTAATGCGGGTATGATGACTTTCAGACAATCTGTTAATGTCATGCTCGGATCTGAAATTGGTACAACAATAACTGCACAATTAGTTGCTTTTGATGTCGGATATCTTTACTGGCCTCTACTAGCAATTGGTTTCTTCGGAATGCTGTTTTCACGCAATGAGAAGATGAAACTCACAAGTACGATAATTTTCAGTCTTGGTTTGATTTTTCTTGGTATGGAGTTCATGAAAGAAGGGTCGCGAACAGATACTAATAATCAGGACAAACCTTGACATTATTGTGTAGGTGCTTATATAGGACCGGTAAGGATATTTTAGTGAGGGTGTCTTGACACACGATCTTACCCTCGCAAAGCCAGTCCCAGTACCGTTGTCTGGGAGGACAAAGCTTTGGTGTCCAGATTTGTCCAACTTACAATGAACGGTCTAGACCACTTGGTCAAAGCGAATTCTTTGTCAGTATGATAAACTCTTATGGTGAATTTCCAATCATTGGTATCCTGATAGGAGCGGCAATTGCAGGAATTACTCAGAGCAGTTCAGCTACAACAAGTTTGGTTATAGCAATGGGAAGTGCCGGAGTTATTCGATTAGATTCTGGAATTGCGCTGATCATGGGTGCCAATATTGGGACTTGTTTCTTAGAATTAATTGCTGGATTTGGTGCTACTACTCCTGCTAAGCGTACTGCAATAGCCCAGACTATCATTAACATTGTTGGAGTAGCAATATTTTATCCATTCATTGGTCCATTTTCGGATTTAGTTGCTACTACGGCTACAGACTTGCCCAGGCAAATAGCAAATGCTCATACAATCTTTAATGTTCTAGTAAGCCTCATGTTCATTCCACTCGTAGGACTTCTTGTTAGATTTTGTGAATGGTTAATACCTGACAAGGAAGGTGAAGTAATTGGTCGACATTTCTTTGATGACCAAATGCTAAACATGCCACAGGTAGCAATGTTGGAGGCAGAGAAGGAGATTCTGCGAACTGCAGATATTACAATTGAAATGATCCAGAAAGCACAAGAAGCACTACTCCAAGGTTCAAAAGATGCAATACAGTGTATCATGAATTTGGAAGATGAAGTAGATGATAGGTGCCGAGAATCAGAACGGTTTATCGATCTCATAAAAGAGGAAGAGCTGAGTGAGAGTGACAAGGTCTGGCGGATGAAACTATTAGCCATAATTACTGATATTGAAAGAGTTGGAGACTTGACTCAAAATATTGCCGAATATGCTCAGGAAATGGCAAATGGAATCTCTTTCTCTGAAGAAGCTAACACCCAAATGGCATCTATGTTTGACATTGTTGAAAAGACATATGCAAAGTCCATAAAGGCACTAAAAACTAGAAATAAGGAGATGGCTAAACAAGCAGAACAAATGGAAGATAAGGTTGACGAGATGGAACGAAAGCTTAGAACTTCACATAAAGTTAGAATGGGACAGGGTTTATGCCAGCCTGAAGCTGACACAATTTTCGTTGAAACACTCCGCAATCTTGAAAGAATAGGAGACCATGCCGATAATATTGCCTTCGATGTCATAATGGATTATTAAAAATCAGAATAGGTTAGACTTATGAAATTCTTAAACATTTCAAATATGGTAGTGTACTTTGATTAAAAAATCTGTATCAAAACGTTTGAATGACCTTGATGGTAAAAGCTGGGTAAAGGCAACTAAATCATGGTTCAAAATTTTAACAAGAAAAAGGTCTACTTCACAGATACAACATCCCGGTAAATTTCCAGAAGATCTTGTACTAAAATTTGTCGAGTATTTCACTAAGGAGAATGATTGGGTCTTGGACCCATTTGCTGGTGTTGGAAGTACTCAAATTGCGTGTAAGGAAATCAATCGTAATTCAGTTGGTATTGAACTTAACGAAGAGTTTGTGAAGATTGGTAATGAAACAATTGCGAACACAGCTGGTGATTGTTCTCAATCACTTATCGTAGGTGATTCTTCACAAATCATCTCAACTCTGAAGAACCAAATTGAAGATATACCTCAATTCTCGTATCTTATCACATCTCCTCCATACTTTGATATGCTACGAAAATCACGAGGTGGAAATGATACAACTCATAAAGAAAGAGGAGATTCAGGTTTAAAACAATACTACAGTGACATGGAAGCTGACATTGGGAATATCGATAATTATGAAGAATATATTGAAACAGTTGGACTAGTTCTCGATGCAGTGTACCCTGTAATGAAGGATGGAGCATACCTTACAATCATTGCACAAAACATGAGAGATGATGATGGTACCATGCGTCCTATTGCTTGGGACCTAGCTCGACGAATCTCAGAGAAATACCAGTTATGTCAAGAAATGATTTGGTGTCAAGACAACAAACGATTAGGATGCTGGGGATATCCTACTACCTATGTTTCGAATGTTCATCATCACTACTGCTTGATATTCAGAAAGGTATGTGATGAATAAACATTCCACTTCGTACACTTCATAAGGGTTAGACAAAATCAAAAAAATCATGACTATCACTACTCGCATACTCGATGAAAGGGACCATGAAAAGATCATTGAGATATCAGAATCCGTTTGGGAAGACGATTACGTACCTGATAATTTCAAGAACTGGGTCAAAGATCCACTATGGACACCCATAGGCTGTTTTGACAATGGAACGCTGGTTTCATTTGCAGCGTTAGAGGAAAAGAGTGAATATGCTGAGGTTAAAGCCCTACGAACCCACAGTGAACACCAGAAAAAAGGTTACGGAGTTCGAGTAGTAGATGAGATAGTATCTCTTGCAAAAGATAAGGGGATTAGAGATCTGAGATACTGTACCAGTTCGCGGAATTCAGGGTCAATGAAATTAGCAGAGCGTGCTGGTTTTATGTTAACTGAGGAGGTTGGTTATGTGCGACTATACTCGCCATTTCCACCTCATCCTAAACCTAGCAGTAGTTTGATTCCTGTTGAAGTTGATGCAGAACGCGCATTTGATGCAATTCAATCAGCTCCTGAATTAGTAGAAAACAAATTCATACCAGTTGCATGGGAATTTGAAGACAAGACACTAGAGGGGCTAAAGCGATTGGAAAAAGAAACCACGTTCAACCTTACAATAGGACTAGATGGAAAACCCCTTGGGTTTTTTTTCAAGAAGTATAGAGAACGAAAGGGAATCAAAACTATTGTGCATTCAGTCTTCACTAATGAACGCTCTGTATTTGTAGACATCATCTCTCGATTGCTTGAAGAAGTAGATTCTGATGTAGATAGATGCGTTTTCTTCTTAGGAAATAGTGGTGGAGAATGGATGGAAGATATGGCAATTCTGCCAGATGACTGGGAACGAAGAAAATTCCTCTTCTACCAGTTATTGATGTAAGATTACTCTTCTTCCTCTTCAATCCAATAGTCATCTTCGTATTGTTCGAGCATTGAAAAATTAGGAGCGTATTGAATCGTTTCGAGGTCGCGTTCTTGGAGGTCCAGACCTTCACGTTTTGCAATCTCTTTTCTTAAAGTATAGGATTTTGCTCCATCCCATTTAAGGTAGGCATTGAGATCATAAGAGAAGTTGCCTTGATAAACTCCACACTGACCTGCACAAAATATCTGGGAGCCTCGTATCTCAAGAACATCTTTGCAGTACCGACAGAGCGCTTCTCTTTCATGTGCATGAATGCGCCCATTGATTATACGAACAAAAAGCACTGTGCCATCAAAATCACAGACACCCCACTTTTCATCATCGGTGAGAGTCTTCAACCAGAGCTCTGGTCTTGGACGTTTGGTTCTGGGGATAGGTCTATGATTTGATTGGTTAGATTTCTTATCACTTGAACCAAGACATGTGGGAACATCTTCATCGAAGTCAGAGAGACTTGTCTGAGATGTATGGTGCTCTGTCATACAATGATGTCCTGTTAGACTATAGATAAACACGTACAAATCTTAGTGGATTTATTCATCATATTAGAATGGTTAACTTTCTAATCTAGCTGAAATCGATTCGTATTATAGATCTACTTGATACTATTGCAGAATTTTTTAGAGTCATGACTTCTTCCTCAACATTTCTGTCCTCTTAATAAAAAAGAAAAAACCGAAATACAGCTATTTCATCATATGGCTGAAAACAAATGACACCTCTCTATGTTCAACCCATTCTACTCTATGGAATTCATGAGAGAAAAGAAAAAACCAGTTGGAGACCTTGGGGTAGTATCCAAACTAAAGAAGATGCTGAAAAAGAATCTAAGAAGATACAATCTGAATTAGATGAATTACACACAGAAGCAGAATACCCACTGATATTTCAATCATTGCAAATGGTTCGTACCTATGAAGAAATACAAGATTTAAACATCAACACAGATGTCATTTTGGTATATGCCGCGGGGGTTCAAGAATCTAATTCGCTAAGACCCTTTGAGGAGATCTTGGCTTTTGATTTACCTACTCTCTTTTTCTTGAGGAGAAACTACCTCTGGTATGAAATCATTCATCCAAGATTTCTTAGAAAGAATGAATCTGATGATATTCTACAGCCTGTTATCATAGAAGATATTATCGTCGATGATTATTCAGACCTTCTCTCAAGATTGAGGTCAATGTATGGTCTTAAACATGCCATTGGTACAAAAATAATCTCTATTGGAAAAGCGTCAGGTTGGGGAGTTGGAGAAGAAGCATCTCAAAAAGCGAAAGAACAATGGAATTTTGAACTTGTGGAGATATCCTATGAAGAAGTAAAAAGAAGGATGATTCATTTGAAAACAAATGAGATAGCTCTTCATAAAGCAGAAAATGATGCAGATGAATATCTTTTGCATGATCATGTTATGTCAAAAACTAACAGAACTTACATTGTCAATGCTTTCTTACTTGAACGACTATTCAGAGAACTCTTGAATGAACAAGATGCTAAGGTTTTCACAATAGAAGAGTGCATGTCCACAATCATGCCAATTGCCGAAACGACCGCTTGTTTACCTCTATCTATTTTGAATGATTCAGGATATCTTGCATTCTGTGAATCCGATTTTGTTGTGATTCCTGCGGGAATCTTGTTGCATTATATTTCACAAAAGCCAGTCTTTCTCGTTGACCCAACACTTCCATATAAGGGAGAAGTTGTTGTCGCACATTGCACAGCACCAAGAAGAATGAACGGTTCTATTCTTGAAAATGTGGAGGTCGTAACACATTTTGAATCAGATTTTGGTGCTGCCCTGTGTGTTAAATTCAAAGAGGGACAAATAGTCACTGTTGTGGATCCAGCATTTAGTGGTGATGAGTGGATTGGTTTCAGAGGGACAATTGTTGAGAATACAGCTCTCCCTATTTGTAGATCTCAAATTAACATTGAAATTCATGGTGACTGGAAAAAACTGCTTCGTGAGATGAAAGGGTTCCACTGGATGATTGTTTATGGAGATTATCTCGAAGAGGTTGGCTATGCTTTAAATAAAATGAAAATCAAATGGACCAATTTATCAAGCCCATTTTGATTTTTCCATTCTTAAAGAAAAATTGTAGTCCAATTTAGAAACGCTGTAACGGCATAATGGTCAGAAGCTGAATCAGCAGGTACTGAATCGACAACCGTTGAATTCAATAACATGCCATCAAAGAAGGAGTTTACAATCAGGTAATCGATTCGAATTGAAGTATATGCATCTCGATGACCAAAAGTATAGCCGGCGTCATCTGGGTTGAGTGTTCTGAATATGTCAGTGTAATTATGAATCTCAGAACTATATTGGCCATATGTATCATTATCAGAGTCTAGCATCATTGTAAGTGGACCATAACCAAGGGTTCTATCCCATTGTGGCGCGAGTGAACCTACATCTGTAGGAGAGTAAGAATTGAGGTCTCCGAGGTACATGATTGGTACATCACCAAGATTGTCCATATAATTGATGATTCCTTCTGTTTCTCTTTCCCTTCGGTATTCGTTATTCTCGCCATCAGAAGCCTTCAGGTGGGTTCCTATCACATGAATATCTGTACCATTGATATCTATTACAGCATCAATGAAATCATGAGTGACTTGGTATTCAGAATCATCATCAAGTGGAACTGTCGCAATCTGAATGAAGTCTTTGATTGGAAAACGACTAAGAATAGCTTCACCAGTTGTGGGAAAATATGAATTCTGCGCACAGTATGCTTCGTAGTGATTCTCATTTTCAAAATACTGGTTGAATTCACTCACAGCTGCATTCAGGATTTCATTGGATTGGTCATCCCATGTACCAGTTTCTACGACAACCAAAATATCTGGATTCTCCGCTTTAACCACAGTTTTCCAATCATCATTCAATCCTGATTCCTTGACATTGTAAGCCATTATCTTCAAAATGCCGCTAAATGGTACAAGTACTTCCTCAAAGTTTTCTGTAGTGACTTCAATACTGACATCATCATCTTGTCCAGCACTATCTTCTACAAATACGCGAATAGAGTGTTTACCATCTGGAATCTCTGAGGTATTCCATTGATAATTTGAGGTGGAAGCGACGAGTATACCATCAATGTAAATATCTGGAGTAGGATTTTCTTCATCTGAAACACTTACATTAACTAGTACGATTCCTGAAAGAATGTCATCTTCTTCCGGATTCAATATAGAAACTTCTGGAGGTAAGTCCATAGGAGTTGTATCAGGGACATTCTGATTATTCAAAATAACAACAATCAATATTGCTGATACAATCATTGCAATGAGAACGATGACAATAGCAAGTTTCTTTGAATCCATAACAGCTTTCTCCATATATTCGCATTCTACGACATCTTAGATAATAAACACAGTGAAAGGGAAGATATCACATTGATTTTAGGTTTTGCAAGAAAAGGGAATGGAGGACCTTAGTATCAAAAAACTCATTCAAATCAAGATACATGGTATTTTTGACTAAAGATATCTTTTTGAGGGGTTCAAAACTGAACCCTCTATTTTTTATAAATTGCAATAAATAACATCATATTTCAAACTAAACTACATAACCACAATTATGGCAATGTGGTTTTATATTGTATTCTTTTTTGTTGTAGCAGATTATTTGTATTATCAATAAATCTCGTTGAATGTCTTTTAATCTAAATGGAAAGATATTCTATTAAACCCAATAGATAGGTATCAACATCTCTACCTTTTGAGTATGTATCCACAAAAGGGGTTTCCACAAACTTACCAGCAATCTCACCGAGCATAACACCCGATTTCCCTGCCTTTATACATTCTACTGCATATGCACCAAGTTTCGTAGCAAGAATTCTATCTTGTCTTGTCGGATTCCCACCACGTTGAATATAGCCTAGAACGGATACTCGACAATTCTCTCCCACTAAACCAGACATCTTACGGCTGATTTCCATTGCGTCTCCAGCTTCATCACCTTCAGCAACAATGACAAATGCAAAGTTCTTTCCTCTACGTCTATTTTCAATGATGCTCCTAGCTAATGATTCGATGTTTGTTTCAGTTTCTGGTACAAGTATAGCTTCAGCACCACAGGAAACTCCTACATGAATAGCTATGTCACCTGAATGTCTTCCCATGACTTCAATCAAAAAGATGCGGTCGAAGGATTGTGCAGTGTCCCGTATTTTGTCAACAGCATCAATGGCATTATTAACAGCAGTATCAAATCCAATTGTAAAATCAGTTCCATAAACATCGTTATCAATGGTTCCTGGTAGACCTATTAGTAGACCATCCCAGAATTTGGATAGTGCCTCTAATGCTTGCATGGTCCCATTCCCCCCTATTGCTACAAGTGCATGGAAGTTATGTTCTTGCAAAATCCTTGCTGCTTTTTTTTGACCTTCCTCTGTTCTAAATTCTTTAGACCTACCTGTTGTAAGAACAGTACCGCCTCTGTGAATCACATTGGCAACGGATCTTGCTTCCATAAGTTGGAATTTCTCATCCAAAATTCCTTGTAGGCCACCAACTATACCCCATGGTTTTAGGTCTTTACAAATTCCAACTCGGACAATCGCACGTACAGCCGCATTCATCCCAGGACTGTCGCCACCACTCGTAAGAACACCAATTTTCATACTAAATGCATTACAATACTCATAGATAAGGCCAACGAGTCTGCATCAATTTCGTCATTCACTTCTTTTCTGCAAAGAAATGTAGATAATCAGTTGGAGGAATATCTTTGTCCATCTCTCTAAGTAGAGCAATAATCTGTCCACGATGGTGAAATGTATGAAATACATACTGCATCAAGAAGTCTATTCTATCTAATGTGATTGGATTCTCTGAAATATGAGAAGCTACAACTTCCTCGTCTTTCTGCTGGATAAGTCCTGAAGCTAATCTCTCTTCGAGAGATCGGCATTTGTTTATCAATTCATTCCTATCTGAATTCTCAATAGATTCGTAGACGGACATATCAGATTACTTGTCAAGGATATTGATACATGTTTGAAGAGCGAACGTGATATGTAAAGAGAGAGTTTGAACACTCTTTGAAGATATCATCTCAGAATATTCTGTATCGCTGAGATTCAAAATCAAATTTCTGATTTTCTCACAAACCCATAGTTGATATTGACCTATGTTTTCAAAAAATATAGAAATCCCAGAATGTGCTAGATAATACACCATATCTATATTATGGATACAACAAAGATAGTTTGCAGACATACTAAAGCAGATTTCGTACTCTCAAATAGAAAAGAATTGGAAGTGTGGTCATCATACTGATTCCAAGAATAATCATAAATCCAAATGGATTTTCTTCCAAGGGTAGGCTCAAATTCATCCCGTACAATGATGCAATCAAAGTAGGCACACTAACAAGTACAGATATCGAAGTGAGTGTCTTGATTACTGCATTTAGGTTATGTCCTACTAAGCTATCATACCCATCTACTGCATTTTGTATGAGTGCTCTATAGATTATACTCAACTCCATCTGCTGCTGCAGGTCAACTTCTAATTCTTCTAATCTGTCTTCATCCAGAATCATCTTTCCAAATCTTTTCATTGTCTTTAGTCTGCGTAAAACTCGCATATTACCTTTTAACGCGGCATCCATGAAGATTGCATCACGTGAGAGCTGAAAGAATCTATCCAATCTTGAAGGATACAGTTCTCGTCTAAATCCCTCTTCAGCTTCGTTTATTGTAGCCTCAATTATATCAAGAGTTGTTTCAAATGAATGAATGACAATCTCAAGTTGATTGTATATTATTTCACTTGCGCTTGTACTTCTTCGAATAACGTATCGCAGTCTTTTCTTCCTAAGGGGTATGACATCATGCTGTAGGATGATAATATCTCTTCCATTAGTGAAGATACCTATTGGTGATGTAGAATAGTTTCTATCACTCCCTGGTATATACAAATCGATAGGGACTCGTAGAACAAGCATGGCGAATTTATCTTCTAACTGTAATCTGGGTCGCTCATCCATGTCCAAGAGGTCTTGTAGATCTTCAAGGTCAACTTCGAATTTGGTTGAGAGGGTACCAAAATATTCAGGTTGAATTCCAACCATCTCTATCAGTAATGGTTCATCTGGTGCTTCTGCTAAGCTTGGATATTTGATTCCACTTTCTAATGCCATTATTGTAAAACTGAATCGCTCTTGGTTGTTGACGCTCAATCTTTTTACCTCTCGTTATCTTATGAAAACAATAGCACATTGTATCTATTTGGCTTGCAATATTACAATATGCTACAACGCAGTGCCGCATTAGGAAGGAAAGGAAACTTTACGCTTTCCTTTTCTAAATTACCACACTCTCTATCTCAACTTTTCTATTTTTGATGTCAAGAGTATCAGATGGTACCTTCTTTCCACCATAGAGTTCAACTTCAGGAAGGTCTCTATATAGTGCATCAGCAATACGTGCCATGGCATCTGCTTTCATTATTCCAGAACCACTGGCTCCATTGACTACTATTACACCATTCTTCTTATACACATATGGTATAGCATCTTGAGAGTAGCAATATCCACCTGCCCAGCTGTTCACGGGTCGTGTAGTCGCAAATGCTGGAATATATTTGGATAAGACGGGAAACATACTATTTTCATAATACGAACTCTCTGGAACAAGGATATCATCTGTCTGTATGTATTTGTATGCTCTTCCAAGTTTATCTCCACAGCCAATCCAAAATCCTTGTTCCTGCATCTGTGGTCTGAAATAAACTCCAGCAGAAGGAAGAATGACAAATGGGCACATGTTCATCTCATTAAATCCTTCAGTGTTTAGGAGATTCTTTAATTCTGCATTATTTCCTGCATGGACTATGAATAATTGTCGCTTCTTACATTTCGTCCGACTATCCATACCAATCGGATCGAGAAGCTCATTTGCCCATGCTCCAGTTGCTATGACAGTTACTTCTGCTTTGAAGTCACCTTTGTTAGTTTTGACACCTGTTACTTTCTTATGTTGCCAGACATAAGGTTCACCTGGAAGTTCGAGTTCAGGGTCAGCAGAAAGAATTAGAGATTCAACATCAACCCCAAATCGTGGTTTGACATGAGTTATTTTATTGAATTCTTCGAGATAATATTCTACAAGCCTTGTTGGATCAAGTACTCCACAATCACCACCAAAGAGACCGTAGTCTATTTGTTGGAGATTCATTAGTTCTGCTTCATCATCATTTTGGAAGTCAACATTCAGTGTCGGCATCATTTGCTTGAGTTCTGCTTTGTTGTATACCTTGTAATGAATACCGGATTTCTCCATCCGCTTCATCCACATCTGAACACTATCATGTTCAAATTGTGACTTACTGAGTAACCAAAGATACCCACATTTCTCAAAGAGTAGTTCATATCCAATTTCATTTTGTACATAATCGATGAACTTCA
Source organism: uncultured archaeon (assembly GCA_964610875.1). Lineage (GTDB taxonomy): Archaea > Asgardarchaeota > Thorarchaeia > Thorarchaeales > Thorarchaeaceae > CAZSWP01. The sequence goes on from CAZSWP010000031.1 coordinate 42,571, forward strand.
CTGTCGTATCAGTAAGCATTTGATTTGTTGAGGACGCAAACATATTCCTGACAGCGGCGGCACTCATTGCAGTATTTGCCTGTCCTGCTGCAAGATATCTATCTATGAGAAGTATCCTCGTTTCGGGATTATTCTTCTGAAGATAATAGGCAGTTGCTACACCAATAACACCGGCTCCGATGACAATGATATCGAAACTCTCAGAATCATTCACCTATATGACCTCCTGAACAGTGGCTTCGCGTTCAGCTTGACCTACCTTTAATATTTTGGATTGTGTGCTAATCATCAGGCTAAATTAAGTACAGATGTGAGAGCTTAAAATACTTAGAATCACATGTTTGCACCATCATATGCTTGGTGAATTACATGCAGACCTCGTCAGAGATAAACGAAGTGATTGTGCATTTACGACGTGGTTTGAGAGACAAAGTTATTGCATGGTTTGAGAGTCAACAACTTTCACGACAGGAAACTGTTATAATGATTGAGAGAGTTCTTAATGAATTAGATATACTCTGGATGAAAAACGAAGTCCCACTCACAGTCATATATTTGGCTTCCCGAATCATTGAAGATTTGCTGCAAAAGTGGAAGGAAGTTGAGGATTTTGACAGTTCTAAAAAAGGCGTCATCGTAATTGGTACATTGGTCGATGACTATCACTCACTTGGTAAGAACATAACTAAACGTATTCTATCACCGTTTTTTGAAATTCATGATCTTGGATGCGATGTTGGCCCAGAAGCCTTCGTTCAATTTGCGAAATCGAAGAGAGCAGATTTTATCGCTATATCTGCCTTGATGTTGAATTCGGTAGTTCAAATTCGTGATTTGAGAAAGATGATTGATAGCACATCTTGGGATAAGAAACCACACTTATTGGTTGGTGGAGCACCTTTTACACTGGACTCTGAATTGTATACATTTGTTGGTGCAGATTGTTACTCAAAATCTGCATTAGATGCGGCAAATACATGCTTATCAATGCTTGGAGGGATATAATTGGAACCAATAGAACGAGTCACAATTGCTTTAAAACATAAGGAACCGGATAAAGTACCTATTTTTCTGTTTATGATTATACATGGTGCAAAAATTTTGAACATTGGTTTTGATGAATATTTCTCAAAAGCTGAAAACGTTATGAGAGGACAGATTGCACTTCAAGAAAAATATCATCATGACTGCTTGTATCCATTCTTCTATGCAGCAAAAGAGTATGAAGCCTTTGGTGGGCTACGTAGAATAATGAAACACGGTTCTCCTGAATCTGGACCACCGATTTTTTCATCAGCAGAAGAACTTTTGGAATCAGAACTTCCATCAGTACAGAATCCTCACTTGGAGGAAATAGCAAAGGCTCAAAGATTACTCTATGAGCAAAAAGGAGATTCACTTCCAATAGTAAATTCAATAATAGCGCCTCTATCATTGCCGGTAATGCTCTTAGGTTTTGAAAAATGGATAGAATATATCGTTGATACACCGGAGATTGCTAAGGATGTAGTACGACACCTTATTGATTATTCAATCGATTTTAGTAACTATCTAATTGAAAACCATGCTGCGGCAGTTGTATACTTTAATCCTGTAGCTTCAAACCAAATGATACGCTTTCCTGAATATATTGAGATTTCATATGAGTTTGATAGGAAATACTACTCCAAAGTGAAAGGAGCTGCTGTTTATGCAATGGCTGGTGGGAGAAGCACAGAACTCATGGATGTTTTAGCAAACAAAGTTGGAATCCACGGAGTAGTGGTATCACATGACGATAATCTTGCTGAATTGAAACAAAAGTATGGAAAGAGACTAATTTTAGTAGGTAACCTAGAAAATATCTCTATGATAAGATGGTCCGAAGAAGAAACTGAACAAAGAGTGAAAAATTGTATCAATCAAGCAGCCAAGGGCGGAGGTTATATCATTGCCGATCACCATGGAGAAATTCCGTTTAATGTTAGTGATTCTACTCTTCATGGATTAGTAAAAGCAAGGGACAAATGGGGAGTGTATTGAATTGTCCAAAGATGGAATTCTGACAGATGAGCAAGCAAGAAAAATCAAAGAAGAAATGATTGAACTTGAGAAGATTTCACAATACTACTCGCAGTTACAATATCTCTTGAAAGAACTACTAGAAAATCCCGACCCAAATGAAGTACTTGCATCAATTCTTAAAGAGATTAAAACTTTGGTTGGTGGAGAGCCATCGCTATTAATCAAATATGATTCGGGATTATGGGAAAAATTCTCACTTGATTGTTTTAAGAAGAATAGGCGATGGTGCAATCCTATGGATTTTGATTCCGAATTGTACGAAATTGCATTAGAATTGGGAGAAATCACTTGGGTAAAGGCTAATGAAGAATGTCATGTTGACAAGAATCTAGAAGAACTCCTCCGGGAAGATGGTCGCAATAGCACAGTGATGTTAGCATTGACTGGTGATACACCCATTGTGCTTGATGTAAGAGATGTCATAACCCCAGAATACTCCTCAAAATATTTGGAAGCAATCAATTCATTCTTTACACCGTTGGTTCTGTCTGTGAAACAATCAGCTCTATTACAAGGTTTTCAAAAAGAGAAGGAAAAGTCCGATCTTCTGCTGGAACTTTTATTTCATGATATCCGCGGATTCATTGGTAATATCCAGATATCTTTGGAGTTGCTTCAATACAAATGGAATGGAACACCGGATCTTCTCAAATTTCTCAACGATGCCAATGAACAGACTGGAGCTGCAAATGATTTACTAGAAAGAGTACGAAAAGTGCTCATGATGAAATCTAGGAGAGATGAATTTGAACCTCGATTACTCGTTGCTTTAGTGAAACGTGGAATAGAACTCGCCACTTTACAGTTTCTTAGAAAGAACCTGATGATATCAATGGACATTGATAAGGATTATCAAGATATTGAGGTTGAGGGGGATGAACTCCTGATTGAAGTCTTTGTTAACATAATTTCAAATGCAATAAAATACACTGAAAAAACGGAAAAACGTGTGCAGATTGATGTTGGTCCCTGGGAATCTCAAAAGGAATATGTACTTATCAAAATCACTGATTGGGGAATAGGAATACCCGATACTGAGAAACCCTCTGTTTTTGGAAAGTTTACTACAGAGAGTTCAAAAGGAATCGGTCTGGGACTGAACTTATCTTTAAGGGTGATTGAAAACAACCATGGGTATTTCTGGTTCGAGAACCGAGTGCCAGATGATCACAAACAGGGTACTATTGTATGTATTGCCCTTCCTATTCATCAGTCTTGAATCAATTATTCTTCTGTTCTACTCCGTTTCTGGCGGCACCAGAATTTGCAACCTATCATTGAACATCTCATTGAGGAATATTCTAGATACAATGATTCCACAGATGACACATGCTAAAAATATCATAATGAAAACTATCACCTGATACAGAGCGGCTACGATTACATTGGCACCGCCTATGATTAGACCACTCATGAATCCAGGAATTGTTACAATTCCTAGAGCAGCGTACCTGTTTAAATTGGGTAAGAGTCCCGAACGGATTGATTCGGTAATGGTCATCTTTGTTGCTTCATATGATGATGCACCCAGGGCTAATGCAGTTTCAAGTAAGGAACGTTGTTTCTGTGCAAGGGACCACATCCTATCTAATACCAAAGATGCGAGATTCATTGTATTTCCAATGACCATTCCACCCATTGGAATGAGATACTCTCCAGTTGGAGGTATAATACCCAATATCACCACTAATAACATTACAAAGAGACCTCCAACAAGGATTCCTGGAAATGCAGTCTTAGTAACACCTGGAATATGATCGAGGTTCGATTTAGCTGTGTGTGCTGCAAATGTACACATAAAGATAAGGACTACAAAAATAATGATTAGATTTTGGAGAGCAAATATTTCATAGAGAATCAAAGCCAACAAGAGTATCTGTATGGTTCCTCTTATTGTTCCCACAATTAATTTGCTTTCAATACCAAGACCCTGCCATCTGGAAACAACAATAAGTAGTATTAGAAGCACCATTGTCAGGGTATAACTCTGGAAACCTGCAATCACTTCCTCAGGAATTTTTTCTAGTAATTGCCAGAGGTCAAAATCGAACTGCATTATTGTGACACCTCGTTATTTTTCATCTTTATCTCTACCACACGTGATGTGAATCGTTGAGCTTGTTTTTTATCATGTGTTACGATCATTACGCCAATTTGACGCTCTTGGATAACCGATTCTATTGATGATTCAACAATATGAATGGACTCTTCATCTAGTGCAGAAGTTGGCTCATCTAAAAGGAGTAGTTTTGGTTCAAGAAGTAGAGCACGTGCTATTGCAATTCGTTGTTTTTCACCACCGGATAGATTTCCAGCAACTCTGTCTAGATAATCCTTATTCAAGTTCACTTCTTCAAGTACTTGGATCAGAGTATTTTCATCATAGTCTATTCCATGAATCTTCAATGCCCATTCAAGATTATCTCTTACAGTCGCTGGAAACATTGATGCTTCTTGCGGAACAAGGACCATGTTCATTCTGAGTTCTTTTGGGTCCCATTCAGCGATGTCTCGTCTCATAAACTTCACATGACCAGTAGTGGGAGTAAGCAAATCAATAGCAATTCTGAGTAGTGTGCTCTTACCAGAACCGCTCGGTCCAGTGATACCAATCGTGTCATTTTCTTTAACTTCAACTGATACTCCTTCAAACAAGATTCTATCTTCGAATTTCATTGAGATATCATGCATCTCCAAAAGGGTTGAATTTTCCACGCAATACACCGGACCCGGAATCATAGCTCAAGCTTAAATAGCTCTTGATAGAGGTACATCAAGATAACTTTAATCTAGGTTTAGTGTAGCGAGGAGTCTGAGGAGTTATACCAAATGCATGGGCTTATAGTGAGAAAGAGTAACGGCGATTTGAGATGGTATCCACTATTCAAACAAGATAATAATTATACATTCTATCCATCTGATAAGCATGGCCAAAATGAAACAGGTCGAAAGGTTGGAAAAGGTTTCAATTTTGAAAAGTATATGATTGGATATTGGACACCGGGAACAATACCATCTATAAGACGACGAATAGGAGGAGGATCTTCGTTAGTTGTCTTAGAAGGGGATGGTGACCTTAAGTACTACCCATTCAGAAATGAGAAATTTCAGGGGTCGGGAGATAAAGTAGGTAGAGGTTTTTCTACAGACTGGGATTATTACGTTGCTGAATGGATGGGTAATGGCACATCTGATTTGCTTGTACGAGATGACAATGGACGCCTACGATTATTCAAGTGGGAGGGTAAGGAATTCAAGGATCTTGGTCGTGATGAAAAAGTTGGAGATGGATTTCATAAGGACAAATATCCCGATTTATTTCCTGGATATTGGAGGAACCAAGAATACCCCGACCTTTTGGTTCGTGAAGAAAATGGGGATCTATGGTTGTATCCTTTCAATGGTCGGACATTCAAGAATCAAGGACGCCCAAAGAAAGTTGGTAGGGGATTTGATAACGACTTTACACATTTCCTAGTTGGCGAGTGGATGAGTAATGGTACACCAGATCTTATAGTTAGAAGGAATAATGGAAAATTGATTCGCTACCCTTACGGAAAATTCAAGGGTAAAGATGAGTATGACTTTAGTGATCCACCATATGAAAACGTTGGAAAAGGATTCCATGAGGACTGGGTCTACATTGTCGGTCACTGGCGAGAACCTGGAAAACCAGATTTGATTCTATGTGATGATGACCACAAGATGCGCTTTTATCCATTTGATAACGGAAAATTTACTGATCTTCCAAATCGTGAAAAGTACATAGGTAAGGGATGGAAATTCACACATTTCTGGGATTTCTACCCAGAAATTTACTCTTAGGAGAAGAAAGCATCTAGTCCATAATTGAAAAATTATCATATATCGAGATAGTAACGGATCACATGCTTGCTTGAATATCTTCATAGATAGTAGATTTCAAGCTTCTTTTCTTTATGATATATGTTACAA
>CAZSWP010000032.1:0-45218 GCA_964610875.1 uncultured archaeon
CCTATCACTCCAAGTACTTCGAGCGGAAGAAACTGAGGGAGCAGTTACCTGATGACGTCATAGAGCGTGTAGCTAAGTCTTCCCTTGAGAGAGCTAGACAGGAGTTTCCCGATGCGTGGTCACCACTGGAGAGTAGTTTTGCTGGTTCGATTCCCGTCATTGAGCAGGCTCTCATTCATGATTTTGTCTAGTATTCAAAGTGTTTACGAGAAAGAACCCCCTTTTCGAACAGTGAATAATTAAGGGATATATGTTTCAGGCAGTGGTGACTTGATGAATTCAGGTTGAGTTAAAACCCGAGGAAAACAATTTGACAGTAGCTACGAATAGTAGTACGGGAAACCGATAGAGGCATTGATGATTGCTGTAATGATTGCTGTAAATATGGACCTCTGCTTACAATGACCACTCTATACTTGGACAGCCTTTGCTAACGCATACTGAACTACCTTGCTCATGAATTGTTTGAGATGAATGCCCACAGTTGGGTCAATTGTAAACTTATCCGTGGAACTATCCAACTCTATGATGTTAGTGGGATTGAAAAGCTTGTTTCTTATAGCTTCATCAAATGCATATCAAGATAGTACGGTAAGAAACCTTCATGATAACGATTGATTCGAGGGAGAATTGATTGGTCTATTTCTATATCCAACATGCCAGAAGGCGATGAGTGATACAATAGGTACAAACACAAAGACGAGTATGAACAAAGGCAAGTGTGCAGGGTTCTCAAAAACGTAACCTGCAACCTGTAGTGCTTCAGCTATCGCAAATACGACAAATGGAATAAGACATAGGGAGTATTTCTTGAAATCAGAATCATTCTCAAATGAGATATTATTTCCCTCCTTAGGTCTGAGAAAGACTCTCATGCTTCACTTATCAATTTATTCTGGTTTCTCAGAGTCCTCCCTCTCTTTGTCTGAATATGCCTTGTGCGTTGCAGTCTTCTTCCTCTCTGTCTTCAGTCCTACGGGAAATGGTGCTTGAGAACCTCTTATCGTAGGAGTATACGAATAATCATACCCTCTTGTTCCCCCAAAACCATCAACTGAGTCTTCCTTTGGACTGGTCCTCTCAACCTTGGCAGATTGGGGTGAATTTCCAAAAGACAACGCTGCACAAATCATTACTATAGCAAAAAATACCACGAAAATGATGAGCTCTATTATTACGAATTGCATCATAGTTCTTCGTATGAAATGATTCATGTGAACACGTATAATCTTTTGTAAATTGATGGGTTTCTAACAGCTACATGAAACCTAGACAAACCCGGATATGTTATGAAGTATCTTATATCCTTTGATACGAAATGCTATCATAGGTCAATTGACACCGCTGTGCTGACCCCACGGAGTGACGTTCCAGTGCCGTCCCTAGACAGACAAAGCTCCGGTGTCCAGATCTGTCCAGCTTACAATGAACGATTTGAACAAAGAAAAGATGGCGCTGAGGGAGAGATTTGAACTCTCGAGCGGAAACCGCACTGGATTAGCAATCCAGCTCCTTACCAGGCTGGGATACCTCAGCACGCGGTTCTGCGGGTTATAGTTTTCTCTTAAACATTACCGTGCGGTCCCATTGAAAGTAACTAATCCTTGTGGAGTTTCCAGATTGTTTATATGGACACGTTCATAAAAAAATAACTACCTTTACAAAACAAGTAGTGGTAAGTGTGGTTGATGAGGTGTAATTATCCTTTCATTGGATTTGTATTAGTTCTATTCGTGATTGTATCTAGCCCCTTTGTCCTCTCAGGAACTGCAATTCACGGTAGTCGCGGGAGCGGCACACTAAGTCCGGGTGGGACCAGAGTAGATGATTTTTCAGGAGAAGTCGGTGGTATCATCGAAGGAGAGGTGATTCTCTCTGATGGTGAAGTGTTTTTGTACATCCTACATGAGGATGATTATGACCCCGAAGACGGCACTATCAATGAACTTGCCTGTATAGTGCATGAACGAGCTTCTTATCATAGTTTTAGCTTTGAGGTTGAGAAAGCAGGTGATTGGTATATGATTCTGGAGAATCCCTGCACCTTTGACATAACCTACAACTACACTATACAAAGCATTGCAGCTTCTGAAATACCCATCATAATGATCAGTTCATCTTTCCTCCCCGGTTTAATCGTTATTCTTTCCATTCTCTTTGTGGGAATGGTACGTAGAGGTCCAATCGAGAAGGGCAATAAAAAATTGGAATCAACCACACTAATTAGTGGTCTCACCCTCCTAATCCTCGTCTTCATACTGCCTTTTCATATCGAACATGAGTATTACTCCGAAAGCAACGTGACCACTGAGATTGTATCCGTATTTTGGACTCTGTTGATACAGGATGGTGGTATTGAGATTGTACTGAATGCCAGAACGAATCCCTTCTGGTGGATATCAATACTTTTCATAATGGGTCCTCTGTTGATGCTTCCCTTTACAATGGTATCTTATTATCAGGGAAGGCTGAGTTTTCGTCGAACCATAATCATTGGCATCCTTACTCATTCTTTTCTCATCTTTGGCCTTATATCGACTCTCTTGGCAAGTGTGAGTGGTATGGTACAGGCATTCATGGTCCCCCTCCCAGTGCTTCTTTTCATCTATCTTGGATTACTCTTCATCTTACCAAGAACCAAATTCCTTGAGAACAAATCTGTTGACACTATTGCTTGATGAAAAAGGAGTACCAATAAAGGTGCGACGGCTCCTCTATTTCGGGTGTCGTTATTCGGCGGGCAGATCAGTGCATTTCTCAGAGCAGCTACCTCTGAGGCTCCACCACTCTCCCTTAGAGCTGTTCCCGCCAGGGCCTGACTCGGTTCGGGAGTCTGAGCAAGCTCACAACTGTCCTACGACCGTTGCTGCCGCCGTGACAGACTTCAGAGACCGCTCGTCAACGTCTTGCAACTGGACCCACCGAGGTCCCGGTTCACTCTCAATGTTGGTTACTGGCTCCGGTTATTGCCATACCGGTCACAGGCCGCGGCAAACGGCCCAGCCCTACCCGTCGCAAGTGAATTACTTGAAAATTCGCCTAAAAACGTTGTCAATCGGCCATGTTAGACAAAAGCACCTGCATCTCGCTTGATCTGAACAATCTCATCATAGACCTCAATCTCTGGTTGGGTCAGTTCATCCATGAACTTCTTGCGAATCTGGAGAATATGTTTGTCAGGCATATCTACATAGAGTACCTCATCATCCTTAATCTGGCGTCCAATGGTTGGCCCCCGTATAGAAACTGCTACTTCCATCCCAGTGGTTGCTTCATCGATATTCACACTTCTATCCTGTATCTGCATGATAGTACCAATCCTACGCCCATCAGAGTTCATCAACATGATTCTTGGTGTGATTCTACCGTGAACACGCACTCCTACTACTGCCGGTTTACTCTGTCTGAACACATATTCAGGAATCAACTCGATCTTACCCGGTCGTATGATGGAACTGAGTGATTCTGCTTTCGCCTGTTCACTCTTCACAATATACCATGCATGATAATCGTCGTACAATCGATAAATGACATCACTAAGAAATACTTCAACACCATATTCCGCAGCCAGCTCTTCAATATCTGGTGCAAATTTGACATTGAATCCAAGAACAACTGCATTCAACGGATCTGTGTCACCTGCAGCATGAGCTTCGATTATGTCCCGTTTGACTATTGGGCCTACATCTGCAATTCTCACAGGAACTTTGCGTTCTTGTAGAAACTGTGTCACTGCTTCAAGAGACCCCAATGTGTCCGTCTTTACAACAATACCCGATCTATCAGTTTGGATTCGAATAGCACTAATCTCTTTTCGTACCTTTTCTCTCATCTCTTCGAGTTTTTCAGGGTCTGATACTGCATAGACTGGTGCTCCTGCGACTGCTCCATGAATATCTGGTGATACGATCTTGACACCAGCTGCGGCATGCACTTCATCTACCTGAGTAAATTTCTCCTTAGGGTCTCTTATCTCATCAAGTTCCTTTGGTTGCATCAACGCTCTAATCTTTGCTACAATCACATCATCCAGACCACCAATGACTACGGTGTCCGTCTTTTTGAGTACCCCATCATAGATGATAGTATCTAATGTGACTCCCAGTCCTGTTTCTTCCCGGACTTCAAGAATTGCTCCTTTGGCAGGACCTTCTGACACAGTGAGACGGTCTTTCATGTACTGTTGAGTTAGACCTGACAACACCATCAAAAGTTCCGGTATTCCCTCTCCAGTTATCGCACTAGTGGGCACAATTGCTACATTCTTCTTGAAGTCTTTTACCCTGTCAAAACGTTCAGACATGATATTGTTGGCAGATAAGGCTCCTACAATCTCATAGATTCGTCTGTCGATATCTGCTTGAACTGACTTATTTTGAGATTTAATTGCCTGCATGAGGGGCATATCTGATTTACGTTGCCATCCTGGTATTTTGTCAAGCTTGTTTGCCGCAATCAAGAAAGGTGTCTTCCCAGATCTCAATATTTTCAATGACTCATAGGTCTGTGTCAAGGCGCCTTCGGTAATGTCCACAACAAGAATTGCAATGTCTGCAATAGCGCCACCTCTTCTTCTCAGATTGAGATAAGCCTCATGTCCTGGAGTGTCAATAAACAAAAGTCCATCAATTGTCAGTTCGGTGTTAATTGCCTTCAAGAGATGTCCACAAATGGAAATGATGGTTTCTGTGGGGAAATAAGAAGCTCCAATATGTTGTGTAATCCCGGCAGCTTCTCTACTTTGAACACCAGTCCCTCGCATCTTATCAAGAAGTGAGGTCTTACCATGATCGATATGACCAAGGACAGTAACAATTGGGGAACGTAATTTTGCTTTCTCTGCCAAGATTGAACACCTCGAAGAAGCCTCACTGCCTGCAATTTATCAATACATATGAAACTGTCGTTTGGTCAACAGCATTTACCGAGCTGTCACAAGCCTAAAATAACTATCATTTTGGAGCAGGCATATCAAAGACACAGCATTCCGTGTTGAAGACTACAAATTGGTGATTAGATTTGGAACGGTCATTAGTTATCATAAAACCCGATGGAACAGTTCGTAGAACAGTGAGTGCAATCGTATTGAAGGAATTTCTTGATAAAGGATTCAAACCTGTTGCTTTCAAAGAGATGAAAGTACCCGAGTTTCTAGCCAAGATGCACTATGATGTGCATAAGGAGAAACCATTCTTTCCATGGCTAGTGGATTTCATTTCCTCAGCACCAGTTCTCACTATGATATTAGAGGCTGAAGATGTGATACAGGGAGTACGTGATGCACTTGGTGCCACGTTTGTACAGGAGGCTTCTCCCAACACACTACGAGGAAAATACGGTATCTGGGCAGGAATCAATATTGCCCATGCATCGGACGCTCCTGAAACTGCTGCTAAGGAAATTAATCTCTGGACAAGTGAGAGTGAGTTGAAGGAGTCATCTGATGCAGAAGAAGAAGCTAGAACATACATAAGAAAATATGGATCGGGTGATGCAGACTATACAATGGAGATTCGTGGTATAGTAAAAAGCGCTATTGAGAACAAGGACCAGTCGGAAGAGGTTCTTTCATCTTTGAAAAACCTTCTCGGAAAAGATGCAGAAGGTATACCCGAAAGTCAAGTTTCTACCCTTGCTGAAGTCATTTTTGATTTTGTAATCGAAGAGATTGAAAAAACAGAATAGAAACGAAAGGTGGCAGACTATGCCACCTATCTCATTATTTGAAGGCTAAAGCAACTTAACGTCGCTTGGCTTTGCCACCCTTTTCGTAGCCTTCAGTCCATTTAGTATCCCTAGGTTTCATCTTACGTTTTATCCTAGCAGTCTTGCACTTATTTGAACAGAACCACTGAACTGAGCCATCCTTTGTCTGCACAAAGGCAATACCGGTGCCTGGTTCAATGTCCTTCCCACAGAAGGTGCAGCGTTGGGTTCCCACCATCCTCAGTTCACCTCAGAGTATATTGTCATTGATAGATGATTCACAACCATTTCACCTAGCGCCTCCTCATTTTACGTGCTTCACGTTCGGTTTCTCTCAAGATGAGAATATCTCCCAAACGCACCGGGCCCTTGACATTACGGGTCAGGACACGCCCTTTGTCCCTGCCATCAAGGATTTTCACTCGGACTTGAGTTATCTCCCCTGTCACTCCAGTCCGTCCTAACAACTGGATGACTTCTGCAGGGATTGCAGGACTTGCTTCTTCACTCATTGACCATCATCACCTGGGTTCTACTTACGTAGGCCGCCAATCTTGTCAACAATATCTGTGACCAAATCCTTGGCTTTTCCTTCAACTACAATGGCAACAGCTGCTGTTGGACGTTCGATTCCAGCGGCATTGCCAAGATTTTTCTTACTTGGAACATAGATGTATGGCGCTTTCTTGTCATCACAGAGACCTGGCATATACATGGTGATCTCTGGCGGTTCGACATCCTCTGCAATGAGTACTAACCGTGCTATTCCTCGCTCAATACTCTTTGTAGCCTCATTAATTCCCTTCTTGATTCTGCCAGTATCTTTGGCAATCTCAAGGGCTTCAAGTGCTTTCTTTTGAATCTCTTCAGTAGCTTCCCAATCTACAAAACTCGGTTTTGGCATCACTGTCTACCTCAGTTTTCTTACTTCATTGGTATTCAGTACTTATCGTATGAATACAGATTTAACACATCGAATGAATGCGTCTGGTGGCGCTCTTCATAAGTTCTTTTAAAACTGTCGAACTGACTGTTCTCTCATCAATATTTCAGTATATCAATTGCATCCAGAAGAGCCTCATCACTAGCATCAATATGCTTGAGAATTGAATATCTGCCACGTTTTTCCATTATTTTAAGGGCATGATGAATGTCGTCCAAGAACATAGCCTTCGTCATATCAAGCTCTTTGAGCTCTACTGGCATCCTATGACCTACCAGAAATTCTCTAATCTTCATTGGAGAGTGATTTCCATATTCTGTCTTCTCAAGAAAATGCAGCACCAATGGTGTGGCAAAAGCGACCTGCAGTCCATGCAGACTAGGAACTCTTCGATCCATCGCATGTGAGATTGCATGCTCTGTTCCTGAACATGGTCTTGAACTACCGAAATCAGCCATTGCATTTCCTGTTTCAATGATTGCTCTAACAAGGGTTTCTAGACTCGTATCTTTAAGAATGACATCAAGAGCATTTCTCACACAATCATATACACCCTGGTCGAATGTTTCATTTGCGACTTCGTGTGCCAGCTTCCACTCTGCAAGACTCGAAGTCTTACAGATTATATCGCCGATTCCTGAAAGTGTAAGGATTTTTGGCGCAGTTGATATGATTTCTAGGTCTGCAAGAATTAGATTCGGTTTCTTGCATTTTTTGGAATATCTGTAACCATTTTGCATGACAGAAGCAACATCACTTGCGATACCATCGTGCGATGCGGCAGTTGGCACTGATATCCATTCAAGTCCTGCCTCGATTGACAGTATCTTTGCTAAATCGATACTTTTTCCTCCTCCAAACCCGACGATTATGTCTACTTTTGGATACTGAGAAACCATTCCTTTTTGAAAATCTGGTGAGATCGCCCATACGACATCGGCATCAACAAGACTCTCTATCAGTCCACGATATTTATCATAAATCACAACATCTGTCACAATGAGCGGTTTCTTATAGAAACTAAGAACTTCATTGAGCTTTTCTATGGCCCCCTCTGAAATAATCATGTTATTATCACAAACAGGGACCAATGCTTTTCCGCTCCTAGTTTGCGAGTTATCTCTCATTGTTAAGGTCTTCTATCCGGCGCTAAATATATCATAATATCAACATAACACATCACGATTATGTAGGTCTTCTTTAGGCGCGAATCTGACAAGAAGTTAGTGTTACCACGACAATACTACAGCTGATATGTTTGGTATACTCCCTTTGTTCAAGGACGATAGAGGTCATCTCTATGACGCAGTATGTCAAGGTTGCTCTCATGGGCTCAGGTTATGCCGGTAAGTCGACACTGATACGGTTGTTGACCGATAAAACGAAGAAACTTGAAACTAACTATAGACCCACACCAGGAATGGATTGTGGAACAATAACACTGGATGATGAAACAAAAGTCACCCTTGTGGAGATGGGTGGTCAGACTCATTTTGAGTTCATGTGGCCAGATTTTCTTAGAGGTAGCAGACTGATTGTGATTGTAACCGAGAGCACACCAAAAGCTGTACTAAAGACAAGACAGCTACTGCAAAAGTACAAAGAACAGTTAGATGGTTCTCAAGTCATTGCAATTGCAAACAAACAAGACATTCCTGGTTCGATGAATCCCGATTCTGTACAAGACCTACTTGGAATTCCAACATATGGAATGGTTGCTATTGATCCAAAAGAGAGAGTCAATGGATACCGAATGATTGTTGAAGGTCTCCGAGACCTCTGTCAGATTGCTGCTTAATTACTTGGTATTGCGGCTAGGTCACAAGTCTTTTAAAGATAGTAAAAATTGCATTGAATGCCCAGGACACGGGCGACAGAGCTAATTGTATCTATATGATTGCTTAGCGAGTCCGTCCGGGAACAGTGTCTTTTGGGTAAAACTACCCCGCGGTCAGGTGAGATAATGGAAATTACTATACTGCATAAGACTAGCGCTGATATCCATTTCTTGGTGGAAGGCGCAGATGTTGCCTTTGCAAATGCACTCCGCCGGACCATGCTGACTCGGTTGCCAGCAATGGCAATTGATGAGGTTCTGGTGCTGGAGAACACCAGTGTTATGTACGATGAGATGCTAGCACAGCGTCTTGGACTAATACCCTTGACCACTGTGCTTGAAGACTACAACCTTCCTGAGGAGTGCGACTGTGAAGGTAAAGGCTGCAGTCTATGTCAGTGTGCACTTACACTTGAAGTTGAATCTGGTGAAGAGGATCAGATAGTATACTCACGAGATCTCACTTCTCAAGACCCAAAGGTAGTTCCCGCCTCAAGTGACATTCCTCTAGTCAAACTAGCCCCCAAACAAACATTGATAATTGAAGCCTATGCTCGACTTGGAAAAGGTGTTGATAATGCCAAATTCCAGCCCGTAGCAACAGTGGCCTACAAATATGTACCAATTGTAACTGTTGATAAAAAGAAATGCACACAGTGTGGGGAGTGTGTAGAGATATGTCCAAAGAATATCTTGAGGCTTGATGGAGACACAATTGCCACGCAGAACGTACTTGATTGTAGCTTATGTGAGGCTTGTGTCGAAGAGTGTGAACCAGGTGCTATCACAATCGATACCAAGGACAACGCGTTTCTCTTTAAGGTTGAATCAACAGGAGCATTACCCCCTGAAACAATTGTTGAGAAGTCTGCAGAACTCCTGATGGAACGAACACAAATAGCATTAGATTTCATAAACTCACTCTGAGGGAGCCAAGATGGTACAGTCTGGATCTACTGACCCAAATACACGAGCGCTCATTAATGCGCTGAAGAAGACGTCCACAAAACACGACGTCAGAATATGGAAGAGAGTTGCTGAACTACTATCTCGCCCGTCAAGAAAACGAGCGGCGGTAAATGTAGGCAAGATTGAACGTCATACGAATGATGGTGATGTTGTCGTTATACCTGGAAAGGTTCTCGGCTCAGGATTATTATCTCATAAGGTGACAGTTGCTGCATTGAATGCTTCCGCTAGTGCGAGATCAGTTATCGTAGGTGCTGGTGGCTCATTAATCTCAATTGATGAACTACTCAGCAAGTCCCCAGAGGGTAAGAATGTACTGATTATCACATAGGTGATTTAGATGAGCGAACAGAAAGTAAAAGTCTTCGACGCAGAAAATATGGTCGTAGGTAGGTTAGGTGCAAAAGCAGCTAAGGCTGCTCTATTAGGCGACAAAGTAATCATTGTAAACGCGGAGAAGGCAATCATTACCGGTGATAGAAAGACAGTTATCAAGGCACAAATAGATAAACTGAACATCAGAACCTCCTACAACCCTCGCAAGGGGCCTTTTTATCAACGCCGTCCTGATAGACTGGTACGTAAGATGCTTCGTGGAATGCTACCTCATGACAGACCAAGAGGTAAAGCTGCGTACAAACGCATTCATGTTTACATAGGCGTTCCCAAGGAATACGCTGAACATGAAAAGATAGTCCTAGAGGAAGCTCGTTATGGGAGTCTGACTCGTAAGTTCATCAGGATTGAAGACCTGAGTTATGAACTAGGTTGGCGAAACCCGGAGGCTGTATGAAATGAGAGTAGTTGTAACAACTGGTAAACGGAAAACTTCCCTTGCGAAAGCTACCGTTACTAATGGAATAGGAAGGATAAGAATCAATGGACAACCTCTTGAAATCAGGCAGCCTGAGATTGCTAGAATGAGAATAATAGAGCCATTGATAATCTTTGGAGAAGGATGGAAGCGCTATGATATCAGGATACGAGTCAAAGGCGGCGGTTTTATGAGTCAAGCTGACGCAATAAGGATGGCCATATCAAAGGGACTCATTGAGATGAGTCAAGACTTTGAAGCCCGTTCGAAGATGCTTGAACATGATAGAACGATGCTGGTTGGTGACCCAAGACGTACTGAACCCAAGAAGTTCGGTGGTCCATCTGCAAGATCTCGATTCCAAAAATCATACAGGTGAGGCGACAATACGATGATTATACCCGTAAGATGTTTCACATGCGGCAAAGTTGTTGCAGACAAATATGAACAATTCAAGCGTGAAGTTCGACAGGGCGAAGACCCTGCTGAAGTGCTTGACAAACTTGGTCTGAAGAGATATTGTTGCCGTAGAATGTTACTGTCGCATATCGACATAATTGACAGCTTCATGGCATTTGCTACAGCTGATACTGCGGAGGTAAGATAAATGATTGGTCAAGAAGACATATCTGAGATTGATTTGTTAACGCCAATGGATAGGTACCTCGCGGCAGGCTGTCATATTGGAACACAAGTAAAGACCCAAGATATGGAACCTTTTGTATACCGTCAGAGACCTATCGGACTCTACGTGCTTGATGTTCGAAAGACAGATGAGAGAATCAGGATTGCCGCGAAGTTCATTTCCAGATTTGACCCACAGAAAGTCGTAGTCGTATCTGGCCGTGTCTACGGTAAACGACCTGTGCAGAGCTTTGCAAATTTCATTGGTGCACATGCTTTTACAGAACGTTTTGTACCTGGGACATTGACAAACCCAAACATCGCAGGTCCAAGGGTCTATATAGAACCAGAATTGGTCATCATCACTGACCCAAGAACAGACCAACAGGCTCTTGATGAGGCTGCAAAAATCGGTGTTCCTGTCATTGCACTTTGTGATACAGACAACAACACTACGAACGTAGACTTTGTGATTCCTTCAAACAACAGAGGTAGAAAGGCATTAGCACTAGTATACTTCTTGCTTGCAAGACAAGTCCTCAGAGAGAAAGGTGACCTGCCGGATGCAGAAGCGCCCTTTACCACTGAAGACTTCGAGCCACAGGTATCAAGAATCTAATCATTTATGGTGACGACGCCGTTATCGGCGTCAACTACCACTTTTTGTCCAGTCTTTAGTTTTTCAACATCGACTTGGTCTACTGCAGGTATCTCAGATATGATGCACCCCACTGCAACTACTGGGTCCGTCGTACTGTTCACGATTGCCAGAGGTGCTTTTCCTGCTTTATACAATGCGTACAGGACATATGAACCAACAGTTGAACCCTTCCCAGTTGGAAAAACGAGGACTTTTCCTGATACTGACTGCCCTTCTAGTTCATGACCCTTTTCAACAATCTCTCCGGTTTCAGGATCGCAACCACCGTAGAAGGATATGTCTTGGGATGTTGCTAACACTTCACCTTCTGCTTTACCTTTGAAGATTCTTCTCCCTTTCATTTTAACGCCTCCTCAATGCACTCTGGTACCGTACCTATCTCTGTCTTGAACTTGTTCTTTCCTCTTGCATAATAACAGGCCTTTGCAGAGTCAGTCATCAGTCCCTGAAACCTTCCTTTTAGCGGGGCAACAGCACAACATGCATCGCTGACAAGATATGCTCCGGCCTTTTCGATGGTGTCATAGTACCCCATCTTTCGTGCAAGGTCTTTTGTTGGACGTGCAGTAGTGATCCAGACCGTCTTTCCCTCTGCTACTTGTTTTCCTTCGAGCAGTTCTGCAATTGTTGCAATCTCTTTGATACTAGCGTGTGGACAGCCGATACTGATGAAATCTATCTCAGCTCCTTCGTCATCCAATGCCAGTCTTGCGGCATCGACATCTGCCTGTGTCACAGTTTCGACCTCTTCTGGAACGGTCGTCCGATTCGGTGTGATACCTTCCATGTGGAAGAGTGCAATTCCTCCGTATGTTGCTATGGATGCGCAAAAGGACTTCAGCTCCTCCGTTGTTGCATCTTCTATTCCTATGATATACGGAATAGTCTTTCCTGTTCTCTCTCCTATCACTTGTCCGAGAAGACCAAAATCATCGGTGTTCTCTATCTTTGCTTTAACATCATATCTCACTTGTGCAACACGATTTCTCTCAAGATGGAAGCCGTACTCAGCTGTTCTACCTGTGAGAGCGGTTGCAAGAGCACTTGGTCCCCCTTCACGATTTGTCAGAGCTCCAATGACTGAGTTTGCGAAACATACTGCAGAAGACTCAGCCCATGCTATATGTTCTCCATAGTGTGGCAAGTTTCCTATCAGATAGGGTGTGCAGGTACAGGTTGTAACAACACCCATCTTTGCAAATGCATCAACAACTCGTTGTTGATTCTCTGCAAAGTCTTCATCAATCCCATGTTTCTTCCATTCCTCGAGGTCCATACCTGCAGGGTTCAGGGTAGTGAGTACACGTACTTGTCCATCTACTGCCAACTCTGAGAGATATTCAAGCCCTGCTTCCCCAAGATTATGATAGGAAACACCTGCAATCTGTACGCTTGAAACTGGTATCAATCTCTCTGCATCATAGATTTCTCCAAGTGTGGTAATAATCTCCATCGCTTTTTGTGTCGCATTACCATTTTTTCCATCAAGCATCTTTTGTTCTTCTGCAGTCAGTTTCAACCCCATGTCGACTCACTCCAAGTATTTTTTCAGGTCTACTTGTGGAAATTCAGCCCTCTCGTAGCTTTTACCTTTGGAATCAAGCACCTTAGTGCAGTCAAAGCCTATCTTTGTGGTCATCTTCGTGCCTAGCTCAGCACTCGGATCTAGGCTAGACCCAGCTTCTCTATCTTTCACTAACATGTCTACATCGCCTTGGAACCTAGTGGCAAACGCCCATTCCCTCTCCTGCTCGTCATAAATATCAATATCTTCATCGTACACCCAAACGTGTTTAGCACTCTTATGACCATCAAATGCTGCATCAAGTGCCTTGAGACCGTCGTCTTCGTTCTGTTTTCTCACCTTCACAGCGATATGTAACCAACTTGAGCCACCGGGTGTGATATTGACATCAAGGACATCTATACCACGGTCCTTTATCTCTCGAAAGACAGTTGGTTCTCTTGGCATACCCATGAGGACCTTATGCTCAGACCGTCCTGGGAGTAGTGCTTGCCAGATTGCAGTCTTTCTATGAGTTATCTTCTTCACTTCAAACACTGGTTCTTCTCGAATCACGTCTACTGTTTCGGTGAGGTCTATAAACGGTCCCTCATCATGGCGTTCTTCATAGAATATTCTCCCTTCTATCACAAACTCGCAATCTGCAGGAATGAGTAAGTCTGTAGTTTTTGCTTTGGTCACCCGTAGTGGTCTAAGAGCATTAGCAATCTCAAGTTCGTTTATGCCCGTTTTTACAGATGTTGCTGCAGCAATCAATACTTCTGGTGTATTTCCTATGCAAAATGCCACATCTATTTCACCATTCTTCTCCAAGAACTTTGCAAAGTCTCTTCCTTTTACAACTCTGGCTACCATCTTGTTCTTTTCAATTTGCATCGCACGATGGAAGTCGAGATTTTGTCCAAATTCAGGGTCCGAAGCAACTACGACACCTGAGGAGATGTAAGGTCCTCCATCCACTTTATTGTGGAATAAAATTGGCAGCTTATTCAAGTCCACATTGCTTTCAACCACCTCTTGACACGGCGCATCATCAATCTCTTCTGGCAGGCTTCTATTGTCTATCGCATTTGCAAGTGTAGGTATAATCTCCTGTGTTTCTATTCCAAAGTAGTCAGCAATTTGTGATTTGGTACAAAAGAGATTACCTGAAACGCGAAATTCGCAATCTTCTACATTCTCAAATAATAGTGATTGAGGTTCTAGAGTTTTCAATACTCCGGCTATCTCGAAATTCTTTGAGATTGGCTTTTTCACAACAGTGATTTTTTCGTCTTTCTTTAATGTTTCAATAAACTTTTCAAGTATCATTATCAGTATCCCCCTTATTGGAACATTGTTTCCCATACAACAACAGCACCTGCATCTTTGAGTGCTTTCGCCACCTTGCTCCTTGAAGCTTCATCTTTGACAAGAGCTATCATGTTTCCTCCCCTTCCCGTCCCAGTCATTTTTGAACCAAGAGCACCATTCTCTCTTGCAACCGACACGAGATGGTCCAGTTCTTTACAACTGACTGTGAGTTCTTGAAGCAACTCATGGTTCTTGTTCATCATCTCTCCAACTACTTCTAAGTTCTGTTCCTTGAGTGCTTGTATTGCTCGTTCAAGAGCATCTTCGTATTCCTTTGCAATCTTTTTGAACCAATCAGGATCTGTATCTTTCTTCTTTCTTACATTGCCAACGACTTCCGTAGTGCTAGCAGTGAGGCCCGTGGAAGCTACTACAAGGTATATGGGCTTGTCCAGTTTAATCCTCTCAAACTGAATTGGTTTGCTTGGTTCACGTTTGTACCAGATGATTCCACCATATGTTGATACCGTATTATCAAGACCTGATGGTGTCCCATGGTAGCCTTTCTCTCCTTCATAGGCAGCTTCATTGATCTTTTCATCATCAAACCCAAGATTATACTCTTCATTAATTGCTCGTGCTAAGGCAACACAACTTGCAGCGCTAGCACCCACACCTGATGCACAGGTCAGGTCCCCACCAAACTCTATTTGCATTCCTTGTTTGCTGGAATCAATGCCACAATATTTCAGTACATTCTCAATAGACACCTTCTGTTCATCCAACTTCTTTTCTTTATATCCCTTAACAGCTGGTCTGTCATCCAAGAGAACCCAACCTCTACTACGTTTTCTGGTTACTTTAGCTATCGTTTCAGCTTCAATACCTGCAGCAAGTGCTGGAATCCCGTATACTACAAAATGTTCTCCAAATAGAATGCTCTTGCCTCGACCTTTTCCGACACCCATCTCATTTCACTCAATGCTATAGTGTTATGACGGCCTAGTATATCGGTGCTTTTGAATGTAATCTTCGATAATTTTGCAAGTGTTATACCATGCCATACTCTTGATAAGCGCAGTTCAATGTTCGCTATATATCTGACCACTTTTGGTGTTGATAATCATGAGTCTGAGAGTCCTTGATTTATTCTGCGGAGCTGGAGGTTTCTCCTATGGCTTCTCTCAGGCAGTGAAAGGACGATATCTTGCTATTGACAAGGATCCAATAGCTCTCACTACATTCAGACATAATTCTCCTGAGAAGATAATATTACAGCGGGACATCAATGACCTGCACTCGGATGAAATTGTTAAGATTCTCGGAGGAACACCTGATATCATAATTGCATCACCACCCTGTGAAGAGTTCAGTCTTGCAAACCCAACTAGCAAACAGTCTGCAGCTGAACGAATATACAGTACTGGTACCGCACGACTTGTTCTGGATACTATTCGACTGATATCAGACCTCTCTCCAAGTGTCTATGTTATCGAGAACGTTGCTGCGATACTACAAGCAGGTGGCAAAGGAATACTCCATAGAGAAATGCGACAAGCAGGTATTGATGAAATAGTCTTCAATTTAGTACGAGCCCACAGACATGGTAACCCGTCCAAGCGACTTCGAGTATTCATTAGCAATCTAAAACTAAGACTACCACGAAGTCCTCCTCCAACTGTTATGGCCACAATTGGCGATCTTCCCTCTCTTGGACTTCATGCAATTCTCACCCCTGAAAATAATGTTCCTAATCATTGTATAAATGTTGTAAGTGATGACAAGCTCAAAAAGATACGAAAGCTAAAATTTGGGCGTGGTGTAAGACATTTTCGTGGAAGGAGCAAGAAGATCATTCCTAATTGGGTACGATTACATCCGAATCGTATATCAACATCAATAATTGGTCTGTCAAAATATGTCCATCCCTATGAGAATAGACTGTTGACCGTCCGAGAACATGCAAGACTGATGTCCTATCCTGACAGTTTTGAGTTCCTAGGACATATTGACAGTCAATATAATCATGTTGGAGAGAGTGTTCCACCCTTAATATCGAGACTGATAGCTGAGGAGGTAAGAAAGAAAATTGAATGAAAGTATGAAGAAGGTGTATGTTGTACTACACAATGTGCACTCTGTATCAAAAGTAATTGAAACCGCACAAGTAGTATACGGTCTGGGCTTTGAGAACTATGTTATTTCAAAAGCAGAAGGGTCTGCAGCTCAGTCTGGTGTTCCTGAGGCAAACAAACTCGCTCTGAAAATGAAGAGAAGGTTCATGGTGCTTCCTGGTCTATCGGATGTAATTGAGGTTCTTGGTGTTGAAAAACCTATGATGCTTGTGTCACCAGTCCTCACTAAGAACCGACTTGCTCTCAATGAGGCCTCAAAACGGATGGAATCTGAAGATAAGATTGTATTTGTCGTGTCCGGCAGTAATAGCTCATTTTCTAGGAAAGAAATGGACATGGGTGAGTGTACCAGTATTGAGGCAAAAGTCGACATAGGTCCTGCTGGCACGATTGCAGTGGTTCTCTACTCTTTGATAGGTAAAGAATGATTCAGAACAAATCCGGTGTTAGTGCAGTAGAGCCATGTATCTTGGCAAGGACAAATGCTTTGATTGCCTGAAACTTGGAAGGCACTAATTCTAAGGGACTAACTCCCATAAGTTTACAGAGAGCTGTTGTTGTTGACGCAAGACTATTACAGGCAGGTGAGAGATACACATTCTTTTCCCCCAATTTTTCTTCTAATCGTGTTCGCACTTCCTGGATTGCACAATCGCCTGCCAATAGGACCTGTCCCTCTATCTCATTAATGACTTCTTCATCAAACCCCTTTCCCATTACTATTGTAAAGCCACCTTTTCCTTCATGATCATAATATAGCAACTGAAGCAGCATTCTCACATTCAAATCACAACCTTCTCTACACAGTTTCTCTTTTCCCCTAATAATGGTCACATCCTCTGGCATTCTATCAATAATATCGTGGGGATATCTCTTTGAGAATCGTTTCATATCTCCATCTATTCTGATACTCCCATAGTCAGTATTTCCTATGCCCTGAAGCGCTAACAGTGACAGATGCTGCACATCATCAACATCATATCCCAGTATTTTTGCACCGGCTGTGTCTACTGCAAGTGTATCGGGTCCTCCAACTAGGATATCCAGTCGGTCGATTGACTCGGATAGAAATGATTCCAGAGGATAATGACCATTATAAACTGCATGGACCCCATCAATGAGAGTGAAGTCTGGTTGTACTTGGAGGTAGATGTCTGCAAGCAGACTATGAAGTCTTGCATCATGATTTCGACTTCTGTATGCATGAACTGGAAAAGCCATCTGATTCTTCACGCCTAGAGTCACAGTACTCATTGAATGAGTCTTGAGTTTAGGCACGTTCACATACGTATGCTCTTCTTGCTCTTCGATGAGTTTTTTGACCACAATCTTTGGGAATGTAACTGCTTCTTTAATATGTTCAAGTTGGACTGGTACTGTTGGTTGTTCATCAAGGTAGATACTCTTTGCACCTGTCCTTTTACAGACTTCTTTGTATCCCGTGACCTCAAACACAAGACGAGTGACATTTGCTTGAGTTGAGTTCTCCATTACAAAGACCTGTGTAGCTCCCTTGTTATAGAAATAGTCAATGACACCTTCCAATACGAGGGGATCAGTATGAGTGAATGGTTTGAAATCAATGCCATTCGGTTTTACATACACCTCACCTGATGACTTAATGAGACTCTCTCCATCTACAGTCCTTTCAAATACCTTGTTGATGGCCTGCCCAATGTCATCATCAATGTCTACCACTGCTACATCTGCCATTAGCGTCACCTTAGTATAATAGACATCCAACCGAAAAAGACTTGCCTATTCCATCCTACAATCCTTTAGATAATTATTGGTGGGCCGGAGGAGATTTGAACTCCCGATCCCTTGGATCCGAACCAAGAATCATACCAAGCTAGACCACCGACCCTTGCAATTACACCCTTTCAAATAAGGGACAGCAATCAGTCCTTTTTATGAACGATTTAATCATTTCGTTATTTTACATCTGGATTATACTGTTTCCTTAGTGTTTCCACTGTGCCAAGAAATACCCCCTCCAAACTAAATACTTCAGAAGTAAGCAGGTCAGCACAGTCATTCTCAAATAATGGTCCTTGAAATCGAACATCAGAACGATTGATACTAACCCCTGTTATCAAGTCATTGAAGGGGGGCAAGGTCAAAAGTGTCGCATCCCCGTCATTTAATTCTAACTTTCCCTGTTTACTTCTAACACAGTCCCTGTTTAATTTTGAGCTCATTACTACTGGTACAACATGTGACGAACGTCGTCTTTCTGAACGTCCTATAACTAAAGAAGAAACATCGAGAACCCTTCTCACATTGGGGTGATTATGTCCCACAACGATTAATTTCGACTGTAATACATCATCTGATGGCCATGCATGACCATGTAAAAAGCCAATACGTTCTTCTTTTGTTTCAAGTACCGTACCTTGCGTTTCAGTGATTTTAATTGACCTGGGTAGGAGAGGACCGAGGTTACCATCATGATTGCCCGGGATTATGGTAATCGGTGTGTAATTTACAACGCGCTCCATAAACTCTGGAATCGTTCTCCAATTGTATGAACTATCGGTGTGAATGGTATGTTTCACATCTCCTATGATGTAGAGCCATTCTATACTATATTCACTGACCAACCTAACAATTCTTTCAAGCATCTTTTCATGTTGATATGGAAAATGCGTTCCTGTTCTCTCTGATAGGTCTATCTCATATCCTAGATGTAAATCAGATATTACCAATATACTGATGTCATCTAGTTCCAAGACCAATGCCCTGTCTTCAAAGATGAGATTCATTTCATCCAATACTCACAACACACATGGTTTTAACGTCGTCGTCATAACTAAAATAGAGAGAAAAATGCTACTCCTGCCACATGAGATCAAGATGTTGTCGGAACAAGAACTCAGTCAAAAGACCATCAACTACTTCAAGGACCGATATGACAAACGTTTTGTGAGAGCATTACGCGCAGTAGATGAAGACAGGGTTGTACGTTATCATTTTGTTCCTAGCGATTCAACTACTTGGATTGTATGCGGGAGACGGCGTGAGTACATGGTTATTCCAGAAACATACTGCACCTGTCGTAGTTTCTATCAAGATGTAGTGATATCACGAGAGAGCAAGTTTTGTTATCATCTATTAGCACAGAAGATTGCTCAATTGAGAAACAGCTACAAATTGAAGGAATCAACTGACTCTGAAAGAAGAAAACACTATGTCAGTTGGAGAAGAACTGACTAAGTCTGGTACCACCTTCAAACTGAGGATACATTTAAAACACTGGTCAAGATGTTGCACGCTGTCTGAGCAAATAGGTCGAGATGAGTCCATGTTACGCCTCAGGAATGCAACTAAAATCTGTGTGACGGTTATTACCCTACTGCTTGTAGTATCAAGCATACCTAATACAGTCAATGCACAGTCGTCTGAACTTGATCCCCTTTTGATTATGTATGATGCAAGCCATAGCCCCCAGTTTGCCGCTGATAACGAAGAAGAGGGTCTAAAATTAATGCTTGACATGATTAATGAATCAACAAGGTATAAAGTTCGCATTAATTACGCATTCTTGAATACAACAATCCTCAATGATGTCGATGTTCTAATAATTGCCAGCCCTGATGCGAGTGCTGAATTCAATTCAGAAGAAATTCTGGCAATCGATGATATGCTGACCAACGGTAGCTCATTACTCTTGATGGGAGATCCAAGCATTGATCAAAATTCAACCTACTGGAGTAATCAACAATTCAGAGATATTGGTGAAAATTGGGCTATCAATAGAATTCTGACCTCCTTGAATATCTCTGGGCCCTCCTTCAGCTTCAATGAAACACTCAGTGGTGATGAAACAGTTTACAGGGGCGAAGCAATGTTTGACTACGAACATGCTGTCAATAGCACCTCTCCATCAATTATTCAATTTGATGCAACAACATGGGATGAAACACATCCTATCTTCCGAGACATCAACTCGATAATCGCCATGACTGCCACCCTCAAACCAATTGGCCTTAGTAGTTCAATAGCAACAGGTTATGACACCTCTTTTGCACAATACAGACGAGGACCAAATACTTTTGGTAACCTGACATATCCAAATATGACGCTTGCCGAGTTTGAAGAACACCCTCGGTCATACTCTGCAATCAACGGAACTTTCCCATCTTGGCTGTCTGCTTTCGAATATGACAATAGCAGGATTATTCTCAC
This sequence comes from uncultured archaeon, assembly GCA_964610875.1. Lineage (GTDB taxonomy): Archaea > Asgardarchaeota > Thorarchaeia > Thorarchaeales > Thorarchaeaceae > CAZSWP01. The sequence continues at coordinate 20,696 of CAZSWP010000032.1, forward strand.
TGGTTCAACAATCATGTTCAGTGGAAAATATCTTGATATCGAGGACAGTGAAGAACAATGGTTTTACCAAGCTGACAACTCTCGTCTTTTCATGAATATGCTTAGCTGGTTGACTGAGGGCTTTGTAGAGAGTCCTGATGCAACAATACCTATTGCGATAATTTCATCCGTGATACTCGTACTTGGTATTGCGATTTACTTATTCAAAAAGATGAGATAGTTTCACCAATGGGGGTTTTCAATCCCCATTGTTTTGAGATTACTTTCTATCTCCTTTTTCACTTTTCCAATGCCCTTCTTTTTCTTTGCTGTAGTTGCTATAATAACCGGTTCATGGTCAGGAAGAGCAATCTCTAATTTCTCTCTGAGATACATCAGTTCTCTCTCCTGCTCCTTTTTCTTTACTTTGTCAATTTTGTTTGCAACTATAATAACATTCGCTGCAATCTCCGATAGAAAGGTATAGAATTCAACATCTATCGGAATCTCACCACGAGCATTCCATCTTTCAAACAACACTCTAAACAAGGAAACATCAATTACTAGAATGGCAACTGCTATTCTTTCACTCATCCTTTCAAGTGTATGGACAATACGTGTTTTCATTTCATCGACGGATGTCTTACTCTGTCCAGCCATGTAGCCAAAGCCCGGAAAATCAATCAAAACGACCGATCCAAGGTCTATCCTATGCTCCCATCTAGTGCTACCAGGTTTTTTTCCAACTTTGATTTTAATTCCAGTTAATGCTCTTATTGTACTGCTCTTTCCCACATTACTTCTTCCAGCAAAAACTACGAGAGGTTTTCTCTTAGTCCCAGAATGGTCGTGTTCTCTCATATTGTTTCTCCGCCTTAGCTATTGTACGAAGTATTGTCAGTCTATCGGTCAATTGAGGGTTGAGAATACGTGATGCTGTTTGGGGACCAATCCCTCTCCCTGCAAGAATCAACAATGCGACTTTCCCATATTCAGAAACAAGACTTGCTGTCAGTGCTCCTGTTCTGTATTTCTTATACTCTTCTCTTGATAGTTTGTTACCCGCTGCATGGTTTTTTACAATCTTGACGAAATCTTGGTCAACTGTAGAAACTGCAGCAACCATTGAAGAATCGCATATTGGACAAAATATCTTGTCATCCAGTGTGGATAATGTTCTTACCGAGTTCCAGTCAACGTTACCCATACAGACCAACCTGAATTTCTTTGACATAAGTCGATCTTCCATCATTTTCAATACTTCATCTTCCTCTGAGATTTCTCCCATTACTTCAAATCTAGTCTTCTCCTCAATAATTAACCGGGCAAATGATGATGGTCTTTTCGTCTTGACCACTATAATTTCCATTTTTCCATCTGCAATTTTTTGGAAAAGTTCGATGATTCTTTTCTCATCCAGCTTATCTCGAAGTACCTCATTCATAGCTTCAGTAAATACTGGAGAGTTCTCATATGATTTAATGAGTCGTTGAACAGGAATTTCGTGTATTTTTGCGTCACGTCTAATGATACCCATCCGTCGTCCCACATGTACAAAACGGGATGCAAAATTTTGTGTTTGCTTTACTGCTATTCTCAGAATAGAAACTATCTGTCTTGTATCATAAGTCCTCAATATCTCAGGAAGTATATCTGCATCAATACCACCAGGCGTTGTAAATAGAACTCGATAAGGGTCTCTCTCAACGGCAACCTCAATTCCTAACTGTGTCGTAAGCAAAGCACCTAATACAACACCAAGGGTTTCATTCGCCCGTGTTCCAAGTGCAATATGTACCACAATTCCATCATCAATTTTCTCAATAATCACTCTATCATTTGACGGAAGCGTTCCAAACGCTTCTTTCGCTGCAATAATAGTGGAAATTACATGATTCTGTGCATTTATCGAAATCCGATATTCCTTCTCAAGCTGTTTTCTAAAAACGGATTCGCTATCGTCAATGAGATTCCATACTTTGGCAACCTCCGAAGCAACCTCGTAAGGCACTGGAATCATCTCGCCAATCCATCTCGGCGCTTCAACCTCTGTTTCTACTACTGGTGCACAAAGGACCTCTTCCTTATCATCATCCACTGATACAATCTTCCATGGCCGTCCACGAATCACAAACACACTTCCTAAATCCATACTCTCCACGAATGTTTCATCAAGAACACCTATACTTCTTCTACTGGCCATGTCCACAGCTCGTACCTGTTGAACATCAGGTATAGTACTAAGATGCTCATAGTAAAACGACCGCGTCCTTTTGTATCTTTTAACTAAACCGTTCTCAACTCTGAGTGTTTTCCGCTCTTCTAAGAAATTCAAGATACTCCTCAGTTCAATTTCAGTAATCTTCTTGAACGGTTGTGCTTGTTGTACCAGTTTGAATAACTCATTGAAATCAATCTCATCAATATCGAGTAGAATTCCTGCTACCTGTTGACTGAGGACATCCCATGCCTTCTCAGGAATCTTAGCATTCTCCACCTTGTTTGCTCTTGCTCTTCTCAATATCACTCCAGACTCAAGAATATCATCCAAATTTGCAGTAGCAATGATAATTCCTTTTGATACTCTACCTACACCGTGACCAGATCGTCCCACACGTTGTAAGATTCTTGACACCTCTCTAGGTGATGAATACTGAACCACCAAGTCTGCCTGCCCAATATCTATTCCTAACTCTAGACTGGAAGTGGCAACTATTGCCTTGGAAATGCCATTCTTTAGACGGTCCTCAGCTTCAAGCCTCACATCCTTTGACAATGAACCGTGATGCACATCAAATTCAAAGGCTGGAGAAAGTATCCGTATTTTTGAGCCTAAAACTTCTGCAAAGGAACGTGTGTTAGTAAAAACAAGGGTTGACTTATGTGATTCAATAAGTTCCATAATTCGTTTCATGCGGGCTGTAGAGTGGGGTGGATATGAAATCCTTCGAGCAAGTTTCTTATCGTCGGATGATGGTTCTGGCATTTCTACCGTCATCTCAGTTTCTCGCGATTGGTATCCTGCCCAAAAGGTGTGTACATCACGTTCATTTCCAACAAGTAGCTCGGCAACATCTTTTGGATTCCCAACAGTCGCTGACAATCCAATACGTTGAATTGAGTTCCCTGCTAATCGTTCAAGTCTTTCAAGGCCTAACGAGAGTTGTACTCCTCGCTTTCCGTCTGCCATCTCATGAACCTCATCCACAATGACCGCAAATACGGTCTTTAGATGATAGCGAAGTCGCTTTCCCGGAAGAATGGCTTGCAGAGTTTCAGGCGTTGTAATTAACAGATTTGGGGGACGTATGGCTTGTTTTCTCCGAGCGTATTGTGTTGTATCACCATGACGGACTGCAACCGTAATTCCAAGATGACTGCACAGCTCTTCGATCCTTTTGAACACATCCCGATTGAGTGCACGGAGTGGTGTGATATAGAGAACATAAAATCCAAACAACTCTTGTTCTTCTTTCATTTTGTACAATTTATGAAGTAACGGCAATAGAGCCGCTTCAGTTTTGCCACTCCCGGTAGGTGCTAATAATAATACGTTCTTTCTATCTTCAAGAATTGCAGGTATCGCTTTAGATTGGATATCGGTGGGATTCTGTATTCCACTCGATTGTAAAAAATTGGAAACATCTGAATCGAGCAGACTGAATACATTCATCACCTTGGACCTCTTGACGAAACATGCTTAATTTCGTTCAAAAGGATACGCATATCAGTTTTTAATGTCACTTCAGCTTCTGCCATCTCTTTTTCTATGAATTGAATACTCTCTACTAGATTAGAGCACTCTTTCTCAACCATCGTTATTATGCTACGGATAGCATCAAGATTTGACATATGTCCTGCGACGTTCTCAAAAGCAGTCTGAATGATTTCAATATGGGGCATTTACTGAACCCCCTGCATGTGTCCAGCTATTCTTCTTCAGGTTCTCCACCATAGACTGAATATGCTAGAATAAGCACTAGTGCAAACACGCCCATTATATTTAGTACAACAAAGATGATTGAGTTTGCTAATTCTGGCGTTATCTGCATAGTAATCAAAATCACTCGGATTTAGTCCGCTTATAACCATTGCTGAATGTGGCATCTTGTACTAGTATACTTCACTATACTCATAGATACAATATTAGAGAGAAAAATAATTTATGCCTCAGCTTTTCTTGCGGCATAGTATTGATCTATAAAGTCACCGTACACATCAACAGCTTCTGTGAGAGGGTTGATTGATTCAATAACCATTTCTAAACCACATGAACCGCACGTCACCGTAGCCATTCCATTATCCTTGTAGACAACGATTCGAATGGCGGTGTTTCCACAAGTTGGACAATCATATACATCAGGTATCTTCTTTTGTGGTCGTCGTCGTACTTTCTGTCGTCTTCTTCTTCCCATAAGACTCACCCTTTGTTTGCCTATTTCTCACAGACACGATAACACTGCCCTCAAAGAAACAGAGCAAGCTGCTCCTCGAGAGTGCTCATTTAAGATTTTTGTTAAGGATAATATGACGGAAACAAAGCTTTCATATCCTAGCTTGCTGGGGGTCAATATAATGACCGATCTCACTAAAAACGCGAAATGTGTTCTTAAAATTCTTGAGAAAGAAGATGGTCTTACAACATCTGAAATCCTAGAGTTTGCAAGAACATCCGAGTTTTCTGAGATTTGCCAAGACTGTGCAGGTGGGGATGCTTTTATTGTTGCCGCCAATCAATTAGTTGAGCGTGGGTTCATAACCAAGAAATTTGGTAAAGGCGGATATCGTTGGTACCACCAAGAGAGATGATTTATTCATGTTAGATGTTAGAGAGGATTTTCCAGTTCTTAAACGGGTGATTAATGGAAAACCATTGGTCTACCTTGATAGTGCATGTATGGCGTTGAAACCAAAACAAGTCATTGAAGCTATGAATGAATATTATGAACAGTTTCCTGCATGTGGTGGCCGCAGTATCCACAAATTGGGTGAGGAGGCTTCAAATGCATATACGAAAGCGCGTGAAAAGTTTGCACGTTTCATTAATGCATCTGAAATGGAAGAATGTATTTGGACTCGAAACGCAACTGAATCAATAAACATTGTTGCAAATTGTGTAAAACTACCAAAGGGCTCGAAAATAATCACTACTTCTCTAGAACATCATAGTGGTTCTCTGCCATTTGTAGAACGCGCAAAACGTGATGGTCTGAAAATCGAGATTGTCAAAGCACAAGAAGATGGCACGTTTGACTTGGAAGACTGGAAAAAAGCTATCGATAATTCCACAAAATTGGTTTCTGTCGTGCACTCGTCTAATGTGACTGGAACTGTTGCACCAATCAAAGAGATTATTGAAATCGCTCATGACCACGGAGCGTTGGTCTTGTCAGATGATGCACAATATGCACCTCATCATCCGCTCGATGTACAGGACACGGATGTTGATTTTTCTGCTATTTCAGTACACAAGATGTGTGGCCCCTCAGGTATGGGTCTCTTATATGGCAAAATGGATTATCTCAAAGCGATGGATATGTTTCTGACTGGTGGAGACACTGTAGCTGACGTCAAGTTTATCAATGGCAGAATAGAACCTGAATATCTTCCACCCCCTGAGAAGTTTGAGGCTGGTCTGCAAAACTATGCTGGTGCTATTGGTGCCGGTGCTGCTGCAGAATACCTACAATCTCTTGGGATGCACAAGATCCAGAAACATGAACGGTCACTCCTTTCTAAGGCTTTGAAAGGATTACAAGAACATGAACAAATCAGGATAATCGGGACTGACAATATAGACATCAAGACAGGTCTGTGTACCTTCACTGTTGGTACTGTGGACTCCGCTCATGACGTAGCCACCTTCCTGAATGATGAATTCTCTGTGATGGTGAGGTCTGGTGCACATTGTGTTCACCCTTATCACTATCAACTCGGTATTCCTATATCTAAAGGAAGTGTGAGGGCTAGTTTCTATCTCTACAACAACTCGGAAGATGTGGAAACCTTCCTTGAAGGAATCAACCAACTCATAGAGGCAAGTGGTTAGTCCAAGAGGTCTTGGACGGCTGCCTTCTTTCTTTCAATCTCCTTTTCTGGGTCTGCAAATTTCAGGCCACTGGCACTAAGATCTAGAGAGTCTCTATACTTCCTGACTCTCCCATTAATGACCACATAGCTTCCCATTATTGAGTCTACAGCCTGAGCTATCGGTGCTTTCTCGTCACCAGTTTCTTCAATTAGCTTCTGGGCTTCATCAGCAGACATTCCAAGTAAGAGCTCACCAGCTTCTCCAAACAGGGTGGTACGGATAGAACCGGTGCCGTCATCAATGGTCACTTTGTACAACATACGATACTGAGGTTTCTTTACAGGTCCACATTGTGGGCAAGCAAACTTTCCTTTCTCGGTTTCTTGTACCTTTTTCATACATTCCGGACAAGATGGATATACTGGTGCGGTTTGACCTACCTGTACAACAAAACCACAGATTTCAACATTGGTGTTCGCACTATCTTTGTCGATATCTGTAATAAAAACACGTCCTGCTTTTGTCTTAGGTGCTGTGGATACGTCTGATAACTTAATCTGTGCAATCTCTGATTCTACATCCTTTGGATTAATCTCGATTTCTGCACGATTTCCAACACCAAATTCAATATCATCCCGGAATCCTTTCTTGACATAACCATGAAGGACTCTAATCAGGTCGCCTTCCTTCAAGTCTTTTATTTTATCGACATCATCGTGCCAAAATGCCAGTCTTACTGTCTGTCCTGACTCATCAGTCACAATAATATTTTGAACACGTCCTTGTGTGCCTTCTCGTTCAAAAGTTGTCACGTCAAATATCTTGACCACTTTTCCTTCGAGGTCAACATCCCTCATACCTATTTCCATTTGATCGATGGTCTTTCTACCAAGAGGTTTTGCTGTAACACCACTCTCAACTTCTACCGCATCCAAATCTACCTTCAGGTCTCTTTCAATCTGTGTTGAGCGTCCACCATGAACTTCTAATTCTCCACCCCTGCCCTTTTTGGTATATACGCCTGTTATAGAAATAATCTCACCTGGTTCAGCATCTTGCATCTCTTCTGCCTGATCGTCCCAGAAGACAAGTCGTGTACTTGCTGTATCATCTGCAACAATCATGCTGACTACTTTACCCTCTGAATCATCACTCTTTCTTGTGAAGGTTGATAAAGGAAATACACGATCAACTTTGACGGTAAGTGAAACATCATAGACATCAGGCTTCAGCTCGTCAATTTTCATCGATTCGGTTGCCTTGAAATCAATACCGATCTCTTCTATCTCATAATCTTCCAGAACACGAATAGCCCCCATTCTACCTAGATTCAATTCAAGAACATCACGTAATCCGCGCTTTACGTACGCGCCACGTATCTGAATCACACTGCCAATGTCAATAGCATCTTCTGATACTGCACGGGTCATATCATCCCAGAGTGCTACCCGAATGCTACCCGAGTCATCGATCACAATAATACTGGCGACTTTTCCTTCTCCACCATCTTTTCTTGAAAAGGTCCGTACTGGACTTATGTTGGCAACCTTGGCAGTCAGAATCACATTACGTGTACTCTCTGTTATATCAGAGATTTTGAGCCGTGATTTTGGAGCGACTTGATGCAAATCTATTCCTAATTCACGAGCAACAATCATTGCTGCTGATTCTTCATTTACAACATCTGGTCCTAATTCCTGACGTTTCTCCTCAATCATCTTCAATACGTCATTTCTTTCGTATTTTGGGAGGTTCTTGAGAATGAGCTGTATAGTTTCCTCCAATGAGAGCATATTAGTACCCTTCCTCACAGCCTTATTGGCTTCATCATTTCTTTCTGTTCAAAGCGCTTTAAAGTACTATCTCTGAATGCACGAGCTATATAGCGCTTATTTTTTCACCTTGGGACAAGCTCATAACTAAATAGATACCATCATAAAATTAGTTGGTTTGCTGTGAAAGACTCGAAACCCAGTTTGCCGATACATAGTAAGAACTATGGTCTATATTTCGAATCATTAACCAAAGAAGTTGATAAGATATACACTGTAGCCGAGGAAGCGAGAGCAAAAGGATTCGATCCTGAGACCCATGTGGAGATACCACAGGCACATGATGTGGCGGGACGTGTAGAAGCTACTCTTCAAGGGCCTAGAGGTGTGGCAAAACGAATAAGAGAACTTCAAGAGGAAATGACCCGAGAAGAAGTCGCTTTTCAGGTGGCAAAAGAAATAGCTCTTGGTGAACTTGGAGAGTTTGATGATGAAGAGAAACGAGCTGATAAAGCAGTACGAGTCGCACTAGCAATATTGACCGAGAGTATAACAGCTGCCCCCATAGAAGGGATATCAAAAGTCATGATTCGAGGCTCTGATAGGAATCGCTATCTTGCCCTGTATCTTGCTGGTCCAATACGAGCTGCAGGTGGTACTGAAGCAGCAGTGACAGTGCTAGTTGCAGACTATGTACGACAAGTTCTTGGACTCCCAAAGTTGAAAAGCACTGAGGAAGAAGTTGAGCGAGCCCTTGAAGAAGTCGAACTCTACGCTCGTAATGTACATCTCCAATATCCTGTCCAGCCCGAGCTTGTGAGGTTTGCGGCTTCACATTTACCAATCATGTTGACAGGCGATCCGACTGAGGAATTCGAAGTATCTGCGGGAAGAGATTTAGATAGAATAGAAACAAACCGCGTTCGAAGTGGCTCAGTATTAGTCCTGAATGATGGTGTTGTTGGTCGTGCTGCAAAGCTTGCCAAGATTGTTCATCGCGTTGATATTCCCGGATGGGAATGGCTGGACGAAATCACTGCAAAGACATCCAAAGCAAAAGCATCACAGGACATTGAGGAGAAAAAGAAGCTCTCACCAAAATATGACTATTTAGCCGATGTAATTGGTGGACGACCTGTATTTGCACATCCACAGCGTCGAGGAGGTTTTAGACTTAGGTATGGGCGTTCACGTAATACTGGCCTTGCGGGTGTTGGTATTCATCCCGCAACAATGGTTCTTGTCGAGGAATTTCTCGCACCAGGTACTCATATTCGGACCGAAAGACCTGGAAAAGGTTCTATTGTAGCACCTGTTGACTCAATAGAGGGACCTATTGTTTTACTTCAAGACGGTAGTGTTGTTCATGTCAGAACATATGACGAAGCAAGAACTTTGCAAGGAAAAGTTAGTACCATTTTGTATCTCGGTGATATTCTAGTTGCTCTGGGAGAGTTCCTAGAGAATAATCACCCTCTGGTCCCCTCTGGTTATTGTGAAGAATGGTGGTCACATGATCTCGAACAAGCATGTGCAAAACTGAGTACCGAGCAGTTGAAAGAAAGACTGAAGAACTCGAGCCTAACTCCTGAAGAGCTGAATGGGTTCATTCAGTCACCATTATCACGTATTCCTTCTCCGAATAATGCAGTTCATCTTGCAGAGCAACTTCAAATTCCTTTACATCCCCACTATCTATACCGTTGGTCTGCTCTGACAATCAAAGAACTGAAACAGTTAAGGACTTGGATCTTAAAAGCAAAAAGAAAGGACTTTGATGGTGCTGAATTACTCAATTTACCTCTGAATGAGAAGAAGAAGGCACTTCTTGAGAAAATGGGATTTCCACATCTTGTAAGTGGAAAACGAATTATTCTCTCTGATTCTCCATTAACGATACTTGCACAACTAGGAGAAAAGAGTGCAAAACCCAAGGGGCAGACCCCCCTTGAAATATTGAATTCGGTGTCTCATGCAAAATTAAAAGACAAGTTAGGGTTTCCAATTGGCGCACGAATGGGACGTCCAGAAAAAGCTGAGATTAGAAAGATGCGACCTCCGGTGCAGGTACTATTCCCTGTAGGACGGGCAATGGGAAGTGAACGGGGGCTTGAACGTGTGGCAAAAGGAATACAGCATGTCACAACACTCAAATCCTTTGATGAGGACAACAGTCAACCCGATATAAGCTCCTCTTTCTCTGGTGTTGAAATTGAACTTGTAAATCGGTTCTGTCAGAAATGTAACAATGGGACATTTGAATCACGCTGTCCGATTTGTGGGACTCATACGCAAGTGCAATACTGGTGTTCTCACGAAGACTGTGGATTGCCAGTTGTTGATGAGCACAGTATTTGCGAAAAGGGACATGATATCAACCTTGTTCGTGCCACGCGAAGCATTATTGTTGATATTCAAGGTTTCCTAGACCGTGTAAAAGCCGATATTGAAGAACCCAAGTCATATGATGTTCGAGGAGTTCTAGGTCTGACAAATGATATAAAAGTGCCTGAATATCTCGGAAAAGGTATTCTACGAGCAAAGCATGGAGTCTATTGCTATCGCGATGGCACAGCTCGATTTGATGCAGTGGATGCCCCATTGACTCATTTCACACCTCAAGAGATTGGGGTACCTTTTTGGCGATTACGAGAGCTCGGTTACCTCACAGACATTCATGGTGAAGAGCTCTCATCTGATGATCAAATACTCGAACTAAGAGTACAGGATATTGTGATATCGGAAAAATGTGCAAATTATTTGGTAAACGTTGGAGGTTTTGTAGATGACTGTCTTGAGAAAATCTGTGGTTTAGATAGATACTACAATTTCAGGGATATGGATGATGTTGTGGGTGAACTTATAATTGGTCTAGCTCCACATACCTCTGCAGGAATTATAGGACGTATCGTTGGATTTACGAATGCTAGCGTTGGATATGCACATCCCTACTGGCATGCTGCAAAGCGACGTAATTGTGATGGCGACGAGGATGCAATAATCCTTGTTATGGATGCACTCATTAATTTTTCAAGAGCATATCTTCCAAAAGGCCGTGGCGGATTCATGGATGCCCCCCTCGTACTTTCAGTTATCCTGAATCCTTCAGAGGTGGATGATGAGTGCCACAATATGGAAGTATGCTCTCGTTACCCATCAGAATTTTATAATATAGTTTCACAAGCAAAACACCCAAGGGTTGTGGAACATCTGGTTGACATCCTTGCCAATAGGCTAGAAAAGGAAATACAGTATGAGGGATTTGGTTTTACACATGGAACATCATCATTTGATATTGGTCCACTAAATTCTCGTTACAAGACACTTGGAAGCATGGCCGAAAAATTGGATGCGCAACTAAAACTTGCTAGTCTTATAGAATCGGTTGACGCACAGGATGTAGCAGAACGTGTTCTCTCACACCATTTTATCAGAGACATCCGTGGAAATCTACGCGCATACTCTACTCAAAAGGTTCAGTGTCTAAAATGCCACACAGTGTACAGACGAGTCCCATTATCAGGTATATGTACATGTGGAGAAAAACTCTCTTTGACCGTTCGAGAGAAGAATATCTCAAAGTATTTTGATGTTGCACAAAATATGATAAAAGAACACAGTCTGGGTGTATATCTTCAACAACGTCTTCGAATGATTAACTGGTCTTTAGACTCTCTCTTTGTATCCCAACAGACCGTATTATCAGACTACTTTGAGGAGTGATTATTTCTCTAGATGGTCTGCAGCAAGCTGTAACAGAGCTCTATCTTCAATCATGCCAATCAGTGCACCTTTTGCTGAGAGGACAGGTGCTTGATCGATGTCATTTTTTCTGAAAATCGAAACACAATCAGAAATACTAGTTACTTCGCTTACGCTAATTATCTCCTTTGTCATGATTTCTTCAATTGGTACATTTGGTAATCTTAGAAGTTTCTTTGTGACAACCAGATAGTCTTTCGATGTCCATCCCCATTCAACATTGCTCTCTGTACCACTGAACGTTGCAGACACATTATCTTCTACGGTCACCTCAGACAGTCTAATATAATCACTAACAGAAATAACTCCATCTATGCTCCCTTCCTCATTAAGAACAACCATCGCATTCTTTCCTGACATCTCCATCATCATATATGACAATGGCAGAGGGGTTTTTCCCCATACGGATATCACCTGATTGGCCATATGATCCTTCACATTGGCAGACTTGAATTTCTCATCATTCTCGAGAACCGCACCAAGAATGTCTGGCACAGAGATAAGACCTACAAGCTCATCATTGCTGACAACGGGAAGTCGTCGATAGTTCTTTTCAATCATTATTGATAAGGCCGTTTTCAGACTTGTTCTTGGTGTCACAGTATCAGGGTCTCTTACCATTAGCATTGCTAATTGGTTTTCATCTGCTTTTCTAAGCAAGTCTGACCTAGTGACAATACCCACTAGTTTCTTTGTTCCTTTCTTAATGACCGGAAGTCCGTTTATCTGCTTCTCGGCCATGAGTTGTAGCACGTCTTCCCTTGTGCCAGGCACGGAAACGTAGACTGCGTCTGATTGCATACAATCCTTGACCATCATTGTTGATATACTCCGGCTTGATAGAATCTAGGTTTTCAATCTTCCTTCCATACTGACCCACTTGGAGTATTAAGTTCCAGAAATGGTTGGAACATGAATAAATCCTTCATGTACCTTTTATGTCTGCCGTTCACTATAATTGCCGTATCAATCTATATTTTCCATGGAAAATTTCTATCACGTTTGCTGTCACCACGGATTCTTCTTGAACCCCAGAACATAACCAACCGCATTTGAAATCCAATGTACTCCAAGAGTCACGACTATGAGTATCATTGCGTAGATTCCTTCAGGACGTAATACTGGATATGCAAAAATGAGACTCATTATGATAAAACCAAGTTGGTCTAACATTATTGATGGTCCGCCACTCTTGACATCCACTCTTCTTTTGACAAATGAACCAATAATATCGCCTACAAGTGCCCCTACTGACATTAAGAAAGCGACTGGCAATGACATGAATAGAACAATCTCCATAGTTGGTGTTACAACCAGAAACTCTTCCATCACTGGTTTAATGTAGGGTGCTGCTAGTCCCTGAAGGAGTCCTGTGAATGATCCGAAGAAGACACCAACAACAAAACCGCGTATGGTCTTTCCGTCTCCTAGAATACGATTACCATCTCTAAAAAGTCGTCCACCATCGATAGGCCGTCCGCCTCCAAATATCACTGGTGTTGAGTTTGCCAGCCATGCAGGCAATCCCAACCACAGGGCAAGTTCTAACAGCGCGACACTTTCATACATTTGGCCTACATCCATGATAGGACGATATGGATTCTAATTTCACTCTTTCTCCTCCGGCTTAATAGCAAGACCTCTACTTGTCTGATAGAGTACACATCTTGGAGGATTACTCTCTGGTCTAACAAGCCTTAGTATTCTCTCACCCTGTTTCCTTCCAACGTTGATTCTGAGTACATAGTCTGACCAATAATCAAGGATATTCTCCGCCACCGGTTCAATCTCATTACTATATTTCATGCTTGCACGTACCTGATTCAAGACAAGTACAATTGCATCCCGATTTCGCGCAAATCCTTTCAAAATGCCGGTTTGCCTGTTTAGCTCACGATGTGCAGCATAACTTGCTCTCTTATTTTCAAGAACCGTTCTATATAATCTAGTAAAAGTATCAATTATAACTAACCGTGTTTTCTCTCGTGTGTATAGCTCAAGATCTTCAAAAATCTCACCTTGTTCTTTGAAAGCCCTGGGGGCCATGAACTTGATTTTGGGGTCAATATGTTGAATGTCAATACCACTAATTTGTTGGTACCGTTCCAATGGTGATTCCCCCTCAGAATTGATGTAAGTGACCTGATAGTCAAGGCGTACTGCAGCACTTGCAAATTGCAGTGCCAATGTGGTTTTTCCTGAAGCAGCTTCACCATACACATGCGTCAAAAGTCCACTCTTCAATCCGCCACCAAGTAATCTATCAAGGACGGACACACCCGACGGAAGAATCAAATTTATGACCACCATGCCGCTATTGACACTATTGTGTGATAAAGATAACCTAGAAGGACCTTTCATATGCCAAGATGCGATGTGGCTATTGCCACCAGAAATCCAAAGGCGTACTATGTACTTACTAACCTCATAAGAAGAATGAAACTGAGGTTCTGTAGTTGTGCTCCTGGTGAAGATCAATGTTTTACAGCAAAAGTAGTAGTCACAACAACAGCTGAAGCTGATGAAATAAACAGAAATAATGTGATAATGGTCGATGAACATCCTGACAGATTGAAGGCTGAGATAGCAATTATGGCACAATACCTGCGGGTGGAAATACCTTCTCAGGTCATCATTGGTATTGACCCAGGATTTCGAAATGGATTGGCTCTTTTGGTTGACGGGAACATACTTTTGACACGAACAGTTGTTTCTCCCATAAAAGTTGTTGAATTAACATTGGAGTTTCTTGAGATTCTAAACAAGATGTTTCCAGATATTCCTAGTATTGTACGCATTGGGGATGGGTCAAGACTATACATGATTCTCTTACTTAGGGGATTTGATAGACGAAATACTGAGGTTCACATTGAGCTGGTAGATGAAAAGAACACAACTGTTCCGCGTGGATATGAAACAAATGAATCCTCTGCAGTACTTATCGCTATGCGACTTGGACGTGAACCACTCCCTTCAGATAATAACATAGAACTAAAAGCTGGAAACATTCTTACAATCCAGCAACTCTATAAAAGAATCAGTGAAGATGGTAATGAACTAGGTTTTGATGAAGCGAAAGCAATACTCCAGGGCACAATTGATCTTGAGAATGTCCTATAGTTTCAGCGTTTGTCTTCAAAGAACTCCTGTATTCTTCTACCAACAGTCTTTGGTTCGTTTGGAAACACTTGCATAATCTCTTTGAGATAGGATGGAAGAAATCGCTTGAGATAAGGGGTTGCGAATCTTTGGTCCAACATTACTATTGCTCCTCTATCATCAAGTCTACGTACTGGTCTACCTGCCGCTTGAATTGCCCTTGTCATTGCGGGTAGTACATATGCATAATCTCTACCTTTTCCATTAAATCTACTATCAAAGTATTCTATGAGTGCGTCCATTCGTGGTGTAGGTATTGCATATGGGACTCCCACAACGATAACACTCTCCATTGTAGGACCGGGAAAATCTCCCCCCTCCGAGTTTCTCCCTCCTTGTACTCCAAGTAATACTGCACCTCCCCGTGTACTAGCCTTCTTGAATCTACTCACCATTTCGTCATTCTCAGTCCCCTTCATACCCGGGTTTTCAACAAACAATATTTTATCAAGTCGATCCTCCAGTCCTGCTTTCCGTAGACACTGTGCAACAAAATAACTTGTTGTAAAAATACCGATATTTCCTGGAGTTGCTCTGACTACTTCTACACAATGATCAACCATCTGTTCATACATCTCATCAGTTCTTGAGTTATACGACGTATCAAGACCATCAACAATTATGCCAATCCGATTTTTTGTTGCAAACGGGCTCTGAAATTCTTCCTTGTATGAATCATCATCAAAACCAAGCATCTCTGAATATGCGTCGAGTGGTGAAATCGTCCCTGAGATTGCCACTGAAGACCTAATTATACTTAGGATATTTCGTGTGACATTCACAGGATCTAATGCTACCATATCCAATGAGAGTCTTCTACTCTCTCCATAACCCCTTTTTGATACAAGCAAAAATGCATAATCTTCTCTATCTGCATTTCGTAACCAACGCAACATGAAGTCTGATACTCTATATATTGCAGAACGCGGGAATTTCCCGTGTTTTAGCATCTCTATTCGTCTTCTAATCCCCTCCTCTTTCATATGTTTTAACGGCTCATCATCAGCACCAAGCTTTGCGTCGTCAAGAACTTCTGAATAAAGCGCTATAGGATCTATACGAACCTCCTCGTTATCTTTCATATTGGTTGATCGTTCTAGGATGATTTTTGCTAAGGTCTTACTGAACGATTTCGATATATCATCGTTATAGGTTGTGCCTTCTCTCATTGCTTGTCGTACTATACCGACAGTAAGTGAATCACTGGCGGTGTCTAATGCAGTTGATGGGACATTATGCGCCTCATCTTGAACTAATACTACACTACTGGTATCTGGTGTAAGTTCCGGAATGAACATACTCATGATAAACTCGTCAAAAATGTAAAGATATGAGAGTGCCACTACATCGGCTTCCTTTGCCAACATCTTAGCTAGTTCATATGGGCACATATGACGCGGCTCAGCAAATCTTACAATATCTGGCGCACTCATTGCACGGCTTGGCATCTCTTTTAGTAGATCATGTGGGTCTTTTCCTCTAAGTTTCTCATAATATGCACATTGGCGTTCAGCCTTCAGTTGGCCACACACTTCACTAATCGGTACTGGCACACCTCCCCGTGCATCCTTCACAAATGGATTTAGACACATATGCCTTCGCCCGCGAAAAGACACTCCCGAAACTTTTGACCTCTGTTCGATTTCAGACAACTCCTCAATCACTCTATCTAGTTGTTTATGTGTTCGTGCACAATACACAATCTTTCCACGATTTTCACACACCCAGGGAAGTATTCCAGATAGTGTTGTACATGTTTTTCCAAATCCGTTCGGTGCTTCACAACAGATATGCTTTCCTTCACGCACTGCATTCTCTATGCACTCCATCATTTTTTCCTGTCCATCTCTCTTTGTGGAGTATGGAAAGAAGTCATTGTAGGTAATCGATTTGGTCATGAGACATTCAGACATTTGTCAAGGTCGTTGCTTGATAATCATGTTGTTTTAGTATCATATCCCCGATATTGATAGGAAGTATGTACTCATCACCAATGTGATTTATTAGATAACACATAATCGGTGAATCAGGTTCGCAGGATGGAGTTCAAAGACATTAAAGAGTTTGAATCAGACTACTCTCAAGGAAAACTAAGGGTAAGAATAATGGACCTCACAAACGGAACATTGATTCTTCTTTCTGATACCGATTCTTTTAGACTTGGTCAGTCGGCGGTTGCTATTCCTCCCGGACACGGCCGTAGTGAACCAACTTCAACTGGATTATTCTCCACAGGAATTGATTCGACCCCTGTTCGTACAATCGCAGAACGTGTTGCGATTTTCACAAATCAGACCACTATGGTGGTCGTGGGTGTAAAAGAAATCACGCAGTCGGTAATGATGGAGATTGTGCTAATACTCAAGAATCATTTTGTTTCATAAGGTATTCAACTACTTCCCGCGCCCACTTTCCTAACGCTTCTTCTTCTTCAATGAGCGTAATAAACTCTGCCCATTCTATCTCTAGTGCATTTTTCCATATCCCGAAGGCATTCTTCAAATTTTGAAATGCATCGTTATGATATGCACAGAAGTCTGATGATGTTTTATCCCTGCCACAAATGATGCACTCATTCATCTCTTTTCTTCTCCTGCTTCCTCTTTAATCGTCTTTCTTCAAGAGATTTGAGATCTTCTTGTCTTCCGGGACATTGCGTCCAGTTCAAACAGGTTTCCCATGCACGTCTTCCTGATACCACCTTTATCATCTGGAAGCCACAATGGGGGCACATTTTATCGAGGGGAGTGATTCTTCCTTTCTGGGGTATTGGAAAAGTCTGATCACATCTTTTTTCCTTATAGCTTGTACATCCGACAAACCGTTTCCCTGTCTTTGGAGATTTGATTATAATCAGTTTCCCTATTTCACATTTCGGACAAGTCCCTAGTTCTTCACTCTCTTTCCAATATCGTTGTAGTCCTGCAACTAGTGCTTGACCTATCTCCTTCTCTTTATTTTGAAACTCCCCTAATATCTGAAGCAAATCCCTTTTTGCTGTTGCAAGCACTTCGTCCTTATCACCAGTTTCGTTTTGGATTAATTCCATATCCTGCTCAAGCTGTTTTGTAAACTCAGAAGATAGCATCTGAGGTAAATAAGTCTGAAGCGTTTCAAACAGCGCGTAGCCTAGTGTTGACATCTCAAACCGGTCACTGAGTGTATATCCTCTTGAACGGACTGAATCAACAATCCCTGCACGTGTCGCCTTCGTGCCAAGGCCCTCCCTCTCAAGAATTCTGAGTAGGCTAGAAGGGTTGTATCGAGGAGGAGGTTGACTTCTTTTCTCCTGAGCTTCTACCTTTTTCAATAGGAGGAGATCCCCTTCATCCATTGGTGGTAGCAACTTCTCATTTAGAGATACATACTTGCCATAGATGGTCATCCATCCGGGCTCTAGTACTCTTAATCCTCTAGCAAAGAATTTGTGTTCATCACAGCTTACATCTAATCGAATACTCTCTTTTTTGGCAGGTTCATCAAGTGAGGCTAGAAATCTTCTTACAATGATGTCATAGACATTTTTTTCGCTAGGCGTTAATCGGCGGGTGGGTTTATTACCCGTGGGATGGATAGCTGGATGTGCTGGGTCTTTCTTCTTGCCTTGAACTGGTTTGATTCTGCGCCGTTCTAACAAATCTTTGGCTGGAATTGTATAGTTTTTCTGTTGTGCTAGGTTGTTCAGAATCTCCTTTACATTCACACTCTTGGGCAATTCTTCACTGTTGGTCCTCGGATAGGAGATAAGTGCATCAAGATATAATGCTTGAGCAAGAGCTAATGTTCTACTTGGTTTGTATTTGAAATGTCTATAACATTCTTTTTGTAATGAGCTGAGATTAAACAATGGATTCGATAGCTGCTCGGTCTTTTTTTTCTTCACTGAATCAACAGAAGCATCCCTTCCCTGTAAGAATTTAGCAATGGTGATTGCTTCAGCTAATTTTCTAATTCTTTCTTCTGCATATTCAAGTTCAATCTCACTCTCTCCAATAGTTGCAATGGAAAATATTTTCCAATATGGTATTGGAACGAATGTATTGATTTCTCGGTCTCTCTTGGCGACAAAAGACAGCGTGGGGCCTTGAACTCTTCCTGTCGATACAACCTTGAACCATCCTGACGCGTTTTTTATTGCCAAAGTTAGTGCTCGCGTCAAATTTATTCCATATAACCAATCAACCTTATGTCTGACCTGTCCTGCCTCAATCATTGGAAAATCTAGATTTTTCTCTCGGTTTTTATATGACTCTAGAAGTTCGGCTTTAGTAAGTGAAGAAAAGACCATGCGATGTGCAACTTCAGGATTTGCTTGACATGCATACTTGAGAGTAAGGTAACCTATCAGACTCCCCTCAATATCATAATCTGTTGCAACAATGAACTGATCCACATTCTTTGCAATGGATTTCAATAATCTAATGATTGGTTTTGTATTTTTCGCTTTCTTGACAACCTCATATTTTGGAAGCCACTCTGTTTCAAAACGAGGATACTTCCACCCCGGTTCTGTCTGTTTTAGTTCATACAAATGACCTAAAGCATAGGCAACAATAATTTCTTCTTCGTCTAATTTGCATTCATAATATGACACACCCCGTTTTGTGACTTCTTGGGGAGTTCCATTATTGTCTAAGGCTTCTGCTATTTTCTTTGCTGCTGTTGGTTTTTCTGAGAGTACCATAATCTTACTCATATCAGACTGACACTCCAATCAACGGTTGCATTAGATTTTTCAACCAATGGAATTGGGTAGTACGATTCTGCATATCACGATAGTCTTAAAAGCGGACCGCCAAACCAGACGTCTTGAGGTTGAGCCATGAAACCCTGGTGGCCTAGATTTATTGTCAAACCGAGAGTTCGCCTAACACGTGCCCGTTTTAGCACACCCACAAGACCACCTGATATCATAATCTTTGGTCTACTATTCATAATGGTGCTATTCATACTGGGTGGTAACATTTATACTCTTGTTCGAACTCCACCGGCTATCGCAGGCAGTCAATCTGGCGCACCCATTTTGATTTACCCGGGAATTGATGCACAGCTAGGATTAGAAGGGATTGTAGCTTCAGTCCTTATTCTGATGGGTACAATTGGTCTTGGGCTGCTTTATTATTCCTCAAAATACGTATTCCAACCAGGATATGCTACAAGACTGTTGATTCTTGGAATGGTAATTACTGGAATCACTATCCTAATCTTTGGATACTTCTTTGGAATTAAAACTAGACTATTTGAATAACTGTTCATTGTCAGCTGGACAGACCTAGACACCGGAGTTTTGTCCTTCAAGAGACAACACTGAACACAACTCCGTGAGGCCAGCACAACGCTGTCAGGTGACCTGGTTTTTTCCTGAGGTATATAAGACTCCTCCCAAAAATGTCTAGTTTTATCTATAATTTTCGCAGCTGTAAGCAACCCATTCTATTTTTGGACTAGGGATTCCCCAACCTTTCTTATGTAGAGTAGATTTGTAGTTAGTGAAAGTTCTTTGAGTAATTTTTCAGCTATAGTGAGCTTCATGAGTTTCCTAGATGATCCTTGGCAGTGTTCAGAGTGACCTGGTTTTGACCAACGTCCTACTATTTCACCAAAGTCCATTCCTATGAGTATTATTCGTTTTGGATTATAATGGGATACAATGTAAGCCGCCCGGTCACCATCAGTAAATCCTCCCCAAAGGAATACATTATGAAGTGGTTCAACCTGAGTACTACCTAATACATTCCCAAGCTTGACAACATACTTCTCAAGTAATGGTATATTGTCACCATGCCCATGAACAATTGTGATTGTGCCACTTTGTGATGCATTGTAAATATCTTCGAATTTTCCATCCAAATCAGTCACAAGTAAATCACATTGTATGTTTCTCTCTATGAGTGCAGTCACTGCGCCATCTGCTGCTACAATATATCGATGTTCAAGTTCAGACCTGTCCTTCAAATTGTCCAGAGTTACTCCCAGTGAGGGTCCTGCACCACATACAATCACATCCTTTCCCACAATTTCGTTCTCTAGATTCTTCAATACCAACTTGAAATCGGTTCCTTCCAATAATGAACTAAGAATTGAGGTTGCCTTTCTATCGTCATTTGAATTCAATCCTAATTGTTCAACAATCCACTCATAATGTGGTTTCCAATCAGTCCAATACATCAAATGACTCACAACCTCTGTTCCCTATTCTTGAGGATTTCATCGATACTCTCACCCAGATGTTTCAACCCGAAATAGTGCATCCTCTTCATTTTCCCTATCAATCTTTCAAATACAATAGGTGTACCGAAAAGTAGAATATCCGTTTTTGGCATCTTGAAATCAATAGTATCATGATGATATGCTGCATCTCCACCAAGAGCCAGTAGTTCCTGTTTTAGTATCAACGCAGCCGAAACACTAATCTCTGATAGAAGAATGTTGAGAGTAACGCCCTTCTTTGAAAGAGATCTCCGAATCTTACTACCCACACCAACTTCTTCTAAAATCAACTCGACCTCTCTCTCATTTTTCAGAATACAAAATTCAGCTTGACCATTAGGAATTGGAACATCAAGACGTATTGCATACCCTATTTTCGATGCTATGATTGCCTCTCTGATGTCATGAGCACGGATGATATCCGCACCTCTCTCCACAGCAATGGCACTCGTAGCTATTGTTCCCTCCAACCTACTCTCAGGCCTTGGCTCATCGATGCAATTTCCAATGAATGCTTTTCTTGACACTCCAACCAAGAGAGGATATCCAAGGCATTTGTATCTGTTAAGATGTTGGAGAATATCATAATCAACCTCTGCCGGTTTTCCGAATCCTATACCAGGGTCCAATATTATATGCTCATTTGGAATACCAGCTTCTCTAGCAATCTCGAGGCTCTTCTTTAGATTATCAATTGAATCACTAATACAATCACAAGGTCTACTACAGTTTGCCATTAGAATCACAGGCACATCTCTCTCCGTCACAAGTTTTGCCATATTGCAATCATGTTGTAGACCACTTATATCATTGACAAGTGTAGCTCCAAGATCGAGAGCTGTTTCTGCGACTGTAGTAGATGTTGTATCAATCGAGATTGGCACTTTGATTTCTTCCCGAAGAATCTCTAAAGCACTTCTTATTCTTTCAATCTCGGTCTTGATAGGTGTATCAGTTGTGTCATAGACCTGCTTTGGTGCAGTAGAGGTTCCCCCAATATCGATTATATGAGCTCCATCTTCAACCATTCGAGTAACGATATCCAAGAGCCTTTTGTTATCTGCTACTGAATCGGCAAAGAAAGACTCAGGTGAGAGATTTACCACACCCATGACCTTTGGCGGATGTTTGGGTCCAATTTTCAACCCACCAATATTGACCTCTCTGTAAAACATATACGATGACCTATATTTTTTTATTCCATAGAAGAAAATAAAGGCTAGCGCTGAGGAGCTGAAACCGTCTTGGTGAGCACAAATGAATAAAGACCTTCAACGAACACAGCTTTACGATTGGCATAAAGAACACGGAGATCTTGTACCTTTCGTCGGTTGGGAGATGCCAGTTCGCTTCTCAGATATCAGAGAAGAGCATATGGCAGTAAGAGAAAATGTAGGCATCTTTGACACCAGCAACATGTACAGGTTCTTCATCTCTGGCCCTGAATCTGTTGATTTCTTACAGACTGTCACTACAAACAATGTACGTAAACTTGGAGTAAATGATGGACAGTACTCAACTTGTCTGAACGAACATGGAGGTACTCGTGATGACCTTATGCTCTACCGAGTTGGAGAGCAGATTTTCATCTGGGTGACAAATGCATCAAATGGTCCAAAGATTCGTGAACATCTCTTGAAACATGCAGAAAAGTTCGATGTAAAGGTAGAAGACAGGTCAAGAGAGGTTTCGATGATTGCTGTCCAAGGCCCAAAGGCGCTTGAACTTCTATCAAAGCTCGCTGGATTTGATGTGTCTGAATACGGTCGGTTCACGAGCCATCGTACAAAATTGGCTGGTTATGATACCTATCTCTGTCGTACTGGGTATACTGGTGAAGATGGTGGAGAGATACTACTTCTTGATACACCCCACACCGAAGAGGGAAAGAGGAAAGCCATTGCATTTTGGGAAGAGATCCTCAAACAAAACAAAGAGTATGGAGTTAAACCATGTGGACTTGGAGCCAGAGACTCTTGTCGTCTTGAGGCAGGTTTTGTACTATATGGCCATGAACTGGATGAAAAAACCTCTCCTATTGAGGCCAAGATACCTTATGCTGTAAAATTCAAGGTGGAACCACACTATTTGGGATATGATACAGTTCAAAAGCAGAAGAAGGAAGGAGTAGAAAAGACGCGTATTGGTCTGACAATGATTGATCGTGGAATCCCTCGAGAACTCTATCCTGTTCACTTCAAGGGTGAAAAAATAGGCGAAACAACAAGTGGAGGACTGTCTCCTGTTCTTGGAAAAGGTATTGCTCTTGCATATGTCAAACCAGATGTAGTAAACGAGGGTGATGTAGTAGAGATTGACATTAAGGGTAGAATGAGAAAGGCTGAGGTCACATACTGGCCATTTTATGATCCAGATGAGTATGGCGCCACACGAAAATAACTACACTTAGATGGATTTTAAAGGACACTCCTAATTAAAAGGCACCTTGGTGGACCAACAATGTCCGAAGGAATGAAGGTATTGGATGATAGAAAATACTCGAAGGATCACGAGTATGCGAAGCTTGAGGGTGACTTAGTTGTGGTTGGTATAACTGACTATGCACAACACTCCCTTCACGAAATCACCTATGTTGAGATTAAAGAAGTAGGCACAAAAGTGAATACTGGCGATGAATGTGGTCTTGTGGAATCTATGAAAGCCTCTTCTGACATCTTCTCGCCTCTTAGTGGAGAGATTGTGGAAGTCAACTCCCATCTAGAAGATGCTCCAGAGGTCGTTAATGAAGACCCGTACAATAAGGGCTGGCTGTTTAAAATAAAGCCCTCCAATGTTGATGAAGACCTTGAAGGCCTTATGGACAGCAAAGAGTACTCAGAATATATCTCCTCCCTCTAAACTATCACAGACAGAGAGGCATCCCGCCTCTCTTTCACTTCTGTTTCTAAAATATGTAATTATAACAAATATTAGTACATGTGTGTGTTCATCCGTAACCTTTTTAGCACATCTGAAATTGCCTCGCTTGACTTCATGTCATTACGGAGAGAGCACTCTATATGTCCTCATTTAGTAGGTTCAAAAGGTCTGCTGGACGTTTCCTACGGCAGGTCTTCCATAAACCAAAAGCGAAGATATCACGTGGATCAGTCATGATAATGCTTGCTCTAGTGCTTATCTTCTTTGCAGCACTAGTTATGCGCTTGACTCCCATGATTGATTCACAACCAATAGTCAGAGCATTTGACCCGTGGTTCCAGTTGAAGGTCACAGAATTTGTAGCAGAGAATGGATACGGTGCATTCTTCTCTTGGTACGATTACTCAACATGGGTTCCTTATGGTCGTGATATGACAACTACCAGTTATATTGGTGTTCCATTCACTGCGGCAATGCTATACTGGATTGCAAATGGCCTAGGAATTCAAGTTTCTATAATTTACATAGCACTCATCATGCCTGCCCTCTTGGGTGCAGCTACTACCATTGTTGGATTCTTTCTTGGGCGCGAGCTTTCAAATACTACTGTTGGTTTGTTGAATGCAATTTTCTTGGCTTTCATGCCTGCATTTCTACAGAGAACTGTGTCTGGATTCTTTGACAACGAATGTGTTGGTGTTTTAGCTATTACCCTGACCCTTTTCTTCTT
>CAZSWP010000033.1:0-41410 GCA_964610875.1 uncultured archaeon
TCGCAATATTACTCGAGATTCTTCCTCATGGTGGTGAGATCATGTGATTTGCAAATCTACTGTTGGAATCAAATTACATAAAGGTTCTATACAAAGCAATAAGAAAAACGTCTTTCTGACAGGTTTACTTATTGGACTTGGAGTTTTAGCAAAGGAGTTTAATATCTCGTGCATCCTATTTGTATTTCTTTTGTTACTTTCCCTCAAAAATAAGAATGTGACTGAATCTAATAGTCCTCTCTTAACTTTTGTTTTCCTAGTGGCAGCAAGTATTCCTATTTTACTTCTCCAAGCTTATACTGTAATGCAATTCAATTACTCTTATCTTGATTTTTTTCTTCTTGAAATAGTTGAGAGGACTGCTCAATCAGATAGGTATTTTCTAGATCATGTATTGAATTTGGTTTGGTCTTATTGGTTAGCATTTGGGATTTCTATATTTTTTGCAATTTTGGTTTTATTCTTCGATTCCATAAATAGAATCTTCAACGTTACTATGTTGTTATCTTTCTCAATTCCAAATCTGTTGATTTTCCAAACAATTTTCTATGCTAGATTTGCAGCTCTAACACTCCCCGCGATAGTATTATTTGCACCAAGAGGGATAAATATGCTTAGTGGAAGTATTGCATCTGGCGAAAAGGTAAAGAAGGTCGTTAACATTCTGATTGTTTTAGTAATAGTCGGTAATGTTTTTCTAACCAAGTACTTCATTTCAATACCTATTATCTTCAGTCTTGAAATTGGATTACTTCTAATGTGCTGCTTAATGCTATTTCCAGTAGCATATTTGATAATGAAAAAACACGAAATAAACAATAATATACAACTATATACCCAAAATTCAGAATATGAATAGGTAAAAAACACAGATGATGAAACCTATTCAAGAGGAGATATTGTGTCATCTACTAATGAGCAATCACTGCATATAGGCATCTTTACTGACTTATTTCATCCAAGAACAATTGGGGGCGGTGAAAATAGATTATTACATCTTGCTCGTGAAATGGTGCGGATTGGCAATCGAGTAACAATAGTAACAACAAAGGTGAAGGGTTCTCCAGAGGAGGAGATCCTTGAAACTGGACTAAGAGTAGTTAGAATAGGTCGTCCTCATCCATTAGATGGGACTAGTTTAATATCTTCAATTATTTTTGTTTTTATTGGGTTCTTTATGCTTCAAAGATGGAAGAATTTGGCATTTGATGTGATAGAGAGTAATACCTACCTTCCATGTTATTTAGCAGCAATCGTTTCCAAAATTCTAACAATCCCTCATATCATGACGATTCATGATGTCTATCTAAGTGACTGGATTTATCGTCTTGGTATTCTATTAGTTCCCTTCGCATATGCTATTGAAAGGGGACTTCAAAAAATACATGCAAATCATATTGTTACTGTTAGTTCATCATCCAAGTACAAAATATGTAGTATTCTTGGTTTTGATTCCAATCAGGTCAGAGTGATTCATAATGGTATTCCCTTTGATGAAATATCTGATTATTACAATGAGAGTGAGAAGAAACAACAAATCATGTGTCTTGGCAGATTGGTACCACATAAACATGTAGACCATGTAATTGAGGCATTGAGAATTTTGCATTCGGAAGGACGTTTCTTGAAACTAGTTGTTATTGGCACTGGGCCTGAAATGAAATACTTGGAAAATCTAGTGCACTCAATGAAACTTGACGAATTTGTGGAATTGACAGGATTTGTTGAAAACCCGTCTGCTGTATATTCTGAACTCTCATCTTCTCTACTTTTTGTGAATGCATCTACAATCGAAGGATTTGGAATTGTTCTTCTTGAAGCAATGGCCGCTGGTACGCCTGTTGTTGCATATTCACTTCCTGCGTATCGTGATTTTGTAAGATGTGGTTTCAATGCATTTTTAGTATCCCCTCCGAATCCTGAATCACTCTCAAATGAGATAATCAAATTAATCAAAAATCCTTCTTTGTTGCAATCACTGAGAGAAAACGGACTCGAAACTGCAAGTAGATTTTCATGGAATCGTATTGCATTAGATGTATTGGAGGTATATCAACAAGTGATATTACTTGCTAGAAACTAGTTTCATCACTCCGGATAAAGAGTTGTATTCTTTTCTTATTTTGAGTCATAAAATCGACCGAATATGATGCAGTGTATTTAAAATCGAGTTGTAAAGCATTTGTGACACTAGAATCTCTTACAATTCCAAGAAATACATATTCGATATGGAGTACTCAAATATACCTGGTCCATTCCAAGGTGTTTCTTCATTAAAAGTATCCACTATGATTTGGATTCTTTGCAGCGATTCCAAGTTCGTTGTATTGATGCTAATTTTGCTTGTGATATATTCCCTTGAGGGTTTCAAACACCGAACTACAAAAATTCTTGACCCATTCGCGTAGTGGAATGCTACCTTCATGTATGGTGCTAGCTCAGAATGTTGTGATTTATATCTGATTAAAATGAAACCGTTTTCTAATGAATTGAATCCAGTAAAATTTCTATATGCTGAAACACTTTGGTAATGTCCTGTAAAATTTCCCCATATTGACAATCTCTCAGCTGAGCTATCACATCCATATTGCAATACGCCCATTGCTGATTTACTCCATCCAGATAGAGGAATACTGACCGCATTTAGTAGGGTATCGTTAATTTTAATCACATACCCACTATCGCTGGTTTTGCATATCTCTCCCCATTTCTCAATATTATTTACATAAGGTCTTCCATCATACCATGAAGTTGATTTCTCTCCCTCATATCTTGTTAGGATCAATGCGTACACATTATCAACATGCGTTTCATTGAGTAGTTTTATCACATCAATTGGATTATCATTATACGCTAATTCCACAAATGCTTGAAGTCTCTCCTGTCCAAACGAATTGGACCATATTGCTGGATAATCTTCATCATAATCATAATATGTTGGAGTTGTTGGAGGCCAATCCTGCATGATTGCCATCAAATGACGCCATGTGGAAAACTCTGTAATCACTACTGATCTGTTCAAATCAATTTCCATTAGGAATTCATACATGAAGTCATATTCCTTTCTTGTTGTTGTATCAAGGTTTAGAGCTTGATTCCTTGGATATGTAGTAGTGAGTAATGAAAGAGTAGTCAAGATCGTTATCAGCAAAAGTACTGCAGTCTTTCTTTCTCTTCGCGTTGGTAATTTTAGTAAGGATGTTTTTTGATAGTTTATTTCAGATATCGCAAATGCTAGAGATATGATTGGAATAAGACATATGCCCATTAGAATAGGCCAGAGTCTCCATGCGGGAATAGTGGGTAACTGCACAAAGAAGTCAAGGATTACTACTTCAAATAAAATGATAATCCATATCTTTAGTAAGTGATGAAATGATTCATGTAATCTATCCTGTAATAAGCTCCTTTGAAATATAGTGATAATTCCACCAAACAAGCATATTGGCAAAATAAACGCATAACGGCTGAAAAAATGAACTACCAGTGTAGAAGTCATAACATAGATTCCAAACCGTAATTCAATTCTTGCTTCAGTACCTAGTATATCTGATAATGAGAGTAAATCTAATAGAATTTGAATGCTTTGGGAATTAAGTACAATAATTATCGAAATCGCGGATATCAAAAGCAGCATAATATGAATTTCCTTCTTTGCAAGGATCACATATATATCATCTCTTCCGGTGATTTCCCAAAGAAAATAAAGAAATGCTGGCAAAATAATTGCTAATGAATAGAAATGTGTTGATAATAGGATTGCTGAAAGGAATATGAAAATGAGAAAACCTTCTTTTGTCTTTGGAGATACTAAAGCACATACCAAATATGGAAAAATCAAGATTTGAACTAGATTGTTCGGGTCGAACCTGAACTGCCACCAGAAGATTGGGCTGAGGAATAATACTAATGCGAATGACACATATTTCATATCGAGTTCTTTTTTCAAAAGTGAATTACTAAGTAGAAACACGCCGAGTGTATATATCACACTTGAAAACGTTATAGCAATCGCTCCCCCACACAAACTAGGACTCAATCCTGATATTGTAGTTACGAATGCCATATTTGAGTGAAAACACAGTGTCGCTAGAGATCCATATCTCCAATTCCAGCCGTTCTCTGTCAAATCGATGAAAGGAGCTACTCCTCCTTCAGCTAGCCATTGTACAACAACCATATTGTCTCCATCATCACCACCAAATCTAATGAACCCCTCTGCCAACATAATTCCCCTTGTGAATAATGCTAGAAGAAATAATGATGGGAGCCAATATTTCGAACCTGTTTGAATGAAGTATACTTGAATTACTATGATTAAGAGTAATAGGATAACTATTGGGATATACACGGTTTCATAGATTGTGGTAAGCCACCTACTTGTATCAACTGTGGAAAGCACAATTGCAAAAATTGAACAAAGTCCAATTTGTATGATAAAAAGAACTGTCGGTATCTTTTCTTTTAAGAGAATAGAATCTACTAACCCAGAGAAGCTTTTTACAATAGTTCTGAAAGGTTTAATCTTTTTTGGTGCGAGTGCAATTCCTATTACTGCGACTAGTGTTATTATTGGTGCATAACTAGAAAATGTAGCTGCGAGCATCCATGTTACATAAATAATACCTATACCAAAAATTGGAGCAGATGCTAGAATATAGTTTCTATCCCTCTCAAAATCAAAATATTCCACTACTGATTCTGTTATTTTTATTCCTGAAAATAGAATCATACAAATAACTGACAGTGAAGCTATTATCCAAGAAATTGGATGATTGATTAAGATTGGTATTGTTTTGCCAAAAGTAGCTAATAGAAGCACGAATAGAAATGACTCTATATCAAAAAAAGACAAAGCACTTGAAAATGAACTATCTGTGTCACCTTTGTGCGAATCAACTAAATCATTTCCTTGAGTCATTAGTGAATCTAATAATAACACTTCCATTTATACATGAGCTCTCCATGATAATCTAGATAAGGCATCTATTGATTAGTCGAATCAACAATGATTTCTTCAAATGAGAATCCAAAAATCCTTGTGTTAATTGCCACACTGGACAAGTATCCTGATAATACAATAAGAAGTCTTTTGAAACAAACTCTTCCTCCCACAAAAATTGTAGTAGTTTCTAGAACACCTGTAGATGATAAATCTGGGGAAGTTGAGAGAAGTAAGATAAGTTTGGTTGTGGACAAAGCTGATAAACGATTATGTTTGGGAAAGCGTGTTGCTCAAGCATTGAATTCTGCAATTGAAACTGTCATCTTGGATGACTATGATTTCATCTTGAAAGCTGACATGGATATAGAATTTCCTGAAAAGTTCATTGAAGTGAATGTCAATAGTGGTTTTGACCTTCTCGGCAAAGGTGCTGGTATGTTGATTAATGTGTCACATTTTAGGGAGTTGATGAATGGCAAATTTTTTGAAGCTTGTGCAGATGATGAGTATGTTCAAAGAGTTTTTTTAGTAAATTATTGTGAAGTTCTTCCTTGGGACTGGGTTCTTCCAGCTAGAATCAGAAGAGAAAAGAGTCAAAATTGCTGGAGACGATATCGTATTGGCAGGGATAATTATAGATGTGGTGATCCCTTATTCTGGTCAATAGTTACCATTATTGCAGATGCACTAAAAAATAAACATCTTGTTTTCCTCTTCGATTTACTTGGTCATATTCGTGCACGATATCAAGATTTGAAGCATTATCCTATCTCTCAAAAGTGGTCAGTATTTGTTTTGCAAAAATGGATAAAATCTGGTGGTGTTAAAAGGGTTGTAGCTACCATAGACAAAATAGTATTGAAGCGAAAGCCACTTATTAGAACTAATTAGTGAATTGTTGGCTGTAACTACCAAGGATTGAAGCTTATGAAAGTTCACATAGTATTGCCTTCGATAGGAAAACTGAATAATGTATTTGAGTTCAAAGATCAGTTTCTAAATTCCGAACATGATATCATAATTAATGTCATAGATGAAGGTGATGAAACCAATCGAAAAGAAAATGAAAAACTATTGGAAGAGCTGGAATTTGCTTTCTACGGTCCAAAGGAAAGAGCCGAATGGTTCAAAGCAAGATTCGGGAATGCTTACGAAGAGAAATTATCTGTGATTCCTGAAAGGTGTCATGCGGAAACCAGTTTTGGTTTCCTTCTGGCTATTGAAGACACACCTGATATAGTAATAGAGTTAGATGATGATGTATTTCCAGTTGACAATCACGATTTAATCAACATGCACATTGAGAATCTATCTGAAACAAATGCTGAGTATGTTGAATCGGAGTCTGGATGGTATAACACATTAGATGCACTCAGTTTAGTCAAAGAAACATCTCACCTTTATCCTAGAGGTCATCCATATACCAAAGAAACCCGCATTGATGATTATCAATATTCAGAAACTAAGAGTAAATCAGTCGTAAATATGGGACATTGGATAGGTAATCTTGATTTTGATGCTCCAACCTTGCTTTACAACGGGGGATTAGATGGAAGATATATTGTTGAAGGTATGGATTTGGCAAAGGAAAGGGTTATTGTAGCACCTGGCGTTCTATTTGCAGTTTGCAGTATGAATACTTCTTTTGTGCCTGAAGTAATTCCTGGGTTCTATCAGCTTTATATGAACTACAATGGAATCGATCGATTTGACGACATTTGGTCTGGCCTTTTCGTTAAGAAGTGTGCTGATACACTGGGTGATTCAATCTCTATAGGAAAACCCCTTGGATATCACAACAAACGACCTCGTAGTGTCTTCAAGGATTTACGAAGTGAGCTTGAGGGAATAGTAATGAATGAGCATCTATGGACGATACTTTCATCGATTGATGTACATGGATCTGACTATACATCCTGTTACAGTTCACTTGTTGATGGTATTGAAAGCCATCTTGATGATTTCACTGATACGCGACATCATGATTTCATAAAGTTGCAGATACAGAAAATGCGGTTATGGTTAGATGTCATTGACAAAATATCCTAGTGAAATCTTACTTTGAGGGTATTGCCTTGACTAGTGAGGGAGTAGTAGTTGCAAAGAATGCAGGAATGACTATTACACAAACCCTTGTAGTTAACTTGGCTAATATTTGGATATTTGTTATTGCAGCTAGACTGCTCCCCACTGTTGATGATTTGGGAATCTATTCAACACTGATAATGATATCAACCCTTTTCTATGTGCTATTTGGATTTGCATTACCTAGAGCTAATACTAGATTTATTGCTAATTATATAGGAGAAGGTAGAGAATATGATGCATATGCCATGGCTAAACTGGTTATGCGTTTTGGTCTAATATCGAGTAGTATTGCATCTATCATTATCTGGTTTTCTTCTGACCTTCTTTCAATAACCCTCTTCAGTGATACTAACTTATCTTGGGCACTCCAATCGCTAGCAGTGTATGTCTTTCTTCTAACCTTTCAACAATTTGTGCAAAGCACTCTTGGTGGTCTTCAAAAATTCAAGGCAATAGCTTGGATTCAAATTATGCAGAGTACGGTGATAGCAACTCTTGGTACAATCTTGCTTTTCATTGGTTATGGTATCATCGGGATTATATTCGCATGGACTACTGGATATTTTTTTGGAGATATTGCCAATCTAATTGTTGTCAAAAAGGAGATTGATACCAATGTCTCACTTCATCCAATTAGTGATGCTGTCAAATTTGCGGCTCCATTATATGGTACAGATATAGTAAATTATGTCGTTCAAAATGTCGACAAGTTTCTTGTTCTCCTGATTACCGGAATTGCAGTGTTAGGAATCTATAGCCCCGCTGTCACGGTTGCTATGTTTGTTTCTATCGTTGCGGCTTCTTTGAATGCTGTACTTTTTCCAAAATTCTCAGAAATACATGGGAGGTCAGCAATTGATGATTTAGATGTTGCAGTTAAGAAATCATCACGTTGGGTATTCTTAATCTGCACACCAATGTCTATCGGTCTAGCATCAATCAGCATCCCAATAACCAGAATTTTTGGTGAAGCCTTTCTATCGTCATCGGTCTTGATAATCATAATTTCTTTATCCATGGCTTTTACTGCTGGAAATGTTGTTGTAAGCGGTGTTCTAATGTCAACTGGACATACGCGTATCTTCCTTTTTTCTGCTTTCTTAGGAATTGTTATTGATATTGTACTTACAGTCGCTTTCATTACTCCCTTGGGAGGGATAGCTGCTGCAATAGGACGTGCTGGATTGCAATGTTCAGTATTCGCCATTTTAATAATATATATGGTGAAGAAAACACCATATCAGCTTGATAATCGTAGTATGGTTACAACATTTATAGCTTCAAGTATTATGGTTCTGCCACTCTTTGTTATTCAATTATTTTCTACATCAATTATGGTGATTCCTGTTCTTCTCATTGTTGGAATTGGTACCTACGCGATGATGGTTAGAGTATTAGCGATATTCAAAGAGGAAGATGCCAAGCTTGTCAAAGATTTACTCCCATCGAGTCTGAATTGGGCGGCGCTGTTCATAGATTTCCTTGTTTCTTCAGATAAGGAATAGGTATTATGAACTTCCGAAAAACTAAACATCCGAAGTAGATGCATTAAGTAATTCAGGGTAAACTGAACAATGAAGGTCTTGTTTGTAACCAAGGGTGCTTACCATCCATCAGGAGGTGCACAAAGCGCTGCTTGGGATTGGTATCAACGAATAGCGAAGAGAGTAAATTGCAAACTACTGAGTAATCTGGACTCCCAAGGCATTAATCACACTAGGCCAAATATTGGAAAAGCTCCATTCATGTACCTAACAGATGCATTGTGGTTTTCAAAGAAAATTGCACAAGAATGTAAAACATTCAGACCAGATATCGTTCATTTACACTCCTATACAGGATTTGTTTCAATTCTGCCTAAAACTGTTCCCTCAGTAGTGACTTTTCATGATGAGCCATTATTTACTCCTTTTGATAACATATCTAATGGATTAAACCCCTATCTTCTTAGAATACTTTCTGAAAATGAGAAAATACTTCGAAGAATGATGTTATTGCGAAATCCATGGATACAAGCTCTCAGCTCTACAATAAAGAATCAATTCACTGATATCGGTATAAGTGAAGATAGAATTAGAGTCATTCCAAATGGATTTCCCAAAGAAACCAAATCGAATGACATTATATCAAAAGAGAATCTTATGAAAGAATTGGCGTTACCTTACGATGCAAAACTCGTACTAACAATTGGTGCAATTAGTTTTCGTAAGGGCATTCACAGAATCCTTAGAACAGCTGCAGAACTACGTGAATATAATGTTCACTTTGTGTGTGCTGGTAGTACTTCGTTACATCTTGAGAAAGGATATTCGGAGAAATTGAGATATCTTTCTAGCAAACATAAAATCAGTAACTTACATTTAATAGGTCGTGTTTCATCAGAAATACTTGAATCATTACTGCATCACGCAGATCTTTACATCTCGCCATCATTGTCCGAAGCATGTAATTTATCTTTGATGGAGGCGGCATTACATTCTCTTCCAATCGTTACTACAGATGTAGGAGCAGCTCGAGATTTATTCGAAGGCCACGCCAAAATAGTAAATCGTAACCCATCCACAAAAAGTCTAGTAGAATCTGTTCTGGAACTATTGGAGGTCCCAAGCGTGAAATATCCTTCTGTAGGAACATATTCTTGGGAAAATGTTACTGAATCTGTGATTGAATTCTATTCAGATGTCCTTTCTCAATTCAAATTTCGAACTTGATTTTGTTGAAATCCTTTAGACTTACAAAAAAGATTAGATAAACTAATAGATACAATGGATTAATTAGAGAATTATTATCTGAATAGAATCCCTTAGTACTCAATAAGTTCGCATTACATAAACTCTAAATGTGAAATAATTACAGGCTTCGAGGGGCTCTCAAGAGTGGCCGTCATGAATCAACCAGAAATCTCAGTTGTACTCCCTACCTTGGGTGTTGAACCTGCTTTAATACATACTATAGATGAGATACTTGATGCTTTGCCACCTAGCAAAAAAGACATACTGGAAATAGTTGTCGTATACACTCCTCGAAGTGATGATACCTCAGATACCAAAAAGTTACTACAAGAGTATCCTAAGAATGTTAGAGTTGTGGTTGAAAAGAAACGTGGCTATGGAGTCGCATACATTACTGGTTTTCATGCAGCTCGTGGTCCGATAATTATAACACTTGATGCCGACCTAACCTATCCTGCAGATGTAATTCTAAAATTATCTGAATTACTTGAAGAACGCAACCTCGATTTCATTAATACAAACAGATTGGTTAATTTTGAAATTGGAGCTTTTCATTGGTCTCATGGATTTGGCAATCGTTTTCTAACGATACTCATGAACATCCTATTCTATGCGCGCTTTCAAGATTCACAATCAGGAATGTGGATATTTAAGAAATCCATACTTGATCGTTTAGATTTAGACGGCCATCATTGGGAGTTCTCAGCTGAAATAAAAATTGAAGCAAGTCGTAGAAATCTGCGATGTGCTGAAATTCCAATAGAATACCGGCGTAGAACCCATGGTGCATCGACAAACAGCGTTGTGGAAGGTTTACGAATTGCGATATTTATGGTTATGAAAAAATTAAGACTTAGTAAGTATATACATGTCCCAAGATAGACCAAATCTATTTGGACTTTTGGCGAAAAATTGTTTCAATCTTCTCCGCAATATTATCCCATGAATAATCATCTTTTGGAATATCTAATTTAATGTCATGTTTAAGTGCCTTTAGTATGTTATCATAATTATCTGGTCTTAACTCATGTAAATTCGGGTGGTCAAAACATATCAATCTTGCAAATGTTGGAATATCTAATTCGCATGCTTCTAATGCAGCAATATTGAAACCTTCACGTTCTGACATTGAAATGAATATCTGGCTCTTTGATATCTCTTCTAATACCTCTGTATGTGTTTCTAAGAATCCTAAGAAACTAATGTTCAATCCATCTGCCCGTTCTTCAAGTTTTGCTCTCTCTGGACCATCACCTATTAACCTAAGTGAAATGTCTGCATTGTTTTCACTTAGTTTCCGGAAAAGAAGAATCAGCAAATCAACCCTCTTTTCAAATATTAATCGTCCCACAAATACGAATGAATTTGGAATTTTTTTGGTTACCTTTTTGATTTGCTCTATTGCCTGTTGATCTATTCCGTTCCAAACAACAAATACTCCTTCTTCTCGCACATTTGTATAATTGATTAAATGGTCTCTAGTATAATTCGAAACCGCAATAATACCATCAGTTCTTCCAACTGACAGAACTTGAATCGAATATCCAATAACTCCTCCCAAAACACCAAGATATCTTATCCAATATCCTACATTCCAATACTCGTGCCAAGTTGAAAATGTCAAGCAATTTGAATGGATGCTCCCATAGAATCCGACGACGAAATTTGGGAAATAAGGGAATTCATTAGAATCCAAAACATCAAATTTCATTCTAAACAGGTTGAAGAACAACGCTATTGTAAAGTGCAAAGCAGGAAATATTTTTCTTCGGTCATTCACATAAAGACCTGATGGTGCATCACAAATTGCATGAATGATCATATTTCGAAATTTGAAATGTTTTGGCATTCCTGGATATCTCATTGTGAAATAATGTACTTCATGTTGCTTACCCATTCGTGTATAGATTTCATAATATCTCTTCTCAGCTCCCCCTTTCGACCAAGGATAGATCACATCGGATACAACGCCAATTCGCAAATCGATTTCCCTCTCTCGGTACAATAAGTTCTTTTACATGATACAGGTTTTCAAAGTATATGGACGCTGTATATAAGCTTCGTAGCTTCCAGTTCTACTGATATGGAACAAAACATGGAGGAAAACTAAAGGTGAACAAGCTCCTAAAGACTATATGTGGAGTTTTGAAAAGGGATGATGTTTTCCTCATTATTATAACATTCATTGGCACAGTATTCCGATTATTCATGTCTACAACCACGTGGGGATATCTTTCTCCTGATGAGGCGAGATATCTTAAGTTGGCTCTATCATTCATCGTTAAAGACCCTTCTGAAACCGCTGCGTTCCGTCCCGGTCTTCCTTTAATTCTGTTTGCAGTAATGATGATTGTTGGATCCAAAACATCTTTTGTAGGACATTTCGTTTCTCAAGTATTTGGTATTAGTCTAATACCATTATCATATTTTCTGGGTAAGAACCTGAGAACATCTCGTTCTGGAAAAATTGCCGCAATTTTATTTGCTACCTCTGGTATGTTCATACATCATAGTAGTAGAATTCTGACGGATGCTCCTGCCATATTCTTCTCACTTTTCGCCCTTCTTCTCTTCACAAAAGGATTCTCTCAAGAAAAAAAAATCCTGGGCTACTTCTATTCCTTTTTTGGAGGAATAACGGTAATTCTGGCAATATCCATTAGAGTTTCTGCAATCATTTTCTTCCTTTGTTTGTTTGTATTTTTTTTATTGCGTTGCTATAATTCCAAGAATGAAGCACATCAATTACTTCCTCATTTTGTTTTAGGAATTGCTGCATTCATGATTATCTTTCTATATCTCACATTAATTCCTGGTCTACTTCAAGAGAGTATGCTCGCTATTCTCCTAAACTACTTTCTGGGTTTTATAAAAGGAGTATCACCTTCACAATTAGTCTGGAATATAGGTGTGTCTGGTTTGAGAATTTTAGGTACCCTATCCCTTACAATTACGAGCTATTTTTTTGAAAATATCTTCTTTTTCTGTTTGGCAATTATTTCTTCCATTGCTATTCATGATTCATATAAAAGAAGGGGCAGATCCGATCAGATTCTCCTGATATGGATTGCATTGTATCTGATTATGTACATTTTCGCTGAAAATGTTGTACTCTGGGAGGATTGGAGATATCTAATTCCGGTGATTTCACCTTCCCTTTTTCTGATTTCATTTTCTGTTGATTCGAGATATCCATCGTTAGAAAAACTGTATACCAGAATTCAGACGAATTGGCTGGCATTAAAAGAAAAAGTTGCGTCTATTAATTTAGGTTCTATGGGATGGTTGTTTCTCTGTATACTTATAGCATTACTAATAATCATACCACTAAACTGGATATTCGCATCAACATTAACTATCCTTTGTATTTGTCTTTATGATATCAAATCTAGAAAATCAATCTCTGTGTGGACACCTTTTTTGTTAATTGGTTTTCTGATTATGTCGTCCAATTTCACAATCATTACTTCAGCAAATGTTTTATCTCACGAGAACACAGTGGAGTATTGGGAAGTCTATCGCCCTAACACGATAATACCAATTTCCAACAATACTGATGATATAAATACACTCTCTCTTGGAATAACTGAGTTTGCCTTACCCAAAATCAATTATCCCGGACCCAATGTTTTGTCAAAAGAATCCCTATTTATTTGGACCAAGTCGAACTCCTCATATGAGATTCTTGTTGTTGCTTGGAATAATACAGAAGAACAACTTACTGGACAAACCCGAATTCGAGGTTATAATATTGTAGATATTCGAATGTCATCTCAATTTGGACACACAGAAAATAGTTCATTTTCGATACGTGAAACTGGCTATTTTAGTTTCATAGATTTCAATATTGAAGCGACATCATCATTAATGGCTGCAGAAATCCTACTATTACCCATTAGAACATCAGATTCCCATCGCATTGAAATTGACGTATTCGAAACATCACTAAGAACACTTTGGAGTGGTTCTGTAGAATTTCAACTACCATATACATTGACAGCAAAATGGCTTGAATTGTATATGCTTTGGAACATATCTATTCAATCGGAGATGGAAATTGATATTTCAATAAACAGTCTTGAGCTTGAATGTATCATAAATGAAAGTGAATTAACTGATTTGGATATCATATCAATATCTGCATACTCCTCAAATATTCGTATACTCTCCAATATTACAAATGGGTTTGCCATTATCTACCTAAATCCAATCACAGAAGCGGTTCCTGATGTTGATATTGCGTTCTCAGTTAATGGTGAGATTTCAAATATTCTTGTTGGGTCCGAGATTTATTCGGGTATTTTCAATCTAGAATTTCTCCATTTGGATAATCTATATACTTCACTTTTGCCATATGTGGGTACTCTTGATATTCTCCTAATTACATTCTGTATTGGTGTGTCAGTATTTGTCTTCAAAATGAGTCTAAGGCGAAAAAATAACACTGCTCTATCTAGATGTATTATTTTATCTGCACTAATTTCAGGATTATCCATTTTCCTCAGTGGTTCCTTCCTAGATGCTACGGGAATTATATTCCTACAAGAAGAGTATGCACTTCTATTTATGGCTGCTATCTCAATCCGCATGACGATTTTATTTGGTGGTGCCATTACATTACTCATAATTTTGTATCAAGACCTACTAGAGTCCTCTTATCAAATGCCATTAGAATACAACACGATATCATCAATAATTGAAAAGATAAAATCGTTACAATTTTTCTATAGGTCCAATCATTTTCGTTCAAATCTCATATTACTTGTTCTACTAGTAATGATTTTTTCTGGGCCTGCTGCTGCATTTGAATTCTCGATGGAAACCAGAGAAACATATGACAGTATGATGAAATGCGGATATTTTTTGGAATCTACATTCTCGGAGAAACTAAATGTGCTTACTAATGAAAATGGTCCATGGTACATTGAATGGTTTAGTCGCCACGAGCTCAATGTATCATCTATTCCCTTACATGTCATTGAGGAAACAACTAATCTGACATCATTAGTAGTTAACATGATTCTTGATAATAACATTCATTTAGTAATAGTGTTTGAACGACTGAGCTACTCACTTACTGAAATTTACTTGATGCTTCATGAACTAGGATATTTGACTCTTATCCGAGATTATCACGAACAAAATGGCTGGAATACTCTGATATATGAGGTTAATTCGTCATTTGTCTAGTCAGTATCTTATCCCTACTTTACCAATGCATCTATACTCAAATCCAGCTTGTTCTACTTCATCTTTATCAAATACATTCCGTCCATCCACAATTGTAGGCGTTCGCATTTTCTTTCTAATCTCGGGTAAATCAAGTTCGAAATACACTTTATGTTTAGTCACCAATGCCAAACAATCTGAGTTTTCTATTGCTTTTTGGAAATCCTTTTCAACATTATCTGGTCCTAGGTCCCAATCTCTTACATAGGGGTCATGGAGAACTACTTCTGCTCCTTTAGCTTTCAGAGTAGCAATTAATGGAGATGCAGGACTGTTCCTAGTATCATCTGAATCTTCAAGATATGCAACTCCAAGAATTGTGATACTCGCATTTTGTACTGAAACATTCTTTGCTCTCAGTGCATTTTCTACAAGTTCTGCCATATGTATTGGCATATGGTTATTGATTCTACGAGCAAGTGAGATAAATTCCGGTTCAATTTTCCATGTCCCATATTCATAGAGCCCATATCTAAGTAACCAAGGGTCTTTCGGAAGACAATGTCCTCCAACACCTGCACCAGGGATGTGCATATGACGATCATGTCTTGCATTGATGAGCTTGATTATTTCGAAAATATTGACTCCTAGGCTCTCACATACTAATGCCATCTCATTTGCAAAAGCTATATTGATATCACGGTAGGCATTTTCAATTGTTTTCGAGAGTTCTGCTGACAATGTATCTGTCGTGTATATTTCATCTTTCACTATTTTAGAATACAAATCAAATGCCCTTTTAGTACTTTGAGATGTTATTCCTCCAACAACTCTTGGCATATTTACTATATATTCGAGAAGTTTTCCAGGCATCACTCTCTCATATGAGAATGCTAGGTCAAAATCCACACCTCCTTTGAAACCAGACTGGGTTTCAATTATTTCTTGTACAACATTCTGTGTGGTACCTGGAGCCACAGTTGATTCAACAACAACTAATGCACCTTTTTTGATTCTTTCTCCAATATTCTTACTTACTTCTCTAAGTGAATCATACCTCGGCATGTTTTGCGCATCAGTTGGCGTTTGAACATCAATGAGAATAATGTCAGCATCTCGAATAATTTCAATATTGTCTGTAACACGAAATGTTCCCTTCTTGACGACTCTCTCAATCATCTCATCTAATCCTGGTTCTATTCCTTCAAAGGGGGATTTGCCGCTATTTAGAACATCAATTTTCCATCCGGATCGTTTCGATCTTCTCTGAAGTCCAGTTACTTCAAACTCATCAACATCTGCCAATAACGCAGCTGCAGGAATACCAACATATCCCATTCCAATAACAACAATCTTAGTAGTCATGTTCCTATCCTCTAATCAATATCTATCACTCTTGAATAGAACTTCGCAATTTATCAGCTTCAAAAAAGTTCCTATAGTAGAAATTCCGTCCTATATATTCAATTATTGAGAAGCTTAACTTTATGTACGAGTAAAAATAAATCAAATACACTTCTATAGGAAATTTGTTGCAGTTTGGTTACTATTCTACCTTTTCCCTACCAGCGCAGAAACCACTTGATACCATTCATTAGATGTTGGTTCGATACCAAAGTTTCCAATTACCAATTCTCTTGCATTACTTGCGAGGTCATGATACAACTTATCATCCTTCAACAACGAACGAAGTCCCTCTTCCAATGCGGGTTGTGAGAAATCAGAGCATATGTATCCATTCTCTCTATGTTTAATAATTTCTTTTGCTCCAGCATGTGGGGTTGAAACCACTGGGGTTCCACATGCTAAACTTTCAAGAATATTCATCCCAAAAATCTCAACATCCATGGTAGATGAAACTGTTAAATATGCTTTTGAATAAAAATATGGCATGATAGTATTAGGAACATTCCTCAGTAATGTTACTTCTCCTTTCAAACCTAGTATCGTTATCAATTTAATAATTCTGTGAAATTCGGGTCCTCCCTGTGAAATAATAAGTAAATTTGTTTTACGACATTCTCTCACATTCTGGAAAGCTCTCAGGAGTATGTCAATCTGTTTAATCTTACTGAGTTGTCCTACAAATAGTATAGTCTTGCACTCAGATGGAAACCATCTCTCAATCTCCTTAACACTAGTTTCTTTTACTTTGAACAAATCCATATCAATACATGGTGGTATGACTTCAAGTTTGTCTACTGAGGTCCCTTGATTTCGTATGAATTTCAGTGCTTGTTTTGTTTTTAAAATCCAACAATCTGCATTATCGTATACATATCTTCCGAATGTTTTTGTATACACAAAATGTGGAATCCCTTTGAATAATCCGAAGTAGAAATATGGACCATGCCAAACAATAGATTTTGTATGTTTAGATTTACAATATTTCACAACTCTTAGTGTTGATAAACTAAAATCTTCAGTACATACCACGACATCAGGTTTGTAGGCATCAAGGATTCTCTCTAATCCTACTAGATAGATTCCAATTGACCTACTAATTTCAAATAATCCGGGGATTTTGATATAGTCAAGTAATACTACATTTTTGAACTCGCTAATATTCTTTGGTTGCTCAATGTTTCTCTCCCTTCTTGTTATTATGAGAATATCACAATATCTCTCTAAACCCTTTTTCAATACCATCATTTGAGTATTATAATACCGAAATGATTGATTTGGTGCAATTACAGGATTCACGAGAGCTATTCTCAATTTGGACATCTAAGTTAGCATCTCCAATCAATTTAGATTATGCAGATGAAAGACCTTATCATTCACATATAATTTGCTAAGCAACTATCTGATCATCGCATAAAATAGTATGTTTCGAAGAAACTTGAGATGATCCAGAAACCTGGTGAACATTATTTAATCTAACTTTCACACCATCTACTGAAATTCATATTGTTAATGAATTAAAGTGTCATTCTCTTATGATACAAATGTTAGATAAATTGATATATGGCATGAGAATCGAACAGCAATAGTAGGGATTGGTCAATAGTGGATAATCATTTTTTGTCATCTCAAACGATTGAAGAATTAGATCGTGTCTTTCAGAAAAGAACAACCAAAGAGCCAACAAGATACGATTTTCCTTTGGTTAAAATGCCTTTTGGATTTGAAGAGATATTGGAATCAATTGATACTTTGTTATCTGGCTATGTAACAATGGGTAAGAAGGTTGAATTATTCGAAGATGCATTTGCAAAATATTTGGGTGTGGAGCATGCCATTATGGTTAATTCTGGTAGTTCTGCAAACTTACTTGCTTTAGCTATAATAACCAATCCCAGTATTGAAAATCACGCAAAACCAAAATCTGGAATCATAGTACCCGCCTTGACTTGGTCCACTAGTGTATATCCCATTGTCGATGTGGATTCTTTGCCATACTTCGTCGATTCGAGTATCAACACACTCAACATTGATTCGGAATCAGTTATCAATGCTATCGATTCTGATGTAAAAGCAATAATGGCTGTACACCTTATTGGT
Organism: uncultured archaeon; assembly: GCA_964610875.1. GTDB lineage: Archaea > Asgardarchaeota > Thorarchaeia > Thorarchaeales > Thorarchaeaceae > CAZSWP01. The sequence continues at coordinate 18,439 of CAZSWP010000033.1, forward strand.
AATCCTTGTGATATGGATCCATTACAAAAGATAGTAGAGGAAAATGATTTATTTCTAATTGAAGATTGTTGTGAAGCTCATGGTGCTGAGTATAAAGGAAATAAAGTAGGTACATTTGGTGACATTGGTACCTATAGTTTCTTCTTCTCACATCATATATCAACAATCGAGGGTGGTATGGTCGTTACCAATAATTCTGAGTTTGCTGAATTAGCAAGAATACTCAGAGCACATGGTTGGACGAGAGACTTGAAGAATCGTCGACGAGTAGAAACCAAGTATGAAGAACGAGACCCTAGATTTCTATTCGTGAATCGTGGATACAACCTTAGACCTACAGAGATACAAGGAGCATTTGGAATACATCAGATAAAGAAATTGGATAAGTTTGTGATGAAAAGAAGACTTGTGGCGGACATCCTTTCAAATCGTATTCTTGATGCAAATATACCTATCAAAATTCAACACGAACAAGAATATGGAAAACACAGCTGGTTTGGATTCCCCCTAATACTTGAAGAAGGAGGTTGGGAAAAAAGAAAGATGGTCATAAAGGAGTTAGACAACTTGGGAATTGAAACACGAGTTATTATGGGCGGGAATATGGCTGATCAACCAGCAAATTCGATGTTTGAATATCGACAACCTGTAGCACTGGATAATGCACAATATATTGACCGATCTGGAATCCTAATTGGATTGCATGCTAATATGGATCAAGCAGATGCCATTGAACTCTCCGATAGAGTTATCGCAGCAGTGAAAAGAACATTATAATATATCACGTGACAATGGGTGAGTAGAGTGAAAAATTCCGATAAAATATATGTGGCAGGACATGCCGGAATGGTTGGTAATGCCATTCTGAATGAACTGAAATCTCGTGGATACTCTAATCTAATTACCGCCCCACATGCAAAGCTGGATTTGACTCGTCAGAATAATGTGGAGAAATGGTTTTCGGAAAACACTCCTGATTTTGTTTTTCTTTGTGCCGCACGTGTAGGTGGCATTGGTGCCAATGTATCTCAACCTGCTCAGTTCCTTTATGACAATATCATGATTCAAAGTAATGTCATTCATTCATCATATCTCAATGGGGTAAAGAAACTACTATTTCTTGGTAGTTCGTGTATTTATCCCCGACTGTCAAAACAACCAATGAAAGAGGAATATATGTTAACAGGCCACTTGGAACCCACAAATGAAGGCTATGCCGTTGCTAAGATTGCTGGACTCAAAATGTGCGAATACTATAGAAAACAATATTCCTTCAATGCTATTACTATTGTTCCACCTAATCTATACGGTCCTGGAGATAATTTCTCATTAGAAGGTTCTCATGTCATTGCTGCATTATTGAGAAGATTCCATACTGCAAAAATGGAATCATCTGATAGTGTTACAATATGGGGGACTGGTAAGGCAAGAAGGGAATTCATGTTTGTATCGGATTTGGCAACTGTTGCAGTAGATCTTGTAGATACATACAATGGGGAAGAGTTTTTGAATGTAGGGACAGGTATTGATTATACAATTCTAGAGCTTGCAGAGAAAATTCGTAATGTTGTTGGATATGATGGCGATATTGTGTTTGACACTTCGGAACCGGATGGGATGCCAAGAAAAGTTATGGATCTCTCGAAGTTGGAGGAATTCTATGACTTGGAATCAATTAATTTAGAAGAGGGCCTAAAACTAACCTATGATTGGTTTTGTAAGAATATTGCTATAGAATAACTAATTGAATAAGAAATTGTGCTCCCTTTGCATCAAATTCAGCACAAGCACAACTAATAGAATTAGAAGTGCTATTTTATAATAAGGCAATATAACTCCAACCCAAAAGTGATTCTTAGAAAGATCATCTGCTTTAGCATGGTTGGCTACACATTCAATAGTAAATCTTTGACATGGAACACTCCTACTATGTTTGTCCGCCTTGGTATATGACGAATTCCTGATGTAAATACAATATCTTTCTTTTCGTCAATCAGGCCCTTTGAATGGACAGTTCTTACTGCTTCACGGATGAGGTCATCCACACTCTCAAGATTCTGGTCATATTTTACTGGTTCAACTCCCCAGAGTAATCGTAATCTTCGCATAACAGTCGGGTCACTTGTGACTGCATAGATGTGCGTTGGAGGTCTGAATTTGGACAACCACCTCGCAGTGAATCCACTCCTTGTGGCTGTAATTATCCCATCTATCTTATCGGGAAGCAATGATACTGCGTTGTAGACAAGATTGCCAATGACCTCGACAATCATCTTACTGTCAGAGGTAAGATTGATAGCCTCAACCGGTGTAATCTTCTTCTCTGCATGACGAATGATTCGTTCCATCATTGCAACTGCACGCGGAGGATTCTCTCCCATCGCAGTTTCTGCACTGAGCATGACGGCATCTGCTCTGTCAAATATGGCATGTGCTACATCACTCACTTCTGCCCGTGTTGGCATACGTTCAGTGGTCATTGATTCAAGCATGTGAGTTGCAACAATTGCTGGTCTGGCCCAGATGTTTGCTTTCCTGACCAGCTCTCTCTGAAGGACTGGTACCTGCTCTATTGGGAGTTCAATTCCAAGGTCCCCTCGTGCAATCATTACTCCGTGAGATTCAATGAGAATCTCGTCATAGTTCTTAACTGCGAGGACATGCTCAATCTTACTAATGACATCTACATTGGTCAAGCCATTCTCTCTGAGAATCTCGTTTACATTCTGAACATCGCATGCATCCATCACAAATGAAAGAGCGATGAGGTCTGGTTCTAATTCTACTGCTAAATCCAAATCATCGAGGTCCTTCTCAGTGGGTAGATGACATGAGAGTCGGATGCCTGGAACATTCACTCCCTTGCGGCTGGATATTGGCCCGCCATCCAACACCTTCGTATAGACCTCACTCCCCTCTACTTTTGTTACTTCCAGACGAACAATCCCATCGTTGATAGCAATGATATCTCCTGGCTTTACATCCTCGGTCAATTCCTTGTGGGATATTGAAACCCTAGTGGCGTCACCTACAAAGTCTTCCACTGAAATGACAAACTCATCCCCCTCTTTTAGTTCAACAGGTTCTTTCATCTCTCCGATACGAATCTTTGGTCCCTGCAGGTCGAAGAGAATGGCTACAGTGTCATCCACAGATCTGATTGTTTCCATGGTCCGACGTGCTGATGGATGGTCTTCATGAGAGAGGTTGATTCGTGCAACATCCATTCCCGCATCAACCATTTTTGCTAGGACCTCCTTATCCTTTGAAGCGGGTCCAATTGTACACACAATCTTTGATTTTGTTCTCTCGTCCGACACACAAAGCACCTCTTTGTTATACAAGCTTCTCAGTACACAGATTACACTATAGAACCAAATATGGCTTCCTCATATGATTCAATTCTGGCTAACTGCTTGTGTCCATAGAGATGAGCATATATCTGATGACATACCTCAATGAGAACCGTAGGTCATTCCGTTTCAATGGACCGTGAAGATTATGGTAGAGATTTCGAAGGTAATAGCAATAGAGATTCTGGATTCTAGGGGCAACCCCACAGTCATGACGAAAGTAGTTCTAAGTGATGATACTGTTGGAGTAGCAAAGGTACCCAGTGGTGCATCCACAGGAGTGAGAGAAGCGGTCGAGCTCCGTGATGGTGGCGACCGTTATATGGGGAAAGGAGTACAGCAAGCAGTAAAGAATGTGAATGATGTTCTTTCAAAAGCTGTGATTGGTAAAGACCCTCTCTCACAGTCAGACACAGACCGTATCCTGCTTGATACTGATGGGAGTAAAGGGAAGAGTAGACTTGGGGCAAACGCCATTCTATCCATCTCAATGGCCACAGCAGTCGCTGCTGCAAATCATCTTGAACTGGGACTCTACGAGTATCTTCGGACTAAGGTAATTGGCAAAGATACTAAATATCTTCAACCAGTTCCTATGTCCAATGTCATCAATGGGGGGGCTCATGCTGGGAATGCGCTAGCTATTCAGGAGTTCATGATTCTTCCAGTTGGTGCTACTAACATCCTAGAAGGTGTCCAATGCATCAGTGAGGTATATCATACTCTTGGCAAGCAGATGATCAAGCGATATGGTCGAATGGCAAAGCATGTTGGCGATGAGGGTGGATTCTGCGGTTACGGTCTCAAATCAACACATGACGCATTCGAAGAGATGATGAATGCTATAGATGCTGCAGGTTATACGCCTAAGAAGGATGTAGTATTAGGAATTGATGCAGCTGCAAGCGGATTCTTTGAGGATGGAAAATACAAAGTTGATGAGAAGACGCTCAATGCTGGAGAGCTTCTTGACTTCTATATTGATCTTGAAAAGACATTTCCAATTCAGATAGTAGAGGATCCTTTCGATGAAGAGGCCTTTGCTGATTTTGCAGAATACACGAAGAAGACAAAGGTACAGGTAGTTACAGATGATCTGACTGTTAGTGATCCTGAGACCGTCAAGAAATGCATTGAGATGGGTGCTGGAAATGCACTACTCTTGAAAGTGAATCAGATTGGAAGTGTGAGTGAAGCTATTGAAGCTGCTAGCGTTGCCAATGCCGCTGACTGGCCAGTTGTAGTAAGTCATCGCAGTGGTGAGACCGGTGATACTTTCATAGCGGACCTTGCAGTGGCACTATCAACAGGGCAGATTAAGACTGGTGGTCCTGCAAGAAGTGACCGTGTAGAGAAATACAATCGACTCATGGAGATCCATCACCTTCTTGATGGCAAGTGTGGTTATCCTGGAGCTGACTTCAGGACCGCTTGGAGGAAATTCTAGGTATGACTGACAAACTAAAAGCAGTTCTGTTCATCATGGATGGTCTTGGAGACCGTTCTGTACCTGAACTAGATGGGATGACTCCCTTGCAAGCAGCAAAGACGCCCACTTTCGATAGACTAGCAAAAGAGGGACAAAGCGCATTAATGGATGTTCTAGGACCCGGATTAACCCCTGGTAGTGATGCTGCTCATCTTGCCCTCTTTGGATATGATGCGATGGACATCTATCCCGGTCGTGGACCTCTCGAAGCCCTTGGAGCAGGATTATCATCTCGTCCCGGTGATGTCGCTTTTAGGTCGAACTTTGCTACAGTTGATGATGATCTCATCGTTCAAGACAGACGTGCTGGAAGGGACTTCACTGATGCAGAGCACCGCGCACTTGAAAGTGCTCTTGAAGGAATCGAGATAGAAGGTGTAAAAGTGCACTTCACAGCAACAGTAGAACACCGTGGTGCCATAGTTCTTGAGGGAAAAGATCTATCTGGAGAAATTACTGATGTGGATCCCCACGAGACCGGTGTAAGGATTCTAGAATCAAAACCTGTTCCTGATGCTAACAACAAGGTAGCTGCAGCTAGGACTGCTCACATTGTCAACGAGCTGTTGAAAACTGCATACAAACGCATGAAAGGCCTGATAATCAACAAGGAACGAAGAGAACGTGGTCTGCCCCCTGCAAACATTCTCCTTCTCAGAGGCCCCGGACAACATCAAGAGATACCCACTCTTGATTCGATATATGGCATAAAGTCTGCTGTTATTGCTGGTGGGGCCTTGTATATTGGAACTGCTAGGTATGTTGGGATGGAGCATATCAAAGTGGAAGGACAGACTGGCCGGATTGATACTAATTTCTCAAATATAGCTGACAAAGTAATTGAGTGTATCCAATCCGATTATGATTTTGTCTTCATTCACATCAAAGCGACTGACAATGCAAGTCATGATGGCGATGCACAGCAGAAGATAGAGGCAATAGAAAAGAGTGATGAGATGATTAGAAAAATAGTCGATGCTGTTGGTGACAAGATCGTATTGGCAATAACCGGTGACCACACTACTCCTGTAGATATTGGTGAACATACTTGTGATCCAGTACCGATTGTCCTCTGGTCAAAAGTACTTCGTCCTGATGATGTAGAATGTTTCTCTGAGTTTGAGGCTTACAAAGGTGCTTTGAATAAGATATCTGGACATGATGTAATGTTTCTGTTACTTGGATATGCTGGCTGGGTTGAGAAGGTTGGAGCTTAGAAATACTCGGCTTCCTTTTCCATACATGAAGATGAAACATTCTAAAGATGATGCATCACACAGATTATCTATTGTGATAGATTGGGTTCTTTGAACTGCCAATGATATTATTCCGAACATAATCTTGAATTGCCATTATTGTGTCATCAATCGAATACAGTGTTTCAAATCCTGTTCTCTTCAATTTTGAAAACGATACCTTGTATGACCTATCTATTTTCATTGGGATATGATTAATCGCTAAATTGGGAATCTTCTGTGTAACACTATGAGCAAGTTTTTCAATTTGATAATTTCCTTCATTTGCTCCGATATTGAATATTTGGGGTACACGTGATTCCTCTTCTATCAGATGAAGTATTGCTCTAGCAGCATCCCTTACATCAAAGACTGGACGCCATTGGTCGCCTCCCTCAACAATAATCTCTCCTCTCTCTAACGCGTCGACAGTCATTTTATTCAGAACAAGATCGAACCGCATCCTGAGTGATGGCCCAGATAATGTAGCCAGTCTAAGCACTACTCTTGTAATGCTGGAATCAAAATTCAGAATGTCTTCTTCTGCTAATATCTTTGAACGTGCATAGTGTGTTTTGGGAGAAGTCAAACTAGTTTCATCTAGTATTTCATCTTCGGAGTTCTCATAGACACTACAAGTTGAAGCATAGAATGCCTTTTCTATTCCCATCTCATCAGCAATTCCTAATAGCTTTAGACTAGCATCATAATTCACTCTCATGCAGAATTCGGGATTCTCATTGCATGCCACATTACCCACTATTGCTGCAAGATCAACTAATACATCACAGTTTCTTAGTGCTTTTTTGCAGTCCTCATCTATTACTTTATTCCCCAAAATGAACTGGAAATTCGCATCATTCTCATACTGCTTCAGGCTGTTCACACCATGCATTATGTTATCAAGAACACGTACTTTGTAGCCCACATCGAGGAGAGTACCAACTAAAACAGAGCCTAAATATCCCGCTCCACCTGTTACCAGAACTTTCATCTATTTAGTTCTCCTCAACAAAAGGGACTTATCTTATTCAAGTTACCTACCTGCGGATTCCCGCTTTCCCAATACATCTGTAAGTAAATCCTGCTTTCTCAACCGTTTTCTGGTCGAACACATTTCTTCCGTCGACAATTACTTTTGAACGCATTAGGGACATCAATTTATCAAGATCTATGTTGAGGTACTCAGCATGCTTTGTTACTAGTGCGATACAATCTGAATCTCTAACAGCTTCTTCAAAATCCTTGATAATGCCATTTGGACCAAATTCCCATTCTCGAACAAATGAATCATGTATTCTCACATCAGCACCTTTGGCTACTAACGATCCTACCAGTTTGGCAGCAGGTGCATTTCTTGTGTCATCTGAATCTTCAAGATATGCCGCTCCAAGTACAGTGACCGTCGATTCGGCAAGTGACATCCCTATATCTGCTAGTGCATTTTCAACTAGTAGGGACATATGAATTGGCATCTGATCATTAATTCTTCTTGACAAGCTAATTATTTCTGGTTCTAATTTCCAACTGCCATAAGCATACAGTCCATGCCTCAGAAGCCATGGGTCTTTGGGAAGACAATGACCTCCTACGCCGGCTCCTGGAATATGCATATTTCTACTAGGCAATTCATTCACAAGGTCTCTTACTTCATAAACATTAACGCCAAGACTCTCACAGACCAATGCCATCTCATTAGCAAAAGCAATATTGACATCACGGTATGCGTTCTCTATGGTCTTGGAGATTTCAGCTGTAAGTACATCAGTAACTCGAATATTTGCTTTTACGATATGCGAATAAAGATTCTTTGCCCGTTCTGCACTCTTAGGTGTGACACCACCTATTACTCTTGGTACATTTACGATATTATTCAGCAGTTTGCCTGGCATAACTCGTTCATATGAAAAAACAAGGTCGAAATCCTCACCAGCTTTAAATCCTGATTCCCTTTCAACGATTTTCTGTACAACATTCTCTGTTGTTCCTGGGGCAACTGTGGATTCAACTACAACCATTGCCCCTTTTTTAATGAATTTTCCAATATTAGCACTGACCTCACGAAGTGATAGATATTGTGGCATGTGTTGTTCGTCTGTAGGTGTTTGGACATCAATGAGAATAACATCTGCTTCTTTGAGAGTTTCTATATTGTCTGTTACTCTAAAAGTTCCTTTTTTCACAACCTTTGCTATCAGTTCATCCAGTCCTGGTTCATTACCCTCAAAGGGTGATTCACCTTCATTTAAAACCTCAATCTTCCAACCAGAACGTTTTGACCTCCTCTGGAGTCCTGTTACATCAAAACCTTCGACATCGGCTAACAGGGCAGCGCAAGGGATTCCGACATATCCCATGCCAATTACAACAATCTTCGTGGTCAAAGTATAACCCCATTCAATGCATATTACTGTCTGCACCGCAATTACACGTTTTAAAAAGATTGCTTAAGTATTTTCAATATCACTTAACATCTACAACTCTATCTAGACGCTCTGTCGACTCCTTCCGGAAATCATCTCTATCAATAGTGAGCTCAATTGCACCTTCGGGACAGACTGCAATACACCGACCACATCCTCGACACGCATCACTGATTCTGGCTTTTCCGCCAACAAGCTTGATCGCATCAACAAAGCAAATGCCTTCTGTGCAAGTTCCACACCCAACACAATCGTCAGTGACTCTTACTTCAACACCCGCCATCTTGGTCACTTTTCTACCAATCTCTGGGTTGATGTCAGGCAGAACTCGCCAGAGGCAGCAGCAGGGACAACAGTTACAGATGGTCAGCAGTCTCTCTCCCGGTCTTACATTGAGCCATGCAGAGTCCAGTTTGTTTCTTCCAATCAGGTGTACCAGCCCTGCCTCTCTACATTTTCTGACATATTCATGGGCTTCTTCCTTGGAGACCAGTCTACCAAGGTTTGGGTTGATTCCCAGTACTGCCTCTCCTAGAAACAAGCATCCATAGTCCTTAGGATAGTCCTTACAGTCAGAAGAGTCTCGGCAGATACAGAAGTTCATTATCCAGTGATAATTTGCCTTTTCAATAAAATCATGGACTATCTGTGATGGTAGGGCAGTCTCAACGGGTCTGTCAAGTTTCTGACCGATGTTGATTGTGATAGAATCGTCCTTTGGAAGGTAGATGATGTCATCTCCTTCAAAGAGCATCTTGTCGATGATTCTACCGATGATTGGGGCATTTGTCAGTTTTGCAATCAGACCCACGTTTGGAAAGGTCTGCTTGATCATCTGAACAAGCCAGAGAGGAGCGCCCATGATAGGCTTGCAGTAATTCCCGCCCTCTTATTGTTATCGAAACATGAAAATCCCAATTTCAGCAATCTAGTATCATGGTCTAGTGAGATGTCCAAAAGAACTATCGATTGATGTGCAAAATGTTAGAATACAATGTCCAAACATCAATAATCGGAGTTGATCAACGAGGGGATGACCTGCGGGAATGAGAGGAACACCCTGATGAATTTGTGTCCGATTTTATACGCAAGAGACTCATTATTGGGCAATATCCTATTTGCGAGACTTCCTCCTTTGAAGAAGTATCTCTGACCGGGGATGAGTCGTCCCTCGAGAATTGGTGCTGCGAATATCTCGGTCAAACGAAGAATTAGTGCACGAACTACTCCCTGTTTAATATTCCTTGCAAGCCGTCTAGCTCTAAGAAGCAAGGACATTATTCGTTTCGCTCGCAGTGTACTGTAGCCTGCCTCTAAGATACGTTTGAGGAAGTTCTTATCATCGGGTTCTAGATCCACGCCAAGTAGATCCATCTCTTCTTGAGTAACATTGACATATCCTGCTTGATAGTCATTTTTGATATCAAGCAAGTCATCGAGAATGCCGAGTCCCATGCCAAGCGTGTATGAGAGCTCATCTATGCAACCACCCAGATCAAAATCTGAAAGAAGAAAATACAACTTGAAGAAGGATCGGGCTTTCTTGTAGAGCAGTTGGTCCATATCTTTCTGAGACATCACAACTCCTTTTCTGGCCACATCCTCCCATGCACTCTCATATAGGTCCTTTATGACACCAATGGCTTTTCCGCCATAGTACTTTCTCTCATTGTGAAAGAATTGCATAAGCCATCTGTGTCGATATGGTGCATTAGTATCAAGAGCATAGTCTCCTGCAAACCCGTGTTCTACAACCTCTCGCTCTGTCTGCATCAATGTCTTTGCTTCTTCTTTACTAAGACCTGGTGCATCAAGCATGTCATCAAAGAGTCGTATATAGCCCCATGATAAGGACCAGGTCTCTGAGCCTAGGGATTCAGGTACCAATTGTGAGGCATATGTCAGAAAATCGCGGTCTCTCAGGTAAGCTCTGGCAGAATTCACACTTGTAATGTAGCGAGAAGATTCACGAGCTGAGGGTACAAAAGCACACATGATATATTTACAGTATGCAGGGGATGTTTTATTCTTTTTGAAAATATTATAGAAGGAAGGTAGTTACATCAACTTGTGGAAAGGTCTAGACATCAGGAATAATATGATATTACAAAGCTAATTAGGAGTGGTGTACTACCCAAAACAGGATGCAGTGAGGTCTATAGATGAAGTGTTTTGCCCTACATAGTTACAAAGGTGGTACCGGGAAAACCACTCTGGGTGCCAATATCGCAGCTCTCCTAGCTCAAAAAGGTAAGAACGTCGCAATGTTGGACCTTGATTTTCAAGCGCCCAGTTTACATACTCTGTTCGGTGTGTCTCCCAAGACCAAGTATATCAACGATTTTCTTGCAGGTGAAGCCTCTCATAAGGACATTCTCCAAGAGCTCTCTACTACATTCGAACTAAAAGGGAAATTGTCTGTTGCGTTCTCGAATCCTAATGTTGAAGCAATTCGTTCTCAACTAGGTAAAGACAGAAAATGGCACATGACAGCGCTCTCTCAGTTGTTAAATCTAAAGAAGACCCTAGAATCCGAAGGCTACCACTATCTAATAATTGATTCAGCTCCAGGAGTTCATTATTCTAGTGTAAACGCTATTGTTCTCTCCGATTTCACTGTAATTATAGTAAAAATGGACAACTTCGATTTTGATGGCACTTTGAACATGTTAGCGGGTCTCTATGACCAATTAGACAAACAGACTGTCATCCTCTTCAATAAAGTAGTACCTACAATGTTTGAGGAGCCCCACGAATCACAGATGCGTGAGCTTGCTGAAGAGACCTTCGCGGAAAAATCACAGATCCTTGATTTCATAACTTGTTATTGCATGATTCCAATGGGTATGGGTAGCGAGATTCATGCCCTGACGCAACCCAATATACCTTTTGTCAAGACTCTGAAAAAGGTGGTGACACAGCTAGCCAAAGTGAAGGTGCCTCCTAGTAAAGGTGGAAAGAAATGATTCGAGCCGTGTATATCCTGATTGATGGGGGTATATGTATATACAGTAGAGCCTATGACAAAGCTCTTGCTGACCCCCTGCTCATTAGTAGTTTCATCTCAGCGATATCCCAGTTCAGCAGGGAGGCTATGGGAAATGACCTGCGAGGTATCGAGGCTGAAGGGCGATTTGTCTACATCCTCGACAGTGATAGAATTGTGGTAAGCGTGGTTGTAGACCACCCTGATGACATCAGTGCCAATATGATTGAATATATCGCATTGAACTTTCTCGGTAAATACTCCAACAAATTAGGAGGGGACACAGGAGACCCTGACCTATTTACAGGATTCGACAAGGTCCTTGACAAGGTTATTCCAATTCACCTCATCCGTGAAGACAAGATTGATCCTAAGGAACCCCTTGATGCCTTGACGCTGATTGAGATTCCTAGTGACCTGCGAGAGATTGCAATGGTTCTGATTCGTGAGCACTCGGTGACTGCACAACAGATTGCTGACGAGCTAAAGATGAAAGAAGAAAAGGCAATAGAACGTCTTGAAAAAATAGTAGAGTTGGGCAAGGCTGGAAGACGGGAAACCCGGACTGGTTCTGTATACTTCGTCTAACTGTTTCCTGACTTGAAAACATTTATGCAACTCTCAGCTTCTTTTGGAACATGGCAGTGCGAGAGATGCTTCTTCTTGGGAATCCTGCACTCTACAAGGTATCAGAACCTGTATCGAACGAAGAGGTCTCTTCTTTGAGAAAGACTATTGATGACCTTCATGACACAATGATCGATTTCCGAGAACGTTATGGTGCTGGGAGAGCAATCGCTGCGCCGCAGATTGGTGTATTCAAGCGTCTCATCTACATGCACATCGACAGACCTGTCGTGTTCATCAATCCTGAACTGACTGACAAGAGTAAAGAGATGATTGAGGTATTGGATGACTGCATGTGTTTTCCGGACCTACTGGTCAAAGTATTGCGACATAAGAGATGCGTGTTCAAGTATAAGGATGAGGAATGGAACATGTGTAGTATGAATCTGGAGGATGACCTCTCAGAACTTCTCCAACATGAATATGATCATCTCAATGGTATTTTAGCGGTTGAGCGTGCAATTGATGGTCATTCCTTTACACTCAGGAGCGAGAGGCACTTTCTGGAATAAATGGTAAATTGCGTTCAATTAACAAGCCTCATATGGTTTATTGTATATCTTCAGACTACCTTGTGACCAGAGGATGAGAGTCCATTGAAATCCCTTCGAATCATACTTGTGCTCCTCATCGCAGTTGGAGCAATTGTAATGGCTGCCGCTGTCATCTACGGTTGGATTTTAGGTCAAGCTATTTACATCAGCGCATTTGAATCAAAAGCAGGAGTAAATTACTGGGACACTTGGACTCTAGAGAACAATGTATTCACCGCTTCCGTCTTGTTGGCCTTCCTCTCCAGTATCAATCTGCCACAGCGTTCATCATTCATTTCCTTCGTTTCTGCCATCTCACAGACCGGTTCACCAAACACTCGGTTAGAGTATCGAACTGGCATTTTATGGCGAATTTTAGTATTCCTCAGTTTCTTTGTGTTCTATGTAGGTACTGGCGGCTATTCTGTGACCGGTCAGAATGTTGCATTTCTCATGATGCTGATGGGTGATGGTTCAATCTCCATCTCACAGAGTCAAGTCGGGCTCCTGTTTGCTCTACCTTTTGCTCCCGGGGTGTCTGAAGAACGTATAGTTGAGCTGATTCCAGCAATGGAGGCTTACCAGTTATACCTGGGTCTCATTGCGACATTTCTAGTGGCAACTGCTGCAAGAATAATTCTCAGTCTGGTCACAGACCTGATGGCTCGAAGAAGAGATATCTATGTCATAATTGCTAAGGGTCTGTTTGCAGGGTCATTCATCATTCTCGTAGAGATTCTAGCAGTGCCAATGTGGACCGTTAATGCAGGAACATGGATGACATATCTTGCACTTCTAGTGGCACTTGGTACCTGTATTGTGGGCAGTATCGCGTTTCTTGCAATTAGGATACATTCTGGTGATTTCCAGACCCGACTAAAGACCAAGATCACTAAACTGGAAGAGGATTTTGCCCGACTACAGGGCGAGCTAGTTTCTGTAAGACAGGAGTACGAGGCTGGGTCTCTTGACATGGAGGACTATCGGCGCCGAGTGAACATGCTGATGGAGGACCGTGCTCACATAAGTAATGAGCTCAGGCGATTGAAACTTGAAAGGTTACTTCCACTTGGTGGTTCCCCTCGTCGGTTTGTGCTACTAGCTATAATTCTGATTATTGCAGTCTCAATGCTTCCAGTCATTCAGGCCTTCTATTATGGTGTGCAGATGCAAGGCGACAAGTACATTGATTGGAAATTCAATTATGAGACAAAGAAGGAGATCGAGATCACTACCTGGGCATCAGGGATAGAGGATATGAATATCGTTGATCTGGACTCCTTGACTTCCAATGCCACCCCTGAGAGTGAAGTTGAATTCTTACCATCTGTGAGACAGTGGGACCAAGAAGCGAGTTATCTGCGTATGAAAAACCAGATTGGTACAAATTGGATGACGTTAGCGGACTCTGATATCGTCTATCTTAAAGGTCATGAATATTGGATAGCCCCGCTGACCTTCGATTATGGTACCATCGCTACAGGTTTCATCAATCAGCACTTGATTTACACACATACCGAGGGAATGGTCGTTCTTGATGCCTATAGTGGGGATATAATTGAACATGATAATCTGGTTGCATTGTTCAATCGATCTCAACCAATAGCTACCTATTATGGTGAAGGTGCAGGATTCTCCGATGTGGTCTTCGTAAACGTCCCTTCAGCTGATGAGGTTGGGAATATGTCTTATCAGGGAGACCCGGATTATACGTTAGCTGGCTTCGAGTCTCTCTTCTATATGCTAAGTATGGGTCCTGAAGCCTGGTCCTTCATGGGGCAAGAACTGGATATGCTCATGGAACGTGATGTGGTATCACGGGTAGAGTCTATCATGCTTCAGGGCATCACAGTTGACTCTGATCCATACATCGTTATCGGACCAACAGGAGATATCTATTATGCCGTTTCTACGTATATAGACTACAGACTATCTACTGGATATGCCCATGAGAATTACATGCGATTTCTTGGTGTTGTGCTAGTGTCTATTGAAACTGGAGTCATGGAGTTCTATAACACTCCAACCACAAATTCCACCTTTTTCATAGATAGAACATTCATAGACTATTATGATTGGGAACTCGCTCCTGATTGGCTTCAGAAACAGATGAAATGGCCTGAGGACCTGTATGAAAGGCAACTTGAAATTGCGTATATCTATCATGTTGAGGATGGCTTCGTCTGGAAGGGCGGAAACGATTTCCATCAAGCACCCGAAGATTCTGATACAAGATACATCATCAACCGGATTGGCGGCGAAGACCGATTTATAGCAATGCATAATTCCGAGTTCTTGAACTCTGCTGGTAGAAATCTTGCAGGCATTTATGTAATGGGGTGTGGTGACAAAGACTTTGGTCAACTGACCTTCTACAGTGCTGGGGTGCAGGGTTATTCCACCTTGCTGGGACCTAACGCGGCTGTACAAGCCTTTGAAACAAATGATGAAGTGCGAACACAGCTGCAGTTATGGGGTGAACACCGTTATGGTAACCGTCTCATGTATCAACTTGGTGGCGACCTGTTCTTTGTAATTCCCGTCTTCCTCGTTGTCGAGACCTCTGTTGAAGGAGTGATTCAGAAACTAGGCGGTATTGGTCTGGTCGATGCACAGACTGGTGAACGAGTCACTCTTGGCACAAATGTGGTAGAAGCCTACTACAAGATGTTCGGCTTATTGAATCAGACCACCGTTGAGGAAGGCGAGGTCGGAATTGATAGTGCAGTCTTTGACCCACTCACAGTCGATTCAGATGAGTTCTCATCGCTGCTACTCCTCCTAAGGAATAAGGATAATGTATCTCACAATCTGACTGTTGATATCACTGTTTCTGCTGGTGATTTTACGGTGAATTGGCATGGTAGCAATGTGATTCCAATAGTAAATCCAACGAACACAACCTATCGCCTTGAGATCGGCACTGTTGGCCCAGGGGATGTATATGGCACAACACCTTTGGTTGCTGCAACCCTGCCCGTTGGCATAGTATCTGCACAGTATATTGTATTGGTCACACTAAGGACCGAAGAGGGGGTTGTTGACCAGGTGAGTCTTATACTAACTGTGACATAAACTCTAGTTGTGCTCTCTATACCACTCTAGAGTCTGTCGCAGTCCATCCTCTAAAGAAACATCTGCCGAGAATTCAAGAAGACGTTGAGCTTTAGCCATCATTCCCGTGCTCTCCTTCACATCACCGACTCGCGGTGCAATATGCTCTATTCCCAAATGAGTGTCACTTAGATCAATGATTTTTTTGGCCAGATTAAGAATACTAATTGACGTGGTCCCGCAGATATTGAATACTTCTCCAACACCACTGTCTATTCTACCAGCTTTGATTGTTGCAGTGACTACATCTTTCACAAAAATGAAACTTCGTGTCTGCTCTCCGTTTCCTTCGATTTGTAGTGGTTTGTCATTGACTGCACGGTCTGCAAATATCGAAATAACACCACTATAAGCTGATGTAGCTTGTCGTGGGCCATATACGTTGAAATAACGAAGGATAACATAATCAAGGTCGAAGCTATGCTTGTATGATTCAACATATGCTTCTCCTGCCATCTTTGATGCAGCGTAGGGACTGAGGGGTGATAATGGTGTGTTTTCTGGAATTGGCATCGCTTTCGGATTCCCATAGACAGCTGCACTTGAAACATAGACGAACCGCCTTGCGTTTCCAATTCTTGCAAGTTCGAGAACATGCAATGTTCCAGTCGAGTTTATCTCATGGACCATAGCAGGATTTTCCGTAGACTCCTTGACTGAAGATACAGCTGCGAGATGATACACAGTATCCAAAGGTTTGTCAATTGTATCGTGAAGATTTCCTTTTGAAATATCAAGTTCCATGAAATGGAAATTTGGATTTTCTAGGAATTCACTCATATTTTCCATCTTTCCGGTTCTGAGGTTATCAACACCTATTACGAAGTTTCCCCGGTCGAGTAATTCTTCAACTAGATGACTTCCAATGAATCCCGCACACCCAGTTACCAGTATTCTATCAGCCAATAGAACTCACTGGGCTCTTTGAACTATTTCAGATGTTTAACTGTTTTCGTTTCGAGTATAATAGAAAACGCTTGAAGCAAAAATGTCCTGTGCCGTTAACCTTATGAACTGCGTAAGAGGCCCGAGAGCTTGTCGAACTGTACAGTCAACTGCACTAGCGAGGACTAGCGATGATATCGGAACCATTTGAGTTTGCTCAACTGATAATCTTAGTTCTGGCAGTGGTCTTTCTACTTCTCGCAGTTGAATACCGAAAACTGTCCTTCGCAGTGATTGCTTTTGCTGTGGGAAACGTCTTCCTCAGCATGTTGATGTTCGCACTAGGGGCACCGTACGTTGCGGTATTCAATGCCAGCGTCTTCTCAGGTGCAGTAGCTATTCTATTTCTAGCTACTATCAATCTTGAAGACCCCGGAGAGGAAGAAGATGAGACCACCGAGAACGATTCGGAGGTGACCGCACAATGAAGTACAAGATATTTGCATTCATTCTTGCGGTAGTAATGATAGTGATCATTGGAAGTCAACTGATTGACTTCACTGCATTCATCCATGGCACCCCTGCAGGAACGCTATATGATGCAGGTGCTTGGGAAGAGATAGGAGCTGCTATTGCAGACATCCTCTGGTCTTATCGTGCCATTGATGTGCTGATTCAAGCCACGCTATTACTTGCTGCAGTCATGGGTGCTTCTGCAATGGTGCGAGCCTATCGTAGGGAGGATGAGTAATCATGTTCGATATGTTACAGATCTACCTTATTTTCGCATTGATTCTCTATGCCATTGGCATCTATACTCTGGCCAGTAACCGGAACATGGTGAAACTGGTCATTGGCATCGAGATTCTTGTAGCTGCAGTCAACCTAAACTTTCTTGCATTGGCTGCTTTTACTGGGGGTCCATCCATCTTGGGACCTGTTGATCCTGTTGCTCAAGTGTTTGTCATTCTGTCAATCTGTGTCGGTGGTGCCATTGCTGCGGTATCACTCAGTCTGATTCGTGCCTCCTACCGTCACTATGGAACACTTGACATTCGTGAGTTGCGGAGGCTTAGAGGATGATTCTCCCCCTCGAACTTGCTGGTTGGCTGGTATTTGTCGTACCAATCATTGGAGCCCTATTGACTCCTGTCTTCGCAAAGATACACGGTAATCTTAGGGACCTCATGGCTGTACTCTTCGGATTTGTGACTGCCTTCATTGCAGTTGATATGGTTCTCAGTATGATTCTTGCTCCTGTAGAGCTGGAAGTAGACTTACTCACATGGGTCATTGTAGGAAGTTTTGAGTTTGAGTTCGGTGTTCTCATCGACCCACTTAGTGTACTATTGGCAATCATTGCTGGTGGTATTGGGTCCCTCATCATTTTGTTTAGTGTTGGATATATGACTGGACATGATGATGAGGGCAATCTTGTCAAAGACCCAAGCCTTACACGATACTATTTCCTCATGCAACTCTTCGTTGCTGGAATGATTCTCCTTGTTATGGCAAACAATCTTTTGATGACTTTCATCGGTTGGGAGATTGTTGGTGTCTGTTCCTATGCTCTCATCGGGTTCTGGCACAAGTTAACGAGTCCTAGCCCTGTTCCTGAATACAAGACTGAAGGTGAGTACAATGCAGTCTGCGGAATGAAAGCCTTCATGGTCACACGTGTGGGTGACATCGGGTTACTGGCTGGTATTGTCCTGATTTATTTCGTCACTGGGACATTCAATTATCATGAGATTCTCACAACTGCTCCAACTTGGATTGCTGCTATGACTACAGTGACCACTGCACTCCTTCCAATCATCGCCATTCTCATCTTTGCTGGCCCAATTGGTAAGAGTGCTCAGTTTCCATTGCATGTGTGGCTTCCAGAAGCCATGGCAGGACCCACGACTGTTTCCGCCCTCATTCACGCTGCAGCAATGGTCAAGGCTGGAGTCTACCTTGTTGCTCGTCTTGTCCCGATCTTCCTTGAGATAATGGTGACAGTCGGTGGTGTACAGGTCTTCTTTGAAACCATCGCCTGGATTGGCGCAATCACTGCTTTCATGGCGGCAACGATGGCACTGGTCCAAGATGAGATTAAGAAGGTCTTAGCCTATTCTACAATTTCACAACTTGGTTACATGTTCATGGCTCTTGGTTCAGTAGGGTTGGTTGCTGAGAGTGTGGCTGCTTACGCTGCAGGCACGTTTCATCTGCTTGCTCATGCTATCTTTAAAGCCCTCTTGTTCCTTGCAGCAGGTTCAGTTCTGCACGCAGTTCAGAGCAAGTCAATGAATGATATGGGTGGTCTGAGTAAAGAGATGAAGATCACCAGTGCGACATTTGTAATTGGTGGTTTATCATTAGCTGGAGTGCCACCATTCATCGGTTTCTGGTCTAAGGAGCTCATCTTTGAGGCTCTGTTCCACGGTGGACAATATCTCATCTTCTTCATTGCTTTTGTGACAGCAATCATCACTGCATTCTACACCTTTAGGATGGTCGGAAAGACCTTCTTTGGTGAGAAGTCTGCACATGTGAAAGAACTAGAATCACATGGCCATCACATTCATGAAGCTCCTCCAACGATGACAATCCCGTTGATTATTCTTGCAGTCTTTGCTGCCGGTGGATTTCTCTTGGAGGGAGTTTTCTTCAACACTTTTGCTCCAATCGGTGAAACCCTCACCTATGCCTTTGAATGGAGTCACCTTCATCCATGGGCCATCGGGTTTACCCTTCTCTTCTCCATAATTGTCTGGGTGGTGGGAATTATTCCCGCCTATTTTGTCTATTTCAAGGGAAGGGAATTTGGATTTATCACTTCAATCAGTCAGAGTTCCATCAGAGGGTTCCTTGAGAATCGTTGGTACATCAACGAACTCTGGAATCGCCTCTTTGTTGACGGGTATCTCTGGATGAGCAATGCACTTCGAACACGACTGGAGGCGTTCCTCCTCTCACTTGACAACGCCGTTGCAGGTGGCATGGAGGGAGTGTCCAAGGGATGGAGACGTACCATGACTGGTGTGCTCAATACCAATGTATTGGGCATGATGCTTGGGATCATCGCGTTTCTGCTGATACTCATCTTCCTCTAGGAGGTCAATGATATGCAAGGACTACTCTTCATCCCAATTCTCTCGGAATATCCAATGATCCTCACCCTCCTAGGCCTCATCGTTGGAGGACTGCTAACACTCATAGCAGGCAATAGGTCTGAGAAGGCAGGATTTGTAATAGCCACGCTGTCTATGTTGGGAGCACTGTTCCTCAATATACTCCTGATGCTGGATATCTGGAATGGCGGTTCAGTCTTCCATGATATTGTCTGGCTTGGCAGTGAGACCAATCCGATCATGACTCTTGGTTTCCTTGGAGACGGTCTGAGCGGACCGGTAGCTATTCTCATCATTGGACTTGGACTCTTCTCAATCATCTTCTCATCAGTCTACATGAAGGGCCTGAAGAATCCTGGACTCTACTACTCCCTCATGGTCTGGTTCATTGCGGCCATGGTTGGTGTAGTTTACGCGACCAACTTGATGCAGTTCTTCATCTTCTATGAGCTGATGTTGATTCCAGCCTTCGTGCTGGTCTACTTGTACGGAGTTTCTGAGGACCCACAAGAGCGTTCAAGAAATGCACTGCAGTTTTGGGTGTGGACTTCAGTGGGTGGGTTGATTTCACTATTCGCTGTCTTCCTACTCTTTGGATTCACCGGTACTATGGACATAGCCTCGCTCTATTCTGCATCAATTGCTGTTGACCTAGCACGAACCATTGGTGTAATATTCCTACTCGGATTTGGTATCAAGCTTGGTCTTGTACCATTGCATGTGTGGGCACCAAAGGTCTATCGTGAAGCACCAATACCTGTACTTGTCTTACTCAGTGGGGCCATGACAAAGACAGCAGCGTATGGTGTCATCAGGATTGTGATTCCGATCTTCTATGATGTCCTCTCTGTCTATTCGACAGGGCTTCTCGTGATTGCTCTCATAACCATGTTCTATGGTGCCATGCTGGCAATCGCGCAGAAAGACCTCAAGATGATGCTGGCTTACTCAAGCATCAGCCAACTAGGATACCTCATGTTCGGCTACTCGAGCATGACCTTGATTGGACTCAGTGGAGCTGCATTCCACCTGTTCAATCACGGAATTCTTGCCAGCCTGATGTTCTTCTGTGCAGGAGCAATCAAGATGAAGACAGGAACCATGGAGTTTGACAAGCTTGGTGGTCTTGGACCAAAGATGCCCATCTTTTCAACCGTGTTCGTTATCGGTGGTCTTGCTCTAGCCGGTACTCCTCCACTATCTGCATTTGCAGGTGAGTGGATGATATTTGCAGGAGCTGCACAATTAGCCACTGGAGCTACAACCTTCACCTATGCAATACTAACTGTGCTAGGTGTTGTCGCCACAGGTCTTACAGCAGGCTACTATCTCTGGGCTATTCGACGAGTAATATACGGACAGGTGCCCGAGGAACTCGGTGAACTGGACGAACCTCCAAAGACAATCCTCTTGATTGTCGTGCTGTTGGTCATTCCAGTCATGGTTCTTGGTGTCTGGCCGTGGATACTATGGAGATTCGTAAACCCCGTTCTAGCGGGACTCTTGGGAGGAGGTTGAACATCATGCAGTTAGAACTACTATTTCCATCTGAGTACTCAGTTGTCATGCCAATACTCCTACCCATTGCATTCGCCATGCTGGCTGCAGCATTATCATCGCTATCCTTTGTTGGTCTGAAAAGAATACCAAAAGGACTTCCAGATCTCATTGCAGTGTTTGGATTTGGACTCACCTTTGTCTACATCTACATGCTTGCTCTCGATGTCTGGGCAGCTGGCCCACAGACCTTTGTCTGGTCCTCATTTGGTGGGCCCTTAGGGTCAGTCATGGTTGTGGATCAATTCTCCATCATGTTGCAGGGACTCTTCGTCTTCATGGGCCTCGTTGTCGCCCTCTATTCCATTGGATACATGAGTCATGACACAGGCTTGACACAATACTATGTCCTCCTCCTCATCATGGTGGGAGCAATGAATGGTGTTGTTGCCTCTGGTGACATGTTCACACTCTTCCTCTTCTATGAGACCATGGGTCTCTCAAGCTTCATACTAGTTGCGTTCAGAAGGACTTGGGAAGGCATCGAGGCAGCTATCAAGTATTTGATGATGTCAGCCGTTGGGTCAACTCTCGTCCTGTTCTCAGCGAGCTATCTCTATGGTATGACAGGTACCCTGAACTTGGGTGCAATGTCCGTTGCTCTTACGAGTGCAGGGTCTGACCCGCTTTTGCCAATCCTTGTAGCTCTCATGACTGCAGGCTTTGGTGTCAAGGGTGCAGTTGTACCCTTTGCCGCTTGGCTTGCAGATGCTCATCCAGCAGCACCTAGCGGTATCAGTGCTATGCTTTCTGGTGTTGTCATCAAAGTGGGTGTCTATGGTATAGTGCGGATGAATGCTACTCTCTTTCCAGTTGCTGTAGCTACTGTCAATTGGCCACTACTCCTCGCAATATTTGCGATAGTGACCATGACAGCAGGCAACTTCTGGGCCCTTACCCAGACCGATCTCAAGAGAATGCTTGCCTACAGTTCAATAACACAGATTGGATTCATTCTCTTTGCCTTCGGGACGGCTACAGAGTTTGGTTTCCAGACTGGGAGTTTCTACATAATAAGCCACGCCTTAACAAAGGGTCTGTTGTTCCTTTGCGCAGGAGCATTCCTGCATGCAATTGGTTCAAGAGACCTCGGAGACCTAGAAGGCATAGGAAAGAAGATGCCCATTGCTGGCGGTTTCTTTGCCATCGGTGTGTTGTCCTTGATGGGAATGCCACCGTTCGCAGGCTTCTATGCCAAGTTCTTGGTCCTCGCGGCTGGTGCTGATGCTGGTATCAGCGGTGGATACTACCTCTTGTTCACTTTCATAGCCATCTTCAATGCAATACTTGGACTTGGCTACTATCTGAAGATGTTACAGGTGGTCTGGTTCAAGGAGCCCTCAGCGGCGGTACAGAGTGCGCATCGTTCTGGAATCTCTATGATCGTAGGAATGAGCCTGCTTGCTATCGCTCTGATTGCGATAGGTATCTATCCTGGACCAATCTACAGTATTGCCGAGTCTGCGGGTAGTGCGCTCTACAATTTTGGTGATTATGTATCAAAGATTCTAAATGTTGGAGTTCCCTGATCAGGAACTCCATCCATTGTTTTTATTCAGTAAAATTACAGTATGACTTCATTTTTTGCAGAACTGGAGGTTTTCCAGATCAGCTCTCTGTAGCGACCCGCATAAGGCTTATTTTGACAAAA
>CAZSWP010000034.1:0-39117 GCA_964610875.1 uncultured archaeon
CAACAGGATATACTGCTTGCTTGAGACGATGGTCAGGTCGTGTCAACATAGCGATCCAGGTGATGTTGACGTGTCTCAAGGGATAGTCTATTGACCGAGGCATATAAACTCCTAGAGACATGTAGAGGAGAAGTGTGTTGCATCACTGTCATCTGATAGCGTGGTCACAAGGACTGACCGCTAAATATGATTGTAGCCTATATTTACTTCAGCTTCGACAATCTGTTCACCCTCAATAGTGAGTTTGAACATGCCGGGCTCTTTGAGAGCGGGGTGCTGTGGTCCAATGGGAATTGTTACTCGTGGGGGAGTGATAACTTTCTTGTCTTCAATGGTCATTTCACAGTTCCTCCTTTGGTTTTGCACCAGTGGTCTTCGAACGTTCCATCAGTCCACGGGGGTCTTCCCAGTCTTTGCGCAGAGGGTATTCGCCCTTAGGCCAGTTCTCGGGAAGTTCGACACGTCTGTATTGCAAAGCGCCGGTAGGCATCACGCCATACATCTCTCTTAGCTCATTCTCAACAAACTCTACAGCAGGCACAAGGTCTACAATACTGGGATATTCTGGTTTATCCCGAGGGACATTGACCTTTATGGTGATTGCAATCTTTCTGTCATTAAGGAAGAAATGGTAGTTAGCTTGAAGTTCATCACCAAGGTCTCTTCCGGAGAGGGTACTGAACTGCCACATATCATGTTTTTCGAGCATGTGTATGACGAACTCGCGAATTTTATCGGCATGAACACGGATGAAGATACGTCGTGGTTGTTTGTGTACATAGCAATCATCTTTGATCACAAGGTCTGGGACCTCTCGTAGGACATCTTCAAGAAGTGCATATTCTTCACGGTACTTCTCTTCCTTAGGAGCTGGTCGTACTTCAGATTCTACTTCTCCATCACTCATACTTCAACAGCCTCCTTTTTTTGTACATGTTCGGGGATAGGGGGTTCTTCGAAATCAGGAGCAAGTTCCTTT
The DNA here is from genome assembly GCA_964610875.1 of uncultured archaeon. GTDB lineage: Archaea > Asgardarchaeota > Thorarchaeia > Thorarchaeales > Thorarchaeaceae > CAZSWP01. Next base: position 980 of record CAZSWP010000034.1, read on the forward strand.
GTAGTGACACCCAGCATCTCTGACAGCACCTCCAGTAGCTTGTATGCACCATAAGTGATTGCAGATGGTTTTGGAGGACATCCAGGGATGTATGCTGTCACAGGGATTGCTTGGTCCACACCGCCCAGAACATTATAGGCACCTCTGAACACCCCGCCACTACAAGCACAGGAGCCAACAGCTACAACATACTTTGGTTCAGCCATCTGTTCATAGATGCGCTGCAGACGTGGTTTGAGTTGTTCAGTGACAGGTCCAGTACAGAGCATAATGTCAGCATGTCGGGGGCTACCCACTAGTTTTACACCAAAGCGTTCAAGGTCTATTCGTGGCATGAGAGCTGCGATGATTTCAATATCACACCCATTACAACTCCCACTATTGAAATGGAAGACATATGGTGATTTGATTCTTGCTTTGTTTATCAGTCTCTTGAAGAATCCCATGTGTTTTTAGACCTCCATATCATTAGCAGGCGAGAGTGAAACATATGCTGCAGCAACAAGCGTGACTGCAAGATAAGCCAATACAATGACTCCAGGATTAGCCCATGATAAGAACAACATGAAGCCAATGATGTCAAAAAGCATAAAATAGATGGCAAACTGGAACAGCTCAAGATTGAACTGGACCTTTCCACCTAGGAAAGCTGGCTCACCACAAGCATAAGCTTCTACTGCTGCGCCAGTTGTTCGAGCAGGGGGAGCTACAGAACGACCAATGAGTAGAATGACAGCTGCAAAGAGCAAACTTAGACTTATTACTAGGATGAATCCGACTATTAGATCCAATGTGAATCACCGGTGCACCTGCTGTGTTCGAGTTCCGCGTCCCATGATTGCCATTAATATTCTTGATGGTAGCGTACCATGCTTTTGTAATGTTTCTCAGATTCATTAGGATATCAACAGTAAACATGAACCGATGGAACGTGTATACATGTGATTTTTACATTAATGAAGGCTCGTTTATGTACATGGCATACTGATTGATTATAGCTCGCGAACAGCTAGCAAAGCTGCACCAATCGCACCTGTCAACTGAGGATTCTCTGGCATCCAGAGATTGACGCCTAATTGTTCTGAGAGATAGTATCTAAATGCAGGATTTAATGCCACTCCGCCAGTCACACAGACAGGTTCGACCACACCCACTCGCTTTGAGAGTGTAGCAATCTTGGCAACCATTGATTTGTGTGCTCCTGCTGCGATATCAGCAGGGGATTTACCAGAACCAATGTGACCAATGACTTCACTCTCAGCAAAAACAGTACAGGTACTACTGATATCACAAGGGTCGGAAGACTCCATGGCTAATGGTCCTAATTCATCCAGAGACACTTCAAGAACTCTTGCCATGACTTCTAGAAACCTACCTGTACCAGCACTGCACTTATCATTTAACTCAAAATCGCTGGGACGACCATTTTTCCCAATGCGAATTACTTTTGCGTCCTGACCACCGACATCAATCAGCATTGTGACCTCTGGATTTAATTTATTTACACCAATTGCATGACATGTAATCTCAGTGACATTTTTCGTTGCAATATCTATTGATGTGCGTCCATAACCAGTACCGATGATTGGGATTGAAGAGAGGTCCTGAGGCAGTTTAGCCATTACTGCCTCTACACACTTCTCTGCGGACAGTACAACTGATGCACCTGTTGCAACAAGAAATGAGGCAACAACATTCTCATCTCCATTCACTAGAACAGCCTTGGTTGTTGTGGAACCCGCGTCAATTCCAAGACCATAATCAGCGTTAGCCATTATTTACAAGACCTCACATGAACATCTCAAGTAGTGCATCAACGCGAGTCTGGACCTGTGCATCATTGAACAGGCGACTATCAACCATATCACCTTCGATGATCACACCGGGCACGCCTGTTTCCTCTGTGACAAGTTCCTTAGAAACTAACTGACCAAGAGAGTATCGTTTACAGGAACGTACTGAGAACATGATGAAGCCATCAAGGTCATAATCTCTAACCAATTGGCACATTTTCTCTACCTTTGCGTCAAGACCTTTGTTCAGGTATACATTGCTATAGAGTTCTGCAACATTCCCATAGAGGTCATCTCCTTCTATGGAACCTTGCCACGCATGTGTATAGGTGTCTGCTGGAAATACAACCCCTCGTTTTGCCATACCATTGAAGAAGCGAAATATCTGAAACCATGGAGGTATATTATCCCATAGAAGACGAACTTTCTCATCACGGATTGCACCTATGCCATCCTGTACACGTCCTTGAACCTCATCATACAGTGCTTGATAAAAATCAATGATATAATCAGTACCTCGAAGCGCTACGACAGGTGCCATAGTGAGGAACCTGTCAGCGCAATTAAGAGGGCTGGGTTTGTTCTTACACGCTTGCAATGACTTTGTCCATAGATTGATTGCCCTTGTAGAATTCCTTGCCACTTCCTGCAGATTATCTTCTTCCATTGTTTTATCAAATTTATTTGCCAGGAACTCGATTAACCTATCAATACCTGTCTTGACATATTCGATATGATGTGGTGCCTGCTCATTTTCAATCGGAGGTGTATCAAGAAGGAAAACAGGAGCGCCAGTCAACTCAGATATCGCATCATACCAACGGAGAACGGTTCCACATATATTGTTACATGCAAGAAGAGCCTGTGGTTCGGGTAATCCTTCCATAGGACTCTCATCAGGGTGTTGAGTTGAACCAATACTGGACCTTGCGTATGAACACAACTCTTGTGAATATCCCAGTTCTTCAGCATAACCACATAGCTGCGGCCCGACTTTTTGAGAGCCGACTACTGCACCATATTGCTCAGGATAGGATGGTGTTACACCCATTGCAAGAGGTATTTCTACTGGAAATCCTGATGTGACCCATGCTAATTCCCCTTCCTCACTTGCTTGATGGCCCTCAAGCATATACCGAAACATGACTTGTTGAAGGTGAGTCTGCGACTCCAAAGGTCGATATGCTTTCTCTTTTTCTTTACCTTCACTCATTCTAGCTACCTCCAAGTGTTTCTATGAAACTCTCAAGTCGTGTTGTCATTCGTTGTTGATCTGAGAACTCAGGATCCATAGGTAGACGGATAGACTTCACTCCCACATCTTTCGCAACAGACTCTAAGGATGGAGCCTCGAATTGATCAGGGTCACAGAAAGACTGCTCTGCAATTATAAGTCCATCAATCTTGAAGATTGTCAGAATCTCTCTCAAAAACTGCTTACGTTCATCAAGACCCTCCTGTGTTGGTTCCAATGGAGCGTGTAAATACGCGCGAGCTAATTCCACATATGGATCGCCGTCAAGGCGTGTTGAGGGGGTGAATATAATCTTGAATCCCAGCGATAACAGGTCTGTCAGAAGGATGTGTGGATGAGATTCCTCTATTTTGTTGAAGATTGCGGCGATGTTTTTCGGTTCAATCATCCCTCCAGCTATGATGATTCGCGGAGGGGACTCCTCAAACTCAAATTCTACATTCTCTTTGAATGAACCATTCAGAAGACCCATATGTGTGTCATTAAGTTGAAGCATCAGTCCTTTCTCCTTCAGCTTGGATGCAATGTTCTTTGCATGATTGCTCACTCTTGTCGCCTCATCCTGAGTAGGATTAGTGAAGAAATCTTTCAACATTGTACCAAGTTCGGTATAGGATAGAGAAGCTGGATGTATAAGACGAATTGAATAGAGAAGCTGCAATGCTATACGCCATTCTTTAACAAAATCTATTGCATATGTTATTGACTCATTCTCAACAGTAGTTCCAAAATGTTTTGTTAAGGCTTCATTGAGAAGTCGTAGTTCTTCAGAAAAGAATTTGATAGCAGCATCTGTCACTTTACCAGCAGGATATGTCAAGCGGAATACATTATCTTCAGGAAAACGATGTTTCCAAACATCACCAACGTTTTGTAGAGAGTCACAGGTATTACTAGGGAACACAATACCTCTCAAATTATTCAGCTGCCCATTTGCTCGCTGACTGAATATATTCCTAGAGTAAGCACACGCAAATGTTTGAAGACTTGATTCGAACCCGCCAGAAACTCTAGAGGATGCTGATACAAGAGTGGGAGTCAAACCATGAGCAATGAACAGCTCAATGGGTGTGTGTTGATAGATATAGCCAATCTCTTGTGATGCAGTATTATTCCTTTCACTCGTTCGTGATCGAGAACTTTCAGTGATTTGTCCATCGCTCAAATTTCTGTCCTCTCATAAAATCCATTTTCGTGTCATTATATCTTAGTGTAGGAGGTCTTATTTCTATCGAATCATTTTGGTTATGAATGATTTCAATCAAAGAAGACAGATTTTCTATCCGCAGAAGAACATATCAGGCAGGATTGTAGTACTATTCAGATAGTCTAGGTCCGATTGTTCAGGACCATGAAAGAGTTATCGAGCGTGAGTAATATGAAAGAGTTATGGCACAAGAAAAAGTGGCCTGAGGATGTATCAGAAACACTTGTTTATCCGAAGAAACCACTCTTTGCAATATTGGATGATACTGCTGAAACAGATGGCGAACTGCCTTATACGGTATATGACGGTCAGTCATGGACATTCAATCAAGTGAAGGATGAAACAGACCGAATCGCGAATTTTCTTGCGGCAAAGGGGATTGGAAAGGGAGATAAGGTTGCGATATTTCTACCAAATGTCCCTCATTATCCAACGGTATTTTTTGGAGCTCTAAAGACAGGTGCAACAGTAGTTACTTGTAATCCATCGTATAGAGCTGGCGAGCTCAATTTCCAGCTGAAGGATTCAGGGGCAACTGTTGTTTTCGTCTTTGACCATCCAAAGATCACACCTACTTGCTATGAAGCGATAAAAGGCACAGATGTCAATTTGGTTGTTATTTGTAGTATCAAAAGATTCCTACCGAAGATAAAAGCAGTTATTGGTGGTCTTCTAAAGAAGATTCCAAAAAGTCCATACTATGAGGAAGACAAAACTGTATTCTATGATGACATTGTGGCACACTATGAACCGAATCCACCAACGGTTGATATTAACCCCGATGAGGTAGCGCTCATTTTGTACACGGGAGGTACGACAGGAACACCGAAGGGAGCTGCACTCAGGCACAGCAATCTCTATTCCAATATTCTTCAGATATACGAATGGGTCGTTTTGGACCCTAATGATATTGATGCCCCGAAGAAAATCGTGTATGGAGAAGAGGTCTTTGTAGGAGCTCTGCCATGGTATCACAGCTATGGTCTGACTCTCACAATGTTGATGTCTGCAAAATATGCATGTCAACTGGTCTGTATTCCTGACCCCAGAGCAGGAGACCCACCCCTTTCAGAATTGTTGAGAGACCTTGAGAAATACAGAGGTACTATCTTCAATTGTGTTCCAGCGCTATATGCAGGGGTTGTCAATCATCCCAATGTCAACAATTACGACTTGAGCTCCATAAAGATCTGTAGTTCTGGAGCAGCGCCTTTACCACCAGAACTTGCAAAACAGTTCGAAGATGTGACTGGAGCAATTCTGTTTGAGGGATATGGACTGTCTGAAACCTCCCCTGTAACGCACATCAACCCAACAAACAAGACTGACAGGAAATTCGGTTCAATAGGACTACCAGTCCCTGATACTATAGCTAGAATTGTTGACATAGAAACAGGAACCAATGTCCTAGGTGTTGGTGAAACAGGAGAAATAGCCATTCATGGACCACAGGTGATGGAAGGCTATTGGAACAAACCTGATGAAACAGATAATGTAATGCGACAGATAGAAGGAAAGCGATTCTTCCTGACTGGTGACATCGGACACATGGATGATGAGGGATTCTTTATCATAAGCGACAGGCGAAAAGATATGGTAAATGTTGGTGGCCTCAAAGCGTATCCCAGAGAGATTGAAGACATCTTCTATGAACATCCCAAGGTAGCAATGGTAGCGGCTATTGGGGTACCACGAGAAGATGACCCGAGTAACGAGTTTGTAAAAGCCTTCATTGTTCTTAAGGAAGGACAGACTGCAACCGGAGATGAGTTCATCGAGTGGGCTCGGGATAAAATGGCTGGATACAAGAGACCCCGAGAAGTGGATATTGTGGACACGCTCCCCTTGAGCCAAGTAGGTAAAGTCCTTCGAAGAGAATTGAGAAAACAAGAACTCGAGAAGAGAGGTATGGCATAGTTGATGAGGGGGATTCCCCCTCACCTTCATCTTTTTTTATGATTTAGCATAGTCCAGAATTCAGTAGACAGAATGTGTGAGTCAAGTTGGAAAAATCAGCTATAGTCACCGGTTGTTTTGGTTTCATTGGAAGTCATTTGGTAGACTTACTATTGGAGAGGGGATATCTGGTCTTTGGAGTTGGTAAACCAAGAAAAGAGAAGCATCGTAATTTTTCAGGATTCATTGACTCTTCTCAATTCCAGTTGTTGGGGCAAGATGTACTAGATTTTAAGAGTCAGTCAGATATCCCAGAGAATATTGATACACTTTACCATCTTGCTACTGCTCGAGAACCTGAGAGTCCTCAGAGACTGACTGAGGTAAATGTAATAGGTACAATCAACATGCTAGAGTTAGCCCATAGATTTCATATGAGACGAGTGGTATTCATTTCAAGTGCAGCGGTCTATGGAAACCCAAACACCGAAATAATTACTGAACAGACACTAACTAGTCCTTTGAATTTCTATGCAGCATCGAAACTCTCCGCTGAAAAATATGTCAAAGTATACAATCTGAAACATGGTATTGAAACGGTCATTCTTCGGTACCATAATGTCTATGGACCACGAAAGGTATCACACAGAGGAGCAATTACTAATTTCGTCAATCGTGCATTAAGAGATGAATCAATCAAAATAGAAGGCAATGGATCTTATCGCTATAATCCCATATATGTAAAGGACATCGTGGAAGTAACTTATCGTGCAAGTCAAGTGGAAAGGGCGAATGGAGAAATCATCAACATCGGAGGTCCTGAGACAGTTACTCTTCTTGATATTATCAAACAGGTAAAACATGCTCTTCCTGAGAGTCGTTCAGAAGTCATCTTTAGTGAGAGCCGATCCAACTGGGGAGATGCTCACATATGTGATACGAGTTATATGGCTGAGATTCTTGGATTCTCACCCACGCAGACTCTAGAGAACACACTGAGTCCCACTATACAATGGTACCAGTCAGAAATCTAAAGGAAGCACATATTCATTCTATAATATAATATACCATGAGAGTGTCAGATACAGACCAAGAATTATGAGTAAAGAACCTACGACCACCTCAATTACACGTGCAGATTTCGCAAGTCTGGTTGCCATCCGATCTCTTGCTTCACCTGTAACGAGAGCAATTGCTAGATAGGGGATGGATACAGCTATTGCAAGTGTAATATACATCATTACAATTAGCAGAGGATTATTCACAGTGCTAAACACAACTATTAGACCCAGTATAGCAGTGCCAGAACAGGGTGCAGCGAGCAGAGAGTAGGTGAAACCAACTGAAAAAACACCAATCAAGCTCTTAGGGTCCCCAGGATCAGAAGTAATTGAGATATTTGTCAGCCTCAATTTTTCGCGTAATGTTTCTGATAGTGTTAGAATTCCAAGAATTATGATAATGATTCCCAAAATTGTTTGAATATATACGAAGTTCTGCAACAAGAAGGTGCCAATGATACTTGAAATCAAGATGAACACACCAAGAGAAACCAGTATTCCCAGAGTCAATATTCCCGTTACTAAGAGACTTCGTCTTCTACTAGTTTCAGCCTGCAGATTCCTAATCAAGAATAGAGGTAACAATGGAAAGAGACAAGGTGACATAGCAATATAGAGGCCAACTCCAAAGGAGGCTCCTAAATCGATGAGTGCTTCCAAGAAGAATTCCTGCATCATTGAATCTCCCTACTTCGATAGCTGGACCTTATTCGAGCTCTTCTTTGTGTTTTCGACCAAGCTCGACATATAACTCCGCGTTGCTTCTGAAACCGTCCCTCATGGTATCCGTAACTTCTTTCACTACCTTACCGGGAATTCCCAAAACCAGGGAGTTTGGAGGAATCTCGCTACGTTCTGTCACTACCGCACCAGAGCCGACAACACTACCCGCTCCAATCTTGGCACCGGACAAAATAATTGCACCAATTCCAACAACCACATTATCACCAATCTCCGCACCATGAATAACACAGTTGTGTCCTGCAGTGACATAGTCACCAATTACAGTAGGATTCATGAACTCGGTATGCACGGTCGCATTGTCCTGTATAGAAGTCCCTTTTCCTACACGGATATAGTTCATGTCCCCTCTCAATACTGCAAATTCCCAGATACTGGAGTCCTCTCCAATTTCAACATCTCCAAGAAGGGATGCTCTCGGAGAAACATAGGCATTAGGATGTATCTTAGGTTTCTTACCATCGAATTCATGCAAACCCATCTAGATATCCACCAAGATGTTGGTACAATGTTTTATCTATAAGACTATTGAAATGAGGACAAATATCTTTGAACTGAGAGAGAAACAGATGCCAGCTACTCCATTACATTATCCTCTAGCTTTGGGTATTCACAAGGCAAAGAGGGATCTGAGGTTACCAGCCATTGTTGTTGGTTCAGTGATGCCAGATATTGAAGTGCCAATTCTGTGGTATTTCTTTTCGGGAGTATTGCCGGATCATTTGTTTCTACATAGTTTCGTGGGAGCCCTCACAGTAGGAGTCCTACTCACGGTGCTAGTAACACGTTTCCTATACGCACCAATAATCTCATTCTTTTTCGGTGTTGACAAAGCAAAATTGACCTTTGCATGTACACTTGATAGGAACCTCATTCTTTCAAGTGTGATTGGCATTCTCAGTCATTTGCTATTGGATTATCCAATGCATTGGTACAATCCACTTCTCTGGCCTTGGGTGGATCCTTTTGCACTTGTTGGGCCGATGGTTCTCCTCTTTACTCCCTTTGGTCCCATCAACGGGCTTGCATACTGGCTTGCCAATTGGATCACAAATGGAATTATGATAGGGTCGCGAACAGATACTAATAATCAGGACAAACCTTGACATTGTTGTGTAGGTGCTTATATAGGACCGGTAAGGATATTTTAGTGAGGGTGTCTTGACACACGATCTTACCCTCGCAAAGCCAGTCCCAGTACCGTTGTCTGGGAGGACAAAGCTTTGGTGTCCAGATTTGTCCAACTTACAATGAACGGTTCTGGATTATTGCATTAGTGTATTATAGAAAAAAGAATCTCTGGGAACAGATATGGCTGGGAAACTCTGAGGATTCTGAGGATGTTTAATCAGAACAGAAAGCCTATGATTTTGCTCTAACTACCATGTTCTGATGCATGTCTGAATCAAATGCAGATTTGTTGTAATCGGAGAATATCTCTGTCGAAGTGAAACCTGAGCTGTCCAGCATGTTAATAATTTCATCATCATGTATATTCAATACAGACTGATATGATGTTGATACGTTCCAACCTTCTTTCTGTTCAATGAATGATGAAAGGACTAGCTCAAAAGGCTCTGAATCCTCACGAATATTAAAGAACCTTGAGAAGACTACTCTCTCACCAGTGTTGAGGTGTCCTGCTTTTTGTGGTATCAAAAAGATCTTGTTTTTGGAGATAAAGTTCCCATTTAGAACTTGGAATACGAAATATCTATCGGGTGCAAGAATTCCTTGGACGGATTTAAGCAGTCTTTTTACTGAACTCATATCATCCATTAGAGCAAGAGAATTACCAAGACACAGGACAAGATCGAAAGGCGGTTCAACATAAGAGGGAAATTTCACCATATCATCAACAATCCATGTGATATCTAAGCCAAGACTCGTTGACTTTTCTTTTGCAGATTCAATCATCCTCTCACTAATATCAAGACCTACCGCACTGACCCCTTTCTCTGCAAGTGCTATCACATGTTTTCCCGTACCACACGCTAGGTCCAAGACACGACCTCTTGCATTGACTAGTGACTGTTGCAGAAAAGGCATCTCTCGCTGTAGACGTTTAGTCCAGTCTATAGTGTTATTATAGGCCAATGCCAATTCTTCAAAGGGATTCTCACTGTCCAAAGTATCACATCCAAATTGTATTTCCATAAGGATTCATACAGTTCTCAACAAGTCTAACAATGGTCTTAGGATTTTGTTGACACGTAATGACACTTGAGAACTTAGTTCCTCTAATTCAGATATACCATCTGCTGTAATTTGGTACAATCTTCTTTTTCTTCCAATCTGTTCACGTGTAGATTTCAAGAGACCTTCCTTCTCCATCCTTCGCAGTTCCGAATAGACTGTGCCAGATTTCAATGTGACCAGACCATTGCTAAATTCATCTATCGTATTCATAAGATCATATCCAGAGGACTCGGGTCGCTTCTTGATGAAAACCAACAATAGAAGACGGACTAGTGGAATAGGTTCGAGAAGGTTAACATCTCTTGGGTTCAATGAGTTCTCTGTTCTCGAACCTATTTCATTCATATTTCACACCACTATTTCCAGTAGATACTTGACATTCATGGTGATGTTAGTTCTATAGTACTTATCGCAGAGAGAGAACCAGATACTAATAGCACACCAAGACCAAGAATGACATTTACTACTAGCAAAAGCATATTGATCTTCTGATGAGTCCTATTGTTTGGATTCATCTTCCTGGGTAGAACAAAACCACGCATAAAGGCAATTATCACCATTACTGCAATAATCAGATGTTTCAGAGTGAGAAGGAGATTATAGGTTGATGATACCACCAAAAACCCAGTAAAAAGAGGACTACTGTTACTCAATAATATTCCAGTAATGAGTAGACCAACAATACAAACCCATGCCAACTTACTAAGTCTAGTCCGAATTACATCCACAAGTTTCTTTGACTCAGGACCCTTACCTAGAGTATTCTTCACAGAGGGTAATACTACAGATAACTGGATGAACATTCCACCAATCCAGATTGCCGTGAATGCATCATGAAGAAACCGTACAAGACTGAGAACAATCATATTAGCCATTTTTTTGCACCTACTAGTTTACATATATGTATATAATCTACATGTGGATAATCAATATATATTTCGCTATGCGTCTGTTTGCGGTAAAGTCTATGGTAAGAACGGACCAACCTCGTCATCAGAAAACAGTACTCTTCCTTCCATGCCACCAGCAACAGTAATTGTCTGACCACTAATGTGACCAGCAAGAATGTCAGATGCCAAGAAAATGATGGCATTTGCGATATCCTTCGGTTTTGCAACTTTTCTCATAGGGATGGTTTGAATGATCCTACCAACCATATCACTATCACTGAGAGCTTCTTCAGCCATGGGAGTATGTGTCCAACCAGGATTGACCAGATTTACTCTGCCCAGTTCAGCAAGATGAGGGATTTCATTCTTCAGGCTCATCATGAGGCCATGAAGAGCCGCTTTCGATGATGAATAATCACAGTACCATGCTTCACCAAAGAGACCTGCTGTGGATCCAACTAGAATTAGTGATCCATGCCTAGCGGGATGTCTCTCCAAGTTTTGGAAGAAATGTTTCGCACACAGAAATACTCCTCTAAGATTGACTGCCATGGTATTGTTCCATTGTTCAACAGGCATCTCGTGTATACCAACACCTTCATGATTAGCAATACCTGCATTGGCTACAGTTATGTCAACTCGTCCAAATCTTTGCTCAGCCTGCCTAAACATCTTTGAGACAGCGTCTTCTTCTCTAATATCTGCGGATATAGGAGTAAGACTATCAGGATATTCTTTCACCATTTCCTCGAGATTTTGTAGGTTTGTATGATAGTGTGCAGTTACTTTAGCACCTTCTTCCAGAGCCGTTCGTGTTACTTCCAGACCTATTCCACCAGAAGCACCAGTAATGAGAATTTGTTTTCCATCCAATCCGGAGTCCATTCCAAACACCAACTAGTAGAAGGATAAACTGCCTTAGAAGCCTAACGTCGATAACATATAGTAGATATATAGATTCATGAATTATTGGGAGAGGATTATCTTGATAGCACGAAGACTCAGAGCGATTTGGAAACCAGAGATGTATCAGGGAAGGAAACAGATGCGGGACTACTTTGAGGGCTGGTATTTCAAAATGGTTGACAAGACCTCAACACATGCATATGCGATTATCCCAGGTATTTCATTTGGAGAAACGCTGGAAGATAGCCATTCTTTCGTTCAGGTCCTTCGTGGAATAGATGCATCTACATCATATGTCAACTACCGTGTGGATGATTTCAGAGCCTCCGATAATGTTTTTCATCTACAGATAGCAGACAACGTGTTCAGCCTGTCAGAGATATCAGTCAACCTGACGGAGGGAGAAATCCCCGTGAGAGGAACACTTCACTTTGAAGGCATTAAAGGATGGCCAGTAAAAAGACTCTCACCCGGCGCAATGGGACCTTTCCGGTTCCTTCCGAGGATGCAATGTCTTCATGGGATTCTGAGTTTTGACCATGATATCACTGGCAGTCTGTTGATTGACAACGAAGAGATTGAATTCACAGGGGGCAGGGGATATATAGAAAAAGACTGGGGAAAGGAATTTCCCAGTGCATGGATATGGATGCAGTCAAACCATTTCTCACAGCAAGGAATATCCTTTACATCCTCTATTGCTACAATTCCTTGGATGGGTTCTTCATTCCCAGGATTCTTGATAGGACTCCTATATGACAACAAAATCTATAGATTTACAACATACACAAGAGCCAAGGTTTCCAATCCAGAAGTATCAGACAAAAAGGTAAAATTTACGGTCAGTGACAAGAAACACATACTTGAGGTTACAGCGATAAGGTCTGGAGGTGGCTCACTTAGGTCGCCAATCCAGGGTCTTATGACCGGGAGAATAATGGAGAGTCTTGAATCACAGATACAACTCAGATTCTTCCGCCATCGTGGAAACACCAGAGAACTGATTTTCGAAGACGAAGGACAAAAAGCAGGTTTAGAAGTTGTTGGAGATATGAGCGCTATCAATGCAGTCGAAGTCGAATCCTAGTCAGACGTCTTCCAAAGAATCCTGTGAAATCTGTCTACTAGAACATCAGGCCAGCTGCCAATGGATCTCAATAGCAGGTCTGCAGTCAATGTAGTGTTGTCATCAATCATGATTTCTTGAAGCTCGGAACAATGGAACAGTGGAGAGAGGTCAACAGTAGATAGAGAATTTCCCTTTAGATCAACCTCTCGCAGATGCGGACAATCATTCAATGGTTCAAGATCAATTTGCTTCAACTTATTATGAGAGAGACGTAGAGCTTCCAGATTGACACATTTAGACAATGGAGTCAAGTCGATAGATTGCAAGTTATTGTGTCTGATGTTAATGAACTTCAGTCTGGGGCACCAGATTAAAGGTAGGAGGTCAACTGATTCAATATCACGTAGATCAAGATTGAGTCCTTCTTGGTCAACAGGATGGCATATCGAGTGTTCTGTTCCTGTGCTCGTAATATATCGAATCAGAACTTCTTCCACACAGGTGCCTCCACTCAATAATTGTATTGTTATCTGAATGTGAGCACATTTAACCTCTTAAGAGTTGGCTGCATTGAAAGCATTTTCAATAAATTGATTTACTCCACAGGCAATCTCGCCCAACTATTACATTGCGGGTAGAAAAACCACCAATTCATTGCTTTTGGTTCAACGCGAAGTTTGACCCCACACTCTTTATTCTGGCATACAAATTTTCCCTTTGGCCAAAGAGTAGAACAGACTGGACATCTTGTGATCATATTCGTGATTTCCTCCTTGGTTTTTTCCTCAGGATTTGATGATACTCGGAATGTCAATGATATCTTGATAATAATGATCAAACCTGATTATAAGATGTGGAGAGTAACTGATTGTCAATTTGAAACGCCATAATTGAATAGGAATTGCAGATTTCACTTCGTTACATCATCACATGTGTCAAAATGATGATTGAAGAGTCTTTCAAGTAGAGTCGACATGCAAAAATAGGAGAACTGTCCAACAAAACTAGTGCCGATAGATAAGGACTTCAGAGAGAGATGGAAAAAGGACTCGACCCATAGGGGACATGCGGTCTGGCACTCGGATCGAGGTGGATCAGAAGAGATACACGGAGACATTGTAGCAATCCATATCAATTCGTGCACGGGTTGCATGAAGTGTATCAGAGCATGTCCAGTCAATCTGCTAGAACCTTGGGCATCACACCTTGGTTTGGTTGTAGATCCAGTTCGAGAAGCTGATTGTATCGAGTGTTTAGCATGCGAACTTGTCTGCCCAACAGATGCGATAGATATTCGCAGACAAGATGGATCGGAGGATACACTGGATTCTTTATTACGCGGCGAGTAGACTATAATTTGAGAGGTTTGGAGATTTGTTCGAGATTCTAATGGATGAAAAAGAGATAGCAATCAGAAATGAAGTAAGAGCTTTTGTAAAGGACAAAGTAGATCGTTCTTTGATAATCAAGATGGACTCCAAGGAGAAAGAATATCCATACGAGTTTGTCAGGGCATTAGGAAAAGTGAATCTACTAGGACTTAGATTTCCTGAGAAATATGGAGGGAGAAACTCAGGATGGGTTGCAGAAGCAGCTGCAATTGAGGAAATAGGTGTATTAGGTATTGCTCTAGGATGTGCATACTCGCTCCCTAGTATAATTGGTGAAGCAATAGTAAAATTTGGGAGTGAAGAACAAAAAGAAGAGTTCCTTGTTCCTTTACTCAAAGGAGAGAAGATTGCTGGAGAGGGGTTAACCGAACCCAGAAGCGGGTCCGATTTCTTCGGTACTATTACTACGGCAGCAAAAGATGGAGACGAGTATATCGTAAATGGTGAAAAGCGATTTGTTGCTGGGGGAATTGGAGCGGATTATTTCATCGTTTACGCTAAAACTGACTTCGAAGCCAAACCTCACAAATCAATCAGTGCATTGCTCATTGAGAGGGATGATGGAGTCAGAGTAGAGGAAGAATACGAATTGATGGGATGTAGAGGCATGGGAGCAGCGAGGATAGTCATGGAAGATACTAGAATACCAGCAAATCGTCTTGTTGGTGACCTCAATGGAGGCAATGACATATTCAATGCAATGATGGTCCCTGAAAGGTTGACCTCTGCAGCAGGAGCTATTGGCATGGGTAGGGTTGCAATGGAGATTGCAGCAAGATATGCAGACAAGCGAGAAGCATTCGGTAGGACGATTAGAAAGTATGAAGGTATCAGCTTCAAAGTCGCTGATTGTGCGATGAAATTAGATGCAGCAAGAGGCCTAGTTTACAGAGCATCAAAGAAAGCAGATACTGGAGAATGGTGTAGGAAAGAGGTGTCTATGGCAAAGGCATATGGTACTGAAGCAGGATTTGAGGCAGTTCATGAAGCGATGCAAATCCTAGGTGGTATTGGATATACAGATGTCTATCCCATTGAGAGACTCTATCGTGATGCTAGGCTTGCTACCATTTGGACTGGATCTAATGAGGTCCAGAGGCTCATTATACAGAGCGAGGTGTTCAATGACATTCTTTCAGAAGATAGAAGCATGAAACGAGATGTTGAATTGGATACACCTGGTGCAGAAAAGACAAAGGAGAAAGTCTACAGCGAAGACCCGAGAAAGTACTATCCTAAATGAGGACCTGAACTGTTTAGTCCTAAAAGACCTCTTTAACGATGTTTTGGAGGATTACAAAATCTGCAAAGTTGCCCTCCCCTCGCTTCATACCATCGGGATAGATTGCGTCAACGCGACTTGCAAATTCTCGCAGAAGTCTACGGGTGTCAGACAATTCGGTCTTGATAAGAACTGAATATACAACATGTTTTCCCATTTCATGTATCATCCTTATCTCACCAGCTCTGAGTTTCTTAGAAATCAGGTGAGGATTCTTCTTCAGTTCCTTATCAAAGAAGTGAGAGAAGAGAGGAGCAGCTGTTGCTTCATCCAAGATAAGACACGCAAGAATATCAGACACAAATATCCCTCATATCAGTTAGTATGCACGGAATATGATTTTTGTGGCTAAACTGACATTATCTCCTGCCACTTGGCAAAAGTTAAATATTGTTAATACTTTGACTAAGCATAATCGAAACGAGGTAATAAAATGAGTGACTTAGTATGCAAGATTTGTGGCGAGAAAGTTTCAGTACCAGTACACTGTGGAAAAGAGATGCACCAAGAAGGAGACCAAATCGTCTGCTGGATGGGTGCTAGTTGTGGACATCAAGATATACCCAAGCACTGTGGAGAATATATGGAACTCAAATAAAGAAAAAATTGTAGGGGAAGAAAATGGCAGAACTACTAAAGGAAATAGTTGATAGAAGAAGTGGACGGGCAATCAAGAAAGACCCTGTTCCTGACGAGATTGTCCAGTCAATTCTGGAAGCGGGACGCTGGGCTCCATCATGTGCTAATACTCAAGCTTGGAATTTTGTAGTTATTAAAGATCCTGATGCTTTGGCAGAAGCACATGAAGCAGTAAGCAGAGGGAATGCTTGGGGAAAGAATGCACCGGTAATGATTCTTGTTACTGCTAAGGAAGATGGTGGTTGTGGATCACATGGATTACCATATTTTATGATGGATATCGGTCTCACAACACAGAACATACTTCTTCAAGCAGTCCATCTTGGACTCATGGCACATCCTACTGCAGGATGGGATGAAGACAGGTTGAAGGAGATTACAGGTGTCCCTGAAGAGTATAGAATTGGGACAGTCATCTTCATTGGATATGAAGGTGAAATCGAAGACTTGGATGAAAGAACTCAAGAGAAAGAAAGGAAACCACGTACAAGAAGACCTCTCTCAGATATTGTACACTACAACAAGTGGTAATTGAACTGATGAGAAGGGTTTTCAGCATGTGTTTCAAAATAGAATGATGTGGTGGTACGTCAATGCAGTTCGAACAGTATGAACTCATGCTCTACTATGCCGCTCCTGGAATCTTTGCAGGAATTATTCTAGGGTACATTATTGGAGGTAGAGGTCGTTTTTCCGAAATGGATAGGATAGCCACTGGGGCGATACTTAGTCTAGTTGGAGGGTTTGTTGTTGCTTTCGTGATGTCATCTTACTTTCCAATGGATGAGGGTCTTGCACCTCTACTCTTTAGTATCGTCGGTTTCTTTGGAGGTTGTGCTTTTGGTCAACTTTTGAATTGGGTACCGTACGAAAAGAGAGAGGAAACAAAAACACACATCATATTTGAACCCGAGGATGAAGAAGAGTATGATAGAGAAATTGAAGAGGTATTTGAAGGGAAATATTGAGCTTCTTTTTCAAACCAATAACAGAACAAATTGACATAAAAGACCTAAATGCCATCATTCTGTAATCAGGTCTACTGGAGAGAGATTGGATGAACAAAAACTCAGGGTATATTCTAGCAGCATTTCTTATAGCTGGTCTATTGTGTCTTTCAACATTCAGTACTATACATGCACAACTGCCTGGATGGAGTGGAGATGAACATCTCTCGTTCTTGGTAATTGTTAATGGAGTTTCAGCAGAGGACTCCAATACGGAAAATCCAATTCCCGTTAATTTGAGCGACCCTATTTCCTTACAACTTACTTTGAATGTTCAATCAGATATGACTATCAATACTGGTAAGTTTTCTATGCAGTATTTAGGGATATCAATTTTCAATCAGCAGTTAGTTAACAGCACTCCAATTCCAGCACCATTTAATGATACGATTATTGATACTGACTTGGATTTGAGCTCCTTGACCCAAGGATTAGGTATTGACTTGATATCAGGAACCATTAGAGGGGTATTCACGTTCAACTATACATTGGATGGTGAAACAGAGAGCGCAGTTGTTGAAGCAGATTTTGTGCTACGTATTGGACAACAAGGAGTCGCAGCTATCGTATCAATTAATGGACTAATCACCCTAGGATTCAGCTTGATGGCGATCTTCAGCTTGTTATTAGCACTTGATGACTTTCAAAGTGGCATATTTGCAGCAAGAAAGGTCAGAAAAGCGAAGAGTGCAGATGAAGTGGGCATCTTTCCAAAACAAATCGTTCTCCGACGAAAGAAAAAGGAAGAAGCACAGCAAGTGAGCAAAGAGGAATTAATCAATAGAGTCAGTGATGTTGCAGGGAAGACTTGGGATGAGAAGAGATGTCCAAAATGTGGGAAGAAATGGAAGAAAGGAGTCCAGAATTGTTCCAAGTGTGATATCTCAAAACCTGCTGCGCTACAATTTTTCTCTAAGGATATTGCAGATTATGCACCAAAGGCTCTTGACGCGGTACCATATGGTTCAAAGGTCACAGTTAGCAAATTCGCAAAAAGAGTGAAATTGCGACCTAACAAGGCAGGAGCGCTTGCAGCAGCTCTAACTGACATGGGAGTATTCCAAACTAAAAGTGTGAAAGTGCCACTTGAAAAGGTTACATTTGCGGGTCTTACCCTTTCAGGAATGTATTGGAGCTGGATGCAACTAATATATGGAGCACTACCAGACCTAGTGACCGTTTTCTTGACAACTACTGCAGGTCTTGTTGTTTCTGTCATTGTTGGTTACTTCATGAAATGGCTTGCCCGAGTTCCAAAACTTGGTTATGACTAAGTTTGTATCTGCGGCTTTTGGCCGCAGCTTCTCTCTTTTTCTTAGACACACATATCTTAATTAGAAATGTAGTCAGATTGTGTGTTGTTACAAGAAAGACTAGCTAACATTTGGTCTTGAAAAGGTGATATTGGGTTTGAACTCTTCATCAACACACGCAAAGAATTGGGAAAACGACGAAGTGATTGTGGATGTTCCATTTAGTATTGCAGGTGTTGCCACAACTATTATTATCACATCGCGATTCACGGGCAAGATTTTGCTTGTTGATGTTGGAGATGGCGCTGTACGCGATTTGCTTACAAAAGGTAATCTAGAATTTGTGAATGAGATTGATCTAATTGCTATAACTCATGGACACTTTGATCATATGGGAGGACTATGGTCACTCCTAGGATTTATACGAATGATTGGTAGAACAAGACCGCTAAACATTTTGATTCCTAACGGATGCATTGAGGTAGAGAACATAATCAAGGGATTCAAAGAGAGTTATTCCGAAACAATACCATTTCAAATCTGCACATTCAAATTACAACACGGGTCAGGATTTGATACGGATTTCTTCAAGCTCAAATCAATGGGAGTAGAGCACTATGGAATGGAGAATCCGTCCGAGAAAGACATTCTCATGCCCGCTTTGGGTTTTCAAATAACCATTGGTCAGACCACAGTTTCTTATACAGGGGATAGTAGGATGTGCACGAGCTTGGAGATGCTGGTAGATAATGTAGACTTGGCAATCATAGAAGCAACATATGATACCCATCCCAACCCTGAACAGAAGGTACACCTCACAATGATGGAGGCAAAAGAGCTGGCTACAAAAGCAAAGAGTTCACTCATTGTACATCGAAAACCAGAGATTGCTAAGGATATACTCACTCGATGAGAATAAGCTCGTTTTATAGAACTGCATTGGTCAACACAAATACCCCAACACCGAACACTGCAGATACAGGTACTGTCAAGACCCATGAATATATGATTTCTTTTACTTGTTTCATCTTTACAGGGGTTTTAGAGACCCAACCAACACCAATTAGTGCTGCGACTAATACATGAGTACCACTTAGAGGAAATCCAAGATAGGTCCCAACGAACATGACAACTGAAGTTGAGATACTGGCTGCAAGGGCAGAGATTGGTGATAGTGTTACTACTTCTGTTGCTAGGGTCTTTATTACCTTCCGGCCTACAACTATTAACCCTAATGCCATCCCAATTCCACATACTAATAGAGGTATGAACAAAGAGGGCAAAACAAACCCTAGAAATTCAAAAGTACCTTTGAACTCAGGGAGGGATACAAGTGGAGCCACAACATTTGCAACATCATTGCCTCCTCGACTTAGTGATGTGAAAATAAGAAATATTGCGAGCGCGTAAGCAGCAATCTGTTCTTGACGCTCCAGTCCTGAAAGACCTTTAGTTTTTGACTGCAATCTACGTATGAGAGAGAACAATATTCCAGCAAATATGAATCCTAACACCGTGGATAAAATCCACCCTGTAAATATCTCTGTCACAACAAACCAATCAATAGACCCAGCACCCCACTCTTCGAGACCGAAAATTGGAGCGGCAAGGGCGATACCAATTACAGAGCCAACAATGCATTGTGTTGTACTGATGGGCAGTCCTTTAGAAACTGATGCTAGTAACAACCAGATTGTCATTGAAATGAGAATGGCAAACACCATTGCGGTTGTGAGTGACTGACCACTAATTAAATCTGAACCTACTTTCTCTGAAACACCTGAACCGAGTGTCGTTGCGCCAATAATAGTGACTACAGCTCCAATTAAAACTGCAACATTCACAGTGAACACTCTAGCTCCAACTGCAGGACTCATGGCTTCATCATTTCCACCAATAGCAAATGCAACAATAAAGCCGATGACGAGAAGAGCACCTAACAGTAAGGAATCCATTGAAGCTCACTCTCCGGTTAGGAGTATTTCACAGCAAGCTCACGAATAAAATCAGCAGTTAGTTCAGCACGAATAGCAACCTGCAATATACGTTCGGATATGGTCTTGTACATTACAATCTCATTGGGTTTGTAGTCATCCTTTCTGAAGAGCTTTCCTAGTAATTCGAATTGGATATCACGTGCTTCTTCTCGAACTTTATCTAGCTCTCTGGTTTTCTTCACGGATTTTTTAAAATCTTTAAAGAGATATTTTACTGCATCCTGCAGTAGATCAGTGCATATCCAGCATTTCTCAGCAATTTTAGCAATTTCCTTTGGAGGGTGCATCCCTTTTCCAAGTGCTATGACTCTGATTGCGTCTTCACATGCATCGATTATTTCGTCCAAATTGTTCACAAGTAGATGTCGTTCTTGGGTGTGTTGAGGCAAATATGCATGTTTAGTTAGAATATTCTCAACCAAATCCTCCTTTACTTGGTCGATATTTCGTTCAATCTCAATTATTTCTTCACGAATTTCAAAAATGATATCATAGTATCCATCGACCCATCTTTCTGCAGCTACACGTAGCTTTGCACTTGCTGACTGAATACCCTTTGTGATTTCTATGAGAAGCTTGTCAGCTCGTTCCTGAAGTTTCTTATCACCAGATCCAAATATCTTTGAGAATGTGCCCATATTATCAAGCACCACCTAACCGTATACATTATTTGTGTTAAATGAATCGAATGTGACGTTTGTCACCCAAGCACAGCTCTAATACGCATCAGTCCAGCACCGATATTCTCTTGTTTCTTAATGCGGAATTTGCCAAGTTTTCCCGTACTCGTGACATGAGGACCACCGCATAACTCCATACTGAAACCACCCACTGAATATACAGAGACCGTATCACCATAATTCTCTTTGAAGAATGCAAGGGCTCCAGCCTTGATTGCTTCATCATACGGCATGACTTCTCGTGTGACTTCAATATCTTTCTGAATGACTTCATTGACCATATCTTCCACTTGCTGAATCTCTTCAGGTGTCAACTTTCTTGGGAAGGTGAAATCAAAACGTAGTCTTTCTTTAGTTATATTACTGCCACTCTGTTGTACTTGACCACCAAGAACCTTACGGAGTGCAGCCTGTAACAGATGCGTAGCTGTGTGGAGTTTCATAATCACTTCACTATGGTCAGCTAATCCTCCTTTGAACTTACCTTGTGATGCAGTTCGCGAGATGTCTCTGTGCTCTTCAAACTGTTTACGAAACTCATCCATATTGATTTTGAGGCCGTGCTCCTCAGCAATCTCTCGGGTTATCTCTATTGGTAATCCAAAACTTGTGAAGAGTACAAAAGCATCTTCACCAGTGATGGTGCCAGTCTCATCAAGAATCTTACGAAGTTTTCTCAATGCCTTCTTTAATGTTCGCCGGAATCGTTTTGCTTCCTTCTGAAGATTGTCAATTATGAAATCATGATTGCGTTCTACTTCATTGTAGACATCTTTGTAGATTTCAATGACAATCTCAGCAAGGTCAGAAAGAAAGCCGGAGGGGATTTCTAGATTATCTCCACTCACAATGGCTTTCCTGATGAGTCTACGGACTATGTAACCTTGTTCGACATTGGATGGCGCTATCTTTGAGTCATCTGCCATGATCATAACGGCCGCCTTGACATGGTCAGAAACCGTCCTCAACAATTTTAGTTGATATTCATCTGGTTCGTCGATATTAGCCCACTTTTTCAACTTTTCAACGAGTGGTACGAACAGGTCTGTATCGAACACAGTAGGAACACCCTGAAGCATAGCAGCGGTCCGCTCAACACCCATACCTGTGTCTATGTTCCGACGTTCAAGTTTGGAATAAGTGCCATCCTCGTTTTTGTTATATTCCATAAAGACATCATTCCATACCTCCACAAAATGACCGCAGTCACACCCAGGTTGGCAATCGAGACCACATCTAGGAATCTCATCTACTTCTATGAACATCTCTGTATCGGGACCACAAGGGCCAGTTGTTCCAGCTGGGCCCCACCAGTTTTCTTCCTTTCCAAGGTAGAAGATGCGCTCCTCAGGAATGCCGAGAGATTTCCAGATTTCTACAGATTCCTCATCACGCGAGGCATCTTCATCTCCTTCGAATACTGAAACGTATAACTTCTGAGGGTCGAATCCAAGCCATTTCTTGGATGTTAGGAATTCATAACTCCAAGTGATAGCTTCTTTTTTCCAGTAATCACCAAAACTCCAATTCCCCAACATCTCAAAGAATGTGAGATGGGTAGTATCACCAACCTCGTCTATGTCAGTGGTACGAATGCATTTCTGTACACTGGCGATTCTGGTTCCTGCAGGATGAGGTTGACCTAGAAGGTAGGGAACAAGAGGGTGCATTCCAGCGGTGGTGAAGAGTACTGTGGGATCATGTTCAGGTAATAGAGAGGACGATGGGAGAATGGCATGCCCTTTCTCCTTGAAGAACTTCAAGTACTTTTTTCGTAATTCGCTTGCTAACATAATAATCACCGCTAGATCGTATCTTTCGCGTTCCCACTTCATGAGTCATTAAAACACTTTGGATAGATTGAAACTTCTAATCCAAGATAAGCCCTGAGGGAGTCAATCGATATCTTCTGAGTCGAGTGGGTACCCATGGATAACTGTCAAGCCAGTCTAGGAACCTGTCATTAGACACTATATCAGCACCTAAACGTTTGGCAGTTTGCAGAATGACCAAATCATCATTCTTGCCACTAGGTGATTCTATGACTTTACCACGGATGGCTAAATCCTGTAGGACTGTGGGTCTATCGATTCTGTATTTCAAGGCTGCAGATACTACGAATATGGGTCTATAGCCAGCAGATACGAGACTATGATAGGCATTCATCAGATTTGCAGCGCGTGGTTTTCCTTGAGGAACCAGGTGAAAAGCCACATTATTCCCATCAACTACTAACTTTCTTATCCTCTGTAGAACCTTTTTCTCGCCTCTTTTTCGCTCCTTGCAACGGAGAATATGATCATCAAGCCTGTCTCTAATAAAGAGTCTATCACAGTACGGGCATCTAGCACGTTTTGGCATAAGTGATCATCATTTTGAAGGAAATGTCCCCTTTTTCATGGTTTCCGTTCTTAATGCGCAAAAGGTTCCCTTTTGATAAAATTCAAAAGAGAATGCAACTATTATTAATATAGAATAGAATATGTTATATCTAATTCAAGGCGTCCAGTTTCTCTGATGCTCGTCCTCCCGGCGGCATTTATTCGAGGACAAGGACGCCACTCCTATTTCTATGTCATATTATCATTCCAACAAGAACAAACCATCCAGTACCGATTGCTAGCATTATAAGCCCCATCGTTGTTGCTACTCGCATAAACTGTTTGAAGCTGATTGGATTATGTGCTCTCTCAGATAGCGCTAATGCCAGAATTGTAGCCGGAGACCCAATGGGGAGAATGAATCCTCCAATATTAACTGCAAAAATCAGAACTAACGGGATTATTGGGCTCAATGATGCAAATTGTAATGCAATGGGAGCAAGTACTGCTGAAACAGGAATGTTATCAATCACTGCAGAAAGTAAGGCCGGAATCCATGTCATGAAGATAATAGCAAAGAGAAGATTATCACCTAATATTTCACCAACAACAACACCAAGTTCATGGATAACACCAGTTATTTCCAAAGCAGCTACTAGTCCAAAGAGTCCTACCAGAAAGAATACAGTACCCCAGTTTACCCTCATTAGAATTTCATCAACCCATTCTTTAGTAGTGAGGAGTAAGACAGATGCGACGATGATAGCAATCATAGATGGTTCGAATTGAGCAGTTTGTCCAAGTGTAAAGCCAAGTACTAAAATAATCATGGCAATTATGGATAGATAAAACTCCTTTCTTGATTTTATCATATATGTAGGGTCCAAGAAAAGCATCTGATTCACAACTTCTTCTGACCCTTGTTCAAGCATGTCTTCAAAGAAATAAAGAAATAATGGAATTGAAAAAATAAACAGAATCACAGCAAGTGGCATGAGCACGATAAACATGAAACCCGGATCAACCGATGCACGTTCTGCAATAACCAAGTTTGGTACTGCACCAACCACTGAAGGAATTGATGCGAAGTTGGTTACCATCGATTCTGCAATAAGAAATGGGCGAAAGTCAATCTCAATTGCTTTGCACAATTCAATTGTCAGTGGCCCCATAATAAGCATGGTTGACGCAGTATCGAAGAAGAATGAAATCACAAAGACAAATGTCAAGAATGTAATAAACAATCGTTTCGTATCACAACGTGTAGGTCCAACCATTTTAAGTGCAAGATATTGAAACATACCTGATGCAGAAGCAATCGTAACAATAATCATCATTGAAGTGACGAAGAGAATGGTTCCCCAATCAACAGTACTAGCAATCAGTGTGAATGTCCCGGCTCCAGCAGCCCATAGTATAATTCCAACAATGCCCATTCCAAGCAGGGACATTGCAGTTCTGTTTACTTTCTCTGTGGATATTGCTATATATGTGCCAATGAATACAAGGAGAACCATTCCTGCAACTATATCCATAGATTTGTCACACCATCACTGCTACTTGTTGTGTAATGTAAAACATCCCATTAATAATAGCTGTTACTACTAGAACTAAGTAGCGCCCATGAACCACCCTATCATTAATAGCCAACCAGTGCCAATTGCAAGATGAATTAATCCAAGTATAGTCCCAATCTTGGCAAACTCAACGAATGGAATGGGATTGTGTTCTTTCTCGGAATATCCAATTGCTATCATATTGGCTGGTGAACCAAGAGGTGTGAAGATGTAACCACCCACATTTACTGCAAAGACCAATGCAAGTGGAAGTACTGGGCTTATATATGCAAACTGAGTAGCAATTGGAGCAAGAACTAGAGAAACTGGAAGATTATCTAGAAAGGCAGATAGAACAGCTGGTACCCACACCATGAATACCGTGGCTAGGACTGCATCATCACCAATGATGACTCCAATTGCAGCAGCGAGTTCATCAATCAATCCAGTGATGACAAGAGCTCCAACAAGACCGAAGAGCCCGACTAGGAAAAATATTGTATCCCAACCAACCTCACCTAAGAACTCAGCAGATCTATCGTGTGAGAGAATAAGCATGAAAGCAGCAACACAGAGTGCAATCAAAGGAGGGGCAATTCCTAAGGAAGGCGATAGAACAAATCCGATTACTAAAATTACTATAGCCACAAGTGAAGCATAGAAGTCTCTCCTTGATTTGACCATGTGTACAGGATCAATATCAAAGACCGCCTCAACTCTATAAGCATCCGTTGTGCCAAACGATTTTTCGTAGTATTTTAGATAGATTGGTAAAGTTACTAGAAAGAGGATGATTGATAGTGGCAAGAATACTATGAATAAAAGACCGGCATCAAGCTGCGTTTGTTGTGCAATTACGAGATTTGGCACTGCACCAACTATAGAGGGGATTGATGATGTATTGCAGGTGATGGATTCAGCTACAAGATACAGTTTGAAATCAATTTCCAGAGCATTACACACCTCAATAGTCAATGGAGCCATTATCAGCATTGTTGACACAGTATCAAAGAACAAAGAAATACAGAACACGAATACTAGGAAGGTGATGAAGAGATTTCTATGATCACCACCACTAGGTCTTACAAGCCTCAGTGCAATATACTGAAACATCCCACTTGCTCCAGCAACAGCCACAATAATGAACATGCTAGTGACAAAGAGAATGGTGTCCCATTCGATATGATGAATAAACTCTATGAAATTCACACCATCAGGATGGCCTACAGATTGTCCTATGAATAATACAATACCAACAAGCCCCATTCCCAGAAGAGCCATCCCAGTTCGGTTCACTTTTTCAGTACTTATTATTACATAAGTAGCAATAAAGACAATGAGTACTGCGAGGCCAAGCTGATCCATTTCTTATTTCACACTCAGTGCATTGTGGGAAATATTGGGTGAATACTATTTTGTCATAGAATGCTGATGGACTCATTAATCTGTCGCATGGAGAGGACTATCAAAAGATGTACGGCAAATCTGCGCAGATGTCACCTTCAACAAAGTGTTCTACACGCACCTCATTTTCAATCAACTCGATCACTGCTACAGCATCATGGACAAGGTCTGTAAAATCACTATTCTCCGGACGTCCGTATCCAATTGGCACAGTCATTGCTGTAAGACGACCTTTGTTGATTTTACGTCGAATATGACTGTGACCAGATATGGTCAAAGCAGATCTATCGTCTGCTAGAATAATCTCACCTGTGCTCTCAGCACCCATATATGCGGAGAAAAAATCCCATGGCAGATAATTCCTGTAAAGCGTGAGTTCTTTAAAGGGGAGATGATGTGACACATAGATAACGGAATCGACATCATCAGGCAGGGTTTCAAGATCATATTTTAGCTTGCTATTGAAGAGTTCTACAGCCTCCTCATCGCTAAAGGACCAGTCAATGTTATAGAAATCACGCCAGACCGCAGAGCGATATTGCTTTGCTTCATATTCCTCTCTTGTGATAGGTAAATCCAGTCTTCTAAACGAGTAATCATACCAACCAATACTACCCACAAAAGCGATTCCATCTTTAGTATAAGGATTATCAGGAAGATAAGTAAAGCCAATATCATTACACACATCTCTGATTAGTTTAGAATACTTGTCAAGAGAGCTGAACCCTTTTTCATGTTCAAACCAGATATCATGATTCCCAGCTACATAGAGATTCTTTACGCCATCTACCTTTAGAAGTGCAAGGTTTCCTGATAGTAATTCCAGTTTTTCACTCACATCACCCGCTATCACAAAGATATCAGGAGCTATTTCTTCAACGCGTTCTCTAATACCCTCAAGTAGAGCTTTATCGCTGCCATCATCTCTTGCATGTATATCTGAAACTGCAGCGATCTTCATTATATCTCCCTTCTTGGTACCCGATTTCTTACTTAGTTCGGATATAATGAGTTTGGTCACATGATGAGTTTTGCTCTACCACATCTTTGATATGGTGGAGAAAAGTTGAATCATTAAGAATGAGTGGTGAGTCTGAATGACGAACAGGATCAACGCTATACGACCGAACGAACCTGACCTCTCAAAAATAAAAATGGTGACCGACCAATCTGAGATCACCGACACATATGCACTCTACTTGGATGATGAAAGTCATTCCTTTGATGGGGAGGCAGATGCAATAGCTTTTCCAAATACAGAAGCAGATGTGGCAGCCATACTCGAAGATGCAAATAATAGAGGAATCCCAGTCACCATTCAAGGGGGAAGAACTGGACTTACTGGAGCAGCCGTCCCATTGGGAGGTATTGCTCTCAACCTTGAAAAGATGAATGAGATTCTCTATATGCGCTATAAAGAAGGAGAAGAAACATATTCTATTGCAGCAGAAGCAGGAGTTCTACTTGAGGACCTTGTGAAGATTCTCACTAGCAAAGATGTGAAAGCTCTTGAGGGAAAAGAATCCGATGAGTCCGATGCCGCTCTGCAACGTTTTACCAATGATTCGAAGACTTATACATTTCCAGTTGATCCTACAGAGATGAGTGCATGGCTTGGTGGTATCACTGCATGCAATGCATCAGGTGCACGGACCTTCAAATATGGGGCAATACGACCGTGGGTTCGTAGAATAAGAGTCGTACTAATGAATGGCGACATTCTTGATATTAAGAGAGGCGAAGTTTTTGCAAATGAGGGCGTCTTTGAGATTAAACTCACAGATGGTAGTGTAGTTGAAGTCAAAGTACCAACCTATGAGATGCCAAAGACAAAGAATGCAGCAGGACTGTTTGCTAAACCAGACATGGACCTCATTGATCTTTTCATCGGTTCCGAAGGAATTCTTGGAGTAATTACAGTAATAGAACTAGGTCTAGTAAGCCTTGCAGAAAATATCATGACTGTGATGGCATTCTTTCCGAGCGAAGCAGATGCAGTAAATTTCGTATATGAAGTGAGAGCAGATGACTCACCAGTAAAGATGGATTTCTTGGAATATTTCGGGCCAAACGCTTTGAAAATGATTCGTGGGAAAGCTGCATCAACTGGGATCACAGTACCTGCATTAACCGATGCAACTCAAGCCATTGTTTTCTTTGAGTTCGAATACACTGAGGAGAACATGGAAGAACTAATCATGAGCCTTGAGATGATACTCAACAGCCATAACTCCTCGTCAGAGTCAAGTTGGGCAGGTATGGACAGGACCGAACTTGAGAAAATGAAGACAGTCCGACATTTTGTGCCAGAAACAGTAAACGGTCTTATTGCACAGCGAAAGGCTCAGTATCATGAAGTCCACAAGATAGGAACAGATATGGCAGTGCCAGATGATGCGTTACGGGATTATCTGAAGTTCTATCGCGAGCATCTAGAGGCACAAGAGATGGAGTATGTCATCTTTGGGCATATAGGAGACAATCATCTGCATGTCAATATGATTCCAAGAAACAATGAGGAAGTCAAACAAGGCATGGACAACTACATGATGTTTGCAAAAAAGGCTGTGGAGTTAGGTGGCACTGTTGCTGCAGAACACGGAATTGGTAAGCTCAAGCGTAGTTTTCTACAGGTCATGTATGGAGAGGAAGGTATCTCACAGATGCAGTCTGTAAAGAAAGCACTCGATCATAAGGGATTACTAAATCAAGGAAATATGATTCCGGTTCCTTCATAAGAACTGAGATTCTACTTCCATTATCTTCTCACAAAGATCAGGTTCTTCCTCACATAACCGTTCCATATCCCTGACACCCATCTCGTCCCAATAGGTGCCAAGAAGATCTCTAGTTGATGCATTACTTCCTTTATCACATTCAATAATTGTGTTTTTGATGTCCTTGACCAAGTTCTCAACAGTTTTTTTTCTTATACGTATACGTGCCCAAAAATCACACAGTTTCCCACGACATGGACCTTTTACCATAACACACCAGGCCAAGATAAAATCAAACTCCGTCGATTATCTCGCCCAAGATGATAGTATCTTAAGGATTCCTTTTGTGGACATTCTGACTAGCACCGCATCATCATCTTTTTGTTGTAGTACCAACCAGACAGAGGGAGAGGTAGAAAATATTCATTGACTGAAGGTGATGATGGCATCTCAAAGGAAGACCGAAATCGTGCATTTGGTCTATTGATGCGCCAAGGGGTGTTCACCCAGATTAGACTCACATTGACAGAGGGGGTCTTCTTGGTTGCTTTTGCAATTTTACTTGGTGCACCAAATACCATTCTTGGATTATTAGCAGCACTTCCAGCATTTGCCCAGCTCCTTCAGATTCCTTCTGTGATACTGGTAGAAAAATATCAAATGAGAAAAAGACTGGATATACTAACCTCAAGTGCAAATCGTCTTGCTATTTTACTGATGGCACTGATACCATTTATCACAACATCTGAGAATGGTCTCGTTCTACTTGTTATAGCAGTAGGACTCCAAGCATCATTTATAGCAATTGGATCACCTAGTTGGAACTCTTGGCTTCGAGAATTAGTACCAAGAGAACAGCTGGGTAGATTCTTTTCCAGACGAATGACTCTAATGACTGCCGTTGGAATACCAATATCACTAATAGCTAGTCTCTTCATCGATTTCTGGGTCCTTAGCAATCCAACAACACCTCTCATCGGGTATTCGGTTCTCTTTGGTATGGCATTCATGGGAGGTGTCTGTGGAACATGGTATATGTCCAGAATCCCAGAACCAAAACATGAGGCAACTGTTACGCAAAAAAGTATTCGAAATCTACTACTAACTCCTTATAATGACAGGAATTTCTCCAATCTTATGGCATTCTCTTTTGCTTGGACATTTTCAACAGCAATAGCAGCACCCTTCTTCACAGTCTATATGCTATCAAAACTAAACTTAGCTATCTTTGTAGTAGTAATATTCAGTGTACTCACCCAAATTGTATCTATTGTATTTTTCAGATTCTGGGGACGTATGTCAGATCGTTTCAGCAATAAATCCGTCCTACAGGTGACAGTCCCACTTTTCATGCTAGGAACGTTCCTCTGGACATTTACTACATTACCTGGATATCACATGTTCACTATACCATTACTTGTTATGATCCATCTTCTTACAGGGGTCGCTTCTGCAGGGGTGACACTAACATCAAATAACATTGGACTGAAACTTGCTCCACGTGGTAGTGCTACAACATATTTGGCTGCAAGAGGTGTACTAATAGCGATTGCAGGAACCATAGCACCTATCCTAGGAGGAATCTTAGCTGACTTCTTCTCCTTGAGAGAACTAACTTTTGCAATAACATGGACAGCACCAGAGGGAACCATTGTCATCAATACGTTCCATTTAGGAGGTCTTGATTTTCTCTTCATCATCTCAGTTCTTCTAGGAATTTATGCGCTTCATAGATTAGCTCTTGTGAAAGAGGAAGGAGAAGTTGATGAAAAAGTAGTTCTTGAGGCAATCATCGCTGAAACACGAAGGAATGTGAAAACACTATCAACAGTTGATGGGTTGAAACATACTTTCCAGATGCCACTACCTGATAGACTCAAACGAAAACCAAAGAAGAACCCCAACCGAGAAAAAAAGGAAGGGTCCGTAGAGGAGCACGGACCCCAATAAGCTAGGGACTACTAGATAACCAATGTTAGATAGTGATTGATTCAGAAGTTTCTACGTTGTCACCAGATACATATTCATAGCCTGTCAGGACCAGATCTGTCACTGTAGAAGTATATGTTCCTCTACCTCCACTTTCATAGACGAAAGTGACAGTACCATCTGAGCCTGTGTCAGCAGATCCTGTTGCATGGGAGCCTGATGGTAAGGTTATATCTAGATAGACAGTGACTCCGGCTAATGTATTCCCAAAGCCATCATGCACGGTCACTTTCGTATAAACATCATACCATCTCCAGAACCAGAATCCAAACGACTCGTACCACATCTCAATTGAAGCAACATGCATAGTATCAGTCGTTCCACCACCATTGTTGACAGTCACTGAGTTTGTATCAGTAGTGGTCTGACTTGCTGTATCGGTAGCTCTCGCACTTACATCATGACTGCCATCTGCATAAGCAGTTGTGTCCCAGTCATAATAGTAGTATGAACCATCCCAATTGGTGGTGATATCAATCCAAGTCCCTGAATCGATTTGTACCTCTACCTTTGACACGGCGTCATCATCACTCGCAGAAACCAGAATGCGATGTGTACCTGATACAGTTGCACCAGAAGCTGGGTCATAGATTGAACAGCTCGGCGGATTATCTGTTGGACCACCACCAGCTGCTGCTACTGCATCCTCAGCATTAACCTCTCCATAACCATAGTACTGGTCCCAACCGGAACTTCCAAGGTCTACAGAACTCGTGTGGAGAATATCTCTGACCTGAGTAGGCGTCAATGAGGGATTTGCATCAAGAACAAGTGCAACAACACCAGCAGCCATTGGACAAGCCATAGATGTGCCGCTCATCTCATCGTAATTCTTACTCATGCCACCGTACCACCATTGATTCAGTGTCACGGTATATGTAGGCATAGTGCTGTAGATATCTACTCCGGGAGCTACCACTTCTTGTTCTGGTCCATAATTGCTGAAGCTAGCAAGGCTGTGACTCGAATCAATGGCCCCTACTGCAATTGCATCATCATACTTTGCAGGATATGATATCGTGCCTTTTCCATCATTTCCAGACGCAGCAAGAACAACAACACCAGCATCAAAAGCACGAGAAACTGCTGCATCAAAGGACGAGTCATAACTACCGCCCCCGAGGCTCATTGAAATAACATCGATTCCATTATCAATTGCCCAATCGATTCCTGCAATAATGTCACTTGTTGACCCTGAACCTTGGTTGTTCAATACTCTGACTGCATAGATACTTGCATGTGGTGCGACTCCTATGACTCCAACACCATTGTCTTCAGCAGCAACTATGCCTGCACAATGAGTGCCATGACCGTGACCATCTTTTGGATCAGAGTCATCATCTACATAATCATAACCACCTGCATAGACATCATCCAAATCAGGATGTGTATAGTCAATACCAGTATCAAGGATTGCTACCTTAACACCATCACCAGCAATATTCCCAGGAACAACATCCACTGCGTTCTCAACACCACCCCATACGACTTCAGCGTCAACATCATCAACGCCCCAATCAAGTGTGTCTTGCAGTAGACTCATTTCTCCATCAATTGTGATTGACTCTACAAACCAAGAGTCTTTCAAGGATTCAAAGAGAAATAGTGGCATTCTTGCAGCTATCCCATTTATTGATGAGTATTGATGTACTATCTCTACATCTCTCAAATTTACATCAATGCCAGGTCTAAAGATGACCACAGCATCTATCATCTGTCCTTGTGTTGTACTCACAGGCCCCGCCATTACAGAAGATGAACTAGCTAGAATAAGCAGGGGAAGTAAGACTACTGCCACAAGGGTCAGTCGTTTCCTACAACTCATTTTAATCACCGATATCCCGAGCGCGAATTTCTCAGGAGGCATCATAGTATAACTATATTAGCCGCGTGCATGTTTGCCAACATATTATATAAATATAACTGGCAAAATCTGCACGCAGTTTTACCACATCACTAATATATGAGGAATTTGATTTCATGCAATCATGGTATTTGCATACTAGCGATGAGGAGGTGCTTTACTTGGCACAGAGAGAGAAGCTTGGTACTAGAATCGTGATGCTTGGACTAGCGTTTATGATTCTCGCACTAACAATCAATATTCCAAACGTAAATGCGTATACATCGTATTATT
This sequence comes from uncultured archaeon, assembly GCA_964610875.1. Lineage (GTDB taxonomy): Archaea > Asgardarchaeota > Thorarchaeia > Thorarchaeales > Thorarchaeaceae > CAZSWP01. The sequence continues at coordinate 34,370 of CAZSWP010000034.1, forward strand.
GCTCACGATTCAATGTCTATATTCTTGACGCGTATTATACTGATATGGATCAGGATAGTCAAGAAAATGATGTGTTTGTAACACTTGGATTCGAACTCGGATACTCTTTTATTTATGATTTCATCTACGAGATCAGATTGACACTGCCATCAGGAGCTAGCTATAGCTATTACGTTCGAGTCCTGGCATGGAGTGATGTGATAATAATACGAAACCTGTTCTTCGACCATGCTACTGAGAGTGGAGACTATACTGTTGATGTTTTCGCAGTTATGATTTCACCAGATGTGGTTTCAGCAGAGGCTTCTGTTGTCTTTGACCCACCAGGGGGTAGTGAAGGCGGAGACCCATATTTTGGAGTATACTAGAAAAAGTGACACAATTGGAATTCAATTAAGGGGTACGTAAAATATGGTTGCATGGAGGGCATATGACCTAGACCTCATTGACTATAAGATATTTTTAGAACTTCGAAAAGACCCGTTTCAGAGTAATTCTGCAATTGCTAAGACACTTGGAATGTCCGCAGAAGCAATACGTACCCGAATTCATGCTTTGAAATCAAAAGGATTTCTTAGACCAAATAGAAAAATATCTGATCCCGTTCTTGGAAATCGTGTGCAGAGTGATGTTGAGGCAATATATAACCCACATCAGATAGGACTACAGCGGGATCATGTTTTCTTTACAGAAATCGAAGATAGAAAGTCACTGAACGTATTGAAGAAAATATGTGATGCGCATCCTTACACACACTATCGAACAGTGGCTTACTCGGACAAAGCCACTCTTTACGTCCAATTTGATTACCCACCAAATATAGCTGAAAAAATGAAGGTCTTTTATGGTGAGATTGGAAAGAGCGGTGTAGCACAAGGAATGGATGTCAAGCATGCCAAATATCGTGCTAGTGCAAATCCAGACCTGAAACAATGGGATATTAAGAAAAACAGGTGGAATGTCGAGTATGGTTCTAAATCAGGTGTGAACGAGAAGCTAAGTCGCTTGGAAAATATCTGGAGCCAGTCCCTTAATGGAATCAATGGTTATCGAGCAAATGAAGTATCAATCAATCACAACCATAATTTGGACAATTTAGATATGTGCCTTCTACGCGAACTCACAGTAAACGCTCAGCCTAGTATCAAGGCATTAGGATTGGTCTATGATAAAGACCCAACAACGATATCGCGAAGAATTAGTAAAATAAGAGATTCTTACATCCTTCAAAATGCCCTATATTATGACAGACGTGTGTTTGATCTCACATATAACCAAATCATCACCGGTAACTTTCGACCAGACTCAGGACTCACACCACATAGTTTGATTCATTTTGTTGAATCGAAAGCCATGCCATTTCAGACAAGAGTTACGGCAGATGATGATACATTCATTATGTTTGTGACAACCCCACCATCTTTGGCACCAGAATACTCTGAATTCTTTTGGGAGCATGCACGAGATGTAAGCATACAGCAATTACAACTTGATGCTTCCTTCACTTACTTCTTTTATCACAAAAACTATGATGAGAATACTGGATGGAAAGAAGACAAAGAATATGTTGTTGATGAACCGCTGAGTGTTGTAAATCTATAAAATAGTTAATTGAGAATGTGTAGAATCGTATTATTTGGTAACTTCATTATAGTTTATAGTATAAATCGATTCAGTGAAAACGCTTTAGTACTAAAGAGAACACAATAAGGAGAGTGGGTTGCTAGCAGGGTTGGTCACGGTCACACATGTTCTAAGTGACCACACCCAATGACGCCTTGCCGGTACCCACACTTGTAATGATAACTTTATCATCACATCTGTTCAGAAGAACCTCTGTAATTGTACTTCTCACGATACAATTTATACTCATGTAAGATATGAGAAAGAAAGCGCATGTTTTTTCAATCTTTTCTGGTACATTTTGAATATGGATAAGCTCTACAGTGATTTGGCAAAATACTATGATCTGATATATTCATTGAAAGATTATGAGGAAGAAGCTAAGAAAATACGAATATGGATTGACAAATACAAAAAAACTGTTGATAACACGCTATTGGATGTGGCATGTGGAACAGGCGGGCACATTCAATTCCTAAAGAAGCACTATGAAGTCACAGGTATAGACCTGAGTGAAGCCATGCTTTCTTTTGCTGAGAGAAGAAACCCAGATATTGTATTCTATAAACAAGATATGCGATGCCTAGACTTGAAATCCAAGTTTGCAGCCATCATCTGTCTATTTGGTTCTATAAGTTATCTTCTTTCAATATCTGACATAGAAGAAACAGCTATCAGTTTTTTCAAACATCTTATACCAGGAGGAATAGCTCTAGTTGAACCAATATTCTACAAAGAAGATTACAGACCAGACCATATTGGACTCCATACCGTTGATAATCCAGATGTGAAAATCGCAAGAATCGACATTTCAGAAAAAAAGGAGGACTATATCATACTTGATTTTCGATATCTAATTGCTACTCCAGATGGTATAGAATATTATGAAGATCCGAACAAAATCGGATTGATAAATAAGATTGACTTCAAGAAGACCTTCAAAAAAGCTGGTTTTGAAACTGAATTTATTGAAGGAGGATTTGGAAGGTCAGATATCCTTCTCTGTAAGAAACCAAAGTAGTTGCATATCAAAGTGATGTTACAAATAAAGTAGATATGCGAGTGAACTGGTGAATTTATCATTCCAGAAGATAAACTGCGTCCCCTTCACGAACTTCATCCGGGACTTTTAAGGCAACTTCTTGACCAGCTTTAGCAGAATCCACCGATTCTCTGTCAATCTCCAGACTCTTAGTTTCCATCTCAAAATTTGTGGTCGCACCTTCAATACTAATCTTTTGTCCAGTTTTAATTGTATCATCAAGCTTGATTGCAGCTACACCAATGTTAGAAAAATATCTAGAGATTTCACCAAGTTTCTTCTTACCCATTATAAGACCTCACTATTCATTATTAGGACCAACATTGAAAAAGTCTATGTTTTGCAATGACTTTTTCAGGCGAGTTAGATTTCAGGGATTTCATTTACTCTATGACAGAGCACCTTGTGTCCAGATGTAACCTCAGTATACTTTGGTTCCTTTTCCTTGCATATATCAGTGCAATATTCACATCGTGGATGGAACAGACAACCAGATGGTCGATCCACCATACTAGGTGAAGAACCCGGAATTGGACGGAGTCTTAACCCCTTCTCCTTCATCCTTCTTATGAGTTCCATACTGGGATTACTCATGAAGAAAGCACGAGTGAAGGGATGGCGGGGAGATTTGTATACATTAAAAACATCACCAAACTCCATTAGTTTGCCAGCAGACATTATCCCAACTTTATCGCAAGTTTCACTTACAATATTTGCATCATTGGTTATCATCAACAGCGATAGACCCAATTCCTTTCTTGCAGCATTAATCGCAGAGAGAATCTTATGTCTGACAGCCCCATCTACTGCTGTAGTCGGTTCATCGGTTATGATTAGGGAGGGACCAGTAATCAAAGCAGCAGCAATCAATACACGTTGATCCTCACCTACACTAAGTCCTGTTGGAAACATGTCTAGTCGTATCTCTGCATCTCCAATATCAACAACATCAAGAAGTTCAAGCACCATTTTTGCTGCTTCTTGGTTTATCATCATACCTTTGTGTTGCTGAAGAGGTTCTGCGGTTTGCGTTTCAATTGGAAGTCTTGGATTGAGTGATTTGGATGATCCCTGTGGTACATATGTAATGGAGTTACCTCTGATTTTTCTTAATTCCTTATCACTCATAGAGAGAAGGTCCTGACCTTCAAACCATATTTCACCTTCAACTCCAGGAAGGTCGACACCTAAGTCAGCAGATGTTTTTCCCTCCTTTCTAACTTTGTCGCGTAAAGACCATAACCGCTTATTTTCAGCATCAGCGGATGTTGAGGCATAAAATCTTGATAAATCATCAAACAGTCCCAGAATTGACATTGCTACAGAAGTCTTGCCAGCACCAGATTCACCAAGAAGACCTAGAGCTTCACCTCTCATGATTTCAAATGAAACATCATCAACAGCCTTCACGATACCCTTTTTTGAAGAATGATAGGCTTTGAGCCCCTTTACTCTTAGTACGATTTCCCCAGATTTCATAGTGAAATTACATACATGAAATCAAAAATAGTCTACTAACAAAGCAGCTGCAGCCAAGTCTTCTTTTTATGGATGTACTTCAAACAATGCAACGCCTTAATCAAGAAGTTTTGTCTAAGTAATATATTGTAATGTCAAAAGAGAGCGAGAATATCGTAGATTTTGATAAACGATTGGTACGCAAGGGCCTACTCCAAAGAGCGCATATTGAACATGTCCAATGCATGACATGCTATCATCGTTGCATACTAGAGAAACGACAATTTGGTAAGTGCGGTACGAGAATGAATATTGATGGCGTAATCTATACCATTACTTATGGAAATATATCCTCTATAAGTAATAATCCAATTGAGAAAAAACCCTTCTATCACTTTGCTACAGGAACATACGCTTACACAGTTGGAAGCTGGGGCTGTAATGCAGATTGTGGTTGGTGACAGAACTACGAGATTTCGAAAACTAGAGCAGCACCTAACATCTCGCGATATATGGGACCTACAGAGTTCGTAGATGCAGCTCTGAAAATAAAAAGTGACGGGGTTGCTAGCAGCTCCAAAAATCCTAGACAATCCTAGACATGTTTCAGGAGGGGGTTATATAC
>CAZSWP010000035.1:0-38742 GCA_964610875.1 uncultured archaeon
ACCGTTGCTGGGCGGACTGCCTAGACTCCATGTCCAGGTTTGTCCAGAAAACAATCAACGGTTATTGATCACAATGAGTTTCTGTATCCCATTATATGATAAGCAATTCCGTAATGCTTGTTCAAGATTATCATTAGTGAGTCTATAACCTTCACTAGATTCCGTCTTAATATAATGCACTCGTTTCCCCAAGATATGAGCATGTTCATCATAGCTCACCCAACAAGGCGTTGGTAGGAAGAGTGGGCCTTTCAGAGACATCATTGTGTTGAAAAGAAGTGCCTTTGAACCGGGACCGATGAGGACTTGATCAGGCGTGTATCTCAATCCATAGATGCGTTCATAGAATAATGATACCTGTTCCCTGAGTGCAAGAACACCTTGGGTGGGCAAGTAACTGCGTTGGTCAGCATTCTCACAAAGGGCATTCTTGATGAGTGGGTGTATTGGGAATGGGGACTCGCCAAATCCTAAGTGATATACCTGTTCGCCTGCTTTCCGTTTTTGCAAAATCATCTCATTCATTGCCAAAGTTGCCGATGGTTTCATCCTCTCACTGACTGACGATGTACGCAAGAAATCACCTGACCTGTAATTAGAACTATTTTTTCGATTACTCATGTTGATAAAAACTGGATGGAGTATGCCAACTCTAGTTATCAGAGATTCTACGACATATTGCGAAACAAAAACTAGAATTCTTATTGCTGTTATATTATTGATTGTCCATCAATTATGGTGATGTTTCCATGGACAAACTCATAATTACTATCGCCCCAACTGGATCTGTTCCTAGAAGGAGTCATTCCCCCTATCTGCCAGTGACATCTGATGAGATTGCTGATGCTGCCTATCTCTGTGAGCAAGAGGGAGCATCAATAATTCATGTTCATTGTCGTGATAAGAATGAGAACCCAACTTCAAATTATGAGGTGTTCAAAGAAACTGTAGATAAGATACGAAAACGAACGGATCTTATCATTATGGTTTCTACTAGTGGTGTTGCAGGAACGACTGATGAAGACCGTGCAGAGCCATTAAGAGTCAAGCCCGAGCTAGCTAGCCTCACCACAGGCTCACTCAATTTTGCAGGCAGAAATCCATCACTTGTTTATTCTAATTCATGGGAGACCGTGACATATCTTGCAAAGAGAATGTTAGAGCTAGATATCAAACCAGAACTAGAGGCATTTGATGTCGGTTTCATTGCACAAGGAGAGAAATTACTTAATCAAGGCCTGGTGAAAAAGCCCTGTCTGTTTCAACTTGTCATGGGTGTGGATGGAGGTATACCGGGTACACAGGAGAACCTTCTGCATATGGTACGACAGATTCCATCCGAAACCATATTCACTGTTGCGGGTGTTGGAAGGTCACAATTGCCTATGACTACCATGTCAATATTACTTGGTGGACATGTCAGGGTAGGACTTGAGGATAACCTCTACTATCGAAAAGGGGAACTCACTTCCAATGAGAGATTCGTTGCAAGATGCCGAAGAACAGCGGAGGAGCTTGGCAGAGAGTTGGCAAGCCCAGATGATGTGAGAGAAATTTTGAATCTCAAATAAAGATAAGATTGGTTTGAAATGTGAGGGGGAAGTCATCCATCTAACTAGGTCGAGGCGGTGTTGTGATGGATTCTAAGCTTTCAATACTTTCAATTGGTAATCTATCAATTCTTTGATGCCTTTGTGTGCAAGGTCAAGCAGGTCATTCAAAGTATCTCTTGAAAATGTACCCTGTTCCCCAGTGCCCTGCACCTCGACATATTCATCGTCAAGCATTACTACATTCATATCAACTTCAGCTTGGGAATCTTCGACATAACAAAGGTCTAACATATTTTCTCCTTCAACAACACCTACACTGACTGCAGCTACATTTCCGATGAGTGGTAAGTCTGGAATCATGTCCATATCAACCATATATGACAAGGCATCACAGAGGGCGACATATGCACCGGTGATTGCTGCTGTACGTGTGCCACCATCAGCTTGAATCACATCACAATCAATGCGAACTTGATGTTCTGATATTCTATTCAGATCAACAGCAGCCCTGAGAGACCGGCCGATCAAGCGTTGAATCTCCTGAGTCCGTCCGCTGACACGATAACGGTTCGTTCTATCTGTTGTCGCCCGAGGTAACATACCGTATTCTGCTGTGACCCATCCTTGTCCAGCTCCATTTAGCCAACCAGGGACTTTTTCTTCTACAGTTGCAGTACAGATGATTTTCGTATCACCAGTAGATATGAGAACAGAACCTTCTGGATGTTTCAGATAATCTCTTATGATTTCGATTGGTCGCAGAGCGTCATTTGGTCTATTATCTTGACGGGTCATGTTAGGGCCACAATGGTTTTGCTAGGAAACCCACTATTAATGATGTCGGGTAATCCAAAAATAGGAAAAACCAGAAGTATTATTGTCACCTATGCTATAATGAACAACGTACATTCATATTGTACTGTGAGGATTATGCATCATTAAGCAGAGAGGAAGTGTAGTCTGAAGTATGATGGACCTTCACCGAAGATTTGATGCCGCACTCCATGATACGGTGGAGGAGTGGAAAAAAAGAGAGGAAGTCAAAGGGATCTTCACTTATGGTTCTGTAGTCAGGGGTACTGCTACAACTAGCTCTGATCTTGACATCTGTATGGTCTGGGATGGTTCTGAAGCGCCAGCCAGACTAATGGCAGAACACAAAGGTGTCGTTGTGGACATGGACTTTGTCACTCCTTCTGATATTAACACTGTTCTTGATGGTGAAGCAGAAACAGCATTTCAAATTGCGGGTGTGATCAGTAGACTTAGAGAAGCGCGTGTGCAGTACGATACAGATGGCATGTTACGTGATTGGCTTAAGAGAGCTTCAAAATATACATGGCCAAGCAATATGGTGGAGAATACAAAACGGGATGCTAAAGAAGCATTACAGTTTGCAGAGAGATATCTGGAGAGCAATGATCCTGCAAGCGCAACCCATGAGTTGAGGAAGGGGTTGTTTGAGCTCGGTCGAGTTGTGGTGATGAAGAACCAGATATTCTCTATTATTAAACCTTCAGAAGTCCTTTCCGAAGTGAGAATGTTGGATCCTATGATGTATCAGCTTTTCCTTCGAACATTCAAATTAAAAGGATTTGAAGAGGAGAACCTGTTAGAGATTCTTTCCGATGTTAATGACTGGTTGAAGATTGCAGTGGATAGATTTGAACAGGCAGAAAATATCTCACTCGATGAGTCAGTTGTTACACATCTCACTCAAGCTCAACGTTATTATTATGGATCAAAAGCACTGACATTGAATGGAGAATATGAACTGGCCGTACTTGAGATGCGACGATCGATTTCCATGATAGGCCGGGCTTTTCTTGCTCTTGGAGGTAATCCGCTGCAAAAAGATGAATCACTGATATCTAGAGTTAGAGAAGAAGAACCGGTGTTCTATGAGAAGATAATGTTGGAATATGGGGATTATGACTTACAACCAGCCGGTGTAAAACGAGGCATAAGTGAAGCATCATTTCTTGCAAAGCGCTTATAGATAGAGCTAGATTGATTAGATGGCCAGCAAAAATCTTCTTAGGTGCAAAGAATGTCTGGTCCCCCTGTGGAAATAATCAATCTTGAAACAGTTCCTTTGACGAGGGAGAAGCAAAATATTCTGCTAGAAGAATTTGAGATCTATTTTAAAGCAACCAATACAACAATTAGGACGGTTCTCAAAAACCATCTCACCTCAGCGAGTAAAACTATTGAATTACTCAAATATCCTCTTGCAGAAAAACTCATTTTCAGTGATATTGCGAGTGGGAGTGAAGAAACAAAACGAAGTCAGCAGATACTTCAATTCGCTAAACGTTTTGATTATGGCATTGTAACAAAGGTTGTTCAGCAAAATGCAAGCTCACCTGAACCTATCTATCATGAGTTTACAAACGCGTATCTTGAACAGTTTACAGCAGATGTTGTCAAGACTGCCAGAGTAGAGATAGGTCGACACAGAAAGATGGCGAAGATAGTAAGGAGTATGAGAGATAAGACTCCGCATTTTAAGCGTGGCCGATTGATTCTATCTGGAATTTTAGTCTGGGTTGATGAAAAAACAGTGAGACTGATGACCACAAGCGGTGAACTTCTTCCACTTCCTTTTGACAAGCGAACCAGAAATAGAGAGAAAGACATACTCGTCAAACTAGAGGAAGAAGAAAAAAATGATAAGACAGGGAATAAAAGACTCTATGACCGAGTAAGAATAACATGGAATGATGAAGGTTACGCAAATGTGGATATCCGTGTAGATAAATTCAGTTTATGACCTAAGTATCAAAGGTCCATGAACGGACTGCACCTGAGAAGTCAGCAGTATAAAATTGACCACCTTGAGGGTTCCAAACCAAATCGGATATTCCGGTTTCAACATATCCGGTGTCAATAATGCCTTTCGTTGCCAAATCCCATACCTTCACTTTACGGTCCCAACTACCAGTTGCCAGAAACTGACCGTTAGGACTGACAGCTAAAGTACTCACTATGTCTGAATGGGCTTTTATTTCAGACCTATTTCTAGTATTTTCAATCGATACTATTCTTACAGATCCGTTATGGAGCCCAGCTAGAATATTCCCATCATCATGCATGATGTCAAACGAACGGATTCTATGTTTTTGTCGTAAAATGTTCTTTACAAGTTCAAATGAAGACATATCCCAAAGCTTGACACTACCATCCCAAGAGGCAGTGAGCATATACGCCCCATCAGAAGTGAATGAAATTCCTGAAATATCACGTTGATGAGCCTCCAGATTTCTAATACATTTCAATCGGTTCAGTGAAAAAATCTTAACAATTCCATCTCTTGTTCCGGCAGCCCCTTTGGAAGACTCTTCGTGCACATTCAGAGATTTTATCTCAGATGAGTGAGATAACACTGACTCGTTCTGTACTCCCTTTGCACTTTTCCAGGATCGTGCAGTACAGTCCCAGCTGCCTGTCAATAGCCTAGCCCCTTTGTCTAGGAATGCAAGGGAAGATATCATGCCTTCATGACCAGAGAGCGCTCTGCGTGGTCTGCCATTTTTTGCACTCAAAAGTAAAACCTGTGCATTAATGTTACCACATGCCAACCTTTTGTTGAGGATGTCTACAGCAATTTTTGTAATTGGTGGAGGGGGATTACCAGGAGGTCGGTAGAGAATTGTATCTTCCACTTATATCACCTAGACAAAGACTTCAAAGATATATCTGGGAGTTTTGGAATAAAAGTGTGTATCACATGCGGTATCGTCTTCGAGCCAAAAAGATAATGACAATGGCCATGACACCTATAATGATTGATACATAGAGCAGGACGGGACTTTCTTGCTCAAATGGTGTTGTTTGCGTTAGCTGTTGGATAAGAAATGTTTCAATCACTGAGCCAACCACCTCCAAGCTACTACCACTACACTTGTCAGGGGTATCCTCTCGAGTGTGCCAATACCATGGGAAGGGGGTTTGAATGATATCAAGTGCAGGAATACCTGCATCAAGAAACGGTCGATGGTCATCAATAATTGTTGAACCAGTCTGATTCAGAAATACATCTGAATGACCGAGCTCTGCAGCAATGTGCCAGACTTCATTTTGGAGTGTATCTGTTGATGAGATTTCTTTAGGAAGTTGTAAACTGGCATCGCCAACCATATCAAGAAGAAGCATCGCTCTTACACTATTTTTGCGTAACGTGTCAAGCTGGTCGACATAATATGTTGAGCCAACAATCCAGTCCCAACCATTTATGCGACCTGAATCTTCAGCATCGAAAAATACCAACTCTACGATATGGCGGTCCTGTTGGGGCAGTATTCTCGCCAGCTCAAGAAGAATTGCAACTCCACTAGCGCCATCATTTGCTCCAAGAACTGGATAGGTCCGGTTTGAAGGAGAGGGATCGTTATCGGCAAGAGGCCGGGTATCATAATGAGCGCCGAGAACAAGTGGGGCAGTATTTGGATTTTCAATATATGCAATTATGTTTGAACAATTTGTCCCGAGATACGTAAAATTCTGAAATCTGACCTCCCATCCAAAGCTAACAAGCATGTCAGCAATATACCTTCGGCATTGAGTCAGATTGTCCGAACCCGGAGGTCTTGGACCAAAAGCACATTGTGCCTCAAGATGTACAAATGCGCTATCACCATCGAATAACGGAGTGTGCTGTGCTGTAGCAGTTGGTACAAAAACAAAGAACATAGATAGAAAAAGTAATGCTACAACAACAGATCTCAAGAGAATCACTACAAACGAGAGGTCATTTCTGCCTATCAACATTTTCAATGTGAATGATTTATTCTGTTGTTGACTAATGTTCGTATTATTTTTTGGTAATTCGCGAGGAAACCTACGAATAATTGTAGAAGGGATATCAGAATATCCAATCTCACCCCTAGCAAGCATTGCCATGATATCAGATGCCATTTTGTGCCCTTGAACTCGCGGTAGGAACTCATCAAATATATTCCTGAAAACAGTAACTCCAATTAATTTGTCTGATTTGAACTCTGCAGAGTCATTATTCGGCCAAAGAAACCGAAGACCGTAGATCTTCTGTTCAACAATATTCCTAGGAATTTCACCAGAAATAATCTGGAGTCCTCTGTACATCACTGCTCCGCCACATGGCTTGTCCCGAGGGAGTGTGCACTTCTCTAGCAGAACTGTCTTTAGTCCTCTTTTAGTACATTCGTAGGCTGCAATAGACCCAGCTGGTCCAGCTCCCACAACCACTACATCATACAATTCGGTTGATTTCCTCCAGAATCACACCGCAGAGTCATAATCACCCTTCCCCTATTGCTATATGCTTGGATTTGTTTTTGTGTTTAACGCCCTCTATATGTCTCGACATGTTTCACAGCCAACACGAGGTCTAAGACCGAGACGACGCATAATTTTTCCTCCAGGTAGTTCATCTTCATGGGGTGTTTTATTTGGTTCCATGGGAATCTCTCGTCTTCCCACTTCTTCAAATCCGTATGCTTGGATCAGCATTTTAGAAGGGGTGTTCTCTTCATATACTTCGCAATATACTTCATCAACACCTGCATCAATGAAGAATTCAGCAGCCTTTCTAATCAGTGCAGTAGCAACACCTCTTCGACGCCTACTTGGGAGAACACCAATTCCCGTAATCTCGCCATAGAATGAGTCTTCGTCCTTTTCAACAAAACATGCAATGAACCCTGCAAGAGTGTCCCACATCTCTGCAACGTATACGCTCTCAGTATCAAGCTTTAATGCCTCTTCAGTTGTCAATGGACAGAAGGGATCGGGCGATGCTAAGAAGCATTTATTGTAGACCTCTACAAATTCGTCAATCTCATCTTTGTGAAGATTTCTTACATGAACATAACGTGGGATTTCTTTATTCTCCCACCATTCAGCAGCCAGTTCCAATGCTTCTTCGGCATCAGCCTTCATAATCAAATAGGATCGAGGTTCTTGTCCCATACCACTAGAAGCATTACCAGACGACACCAAAACCATCTCCAATATGAGAAGTTCATGCTATGCATAAAGTCGATCTATGGCTTTCACTGTAGCTTCAATTTCCTTATCAACAGCTTCAATCATAAGTGGATCTTGTTCGCCACTCTTCTCCTCAGGAGTTTCTTGTTCAGATTTCTGCCCCGTGTGAAGATTGCCATCACATGCGAGAATTGAAGCAGCTCTCAGTCCATGAGTACTAGCAAACACGAATAATAGAGATGTTTCCATTTCCACACACTTCACATTCGCTTTTGTCCAGATGTCCAACATGTTACACTGCTCTGAAACATAATAGATATCGCTTGTCCAACAGATTCCACTATGTATCCGTTCTCTTGGTAGTAGTTTGTTGATTTCTTCATATAATGCTAGATACAACTCAGGGTCCGCGACTGCGGGATATTCCATTGGAGCATAGTTCAGACCAGTCCTCTCGTCGCGCACTGCTCCAGTTACAACAACAACATCACCTGTTTTCACATCAAGTCCAACCCCTCCGCAACTTCCTACACGAATGAAGGTTTCAGCATCAAGGTTAGCTAACTCTTCAATACAGATATGCGTGCTTCCCGTACCCATTCCAGTCCCTGAGATAGTAACTGGCACACCTTTGGGAGTGTATGCACGATATGTCACAAGTCCTCTATAACGTGCTACTTCTTCTGAGTCATTCATTTTGGACGCGATAACGGGTATTCGATCAGGATTACCAGCGATTAAAACAACCTTTTCGACATCACCCTCTCCAACTCTAAGATGAGGTTGCACTCTGCGCTTCATAATCAACACCAATATTTGTTAGACCGAAGTCCCTTTTCACTCTTGGCCTTTTCTTCCTAGCAATCTACGGAGTTGATTCGTTTAATCACACACCCAACACATATCCACTTCTCTGAGATGCGAAAGACCTTCCCATATTCAGGTGTAAGAGCATGACACTCCTCGCATTTGCCGAATTGGTGTTGATAGTTCTCAGAGAGAAACACAATCAATAGCGATGCAAGTTTGATAGATTCTCTCACAATATGCATTAGTTGTTCACTACTCATGTGTGATATCATTACTGTGATATATTAGCACCACAAGATGTGTTGATTTCTCGAATCAATAGCTTTTTGTCAGGGATGGCAGAGGGAGAAGATATCTGTCAGAAAGGCATCTGATGAGAATTTGGTGTTGACTCATGGTTCAATTCATGTATTACTGCTACAGATGTGGAGTAAAGAACCAAATCGAGCTTCCTGCTCCAGATGCCCCCGAGTATTATCATGCTGATGTGAAATGTAGGAAATGCAAAGATGCAACACGTGTCATTCTATCCTCATGTCCGAATCAGGATTGTAATCGTTTTGTGTACTGGATTAATGATATTTCAATACCCGATTTAGTAACAGGTTTTGCCAAGTATATGGTTCAGAATATGCAAATAATGATCGATAAAGCAGCTCAACAGGGTGCACGGATTGGTATTGATACTCCTGACAAATATCCTATAAATGCTACATGCCCTTGCGGAACACAATTTGCAGTTGAAATCAACATACCTGATTTAGATTGATTTAATTTTATTCTCAAAGTAGTTGCACCATTTAGTGAGAGGACATATCTCACAACGAGGAGATTGCCGAATACAAATCATAGCGACCAAGTCAATCATTCCCCAGTAGAATTCCTTTATTTGATTCCTACCACCAAAAAGTCGCATAAACTCCCATGCATCGGGGTCATCCGAACCTGAGTATTGTAAATCAAGTAGCCGTGAGAGGAGATGGATGACATTTCCATCCACAAGAGGTTCAGAAGCCCCAAAAGCAAAATTTGCAGTTGCTGCAGCAATATAGGGACCAACGCCAGGCAATTTTTCTAGCAGATTCTTATTCTTTGGTATGACTCCTTGATGTTCTTTAACTATCGAGATTGCCATCGCCATTAGACTCCTAGCTCTGGTATTCTGTAGACCAATAGTAGAGATAGTACTGGCAATGTTCTGTTCATCGGACTTGGCCAATATCTCGATGCTATCAAATATTTTCAGAAATGGTTCGTACATCCGGTTCACTGCAGTTGCTGTAGTTCTTCTAAGTAACAATTCAGCTATCAATATAGAATATGGGTCTGATTTCTCACGCCAAGGGAAGTATCTTCCACTTTTCTGATACCATTTGATAAGAGAGATTCTAATCTTCTTGAGGCGGGCTTTCATGTGTTTTGAGTTATTCAACTAGATACCTCAGATTCCTTCTCATTAATCAATCCTGATACAATATCGTAGAGATTTTCTGGACTGGGAATGACTTGAACTCTAGGCATCTTTCTGATATGTTCGACATTATCCACGTCAATTTGACGTGGCTGCAAATCCATTCTATCTCCAGCCGGTGTGATAGTGGTAAGTGGAATCGTTCTTTGGTCCACAGGATAGACGACCACAGGCGTTTTTCCTTTCAGTGTTTGCGCAACGGCATTTGTAACAAGCGAGTCGGCAATACCGTGAGATATTTTGGCAGCTGAATTTGCTGTGAGTGGCGCTACAATCAGTAAATCGTACTTGCCAGCCTGTAATGGTCCTGCAATAAAGGGTTCATTGGCACTCTTTTCAGTCTGAACCTGCTTGAACTCTTTATGCAACTGGTCCCACAACTTATACCATCTAAGTACCTGTTCCGCAGCTTTTGAAGTCACTACTCGAATTTTCACGTCGAGTGTTTTTCGAATCCTTTGCATGGTGTCAAAGATTTCATTAATCTTATCACCAGACCCAGTCAAAGCCCACAATATTCGCTTCAATTTTAATCATTCTACTCTTCACATTGTTACTGAAATATCTAGCTTCTAGTATGATGTAAGGATTCAATAGACTCCAGTGAATTACTCATATGAGAAGGTGGAATTTCATTTGTATCGAGTAAGTGTAGGAGTCACCACAAATATGAAACCAAGTGCAACTACCTGGCTCGGAGAAAATATCGAGTCAATGGTGTTTGACGGTATATGGATTGGCGAAGACATTGGACTTGGTCAAGATGTATTTGTTCTTGCTTCCACGCTGCTACTTGAAACAGATATGATCCGTATCGGGACTGGAATCACTCCCTTTACAATACATAACTTAGCAAGACTTGCACGAGCTGGACTGTCCCTTCATGAACTCGGAAAAGAGAGATTTGTCTTTGGTACAGGAGTCGGAGGACTTCAAGATCTCAAAAGACTTGGAATTGAACTTGAAAAACCAGTAACAGGATTACGTCAGGCAGTTAGCACTCTGAAAAATTTGTGGGCAGGAGAAACAGTAACCATCTGTGGAGAGGTATTCAAATTGAGTAATTATAGTCTCGAGCTGAAAAAACCAATTCGTATCCCCATTTTCCTCGGAGTACGAGGTCCTCAGATGCTAAAACTCGCAGGAGAGATTGCTGATGGTATCATTCTCTCCGGACCAATGGAATATATCAAATATGCAGTGAACATTCTAAATGAGTCAGCAAGAGAACATGGAAGAAATACAAAAGATATTGAGAAGGTAGTCTGGCTACCAACAATCCCTACTTTCAGTGGTGTCAAAGAAACTCTTGCACGGAGAATTGTAGCTCTAATTATTGCAGATACACCTCAGAAAATAGTTGACTTGTTAGCTGTAGATGGAGAGAGAATTAATCACATTAGAAGAAAAGTGAGGGATTCAGGAGCAAAGAGTGCAATTGATCTTGTGGATGAAAACCTATTGGACATGTTTGCTATTACAGGTGACAGTGTGCATATGGTGGATATGTTTGAGAAATTGATAGAATTGGGGACTACTGAAGTTGTTCTTGGTCCACCGTTCTCTGGAAACTGGAGGGAAGCCATGCACGAGATATCAAATGAAATTGCCAGTAGGAGAAGTTCGTCTTGAGATATGGATTAGCACTTTCTGCGTCAACAAATCTTGCAAAAACAATAGATATTGCCAGAAAAACCTTGGAAAGTAGGATTGAAACCCTATGGGTATTGGACTTCCCATCTACAAGAGATGCTTTTGTTGTTGCATCTACATTGGCATATCACTTTGAGAAACGGATTGGTATAGGTCTTTTGAGTCCATTTATTATTCGACCAACTCAAATTGTCCAAGGAATCAAGTCTCTTGTTTCTTGTTTTGGTGATAGGTTTGAGTTATTACTAGGTGTAGGGGACATCAATAGACTAATGGATGTCGGAATAGATATAGAGCAAAAACACATTTTTAGAAGATTTCGAGGATTACTAGAAGATACACAAAAACAGCTCAAGGATAATGACATTTACTGTCCATTGATTTTGGGAGCCCAAGGTCCAAACATGATTCGATTGAGTGCATCCACAGATGGTGTGCTCTTGAACTATGCAGACCCCGACATGATTGAGTGGGCAATAGAACAGATAGACAAGAGAGATAACCAAAATATTGGAGTTTTTCCGGCATCACAGTTAGACTTACAAGACACCGGTATGCTTCCAACAGACCTTAGGTATGCGGCTGCTATTATTGGAATAGGAGCCACTGAGAGAGTTCTTGAGAGATTCGGAATTGTAAATGAATTGAAGACAGCGAGAGATCTTTTCAGGAAAGAGGGTCTTTCACGATCAGTACTGGATATGATTGACGAGAAGATCCTTCAACGTTTTTGCTTGTTAATTGATTACAATAATCTAGATGACTATGTAAATACCCTAAAGGACAAAGGAGTGTCGCAAATCGTTTTTGGCCCACCTGTTTCAACAAGTGGTAAGACCACTGAGAGATTGTCGAATTTGATTGGTAAACTTTAGGATCAATAGAGGTCTGCAAGGTAGTTAGATAAAGAGAAAGATTCAGGTGATGCAATCCATCCTTGTTTGCTAAAATGCAAATTCTTTGTCAAATCCAAAATAGAACGAGATCCCTTCATGCCTATGGTCATAATCGGATTCACTCTATCAACGCCTTTATGTTTTTCAAGAGATCTGAAGTTTTGATAGTAATCCACTTGGTGTTTACTTGGAACTCGTAACCACACGATTATCCCATTAGAAGTGACATTGAAGACTGTAACAGGCATGAGTGGGAGCAGAGAGAGTATCCTGTTTTTCCATGGGTCATTACATATGATTTCAAAACAAAAGCTTGCAGATAGTCCAACTCCCCCAAAGGAAACATATGGATAGTAAGCATCTAGAGATTGAAGCTTTCTCATAGATGCTGCAACTTTACGAGATTCCATATCATAATCAAGAACTCTCAGATTTTTGCTTATTGAAGTAGGAGTAGCTCGACAGTCAATTTTGATTTGTGATGCAACAATGAAATCAATTTCTGATAGAGTTCTCTTTCGTCCTTGGGCGACAAGAACTTTTGGTCGGGGTTCAATTGTTGGCTGTTCCCCCGAAAATGTGGAATTCAGAAGCTCGTGAAGACGCCATTCTTTACCATTGAATAACGATAGATTTGCCGTTCTCCCTTCACCAATTTGATAATGAACGTTGGAGTATTCAAAAACAGTCCTTGATAATTGATCAATGCTATCAGTTAGTGTTTTCAAACAGGCATCATTTGATGGAACAGTTATGGAAATATATCCAAGATCAGCTGTATTCGTCTTTAACATGGTCTTTGTGTATGGGTAGGAATAGAGTGCGTTCTCAACTACTGGCCAGTCAATATCTTGTCGAGGAATAAAAAAGAGGAGCACTGTTCTCAGATTCCATAGAGAATGATCAAGAGAAGCAATAAATCGAAGAGAGTTCCTTTGTTTTATCCTGTCCAAGGTTCGAGAAACAGTTCTGGGAGCGATGTCTATATCTTCTGCGGCTTGGGAGAAGGTTTCAAGTGGATTCCGAACAAAATATTCTAGGACACGAAAATCGAGCTCTGTCATCTCTGTAGTTTGGTCTAAGACTGCAAAATTAAATGCTGAACGTATAGAATCTACCGTCAAAAGATTATATTTTGAGAGTGTTTTAAGATTCTCAACCATTCGGTCACGGTACAACTCTGTTAAGGGTATATGTATGGGATTAGATGGAGATTTAGTATATTCTGGACTTTTTTTAAGTTCCTCAGAAGCAAGTTGAGCATCTTCAATGCTGATAGTACCACTCACCAAGGCGATGTATATCTTCATGGTATCAAGATAGAATTGTGCAGCAGGATTTTCAACGATAGGGAAGACACTATCATAAGGTGTCTTTATAGTGGAAATAATTGAATCGTGTGTTTTAGAACTCACTTTTATTTCCTCATCCTCTACACGTACCTCTTTCAACTTTTTCATTACTTGGACCAGCTTCGTGTATGAGCAGGCGCGAGCAGATGTGGTACAAGGCGCTCAAGTAGATTGACCTCTTGATATTTCTTTGCTATAAACGTACACATCCTCGTTTCAGATTCCATTATCTGATTGAATATTTCTGTTAATGTTAGCCAATCGGATGCATTTGGTATATCTATGAACATCACAGTCAGATTATTTCCAACCAATATGCGGGCTCTAGGAAGAATTGATGATTGAGCTCTTAAGATGCGTGAGATATTCGAATCAGATGCATCCTCGATACACACAATCACTCTCTCTTCTAGACCAATTCCTTCAACATGCAGATATGGATTTGTTACCCATTTTCTAAGTTCTGCTAATCGTCTTCGGATTGTTCTTTTCGAAGGTGGCTTAAATCCGATTTGTTTCAATTCATCATATATTTCTGTGGCAGATACATGATAATTTTCTCGCAATGCTAAGGCAATCACCTGAGTTAAATCATTACTCAGATCCTGAGGTGGGTCATCTGAGTGCTCAATCTTTGGCAATACCTCAGCATAGTTTTTAACAGCGTAGATTGATGCTCCGAATCTGAAATCGCTTTTGAAGTCCCATTTATTTCCATCAAACAGTCCCAGATTGAAATTTTCTGATATATCGTTACTGAAATCAACAAAGACTTCAAGGTTATACGGACGCTTTCCGAATCGGTTTATTTGTTCAAGAATATGGATCAATTTTCCACCAGGGGGTACAATTGATTCAAAATATACAATCTGGTTCATGCTTGATGAGATTGATGATTGTAGGAAACAAGAGATGTATGGGTTTGACTCTAACCAGTTCTTTGTTTTTTCCAAAGCAGCATCATTTTCTGCTCCTTCGAACCAGCCAAATAAGAGACGAAGTCCGAGTGATTCATAATCGAGATTACTCCGAATCTGTAAGGAGTGATTTTTTTCCAGACGCTGCCACATTTGTGTGACTGCAGACCTCGTTATAGAAAGATCTCTCGCCAGCCCCGCTTTACTAATATTTGGAGAGATAGCTAAACGATTAAGGACCTTTATTTCACTAGTCCCTAATTTCACTACAATACACATCCGCATTACTAGACCGTAATATATACAGATAAGGGTTTGTCCAAATGTTTAGTTTTATGTCCCTAATTATGTCAAAAAAAAATAGAACCAAGCATATTTCAAATGTTATTCTTCTAGAAATGCTCTATTTGCTCTCTTGGTGGTAATTATTGGTACTTTATTCATCCTCCACTCTTTATTATATGGATATGAATTACTTCTAGTGAAAATACCCGCGAGTTTCGTTCACTGGATGTATATCTGGTTGATGCAACTTCCGGTGGAACAGATGTTAAGCCATTAATGATAGTCTGTTTCTTGCGCCATCACTTACCGACTTGACATTGCTTTGGAGGTGTCTAGGATTAACGCGGACAAAAAACGAGCAATCTATGAATGTATGACTGATGATCGAACAGCCTTGGAGCTTCTTTCCTTAGGATTAGTTGCTGCCATTGCCACAATTGTTCAACCTCCCTGTGAGGACCCCAGTCCATTCTGAACAGTGCATATGAGAAGATTGGCTTCATCCCAATTTGATTACATGGGTGGAAGTTCTTCATATTTGTAATCTAAAGATATGGAGGAGAGAAGGATTACGCGTATGGTGCAAGCCATACATAATGGAGAGTCATCCTAAATTAATGGGATATCCAAGAATGTTGGGTCTAAGCCAAATGAAACATAAACGAACAACAAAGGAGCGAGAGAGAAAATGGATCCCTGGCATGAAGAAGACGAACCATACTAAGATGAAAAACGCGGTTTTACCGCAAAAAATGGAGATAAGAAAGAATGATACGTAGCGGAATAGAAACATCATATTCGAATATCATCACTTCTGACGAAGGCCGTGAGGTAGATGCTATGCTAGATACAGTGCGACTTGTCGCTATCAATCTAGAACTAGCTGTGAGAAACCTAATGACCTCGGAAACCCCGCCGGAGTGTTTGATGTTAACAGCAGACATCTGCACACATAGACTAGTAGCTATGCCAACCGCTGATGGCAAAGTGAGCGTGCTAGTCTATGATATATGACAGAGTCGTCTGTGTGGAATCAGGAACAATCCTCTGGGGGACACATTGTTCTCCTGAGGAATGTTTCCTTGAAATCGATATGAGTCTAAATACGCCTGTCTAGATAGTCATCTGTAAGAGAAACATATGATACATGGGCCAATTGAACCAGCGCCCATGAAAAATTTCAGAGATGGCGTATAAATTGTCAAGATTAATTCAAGATTCAAAGAAACACGAATGTGAAAGTGATTCACATTTCCCCGTGAGTGAAAAATCAATGACCGATGAAGAACCTAACGATTCAGTCATTGAAAATGAACCTTCTTATAGCATTAGAGAGTCTCTGAGTAAGCTCTTTGCTTCAAGGAACTTCACTATTTTTCTTGGTACAGCGTGGGTGACTAATACATTCACTTACATGTCATTGTATTTTACTATCTATTTGAGAGTGATTGGATGGGACTATATCCTGATGGGTATTGTCCTATCAGTTGTATCAGCAGTGGAAGCGATATCTAGACTACTTGGGGGGTATCTGGGAGATATTACTCAAAGAAAGACAATGGCAGTAGCTGCGTTCCTAATGATAGGAACCTATTATTTACTTATGGGAATTTTTGTGGACCCAATTATGATTACAGGAGCACTCCTTGTATATGCACTTTTTAATATTGCAAAAAGCGGATCATCAGCGTTCTTCATGGAATCAATACCAAAAGAACATGGTGGCCTTGGGATAGGCTTGTTTAATACAGGCAAGATTTTTGGTATTATCACATTACTTGCATTCGGCATTATCATACCCATCTTTGGATTTCCTGAAAGCTTTAGACTTGTATATCTCACTGCAGGGATTCTTGTCTTTTTTTGCTCGTTACTTCGAGCAGTGTATCTGGAGCCCTGTGAAGTGAATTCAAGAAATAAAGATGAAACAATTTGGAAAGATTTTGTAAAGGAAAACAAAAGGGCATTTCAACTACTTCTTGCATCAGCACCAGGTCTTCTGACTGTGGTAATTTTGGATTCGCTGAGTGATAACATCTACAGGTTTGCAGCATTGGTCTATACTTACGAGGTCTTAGAGATCGATATTCTCGGCATCAATATGATTTTGATTTTTACACTCATTATTTCTGTACCACTCATGCTTAAGGTGGGGAGACTCACAGATGAAAAGGGAGTGAAACGAGGTGCATTAATTGTATATTCCATGATGCCGATCAGCGCGCTTCTTCTTATTCTAGCTCAAAGTGTCTTGTATTGGGCACCTCAAAGTTGGTCATCTGCATTGAATGCTATAGTACCAGGACTTGGAGTGGTATTCACTCTTCCGTTCATTGCTATTGTTATAAAATATGTAAATGATGCATTATGGTGGATGGTGGTACTAATTCTGATACGAAAGGGACTGCCCGAAGAAGATACAGCAAAAATCCTTTCGATTTTCTGGGTTGTTGTGTATGTAGCTTCTTCAATCGGTCCGTTCATTGGTGCAGTTATTTTTGAGCTGCTTACACCAAGTCTGTTATTCTTCACCGTCATTTTACTAAATCTGGCGATTCTAGCGGCAATAGGGTTTCGAGATTTTGGTACAAATGGTGAAATACTTCAAGATCTTAAGAAAACTCAGCCAGAATCTGGAGATTGAGTAGTATTCAAATGTGATTGTAAATATACAACCATGAGGATGAAAATGGAGGAAAAAACTGCCAAAGTCAAGAAAGTTCTGAATCTATTAAACAAAGAGTATCCTGCTGCCCCTGATACATATCTTAATTATAGTAATCCCTATGAGATGTTGATTGCTACAATACTTTCAGCTCAGACAACGGACGAGTGTGTTAATACGGTTACTCCTGCCTTGTTTGATAAGTATCCGGATGCAGAGAATCTAGCTGATGCTGCTCAAGATGATGTTATCGAAATCATCAGACGTTGTGGAAAGTATAATGTGAAATCTGATTATATTATTCGCACTGCTAAAATGTTGGTAGAAGACCTTGAAAGTGAGATTCCCAGAACAATTAAAGATATGGTCAAATTTCCCGGGGTTAGCAGAAAGACTGCAAATGTAGTATTATCAGTAGTTTTTGGGATTAACGAAGGAATTGTTGTAGATACGCATGTAGGAAGAGTGAGTAAACGTTTGGGTTTCACTGAAGAAAAGAATGCCAAAAAAATAGAGAAGGATCTAATGGAGATAGTACCTGAGAATAAATGGCAGGACTATGCCAGATTATTAGGAGCTCATGGAAGACGTACCTGTGAAGCAAGATCTCCGAAATGTCCAGAGTGTATTCTGAAAGAGCTATGTCCATCCGCAGAACTCTGACACTAATGAAAGAGGATAAAAGCACCATGCAATGCTTCGCCATTAGCATCCCAGAGTATACCGGTGTGAATAATGAAGGTGGGTATTGTAAGCAAATTCCATGCAGCAGATGGGTTATGTGTTAGGGCCAACGGTGTTTTGAAGGGACTAGTTGAGCGAGGACATGATGTGCATGTATTTACTCAATCAAAGAGAGTAGAAGGAATACCACCTGAGAATATTCACAGATATCGCGCAGTACAACTAAATCCACATTTCTCCATTGATGCGGTAGATGCTGTAAAGGGAATCGTAAAAGATTGTAATCAGCTTAAAATAGAGGCGTTACATGTTCAAATGAATTCAGGAAGCACGGAATTTATTCTTCCATATTTCAAAAATTCCTTACCACCATTAGTTGTAACATTCCATCTAGCATATGCAGCAGGAGCATCACTCTATACTATGTTGTTTGGTGTGGCATGGCGTGCATCTGCTTTTGCTGCAAAGAAATACGATGAGATAATCCTTGTTGATCCATCTCAATTAGCATATATGGAGAACTATGGCATCACCAGAAACAGGATGACAGTGATAAGAAACTGGGTGCACACTGATTTATTCACTCCTGCTGAAGAGAAGCGTGAAAAAGAGGTAGTTGATTTTGTATATGTGGGGCGATTGAGCTATGACAAGGGAGTGAACATACTTCTTGAAGCATTCAGAGTGTATCATAAAGAGAATAAAAAATCGAGACTCACACTCATCGGTGATGGTATGCTCAAACATCAAATTCAGGAGTATAATAGTAATGGGAGTATAAGATGGTTAGGAACAGTTCCACACTCAGAACTCCCAAATATATTACAGAGAATGGATGTCTTCGTGATTCCACAAAACATTGGAGGATTAGGGCTTGGTGTAATGGAAGCCATGGGTTGTGGTCTACCTGTTATAACCACAGGAATAGGAGAAACAATTCGGTTACTAAATGAAGATGAAGGCATTCTGGTAGAACCCAATAGTGTCAAAGAAGTTACAGATGCTATGAAACAATTGGGTGGTAATAGGGAACTACGAACAGAAATGGGAAGAAGATGTAGAGAGAAGATTGTTAGAAAGTATTCCTGGGAAAATCAAATGCTGTCAATTGAAAATGTGTATGAGCGAGCAGCAGCAAGTCGAATGTTATGAGAAAAGACCTATAGCCAAAATACACCCTCAAATGATTATCAATAATAAAACAATATGGTGATTTCAATGCTGCACATGCGTTTCATCAGAGATAATGTCGATTTAATCAAAGAGAGCATAAAAAGAAGAAAAGACCCGCAAAAATTGAAGGAGTTCGAGAGACTCCTACGTCTTGATGAAAAAGTGAGAGCTCTGAACAGGGATATACAAGATCTTCGTGCAGATAGAAATAGGCTATCTCGTAAGGTAGGACAATTGAAAAAATCTGGCGGGGACGCATCCGACATTATCAAAAAGGTGAATGGAATCAACGAGAAAATCGCCAAGAAAGAAGAAGAAGCTGAATCTCTAGAGAGAGAGCTAACCACAATACAGATGAGTATTCCAAACGTACTACATGAATCTGTACCTTACGGAGAGAGTGATGAAGACAACGTTGTTGTTAGAGAGTGGGGAGGAAGACCTGAAAGGGACTTTGAGGTTGTAAGTCATGTAGATTTACTTGAAACTCTTGACCTCGCCGATATTGAACGTGCAGCCAAAGTCGCTGGATCTCGGTTTTATTATTTGAAAAACGAGTTGGTTATGCTCGATCTTGCAATGCAACAGATGGCCATGAACATGCTCATCAAAAAAGACTTCACTCCAATCTATCCACCATTCATGATGCGAAGAGATCCCTATGAGGGCGTGGTTGATCTTGCAGATTTTGAGAATGTCATGTACAAGATTGAGAATGAGGACCTCTATCTGATTGCAACTGCCGAACATCCAGTTGCTGCAATGTATATGAATGAGGTCTTTGAACCAACAGAGCTACCAATGCGTTTTGCGGGCATAAGTTCCTGTTTCAGAAAGGAAGCGGGCACGCATGGGAAAGATACCAAAGGAATCTTCCGAGTGCATCAGTTCCCTAAAGTTGAGCAGTTTGTCTTCAGTCTACCGGAGGATTCATGGAAAATCCACGAGAAGTTGATTGAAAATCATGAAGAGTACTTCCAAAAGCTAGAACTACCATATAGAATAGTGAATGTCTGCACCGGAGACCTTGGAACCGTTGCTGCAAAGAAATATGATCTGGAAGTATGGATGCCAGGTCAAAGAAGATATCGAGAAGCTGGCTCATGCAGCAACTGTACTGCATATCAAGCAACTAGACTGAACATTAGATATCGATTGAAGAAGGGCGGTACTGACAAAGATTACTTGCACACCTTAAATTCAACCATGGTAGCAAATCCTAGGACGATAGTAGCAATACTTGAAAACTACCAACAAGAGGATGGCGGTGTGAAGATACCAAAGGCACTACACAAGTATCTGCCGTCTGATATGGGAGAGATAGCACCTAAGTAAGCTATATGATTCTATATCACATGCCTCCTTCTAGAGCCAATGAAACAGCCTCATCAATTGATTTTTGAAGTGCTGGAGGTAAATCAGGGACTTTTAGTTTGGCAAATCCACCGACTATGAGAGATGTTGCCTCATCTTCACTTAATCCTCTAGACATGAGGTAGTTAAGCTGTTCAGCACCTACCTTTCCAACTGTTGCTTCATGGCTCAATTCAGTACCATCCGCACGTGCATTAAGCATTGGAACAGCCCTTATTGCAGCCTCGTCACTTAGTAGAAGTCCATCACACTCTAATCTTGCACGGGTCTGTCCGGAGAGACCAACAAGATCACCACGAGCGATTATCTCACATGTATCAGTAGCGATTGACCGCGAGATGACTTTTCCATTACACTTTGGAGCTTCAAGACTAAGCAACCCACCTACATCATATAGTGAGTTAGCACTCCCATAAATTACAGAATACAAATCGGCTTTTGCACCACGTCCAGCTAATCGGACTTTGGGGAATGTCTGTATAGATTTCAAGGAACTCAGAATTGCATAACTTGACAGATACAATCCTCCTTCTTCAACAACTGCAGCAGACCTCGGTCTGACATCGGTCATCTCACTCCATTTGTGAACCATTGTAAACGAAAGTTTTGCATCCCGTTTGATATAGAATTCTGATACTCCTAAGTGAAGGGACCGTTCTACATTCGACGGAGTAGCACAACCTGTAATGATGTGCATCTCTGAGCCCTCTTCCGCGATTATGATGTTATGCACATTTTGAAGAGATTTGTCACGCTTCATCACAAGACAAGTCTGTACTGGCATCTCAATCTTCACACCAGCATGAGCCCGTATGAAATATCCATCATATCTCTGCAGCTCACTTGTTGCAGTGTATTTGTCAGTATCGACAGATACAGCATTCCAAAGATAGTCATGCAGCCAGTCATATTTCCTTAGTGCTTCACTCACAGGAAGCACCTCAAGACCTTCTTGTTTTATCAGTACATCAGCTAAGATGCTCTCATTATCAAATTGTATGAATGAGCCCGAAACACTCCTCTGCTCGGTATCAAATCCTACACCTTTCACGATGTCTTTGTCTGATGTGGATAGCTCATCAACAGCATCAATTCTTTTTGGTTCGGAAGCACTGGCAGTGTATTCCTCGATATCAAGGTCAGGACCATAACTAGCTTGACGCTTCTCAGCAGTCTTTGCACGTTCTTTGATTTTATCTGAAGAAGTCATTTATCTCACTCCAACTCCACTAAGCAACAACCTCTGCTAGGAACCTATCATAGCCCTTCTTTTCAAGTACAGGTATATCCTCCATAGTGCCCGTGTATGCCAGTCGTCCATTCTGAAGAATATAGACGGTATCAACCTCAAGGAACTCAAGGACATAACGATGATGACTGATGACAATCATAGTTGTTTCGCGACTGTCACGAATCTCCTTGAGCTCACGCCCAACTATACGTAATGAGTCATAGTCAAGGCCACTATCCGGTTCATCCAAAAACATCACTTTTGGTCTCATGGAGAGAACTTGAAAAAGTTCGCTTCGTTTGAGTTCACCACCTGAAAAATTATCATTCAGGTCACGGGAGGCAAGATTTCCAATACCAAGACGCTCAAAATCATCATACAATTCCTGCCGACACATACAAGTTTCACCCATTAACTTATCATCATCTGCCTTGCATTGATAGTCAGGACAAATGCGACAAATAAAATCCTCAAGTTTGACGCCGGGAATAGATGGCGGTGCCTGAAAGGCGTAAGCTATGCCCATCTTCGCACGTTCCGTAATACCCTTGCTAAGAATTGAATTACCTTCAAAGAGAATGTCGCCGCCCGACACTTCGTACTCGGGTATACCCATGACTGCCTTAGCTAGAGTTGATTTTCCTGATGCATTAGGACCTAGTACAGCATATACATTTCCGCTCTCGAATTCTAAATCAAGTCCACTAATTATTGGAAGACCTTGCACTTCAACTCGTAAATCACGAACTTCAAGCAATAGGTTTGTCATAGTAAGTACTCCAAATCAAATCATATAATGAAAGTCATTGTGATGTTTATTGCACTTGTGTCTTATCATAGCACTAAAGGTTATTCTTTTTCACTCAAGAGTTCTGCTACCTTCTCAGAACTCCAAGAAACGTATTCGTCACATCGATTTCTGAGTTCATATGGATGAAACCTCTAGTGTCCTACAGGCGCCATTTCGACATAAAGAAAGTTCATTTGAAGTTTCCATGAGAATCCGATTGCTTGTCCAATAATACCTTTTGAAAAATCTTGATGTATTGCACCTATTCCACCATAGGACTATGCTTTTAAATTACAATTGGCAATGACAGTCGGTTGTTATCATGTCAGTGCAGGATTCATTCAATAAGCTCATCTCACTTGCGATTCGACGGGAAGAAGAGGCTTATGAGTTCTATAAAGAAGCATCCAAAAACGCGGATTTAGCATCTTCAGCTAAACTGCTTGAGAAACTTGCTCAACAAGAGGTGGGGCACAAAAAGAAACTTGAGAATGCTCTTCAAGGAGGAGTGTGTGATACCTTCACCTGTAAGACTGTTGCGGAAGTTGAGGAAACAGGATTAAGTGAATATCTTGTCGAAGTCCCAATTGATTCATCATCCTCGCCGCAAGACATTCTAGTTGTAGCAATGAAGCGAGAAGAGGCATCATTTAATTTCTATCAAGCTCTGTCTGAATTAACAACAGACACGAATAATCGTACTGTGTTTGAAACTCTTGCAGAAGAGGAACAGGAACACAAAGAGATTCTAGAAGAAATGTATGACAAGCATTTTCAACAGTGGATGTAAGTCCAAAATAAGAGGCGGCGGAGGGTGAATTCACCCTTCCACACCGCATTTCTTTTTTCTCTATTTTCTATGTAGTTTTGGTGCAGCTACAAAGGTCAACCCTTTCTTAGTGAGCTCATCAGCGGTTCGATTCAAAGCATGATGCTTGTCAAGATAATTCCGACGCATATGAGGCATGTCACCACTATCAATGACTTCCTGTTTAGGCCTGAAGTAATCGAGAATGTCACTTGGGTGTTCACGGGTCTTGTCAATCTCAGGTATTGCTCCTTCATGTTTTGCACTGATATTCTTCACATGGTCTGCTAACTCAACAATCTCCATTGTACGATCATATGGTTGTCTGACAATAGACTTGTAGGTCTCCGTGATATGATGCTCAATACGAACAACCTCTTCGAAACCTAATTGTTCTCTCACATAAGCAGATAATTCAATGGTTTCATTGTTCACACTATTTGAGAGGTTGAATCCAATTAGGGGAGTCGTACCATCATCTCGACTGAATAACTTAGCAGTCAATAATGTCCAAAGACATGCATAGGGATTGTCATTACCCATATAGACTGAAATTTTGAATTCCATGTCAATGCCTAATTTGTGCATCATATATCCAATGAGTACACTACCTGGATTTATGTTAAGGACCTGCTTTATTCCATAGGTGGTATAATATTTCAGATACTCTTCCGCCCATTTCAGTGCAAATTCATTGGGCATTCCAACACCGCCAAAGTAACCAGTTATCGTTTCAGGACCACCTAGATGTATATTGACAGGAGCTCCATCTGGACCGGGGTAAGTCCCCTTTGTGTCAAGAGTTTCAACATATGAAGAACCGCAGATTTGCATAGCAGCTGCGAACGCGAGTACCTGATTGTCAGCAACTTGTTCAGCCATATTCCTTACCCGAATAAATCGCCCAGGCATCAATTCTTGCTTCTCAACACTTTGCTTCGCCTGATCGATAAGCCAGGGGAAATACTGGCAGGCACTTATCTCCAGAGTTACTGCAAAGGATTCGTCAAACTCCATTGATTCGGCTTTATCACCTAGAATGCGTCGTCTATACTCAGGAATACTGATGAAAGCATCATTATCCCTCTGTTCCAACAGCCATTGCAAGTCCTTCACATATGGAGAGTTCTTACCTTCAAGTTGAGAAATTAGATTATCGAATTCTCTAGCTTCTTCTGCTTGCTTATTGATTTTATCCACTCCACCATATTTATCGATTATCTCGAGTATTCCGGTGATTAATGGATTATCTTCAGCAAGAAGAAAATCGTTAATCTCGTTAATACGGTTAGGGTCTATCCTCAGTTTCTTTCTATCAACCATTTCTGAAACATCCAGAGTCAGCTTGCCTATTCTTGGGTCTCACTATGACCTATCCCGATGAAAACATACATCCCTAAAAGAGGTTACCACTCCCAAAAAAATCCTCATCTGCCCACAACAAACTCAAGAAGATATCTACGTGCTATTGGCCCAACAGCGAGAGATACAACTCCACCTGCTATTACTTGAAGTGTATTGATAGTAATAAGCTCAAGAAAGGCTTGTTCCCAAGTAATCTGTAGAATATAGACTTCACCCAGAAAGTATCCAAGCAACATTGCAAGTGCGCCCATGGCTACACCAATGATATCCCACATTGTAATTCGAACTGCTCTTTGACAATAACGAGTTGCAAGACCAACCAAGAAACCTTCAGTCCCTTTCACAACGAAAGTTAATGGAGCAAATGCAGCATAGCCAAGTGCAACATCACCAAGTGCTGAACCGAGACCACCAGCAATGAATCCACCTAGAGGTCCCAAAAGTATTCCACTTATCATGACAAGAGCGTCACCGAGATTAAAATAGCCACCAGTGTATGGAAATGGAATAACAATAACAATTGTAGCGACTGTCGTAAGAGCTGTGAAAATAGCAAGTAATGCGATGTAGACTGTTGTTCTATAATATCCTGTAGTACGGGAGGTTCCAACTTCAAGAACCAAATCATCATCAGAAACATCAGTTGTCATTAACGGTCATCTCTCTACCACGAACTGTGTACAGTTTTGTCTGAACACATATCATAATCGCTTGGGGCTTGCATTTAACTTTGAGCTTTGAGGTAGACAAATCATTACAGAAGCGAAGTATTTTAACAAAAGCTGCGTATTCCTTTAGCACTGACAGAATTATTCTGTAATAAACAGAGGTTGAGAGAAATGACAAAGAGCTGGATTCAGACAGACGACTGGAAAAACGAAAAACATGTTCCTGTGATTGAGATTGAGAAGGAGGGAGAACTCTACCATATTCATGTATCTGTAGGAAAAGAGATCCCACATCCAAATACTACCGCTCATCATATCAAATGGTGTGATCTTTTCTTCTGGCCTGAGGGTGAGAAGTTTCCTGTAGAGGTAGGATATGCTACCTTTGACCATCATGGTGAGTCTGTCAAAGGTGCAGATACGAGTGGTATGGCTTCAGAACCTCATGCACTTTTTGTCTTCAAAACAGGGAAGAAAGGTAGATTGATGGCTACTGCTTACTGCAATATCCACGGTCTGTGGAAGAGTGAAGCTGATTTAGAATAGTCGGGATAATACTATTGGAACTCAACTACTCAGGTAGTTTGTAGTTCCATTTACTCTCTTTTTCTAACTGAAGTTTTTAACTCCACACAACCCAGCTTACTAGCTCAGCCTGTACTGCATTCTCTTTCATGAACTCTTCACGATATGCCTCATTCCTCAATTCAAGCCAAAGAAAACGCTGGTCACGGTCAGAACCTATCACTCTCAAATATTCTTTGAGAGGGTTAGTTCGAAAAGCATAAACTGAAGCAATAACGCTGAAAAAGAATGCGACACCAATTGATAGATTCACAACATTGAGAGGGCGACCTAACCAGAAATCACTCCCAATCCAGAAAAATGAGAATAAAAAGAGTGAGAAGAGTAGCCCATTACTACATGCACAGAGTGTTTTGTAATTCATTTCTTCATCATCAGTGAATTTATGGTCTTCACATACATGTACCAAAAGGGCTCTTTTTCCCGAGAGTTTCTTTTTCAAATCCTGACCCCATCTTGCACCCATGCTAGGTACTGCATTCTTATACAAGGTGAGCCGTGTGGTTTCATTGGCTTCCAAACCACAGACAGGACAGATTCGGGGAAAGCGCATCTTATGAATTGGGACTTTTATCACTGGGGAATTGAAGGTTTCTTTTCGCAATCCGCTCACCTTATCAACTATGAAGATGCTTTTACAATCCACTTTACAAGCTCTGCGTTCATAGCATTTTCTTCCATGAATGCTTCACGATACTCATCCAGTTTCATTTGAAGCCATACATTTTGTTCTCCCAAATCAAATCCAATTACCTTAACTGACTGAGCAAGAGGACCTGCACGAAATGCCCAGACTGTTATGAACATGGCGAGAAAAAATGTCCCAACAACAGCGACTGGTATAGCATCTGGAATGTGTCCAGCCCAAATATTGCCTCCAATTATGAGCATGGCAAACACAAAGAAGGCTGCAAGCAATCCGTCGCATATCAAACAGAATAATTTGTAGTGGGTATCGCCCTCATCTGATTGATAATGATCTTCACATACATGTAGCAGAAGTGTTTTGGGTGGAGTTTGACTTTCACGGAGTCGTCTACCAGCCACGGGATGTAGAGCAGGATCCCAAAATGTGGTCAAGTAACGTTTTCTGCTAGGGGTTGTGATAATTCTTGCAGGTTTAGTGGCGTCCTTTCCACATATTGGGCATATTCTGGGAAAGCGAACTTTTTCAAATGGGACTCGAACCAATGGTATGTCAAAGTACTCCTTCGTTGCCGTTAGGAACACACTCCGATAATGCATTTCTGATGAATTCTACATTATTTAAATTATCGAACAAGGTAGATAATATTTTGACCACATTTTGTTCAGACTTCTGGTCATCAAGTCTCACAACAAGCATAGCCTATGACCACTCTATGTATACGTGAAATACAATGGCACAAGCAAGTAATAATCAAGAATCACAAGAAAAGAAGAAACTCAAATCAAGAGCTTAAAACACAAAAGCACTGAGCTATGCCTATCAAACGGTACTGCGGTGAATCAGTTGGCTTCTGAAAAATCTACTCATCATTGGTTTGATGAAGAAATAAGGACATCTCAATCAACTAAGGCAATCGCTTCAGTGTTCTTCTCGAGGTAATTCAAAATGAAATACAGCATGAAGTGGAAGTTCTTAACAGGACTTTTCTTTTTTCCGAACAGCCGCCACGTGAATAAACCCTGCTTCGATATTCTTGCAGACGATATCTTTGAAACCAGGACATCTACTCCATCGCATGTTGTACTCACAGTTTTCACAGGTTCTAACCATCTCAAGTGCACGTTTTACAATTAGCACCATGATAAAAGCCATGTAGAGTCCATAGACAAGCAATATTTTTTCATGTAACATGTAATCTATAGATCCACCTGCAATGATTATCGATAGTGAAACCATTGCAAAAGCAAAACCGAGAATGAACTTCTTGCCAATACGAATCTTTCTGTTTCTATCAATGCCTGATAATCCAATAAAGAAATACAAGACTAGTCCAGATAGTCCACCATAGAATAACCAGAATCTATCAAAGAATAGTGGATGAAGAAGCCAAAGAAAAAGTAGGGATGCTATTGCAATTAGAAAAGCGAATGTATTGAAGAAACATCCCATGCACCACTGCCGCCCTCTGAATGATATCGTGTGTTCAGAGAACTCGGTACAAAATGGATGATGAGCGGTGAGAAGAGGGCTCATAATTTTAAGAAAAAGAAAAGGACGGCGAAGAATCATTCCAAAGTGGAATTCAAGCCGTCCCCTTGTTTCATCAAAGATTATCTTATCACAATCTCGTTCTTGATGATTCTCTGACTCTACCATTGAAGGTCACGCATCATCAATCGGGAGTAGCGCTATTCTATGGCATTATAGAGAATAGAGCTGCAAGCCCGCCTAGGAATGCGAAAACGATGATGATGAGTACAATAATGATCAAGATGATAGTTATTAACCATGCCACTATTGCACCGCCCCATCCCACTTCGTGGCGGCTCTTAATTACATACCATTGTAAGATAACCGCTACACAGAGTAGGAAGGGACCAACAACTGGTATGAGCATAACCAGATACGTCAAAGCTATGATGAACGCTGTTACAAAGGTGGATCCCAAATTCCTGTTCTCACCATGTACTGGACCAAGTGCAACACCTAGAAGCAGGCCAATAACGACAAAGGCGATAACAAAGCCTATGATAGCTATTAAACCTATTACTCCTAACGTTGCGATAAGCCATTCTAATTGCATTTCTCCTGTCTCCTCCGAATACGGAAGTCAGATGTTGCAGTGTATTCTGTTACATAAAAGGATAACGTCAGACCCCAAACAGGATTTCGACATAATATAAACAGAGATGCTAACCTTCAATAAACACTGCAAAACTAATAGGATTAATGAAAAAGTTGAGAGAATATGTTCTACCGAGAAAAAGTATGTTTCAGAGCATTAAAGATGGATGATTTAGACTCGATACTTGAACACTGGATATTCTACAAAATGAGGCTCTAGAACCTTTTCCACCAAGAGGAAAAATCAGTAATCAAAAATAGAAAATAAGGGGACAATGAGTCCCCTCTAGACTATAGATTACTTCTGTCTTAACAGTACGTAGCCACCAACAAGGATGACCACTGCAGCACCAACTGCACCAGCGACAATCGCTAGTGTCAGGTCAACACCTTCTTCTGTTGTGGTTGGACCAGATGGGCCTTCAGTCCTGTCAGGGCCATAGAAGAAGTTTGGATTGTATGTTAGCTCGGTGAACTCACCAGCGACATACTCCGACACGTTGAATGGACCTGAAGTAACCATTGCATCTGTTGGAGGATTAGGTTGCCAGAGGTTCCAGCCATCAACACCAATCTCCTGAAAGATGTGCTTTGGTAGAATCGGTTTGTATACAATCGAGTGCAGGTGCCAATACGATTCCGTATTGAACTCAACAACCCTGTAAGTAGATGGAGCATACGCTGCTGTCATCTGTACCAAGTCTGGACCATATGGGTTACCAGGTGCATCACGGAAATAGTTTAACGTGAATGCCACATCTTCTGCTGTGAGTGATGTCCCATCTGTCCAGGTAGTATTTTGAATCATATCAAATACAAATCGAGTGTAACCTTCTGGTACATTCGGGTTGTCATCATGTGTTTCACCAGTGTAGCTCTCTGCAAGCCAGAAGATATCATTACCTTCTGGATCCGTTGTCATTAGGCTGTCCCACATCATCTGGTTGACGTTGTTAGCATACGCTGAGTTGCTTGCCATGAAGTTGAATGTGTCAACATCAAGGGAGTTACACCAGCGAACGGTCAGTGGTGTACCGGAACCTAATGAATTACATTCTGCGATATCAGAATTCAAGAGAGTGTTAATGGATAATGGCGTTATACGAATATTGGCGCCTTTTGTCTACTTTGATGAACCAGATGAACCAAACATTGGTGAGTTTGTTCGTCTGACGGCGACGCAATTATTTCCAGAATTAGGTATGGCAGATGGCCACGAAGTTGGGGAAGTATTGGAAGCAGTATTTCCAGACTGTGGAGCCATTGACGTCTTTCCAGGGTTAGTTGTTTTCTGGGCTAGAAAGATGGTGGTGTAGATTAATTGTATTGACTAAGACCATTGATGTACAGCTGAGAAGCAACATTCTGAATCCATTTTCAGAAATCACAACAACTTAAAGTAGGTCATTATTGAGTGCGACATGTGAACTAATTTGGTTCGCAATAATCAATCCTAAGCCTCATCGGAGAGATGTGTACTTCATGCACCCGACAAAAGAACTTGAGGAAAAAGCAGTCAACACGATAAGATTTCTTGCTGCAGATGCGGTTCAAGCTGCGAATTCTGGACACCCAGGGATGCCCATGGGAGCAGCTGCTATGGCATATACACTCTGGACAAGACATCTGAGATATAATCCGAAGAACCCAGACTGGACTAATAGAGACAGATTTGTTCTATCTGGTGGGCACGGTTCCATGTTACTCTACGCATTACTACATCTAACTGGGTATGATCTTCCAATGGAAGAAATCAAGAATTTTCGACAGTGGCACAGTCACACACCAGGACATCCCGAATATCGTTGTACACCAGGTGTAGAAGTGACAACAGGGCCATTGGGACAAGGACTTGCAAATAGTGTCGGTATGGCTATAGCTGAAAAGCATCTGGCAGGAATATATAACAAACCTGATTGCGCAGTGATTAATCATTATACTTATGCTATCGTGACTGATGGTGATTTGATGGAGGGCATCGCATCTGAAGCGGCATCCCTTGCAGGACATCTACAGTTAGGAAAACTCATTCTGCTATACGACGATAATAGAATCTCAATTGATGGTAGTACAGATCTTACATTCACGGAAGATGTTGCTGCTAAGTATCAAGCGATGGACTGGCATACTATATTCCTAGAAGATGGTAATGACATCGAAGCTGTCGATGAAGCGATTACGGAGGCTAAAGAGGACCCAAGACCATCACTAATACTCTGTAAAACACATATTGGTTATGGACTTCCTACAAGACAAGATACTGCAAAAGCGCACGGCGAGCCAACCGGTATTGAAGAGCTAAATGGTGCAAAGCAGAAACTAGGTTGGCCACTAGAGCCATGGTATCATGTCCCAGATGATGTGCGAGAGCACTTCGGGGCAATGGTCAGTCGTGGTGCTGAATTGGAAGATGAATGGAATAAGATTTTCCAGGAGTATCAGAAGGGATATCCAGATGAAGCTGAAGAACTTCATAGACGATTTGATGGAGAATTACCAGACGGGTGGGATAGTGATCTACCTTGGTTCGGTGCAGACCCGAGAGGTATTGCTACTAGGGCAGCATCAGGGAAAATCATCAACAAATTAGCAGATAAATTACCAGAGCTCATGGGTGGCTCTGCAGACTTGACAGGGTCAAACAAAACTTGGATTGATTCTAGCACTGCATTTCAAAAAGATACACCTAATGGTCGTAATATCTACTTTGGAGTACGTGAACATTCCATGGGTGGCATTGTAAATGGTATTGCAGTACACGGAGGGATAATACCCTATTCTGGTACATTCTTCATCTTTTCAGATTATATGAGACCTGCATTACGGGTTTCTGCACTATCAAAGTATCCATGTATCTGGATATTCACTCATGATAGTATTGGTTTAGGCGAAGATGGTCCAACACATCAACCAATAGAACATCTTGCATCACTACGAGCGATGCCAGAGATGGTAGTTATTCGTCCAGCGGATGCAAACGAAGTGGTTGAAGCTTGGAGAGTGGCAATCAAGAGGCGTGATGGTCCCACAATGATTGTGCTTACCAGACAGAATGTACCAATTCTGGATAGAGAAACCTATGAGTCTGCGGAAGGTCTGGCAAAGGGTGCATACATTCTCAAAGATGTGAAAAACCCAGACATAATCCTGATGGCATCGGGTTCTGAAGTAGATCTTATCACCAAAGCTGCAGAGCAATTACAGAATCAAGGAATAAGTGCACGTGTGGTTTCTTTCCCAAGTTGGAAATTATTTGAAGCACAATCACAAGAATATCGAGAGCATGTGTTACCATCCTCAATTGAACGAAGATTAGCAGTAGAGGCTGGTGCTTCACTTGGATGGGATAGATGGATTGGGCTAAAGGGACGAACCATAACAATTGATCATTTTGGAGCTTCAGCCCCTGCAGATGTGCTCTTTGAGAAATTCGGATTCTCAGTTGAAAACATAGTAGAAACCGTGAAAGACATGATGAAATAAGAAGACTGTCTACTTGAACGCAACTCACTCATCCTTTAAGTAAGATAGTGCACCTTCTACCAACTATAATCGGTATTGGTGCTTGAAATGATTGAATACAAACTTGAAGGTAGAATCGCAATTGTCACAGGAGCCTCAGCAGGTCTTGGCGAACAGTTCTGTCACGCCTTTGCACATTCAGGTGCAGACGTTGTCCTTGCAGCAAGACGATATGAATTACTGGAAAAGAATGCAGAAGAGATTAGTAAGCAGTATGGAGTTCGGACATTACCGATTAGAACTGATGTAACTGTAGAGTCGGATATCATCAGACTCGTAGAGGAAGCAAACAACGAATTTGGCACGGTGGATGTTCTAGTCAATAACGCAGGGATGTATATCTCAAAACCTCTCATTGAGCAAACACTTGATGATTGGTATCAAGTAATAGATGTAAATCTGACTTCAGCATTTCTTGGAGCAAGAGAAGTTGCAAAGGTCATGATTCCTAAAAAAAGAGGATGTATTATCAATATGGCATCAACATTTGCCTTTGGTGCAACCACCTTTCCTGTTGTGGGCTATTATGCAGCAAAGGGAGCTATTGTAATGCTCACTAAAGCACTTGCAGTTGAACTTGGGAGTCATAACATTAGGGTAAATGCAATTTCGCCAGGGTTCTTCCCAACTAATCAATCAGCAGATGCCTTCAAGAGTGAGGAAATCAGAACCAGTCTCATTGAACCAAGAACAGCCTTGCCCATGTTTGCTGAAAATGAATGGATTAGAGGAGCAGCATGTTTCTTGGCAAGTGATGATGCAAAATACATCACAGGACAGACTCTTGCAGTAGATGGGGGCTGGCTCGCTTTTTAGATAGCATATTACACGATTCCTTCTGAATACACCTTCATTATTTTGAGTTCGGCTCGTCTCAGTCGTTCTTGCATTGCGACTCGCTTTATACCTAGCTTGAAACTCAATTCCTCAACTGTGGTTGCTCTTGGAATCTCATAGTATCCTTTTTCAAAGGCTAGTACGAATGCCTCTTTCTGCTTTTCCGTCAAATTGACTCGAGAAAGTCCAGCGGGAGCTGAATGCACACGCCGGAGTTCAATATGGGTGAATCTCTCTCGAAGCAGATGGAGTAAATCACGTAGTTCACTCTTTGAGGGCGACAGAACCCTATGTAATTGATAACCGCTTTCAATGATGATTGGCATTATTGACATGGATCCACTTTCCAATATTGTATCGTGAATGGAATGTCCTGACATCTTATGCACGACACGAGTCCAGTATTCATTATCTGACGAATACGTAATCTCAACATCCTGAATACTAGAGGATTCTCGTAAGGAATCTACATAGTCAATAAGGTGTTGTTCATCATTCATTATTGATTCAAGAATACCAAACCCAACATCCCCATTAATCGCAACCAGAGAAACTCTCACAGGGATTCTTTTAGTGAGAACACACGAATAGTAGTCCGCTGAACTGATGCGTATCAGGCTTTCAACAACCATTATATTAACCCGTCCTATGACGGTATAAAGGATAAACAGATTTCAATTCTTTGTATGCACGATGCTACAATGAATGACTATCCCCAAAGACAACTTGATACTGGTAAAAATGCAGATGAAATAGAACCAAAGAAACACACAGTTGCAGCATTTGAAGCAGTCTTCGTTACAATTCTATGGTCTTCATCTTGGGTCATAATCAAGTTCGGTCTTGAAGAATTACCCCCTCTTACATTCTCTGGATTACGATATTCATTAGCATCCATCATTTTATTGGTGATTATTTTCTCGAAAAGTAATCTGAAAAAAGAATTACGAACCCAATCTAGATCCTGGTGGGTTCAAATGCTAATCTATGGCGTGATATTCGTAACAATTACTCAAGGAGCACAATTTGTAGGACTTGATTTATTACCAGCAATCACAGTTTCTCTCTTTCTCAACCTCACACCAATTCTAGTTGTACTTCTTGGCTTCATTCTCCTCAGAGAGCGTCCTGATTCAAAGCAAGCCTTTTGGATCATCATAGGATTTTCAGGCGTGATTATTTATTTTCAACCATGGAGCATGAATGAGGTGAATCCTCTCGGACTTCTCATTGTAAGTATAGGCGTATTGGCAAATGCCATCTCTGCAGTGATGGGACGTGCGATAAATAAAGAGAGTAAGACTTCACCTTGGTTAATCACAGGTGTAAGTATGTCTTTTGGCTCTCTCATCCTGATAGTTTCAGGAATACTCCTTGAGGATATACAGAGCCTCAGTCCCTTGTCAATGTTCTATATCATATGGCTGAGTGTTGTAAATACTGCTTTTGCATTCACCATCTGGAATAATGCAATGCGTACGCTCAGAGCTATGGACATCTCAATAATCAATGGGACTATGCTACCACAGATAGTGCTCTTGTCAATTCTGTTTCTTGGAGAATTACCAGATTTCCTAGAAATTGGTGGCTTGATACTTGTGGGACTTGGTGCACTCATGGTGCAACTCAATCAGATAAAACGAAACTCCAATTCGACTAATGATTAAGAAATTGGCAAAGAGAACAGCGTTAGGGAAATCAATACCGACTGATATGTTAGTTCGTTTGTTGGATGATTGTTATCTCATTAGACGACCATCAAAAAGAGACAGAAGAATGATTCTGATTAACTTAAAAAACAAAACAATTCAATCAAAAGTATATCCAGGTTTAGCTACAGATGAAAGAGTTGTTTTACAAAGGACCAAATGAAAAAGAGATTGCGGAATTTGAAACAAATCTTACGCGAGTCCTGAAAAGCCTCATGATTGCAGAGAGTATGAAAAGTTCATACTATCTCTAGTTTCTCAAGATTGCTGATGTCATTTTATCACTGTTTTAGCATTCTCAATTTTTTGATGAAAGAATATCATCTTCTTTGGCTTATTGCCATGGTTTCAAGTGCATCCCGAGCACATTTACTAATCGCATCTTTTTTCTCAGCAATCTTTTCTAGTTCAACTCTAGCGGTATCACCACCAATACCAGCGAGTGCTCTCAATGCCATTTTCTTCTGTGTATGAGATTCAAGAGTTATTCTGTGTTTCACAGCTTCCAGTTTTTCAGGTTGCACTTTACGTGCCTTTCGTTTCAATTCTTTCGAGTCAATGAAATGGTCAATGTTCACGACCCTTACCAAAGTAGAGATTGCGGATTCACCAATGGAGATGATCCCTGCCATTGCCTCTTCAGACACAGCCTGGTCACTATCACCCAGAGCTTCAGCGAGAATGTTCACACTATGAGGGTTTCTTGTCTTTCGGAGCGCAATGATAGCTTGGTGGCGTACATATGGATACTCATCACGAGTCGCAGTTCGTAAGAAAGGTTCAGCTCGGACATCCACACAGTCGCCAAGCTCTTTTGCAGCAAGCGCACGTTTAGTAGTATTATCACCACTCAGCTGTAGAATCAATCTCAGCAATTTGGCAATTCTCTCACTACAATTACTAAATTCTACATCTGCAGGATTGAATTGAAAAGATTCTGGAAAATCGATTTGAATGTCAGAGAGACCTACTTCATCTAGAAACTTTTCTAGGTTCTCTCCCGTTCTATCATCATTTTCAATATGCGTGAGAAATGTAAATCCGTAGTATGTACTAGCAAATTTATAGATATCAAAATCAGCGGATTTACAGAAGGCACTAATCTCCTCTTTTCTCTGTTTGATAATCTCAGGTACTAATACTGCATATTCGGACTTTGTCATTTTATCCGTGTCAAAGAAGAAAGTACTCCCTGACAGCAATTGCTCTTTTGCACGGCTGAACGCAACCTTTCGTACAGAATCAGGAGACGGAGCATCATTTGAATCATGTGCATCTTCAAGGATTTTCAAGAGATCTTCATCAATACCGTATAAGTCACCAATTCCAAAGGCTTTGAAAAGGAACAGACGAGATCTTTGCCATTCATGTTCTCCAATCTCATCATGAATTGCATTCATTGCATTGACCAAAGCTATAGCGTTGGCACTGCCATAATAGTCTTCGAGGACACTTTTGAGATCGTTTTCGTCGCGTCGAGTAATTGAATG
Organism: uncultured archaeon; assembly: GCA_964610875.1. Taxonomy (GTDB): domain Archaea; phylum Asgardarchaeota; class Thorarchaeia; order Thorarchaeales; family Thorarchaeaceae; genus CAZSWP01. Next base: position 36,579 of record CAZSWP010000035.1, read on the forward strand.
AATTGCTCGCGCATGTGGCTTCGAGGTAGTCATCGAAGGCGCCTGATTTCTTCAGAAACATAGCGACTTATATATTAACGGATGTCGTATTCAGGTAGTCCATTAGGTTTGATTTGAGCATCTGAGGTAAATGATATCTGTTCAGATATGTTATAGATATTTTTTATTCGGCATCAAGCGAATCAAAACTGTGTTTGGACAGGTCTTGCCAATACAAGACACTTGGTGCCTTTCTATCAAAGCCAACTGTTTCATACGTTGTTCTTGCAGGTATTTGAGCATCATTGAGACCCGTTTCAACCATTGCATATCCAATACCTTGCTCAAGCATATACTTCAATACATGTTGGTAGTGACTCTGTCAATCTGCAGCATATCTTCTTCCTGGGTGAACCTGAGAATTATGTCATCTTTCTTTGCAATAATCATGATATTGGACTCCAGATAAGGAGCATCTGTTTTCACAAGAGTAATTCCATTCTTATCAGCTATATACTGTTATCGAGTACACAAAATTATTAGGTTACACAAAAGTTTGCGCTCTAGTGATTGGTGGGTCACATGATAGATATTCGAACTCGACGGGAAATCCTGACTCTCGCAACCTCGTTAGCAGTTGATGCGGGAAAGATCACTCTGGATTATTTCTTAGAAGAACCAAAAGTGGAATTCAAAAGCGATCAGACGCCAGTCACCATTGCAGATAGAGAGGTGGAAGAATATATTCGGACGGGGATTACTACCAACTATCCTAATCACGGAATACTTGGAGAAGAGTATGGTGAGAGAGAAACAGATTCGGATTTCAAGTGGATTATAGACCCCATTGATGGAACGAAATCATTCGTATTGGGTGTTCCTCTCTACACCGTTCTTGTTTCTGTTTTGTATAAGAGTGAACCTCTCATTGGAGTGATTCATAATCCTCCATCTGGAGAAACTGTTTCAGCATCCAGTGGAGTCGGTTGTTTTCATAATGGGAAACAATGTAGAGTAGGAACTGTGCAAAGAATTTCAGATGCCCAAGTGCACGTAACAGACTATGCTGACTTGAAGAAATACAGACCAGAATTCACTGACAGACTCATCTCAAGTGCAAAATCATGCAGGACATGGGGAGATGCATATGGATATCTGCTGGTCGCTACAGGGAGAGCAGATGTCATGATTGACCCGATAATGAACATATGGGACATTGCACCACTGAAACCCATAATCACAGAAGCAGGAGGAATTTTTTTAGATCTTGATGGTAATGACACCGGTCTAGGAGATTCCGCTCTTGCATGTAATCCGTATCTTCACAGAGAGATTATAGAACTGCTACAATGATTCCTCAATGTTTGATACGGAACCTCTTTTTGGTTAAGTTGCATAAATTTAGTCAATGACGGACTACTATTCTGAAGAACTCTCAGGATATCGATTGAAGGAATGTTACGATATCGCATCAGCACGAGTGAAACAGTATTTAGATTCTGAGATCGATGAGATTAGAGCACACATTGGTCCTGATGATATGATTCTAGAACTTGGATGTGGATATGGCAGGATTATCAAGAGGATAAGCAATGAGGCCAAATGGGTATTTGGTGTTGATACCTCATTAGTCAGTCTGATGTTAGCCAGAGAGATGCTTCTCCAACATGACAACTGTATCTTTATACAAATGGATGCCGGTGCACTTGCATTTTCAAATGACTTGTTTGATGTTGTATTTTGTGTCCAGAACGGGATTTCTGCCTTCTCTATTGACCCAAGAATGCTGATACGAGAGAGTCTAAGGGTAACTCGTGACGGAGGATTGTGTGTGTTTTCAAGCTATTCGGATGCCTTTTGGGATGAACGTCTCTCATGGTTCAAACATCAAGCCGAACAGGGGTTGTTGGGACCAATTGATATGCAAGCCACAGGAAATGGAAAGATTGTATGTGAGGATGGTTATGTAGCAACCACTTTCTCAGAGGTGGATTTTCAGAATCTTACTACCAGATTGAATGTCAAGAGTGAAATCTATGAGGTGGACCATTCCAGTGTGTTTTGTATCATCCAGAAATAATACAAGAACTCACTCTGTAGAGTAGTGAAGTTGATTCAATACATAGAACAAACCGTTGATTGTAAACTGGACAAACCTGGACATGGAGTCTAGGCAGTCCGCCCA
>CAZSWP010000036.1:0-37074 GCA_964610875.1 uncultured archaeon
TCCAGTACTTCTCCAGGTGTACTCTTCTCCCAAAGGGATTGAAGAGGATGATCCACCCTGACAGTATGATAATCCCGATGACGCCTAATGCAATCAGTTGCTTCCGTTCCATTTCTCTCAGTCCTTCATTTGTTCTCAGTCTTATAACTCACACTTTTTTTTGGTGAGGGAGAGGGGGTTCCTCTCCCATAATACACTAGGCATAAGCCCACACACTGTTCGAAGCCATCACTGGCATGCGCATCATGACGATAGAGAACTGTAATGCCAGTGCTCCAGTGGTCAGTGCAGTACGTATCTTGTAGTAGCTTGGCTTGGGTTGCACTCCTGACTCTATCATGTCTATACCACGCTTGTTCCACCTGTTCATGATTCCCTGTAGTATTATGGATGCTGTCACTGCCATCATAAAGGTGCTCGCCCCGCCAAAGGGTTGAGCTGCCTGATTCATGCTCATCATGTTGTCGAAGGCCATCTCAAATACATATACACAAGCCTTATGTTCTGTTTTTTTCACCCTATCAAAGTAGTAATCTTCTAAACGTCCAAGGATGTGCCTCAGATGCCTGCAATGCCTAAACGAGAAATCTTTGAAAGAATCATCCAAAACATCACAAGTAAATTTCCAGACGTCTACGCAGCACTTTTTATCAGTCCGGAAGGATTTCCCATCAATACTTGGGGTGTATCCTTAGAGCGGGCCGAAGAAATTTCTGCACTACTTAGTGCGTTGATAGGCAAAACGAAAGAAGTAATCTCTCAAGTTGAAGAGGGTGGAGAGATGCAATTTATCCAAATTCAGACAAACAAAGGTGGTATACGCATAGCTCCACAAGAAGAGTTCATTCTTGTTACCTTAACTAAGATGTAGCTTTTCTAAATCATTGTTGGTCTATAGATTACGGAACAGAAACCAAATTACACCTGGATATTTAAGGAGTTACAGCTCGGAAAGTCAGCTAGTGCTATTTTTATACCCTCCATACTGACTAGAAAGTGGCAGGATGCAGAGGTATAAACCCTTAATGCATCAAGGGAGGTCATCAAGATGTCACCGAAGAAAGATGAAAACGATGAAGATATTGATTACGAAGAATTCGAGGGAGATGAAGAAGACTCCTCCGATGATGAAGATGTAGAAGCTCTAGAAGTTACTGATTTACCAGGTGTAGGACCTGCCATTGGAAAACGCTTGGTGGAAGCTGGTTACAAAAGTGTTGAAGCCATTGCTGTCGCATCTCCCGGTGAGCTTGCTGCAGCAGGATCAATTGGCGAAGCTACAGCTACAAAGATAATAAAAGCCGCCCGAGAGATGCTTGATATTGGTTTTGAAACAGCCGACCTTCTACTCGAGCGTAGAGCTACCGCAGGAAGAATCACAACGGGTTCAAAAGCTCTTGACGAGCTTTTCGGTGGTGGTCTTGAAACACAGAGCATGACAGAGATGTACGGGTCATTCCGCTCAGGAAAGACTCAGATGGCTCATCAGCTCGCGGTTAATATTCAGCTGCCCCCAGAGCAAGGTGGTTTGGAAGCGACCGCAATCTATGTTGATACCGAGGGCACATTTCGTCCAGAACGTCTTGTACATATGGCTGAAGCTCTAGAACTTGACACAGCGAAAGTTTTGAAGAATGTTGTTTGGGCGCGAGCTTACAACTCAGATCATCAGATTCTGTTATGTGACCAAGCCATGGAGATGGCTCCTGAGAAGAATGCGAAATTACTCATTGTCGATTCTATAACCAGTCATTTTAGAGCAGAATATACTGGTCGTGGAACCCTTGCTGCACGACAACAGAAACTCAACAAGCACCTCCATCATTTGCAGAGAGGTTCTGAGATTAACAATATGGCTGTATATATCACAAACCAAGTCATGTCTCGACCTGATGCATTCTTTGGAGACCCCACTGCTCCCGTAGGTGGTCACGTACTTGCACATGTCCCACAGACACGATGCTATCTCAGGAAATCCAAAGGTGAGCGTAGGATCTGCAGACTGGTAGACTCTCCAAATCTACCAGAAGGAGAAGCTGTCTTTACTATTCTCAAAGAAGGTATTAGAGACGTATAGGATATATTGGTGTTTGGGGTGGTTATAATACCACCTTCCTATTTTTAGTTGAAAACAGCTGCATCGATTACATCCTGTACTGAATTCTTCCATTGGTATAACCTTGATGGAATAGAGGGATATTCAGCGTAAAGTCGATCTATCTTTTTCATCAAACTTGCTGCTTTCTGTATCTTTCTCAATAGCCCTAGATTTCGTATTCCGCGTTGAACTCTTTGTATTTTCTCGAAGATGCTCATCGAGAATCCATCTCCTCTATTTGCAGCCATTAGGTCTCCAGCTTCAAGAATCTGTTTCTCAAATCCAAAGTTCATATCTTGATCTTTAACATCAGTGAGAAAGCGCTTGAAAATCTCTAATGAAGCCAAACGTCTACCAAAATTCGAAAGAAATCTTGTGTTATAATGCCAAAGACCTTTAGCTGTGAGGTCTCTTCTAGCTATTGCTTCTTTTGCTACCTCTCCTAGAACTATTCCAGCTCGCATTCCAGCACCAATTCCACCACCATGGATGGGGTTAACCATATAGGCCGCATCCCCAACGAAGGCGACTCCATCAGATACAAGACTCCAGATGGGTCTCCGAACTGGGACTGCTCCACCACCAGCTTCTATTACTTTGCAACCATAAAGCAAAGGGTATTCATCTTTGAATTTCTCAAAGAGCCTCTTAGGAGACCCTCGTCCTTCTCCTCCTGTAATACCTATCCCCGCGTTTACTTCTTGAATACCTTTGGGAAAAATCCAAGCATAACCTTGAGGTGCATATTTTCCTCCGAGAAATACACGTGCAACTTCTGGTTCTGCAAGAGGAACCTTGAGTTTAACAATCTCTCTGTAACACAGAGCGATATCACTCTTATCAATATCTTTCTCAATATACGGTGATTCTAGCTTGTTTCTAATCACTGCTGCAAATCCACTTGCATCCACAACTATCTTGCAGTAGATTTCGTGCTTTTCCTTATCTTCGCCCACGGTATAATAAAGACCTATTACTTGATCTTCTCTGAGAATAGGTGAACCAACTCGTGTATTTGGTTTAAATAGGACTCCTGCTGCTATCGCTTCTTGTAACATTCGTTTTCCAAACGCAGGGCGATCAACTGTCCACCCATCAAACTCTTGCCAGCCTCTGACTTTAAGCTCGTTTATCATATTAGGTGGATATACATCCGCGCCTGCTATTGCGCTTGATACTTCATCATCTTTTGGAAAATCAATACCCGTTGCTTTAAAGTGTGACCTACTGATTTCGTCTCCGCATACTTTTTTTCCGATATCATCTTCAGATTTTTTATCCATTAATACGGTACGGAGTCCCATTTCTGCACATCTTCTAGCTGTAACACAACCAGCAGTGCCAGCACCTACGATAACAACATCTGCGCGTCTCAAAGTCTATCGAGTTTTAAAAACAACTCCAAGATATAAGCTCTCAGTTATCTCAGCGTATTTTGAGTTAAGGACAATGGTTATCAACAAACATCAAAGCTCAAAAATTGATTCAAGATGCAGAATCTAGTAGTTGTCGGTCTTCAATGGGGTGACGAAGGTAAAGGTAAACTTGTGGATTATCTCTCGGAACAATTTGACATAGTGGTCAGGTTCCAGGGAGGTAGTAATGCAGGACATACGGTCAAAGTCGGTGATGATGTATTCAAATTACGGATAATGCCAACAGGTGCCATTCGTGGAAAGAAAGCTGTAATTGGAAACGGTGTTGTGGTTGATCCCAAGGTGCTTCTTGAAGAGATTGAGTCTTTAAAGGGATCTGGAATTGCTGTTGACCTTTTGATAAGTGATCGCGCCCATGTAATAACACCATTCCAAATATATGAGGATAAACTTCAAGAAACAGCTCGTGCTAATGATAAAATATCTACTACAAAACGCGGCATAGGACCTACTTATTCAGACAAGATATCAAGAGTAGGTCTTAGAATCTGTGATTTCATTTCAGAAGACGGTGAAGAAAAATGGGGGGATTTTAGTGAACACTTTAGACAGAAACTATCTTCTCTCTACGGAAAAGATGCTTCTGAATTTGAAACATATGATATTCTTAGGAAGATGAAAAGTCTCTCATCATATGTTGCAGATTGTGGGGATTACTTAAATTCAATGATGAGTAAAGGTGAAAGAATTCTTTTTGAAGGAGCTCAAGGAACCCTTCTAGATATAGATCACGGGACATATCCTTATGTGACCAGCTCAAATTGCATTTCAGCGGCTGCAGCTACTGGGTCTGGTATTGCTCCATCTATGATAGGTGATGTATTGGGGATTACAAAGGCATACATGACTCGTGTTGGTTCGGGTCCTTTTCCAACAGAACTTGTTGATGAATACGGAAAGGCATTGCAAGAACGGGGAAACGAATTTGGGACAGTGACTGAGCGACCAAGAAGATGTGGTTGGTTGGATCTCGTTGCGTTACGATACGCTGTAAGATTGAATGGAGTGAAGTATCTGGCTGTGACAAAAGCTGATGTCCTCTCTAATTTCGAAACCATTAAAGTATGTACTAGCTATTCGATAAATGGCTGTGTGTCAACAACATATCCTGCAGGAGAATCAGAATTTTCCGAGTTACAACCTGTCTATGAAGAATTTGAGTCTTGGAGTAGTGAGAATATTCTGGAATTAATGTCAGGCTTCGATGGAAATTTTGAATCCCTACCTAAACCCTTGTTCAATTATATTGATGCAATACAGAAATTCACTGGTGTAGAGGTTTCTATGATCTCGATAGGTCCTGAACGTTCTGCTACATTGGTTAGACAAGACTTTCAACCTTAGAGATGTTTGAACTCCACTGCTACAATAGATAGGATAATCGTTCCAACGATTATAGCTATTGTAATAGGCATCCAATTCAGAAAGAGTTCGAAATATGTCAGTATTGTACTCGGACCAATTGGATTTATAATGATGATTGCATAGATTAAGAGAAAACCATAGATTGCAAAGATTGGATAAAGAATTGGTCCGCCAGTAATTACAAGCAGAATTATTATGACAGCTAGTTTGCTTTTTGTCGGATCTAATATAGGTATAGGAATCACTTCATCATCATCAATCTGGAAATAATAGCTAATGAGAAAAGAAGGCATTCTAATGTGAATTAATTGTAGGATTTGTATTCCTAGTTGAATCGACAATAACATGAATGTATGAACTAACATGTATCCAAGTACAAATGTATTTAGAAATGGGAGATCACCTGTAAAGAGTTGAAAACTCTCTATTATTCCGACTAATACTAAGAAATCAATGCATAGCAAAGCGACATGCCCAAATGCCCCTTGAAGTATTTTTCTTCGCTCTGGCATGTTACTCCCCTTATTGAATATGCTTGCCCTTCTTAAACTGTTTTATGTGTGTCTGGTCCAGCAGCCATACTTCCCAATGCGCCTAGTTCTCGTTGCTTATCAATTGAGCGAACTACCAGATCGGTGAACATATCGTTGATGTTCTCTCCTGTTTTTGCACTTGTTTCATAGTGACGAACATCTAGCCACTTATAGATCATCTCGCCTGCTTCAACAGGCACTAATCGATCAGCTCTATCAATTTTATTAGCTACCACTGCCACAACAGCATTTGGACAAACAGTGACAAACTTCGTGTACCATTCGCCAATATCAAGAAAAGTCTGTGGTCTTGTGACGTCATACACGATTATGGCCATAGAGGCACCAGCCATGTATCTCCTTCGAAGCTCGTTATATGTTGGTTGACCTGCAAGGTCCCAAAGAACAACACGTGCCTTCACATTGGATTTATCGGGAGTGTCCACCTCGACTGTCTTTAATGCAAAAGTTGTACCGATTGTCATTATGTAACGGTCGCTGAAACTTCCCTCTGTATATCTGCGGATACATGAGGTCTTGCCGACAGCTCCATCACCCAGTGCAACGAGCTTGAACATGTGGGAGATGTTATCTGCGGTCAACGTGGCTACTTCCTATCCAAATCCATTAGTAAATCATTACTTTCTACTTTAAATGATTCTGGGAATTCCATTATTAGATATATCCTGCATGTGTCTATTTCGACTTTTTTCCTTTGAAACGCCTAATAACTCATCAGGTAAACGCTTTTGTATTGTTTTCTAGATTAGGACTACATAAGTTTAATCCGGTGAAAATCATGGCAGAGGAATTCGTAAATCGACTCAATAAAATCGATAAAAATATCGAATATCTAGGTGAAACACTGAAACGTATGATTACTATTCTTGCAACAGTCACGGAAGTCAAGAGCGATGTGCGCCAAGCTAAAGAAGAGATACTTGAAGCTTTAAAGGACCTCCCATCATCCATACCAAAACCTGAAGCAGCACTAGCGGAGCCTACAATTTCAGTAGAAGATATCTCTGCAATTATCAAGGCTGAGATGACATCTTTCATGGAATTTGTCGATGAGAGCATCGAGTCAATGAAGAGTGAACTAGATGAAGCAATCTCGAAAATTCCTGCAAGTATTCCTACTGCCGTTTCAGCTGCAGCTCCTGTTAGCGGGGCCGCTGAAACCCCTGTACCAGTAATGGCATCCTCACTATCTCCTGATAGAGCTATGAAGGTTGCAGATCATCTGGAAGCAATTTTGGCATCCCTAAAAATGGGGTGTGTTGCTGGGGACGTCATCGATACTATGACTGAAGCCAAATCTGAGATAATGAAACTCGTTCCTTCTGACCAAATAATGGTCAAAATTGACAAATGGGCTGGAGTGGTTAATACCTACAATCTAAGACATGAACTTCAAGCACGAGACATTTTGAAACTCAAAAAGGAAATCAAAGCTGAGATACCCTCCTACAGGCCAGCTTAATCATCAATACTGAGAATCTCCGCAAGCTGTTTAACATTTGCTAAGACTCTAATAACATCAGATGTTGCCACAAGACCTATGATTTCCTCCTCGTCTAATACTGGAACATGATGTTTTCCAGTCCTATTCATCAAGCCTACTAGTTGGCCTAGGTCTGCATTCGCGCTTATGCTTACAACCGGTGACTGCATAACTTCCTCCAAAGTCAAAGAGTGATAGATTTCATCTGACAATAATTGAGCAGATATTAGATCCGACCGTGTGACCATACCGACGAGCACATCGTTCTTCGTCACAACAACGCTTCCTATACTCTCTGCGGCCATGAGTTTTGCTGCATCAACTACTAATGTGGTATGCTCAGCAGTCACTATCATTTTGGTCATGAAGTCTCGTACCATCATTTTCTTATGCGCTCCTTATTTTTTGAATTTGATAAATGTATCACATTGTAGACTTCTTTGAAGCCTCCAACTGATTCTTAAGAATCGTTTCAGCAACTTTCTGAAATACATCGTCGACGCGTGCTCCAGTCTTTGCAGATGTTTCATAGTATGCTGCTTGAAACCAGTCACGAAGCATAAGTCCTGGTTCTACAGGCACCATTCGTTGATCTTTGAGGTCAACCTTGTTTGCAGCTATCACTGCTATTGAATCAGGACAGGCCTCTCTAAAGGATTCATACCAGTTATTCATAGCCATAAATGTTTCAGGACGAGTCACATCAAATACAATTATTGCTCCAGAAGCACCTTTCATGTACTGCCTTCTTAATTCTCGATAAGTTGCTTGACCTCCCATATCCCAGCAAACTAGGCGTACCTTCCGTTTTGTTCCGTCGTCATCTTCAACTTCTACATCTTTTGATGAAAATGTTGTACCAATTGTCTGTTTGTATTCCTCATCAAAAACATTCTCTGTGTATCTTCTAAGGAGTGCTGTTTTTCCAACCGCAGCTTCTCCAAGTAATACCACGCGGAATTTAAAACCATCAAATGAACCATCTTTTGATTCATCAGGTGGGTTACTACCTGGGACGCCGTTCTTGCTCATTCTCCAACTACCTCTAATGACCGAGTTCTTTTTCCCTCTCTACATTTTCTTATATCTTTTCTGAGAGAGCATTATCTGTAAAATGGGTAAGATTCCCCTACTTATTATGATTTGTGAGGGGAATCGCCTACCATTTTCCATCTCTCAGCAGCATTAATTCAAACGCCACCACTGGTTTTTCTATCTCGAAATTTGATAATACTTCTGGGGATATCTCACCAAAACGACCAACTCTTTTGCCTTTTACAATTATATCTGCACATCTACCATCCATGAAACTGGCATCAGATACCGCTTCAAATGAAAATTCATCTGCAAGGTCCAAATTCCTTAGGAGAAATCCTATATGGCTCATCAACTCGGTGATATTTACTGTGACATCGGTGTAGAGTCCACTCACGTAAGGTATCTGTTGACTTCTTGTTTCGGCATTCTTGTCTGGTTTAACGACGTCGCCGACTTCGAATATCAAATGGGGATAGTCTACATGTTGGTTTTGGGATGTGAATGATAGTAGCACTGGAATGAGCGAGTTTCTTAATACTGAGTAATCTCTACTTTTTGGATTGCCAGTTTCTACTAATGGTTTGTTTTTCAGCATGAATGTATTCATAATATCAGGTGAAGACATTATGTAACTCAGGACTTCCTGATAACCCATCCCTATCAACAGGTCGCGTGTCTTATTTTTCAGACGCGTTGCAGCAGTCAGTTTACCCGCAGTCATTGTTGATGGCATTGTTGCTTCAATTCTATCAAAACCATATCCAATTGCTATATCTTCAATCACATCTACAGCATGAAGGATGTCAGTTCTATATGCTGGTATTTTGATGCTGAACTTTCCTTTTGATGTTATTTTAGCTTCATAACCCATCTTTTCAAGAGACTCAACGACTTCATCATCGCTCAATCCAAGTGCAGTCAGTTTTTCAATCTCTTTTGATGTGATTTTCATCTTTATTGGCTTTAGATTTGGTGTGTTGTAGACGCTACCATCAGGATACTTTACTTTCACAGATTGAATAGTTCCTCCTCGTTCAGCGAGAGAAGTGCACATAATATTCAGAGATTGCTCAACAGTTGGAAGATGAGTTCCAGTTACTTCCACAAATATGTTGCTAGTATGCTCTGTAACTCTACCTAAACTATTACTGTTGATAATAGGAGGTAAACTCAAGATTTGTCCGTCAGCATCTGATAGCAGTGGCCATTCTTTGAAATCAGAGATAATTCCTCCAAATTCTATTCCTTTCTCATGTTTATTGAGAATCTCAATACCATCCATTTCACTTTCCGTGCCCAGCGGAATGAATTTGATCTTTGATGGACTCTCGGTATGATATCTCACAGGATACTGAATATCATCGTGGACGTAAAGTCCAATACTTGCTTTCCTTCGATTCCTTCCATGTGTTGATGTCAAAGCTTCTTGAAGGTGCATATACTCTTTTATCAAGATGTCATCTACTGTTATCCCCAATACGATACCACATGCGATATATGGACGGATTTTTGTGAGTCCTGGTTTCACAATGATATCATGACCTGATTTCTTGACATCAAATTTCTTCAGACCTTTTTCAATTCCTAGAAATGATTTTACTGCACGAGCAATTCCTTCTGCAGACAGCATATCCTGTCTATCGGGATTGATCTCAATTTCAATCTCATTTCCCTCAATCCTTTCAACTTCTGCTTTTAATAAGAACAAAGTATCTTCAAGTTTCTTTATACTCAACTTCTTGCCAATCAAATCCATCAACGAATCAACCAAACACTTGACTATCATATGTTGTTACCTCGTGAAGTAAGTCCTCCTAAGCCATGCAAGGTCTCTTGAATAGAGTTCTCTTATGTCGTTTATGCCCATTGATGCCATATACATACGTCCTGAACCGATTCCCCATGCAAGCACACTTTCTTTAATCCCTAGAGGGTAAGTTACCTCTGGTCTGAATATGCCGCCTGGAGCAACCTCTATCCAACCTAGAACATCATGCTTCGCAAAACATTCGACACTAGGTTCTGTGAAGGGAAATTGGCCCGGTTTGAATTTCATTTTCTTAATGCCAACTCTTCTTACAATCTCAGAAATGTATCCCATCAGGTCTCTTAGTGTTAGATCCTTGTCTAGAATAATGCCCTCACACTGATTGAATTCCATCGCATGGCGAGCACTAAGTGTTTCTGACCTGAAATTCCTGTCAATAATGAACATCTTCTGAGGAGGTTCTCGATGCTCATGTAGATAACGCATAGACACTGGTGTGGTATGAGCACGAAGTACTAGCCTCTCTGAAACTTCTTTACTAAATGTTGATTGCCATCCAATAGATTCAGTATTCCCACCATCTTCATGAACAGCCTTGACTGCTCTGAAATGCTTCTTGTCGATAATTGTGCCATGTGAATATGGTTTTACGACTCTAAATTGATCTTGAACATCACGCGCTACATGGTCTTGCGGGACAAATAAGACATCGTTATTCCAGAACTCGGTTTCAACATATGGTCCGAACCATTCCGTGAATCCTAGTCCTACCAATATCTCCTTCAACCAGTCATTGAACTCTGCGTATGGATTTTTCTTTCCATAGTTTATATATGGTGGAATTGCTTCAACATTAAATGGACGGAATGAAATGTTCTTCCAACTACCCAGTTTTAGCATTTCTGGAGTGAGGTTAGCTACTCCTGAAGTTTCACCAGACAGCAATAATTTAATCTCAGGAATTTTAGTCGGTTGTATTTGAGCATGGAATCTCTTAGAAACTAGAACCTCAACAAGATTGCGCCTTATCGCTTTTTCCAATCCATTAGTTAGATGACTTGGTACCTCTGCTTTTTCTCCCTCTAGATGTTTCAATACTCTCATTATTGGTGAATCTATCTCATCTACTTGAGCAGTAAGAAATGATTTTCCATCATCTTTCGTTATTTTCAACCATTCGTTTTTGAGTGCCCAGTTTATTGCAATACCCTTTTGTTTTGAACCAAGTCCTGATTTCTTGATTGCTTTGTCTAATGATGTTGTCCCACCTAATTCCTTTACTGCTCCAAAGAGTCGAACCTCTGGTAACCAGTGAATCGCATAGTCAAGACCCTCTTCTGTTAGAACATATGATTCAACTTCTTCTATACGAATTTCTACCAGATCTTTCTCAGCAAGAGAGTTCAAAATTGAGATTATCCGTTCGTTACCTTCATCGAGTTTCTTTGCAAGAGTATTGGAAACAACTTCCGAATCTATCTTGATTAGCTCTCCTAGTACTGATTTTTCTCCTGATGTGAGCTGTTGTGTCATTGTTCTCTCAGAACTCCTTTTCTTGCTATATATGTGGAATATACAGAAAGTAGACTGAACTTACACAAAAATGAATGCCCTAACGGGCTTGATGAAATTGGTAGTACATTCCTTCTTCACCTTTTTGATTTGCGGGAGATATCTACCTTTTTAACTTGTCGCAACAATGTAAGTTCAAGAAAAAGCATTGGATTTCAATGTCATTGACATAATGTTTAAAATAATGTTCAATGTGGAGCTAATTTAGCCTTTAGCAGGCAAATGCTTGTTCTTGGTGACTTTATGTCATTACTCAAGAAAAGGTGAGATATGATGTCGGCTATGCGACAAAAGTTGAAGAGGAAAATCAAAGAACTAAAAGCATACCAAGGTAGGCATAGTTCATTTACCACAATCTATGTTCCACCATCAAAGAATCTCACCGACGTAATTGGTTTTGTCAGGGATGAGCTTGCGGGAGCAGAGAATATCAAGAGCAAACAGAATCGAAAGAACGTACAAGATAATCTTACAGCAATTCTAAGTGAACTCACAAAGATTGATGATATTCCTGAAAATGGGATTGCATTTTTCTTTGGAATTGAAGAGGAGGGCGGCACTACAAATGATATCCGTGAGATACTAATTCCACCAAGTCCAATCTCTCAATTCATTTACATATGTGGAAGAGAGTTTGTAACCGAAGAACTTGAGATGATGACCACCCCTAAAAGCATGATAGTAATAGTACTCATCGAAGGTGGAAAAATAACAATTGGATACCTCCGCGGAAATCATGTAGAATTAGTTTTGGATGAGGATTTTTACATCATTGGAAAAACTCGTGCTGGTGGTCAGAGTGCTAAACGATACCTTCGCATTAGAGAGGAAAAAATGCAGGAGTTCTTCAAGTATGTCGGAGAGAAATTAAAGGAACTTCTAGTCGATGACTTGGATAATGTTGATGCAATTGTTCTCGGTGGAAACACAATCAGATGTCAAGAATTCTTAGAGAAAGGTGACTTAGATTATCGTCTAAAAGAGAAGATAGCGGATACTATAATTCCTGTTGGTATGATTGATGAAACTGGCTTGCAACAGGCTGTAAAGGAAGCATCCCGCGTAATGAAAGAAACTGAAATCTATGCTGAGCGACAAGCATGGGACTCCTTCATCGGTGACTTGATGAGGGGAATGAATACAGCTGCCTATGGTAAAGATGAAGTCATAAGAGCGCTGAAAAACGGACGTGTTGAAACACTTATGGTTACTGAGGAAAGTGTTGGAGATATAGAAGAGTATCTTGATGACCTGAGCGGCTATGGCACAGAACTCATGGTTTTCTCCCCTCAAACTGAATCTGGTGCACAACTGAAATCATTTGGTGGTATTGCTGCCCGATTGAGATGGTAGTACTAGTCCTTTGGTGGTCTTGGTAGATCAGCGAGAGTTTCTATATCAACTACCCAAGAATTTAGCTCGTCTAAAATCTCTTCAATATATTTTTCCAATCTCTCCAAGAATCTTCGAAAATGTTCGTATTCCAATTTCTGTTTGTCCTTCAAATCCCTGACACGTTTTGGTAACCCGATCGACCACTTCTTCAAGTTTAATTTTGCCTTTCTGTCGTCAAGAACACGTCTTGATGTCTTTGTCTTTCTTCGCAATTCAATTAATCTTTCAGCGGTTTTTTCAAGTGATATTATTGTTACAACAAGACGTTTTGAGTCAGCCTTCTTACCCTCATCTCGTGTTGTGTAATATATCTCTTTCAAATCACGCTTGGCCATTGCGATACGGGTCTGAAACTCTCTCAGCTCATACATAGTTTGCGTCAGGTAACGAAACTAGATTACTGTTTTGCTATATTGCGGAATAGTTACACTGTCCGTTTTTTGAATAGGGACATCTTATGCATTTCTCTTTTTCAGGTGAGGCAATAGGTTTTCTATCTCTAAACCATATCTGATCCAGTCTTTCAATTGCTTTGGTTGTTTCTCGGGTATTGAATTTGTTAACATAGACTCTCCCTCTATCACAATTGATGCATGATTTTGCGTCATTACTCTGGATACATCTTTTCGCCTCATGTTGCAAACAGTATATTGTGACTATTTTAGTCGAAGAACATGACATACCGCACTCTCTCAAAGCTAAAGCATAAAGACTAGCTTGAAAAACATCCTCTTCTCTTGCTTTATTCGGGAGATATTTTGCTGGGAATTTTCTCTCAATCATTACTTCAAGAATTGGAGATTCATCCCATCTCAAAACAGCCGCATCAAATCTTCCTAGAAATCTATATGCCATTGAATGAATGCTCTCCTCTGTAAAAAGAAAGGCTTTACTTGATTTGGGACGGTTCCTCACTAACTTCATAAATGAGGACAAATCCCATTCAGCAATTTGAGCAGATTTCAGCCATCTAAGACGGGATAAATGAACGATTCCCATTTCTTTTAGAAATAATAATAATAGACCAACAATGAAGAATGTGAGATATAGGAGAGATGAAAATGGCTCGATTTGCATTATCCAAACACCCACAATAGGATTGCCATAATACTAAGCAAGAGAAGACCCCATCTGAACAAACTGATTTTCCTAGTCGAATGATTTCTAGTTGAGATTGCATGATGTAATCTCTCTCCTTCAATTGCATATTCTGATGGCATTTCACCAAGTTTTTGTCCAAGATGAAATCTGTATTCACAGAAATATTGAATCCTTAGGTCTGACACTTCCCTATAGTGTTTGATCGACCTAGAATACTCTTTCATCTTTTATCCTCATGAATAGGTCTTAGGCATCCTTGAAAAAGGGCACACTATTCCTTAATTTTGTTGAGAATTGGAACTGACAGAATTACAAAGATGAGAGGAACAAATAGCGCTTCTCTGAAACTGATACCTGGAATATCAGCTATTACTCCAGTTAACAATGGTCCAACAGTGCCTCCAAATAAAGCGAAAATTCCAGATATTCCAAATAGACTACCTTCCAAACCATGTGGAATTAATTTTGCATATAATGCTCTTGATAATGCAATATTTCCACCTAATGCAAAGCCAGCAATACTGGCAATCAGAATATTCGGAATAGTACCTCCAATGAATAGAATCGTGCCTATTCCTATTGACCATAAAACGAGATTGAATAGGAGCACTCTTACTATTCCATATCTGTCCCCAAGCTTCCCTTGAAGTAGAGCACCAATCATGGCTCCTGGAAGTGCCATTGCTAAGAAGATACTGGCATTTATTTCAGGAATTAATAATACCTCTACTGCAATTATTGAAGCAAATGTCATAATTGTTGAAACCGCATCACCCCAAAGGACAGATGCGAGAAGATAGTACTTTACATTCTTGTTTTGCATTACAGTAGTAATCCCTAACTTTGTACCTTTGGATATGGATTCTGCTTTAGGCGAATATACTTGATATTCCCTAAGCGCAATTCCTGGAATTATGGCAAAAATCAGCAGAAATGCAGCCACGAAAATTAAAGCTGACATCCTGTTTAGGATATTCTCAACTATTACGGCACCTAATGCACCAATTCCCCCTCCTAGATATCCAAACAAAACTCCTGTACCTGAAAGGGCTCCCAGTTTTTCAGTATCCCCCTCTGAAGCAAAATATGAATTGATGGCTGTCCAACCAGTTTGAATACCAAGTGACATACCGATGAATGAGAGAATTAGGAAGATTACACTCTCAGCTATTGCTATCATTATGATACACGCACTGGAAATCACTGCTGCTAGAATGATTATTATTCGGCGCGTAGTGCTACGCTTATTGCTGGTATCAATCATACTTCCAAGAAGCGGTGTCCAAAGGGCTGCTGCCGCTGCGGTGATAAGTGGTAGTATTCCAACTAATGTAAATGACCCTCCATATGCAATGATTAGGAGTGGGAGATACATGGAATTTACTGCAAAAGCTACTGGAGTTGTAGCAAAATCGTAGAATATCCATGCGATTACATCCTTTCTTTTCATGGAAAATACCAACTTTTCATAATGACTTTAAACCAGAGAGCTTTATTAATTAGTGACGGTGGTATTGTTCTATACAATTGTAATCCTTCGTTAAGAAGCGACAAGGAATTTGATAGGTGATCAGATGTCTGACAGAGAGTATAATGGGGCAACTGCTGGAATGGTGCTTGTTTTCGATGATAGTGAAACCGTCAAGTTTCCGAGCAAGTTCAAAGATGCGATGGGGACTGATAAGGGTCTAATGGTTCTAGTGCATAAGGACCGACTCATTAAGATATTTCCACTTGAGAGCAATGATGTTAATTATCTAAGCCTTGAAATCGGAAAACTAACCAATGACTTTTTGACAAAACTCTCTCAGATATTCAAAAAGTCGGGATTGGTTGATTTACTCTTCTCAACAGGAGTCTGTTTGCGCGGGACCAGATGTTTCTATGAATGTTATTTCAACCCAAATCAGCTGAGTACATCATTGGATGAATTGCAGTCTTCTCTATCAGAACTTGATGGAGTAAAGCATGTCATCGTTGAAGCAGTTTCGCAATAGCATCTACATAATTGACCGCATAGTGTAATCAGAGAAGTATACCTGTATGGATAATTTACAAGATTTCTAAGACAATAGTTAAGAAACTATTCTTGTACATAAATATTGAAACATCTATATCCAAAGCCATTACTTTGAAACATAACTTCGAAAACAAATAACATGGATGTCAGCTGAATGCAAGATCTTGTAGAAATTATGTTAGATCTAATACTACAAGGGTATTTGGGTCTCTTTATCGCCTGTTTCATTATCAATATGATACCTTTCCTATCACCTTCAAACATGGTCCTTGCTGGAGTTGCAGCAATGCTGCTTCTAACACTCGATAGAGTTTTGATAGGCTTTATTGTAGCAATCGCTGCAACTATTGCGAAACTAATTCACTATTATGTAGTACGAGGATCAAGAATTATGCTTTCTGAAGAACGTCTTGCGTCTCTAGATTCTGAAAGGCAACGTGTTGAGAAGTATGGAGCTCTGGCCCTATTCATTGCAGCAGCCTCTCCTGTGCCTGATGATCCTTTAATTGTCTATGTAGGTCTTACCAAATATAGTGTACCCAAATTCGTCGTTGTGTATTTTTTGGGAAAGGTTGCAATCACCTTGGCTGGTGCACTTATTGGAGGATTTGTTGGGGATTTCTTTGAAGGTCTTCCGATTATTATTGCGTCAGTAGCACTCACTGCTTTGATTACCGGAATACTGTTCAAGAGGAAAACTGAGAGTGAGGCGTCAGATACGCTTCAAGATATCATAGAAGATTCTATCGAAGACAGTTCGGCTGAAAATTCTTATGAGGAGGATGAATCCTCACAGGAATATAAAAATTGTGGTCTTCGGAACTCTTAAGTGCTCATTCTTGAGTTCTCTTTCCAATTGGTGATATCATTGCCTGGTACAACTACAACCGAAGTAAAATGTATCAAGTGTAAACAAACCTATGAAGCTGAAGTAATCGAGCACATTGATTTGAGTGAAGACCGTGACTTGATCAAGAAACTTAGGTCTGGAAAAGCTAATCGGGTTCAGTGTCCAAAATGTAGGAAGGTAATGTATCTCGACAAAAGCATTGTAATTAATTTTGAGCCTCAAAGTATGATTGTAACATATGATCCTGAGGCAAAATCAAAGAAGAAGAAGGAAGAACATGAGCAAGAGTACACTGATGTTATTTCCTTTAATGAAACCTTGGAGGAAACTGCTGAAGATACCGAATTCAAAGTAGTTAGTGACCTTGATGAACTCAGGAAGTTGTTAAAGGCGTACACGAAGGAGTACGCCTAAAACAATAATCAATTACTGCGTTTTCCTAAAAGGAATTCTTCAACCCATCTCTCTGCTCTGTACATTGTGGTTGGTACGGGAGGCATCTTAAAGCCATATGCAGAAATTGATTCTAATGAACCACCAATACCTCTTTTCATAGCGAGTTTTGTCCCTCTTATGGCATCCATCAATATTGGCCCCGCATTTGGTCCATCTGTGACTTCCATTCTAATATCAATCTTGATAGGTGCTCCTCCAAATTGTCGGCCATGAATATAGAAATATGAATCTCTTGCATTATCCATGAATGGAACATAATCTGATGACCCCGCTACCAATGGTGCATCATATGGCAAATCTTGGTGTATTGCACTGCTTTTGACTCCACGTTTCCGAAGTCTACCTCTATAATGAGAATCAAGAGATTCTGCACCACCACCAACATCCAACTGATAGCTTTTGTCTACCTTAACACCTCTAGCAACTAGTAGCTGGAGGATGTTTCTATGAAGCACAGTGGAACCTAGTTGATCTTGAATATCGTCCCCGACCAATGGAAGCCCTTTTTCAGCATATTTCTTACTCCATTCCGGATCTGAAGCAATTGAGATTGGTGCACCATTAATGAATGCACAACCTGCATCTAAGGATGCTTGTGCATAGAACTTGGTAGCTTTCTCCGCAGAACCTGGAAGAAGATTGATTACAATCTCTGCACCTGATTCTTTGAGTTTCTTCACAATATCAACATCAGTGGCATTAGAAACTTTGACGAGAGCTCTCAAAACATCATCAACACCATCGTAGAGATGACCTTTTTCAACCTTGATTCCTGTCTTTTCCACTTTTGCGAATCTCATCACATTATTTGGGTCTGCAAATATTGCATCAGCAAGATCAACTCCAACTTTTCCTTCAACAACATCGAAAGCTGCTACAAACTCAATGTCTCTAACATGAAATCCTGCAAAATCTGCATGATTCAATCCAACATTCTCAATACTTGCTTTAGCATCAGCATAGTATTTCACACCTTGCACAAGAGCGCTCGCGCAGTTTCCAATTCCCACAAGAGCGACTTTTATTCCATTCATGAGATTCACGTCCAAATTACTATTACTACAATGAATGAACCTTGTGATTCTTTTAAAGTTTTATGACCATAGAATAGTTTCATATGTCTTTGGGAAAATGCGTAGATTTAATTGGGTTTATGACCCATATATGGACAGGACGACAGGTTGGCTGAAGCTCGAACTGTGGTCCTGCAATTTGCGGGATGACATACCTGTGCTTCATTGATGTTTGGAATGTCCACCAAAGGAGATTTCAGCCTCACACAATGTTCAGAGGCAATCGATGATCGTACGGAGTTGCGAGCGATCATGTTCATCTGGGATAAAAAAAGGGGTGGACTCAGCCGCTAACGACGCGGAGAAAATGATTGTAAAAGAAATATGGGTCAACCGTCGTCCACCTTCTTTTGATATTTGCAATCTACAATTGCTTTTGGTACCATTGCTGATGAGTCGATAATTTCATTCGACATTTTTTGTAGAGTTTGATGGCCTTTTCATTGGTAGCTCCAGTACCTACTAATGCATAACGACATCCATATTTCTTAAACTCCTCAATGACTGCTGAAACGGTAAAATATGCAATACCCTTCCCTCTGGCATGAGGAATGATACCAACCGGGCCTAGTACTGCAGTTGCGAGTTGATATCCTCTATCCAGAACTGAACCTCCTACAATTCCGGCAACCTCTCCTCTAATGAACACAACCTTCCAAAATTCACGAGGTGCTGGACCAAGACCTCCACCAAGAATATGATTCACGCTTTTCAAAGCGCCATTATAAGTTGTCACTGCTCTATCCCAATCATGCATTTCAAGATCTTCCTCAGTCGTGGAAAAAGATTTCACAATGAACTCTGCCAATTCTTCATTTCTGAAATACCTTGCATCTTTCAATTCAGCTCCTATTGGCTGTTTGGAACGATTTTTCCACTCTTCTAGATCAGTGAATAATAAAACGGACGTACTTGCTTCATCTTTTATGAATCCATGTTTCTTGAAAAGACTTCTAAGAAAATTACCATCATCTTGGTCTTCAAATGGCGTCTTAACATATGCTCGAATGATTTTGACATCTTTGTTTTTTGCATCCTCTATTGCTCTATCAAGTAATGCATCTGCCACATTCGATGAACGATATTCAGGTAGAATTGCTGGTTCCCAATTTCTCAAACGCATGGATTTTTCCTTTATTGAATAACCAAGTACACCAACTGGTTTCTTATCATCATGAGCAATCAAAAATCCAAAATTATCCTTTTGAAAAGAATCCTGTATTTCTGCAATTTCTTCTGCTGGACAATACACTGTTGGTATGTCTTCATTCCACCAATAACTATCCTGCATAGCACTTTTCCATGCATCAAGATATTTCTCCATGTTTCTTGCTCTTTCAATATCCATATCACCGCACCATGACAATCAGTCGTAAATAAAGAAAATAATCTTACGAAAAGCGCTTTATTCCATTGACCCATTTATAAGGAATTTTTTCCGCACACCGAGGGTTTAAAGGCAATCAACCAAATGCAAGCGTGCATGCCCTTGAAGAGGGTCGGATACACTATAGGCACTATCAATTCGAATTGTGTTTCACTACGTATTGTTTCTTTTCAGGCTTGCTAACGTTATACTAGTGATAGAAATGAGTACCGAGATTGAGCCCATTGAGGCTGTAATTGCAGATTTGAAACCTAGAATGAAAGGTATCAACATAACTTTCAGATTGATATCTAAAGGAGAAAGTAGGGAAGTAACATCCCGCCGTGATAATTCAACACACACAGTGGCTGATGCAGTTGTTGGAGATCAAACAGGTTTGGTGACTATGCCATTGTGGGACGAGTCAATCGAGAACCTTGAAGAGGATAAGACCTATCGTCTTGAAAATGGGTATACTACTATTTTTAGAAACAATCTGCGATTGAACATTGGAAAATATGGTCAGATTTCCGAAGCTGAGATTCCGATTGAAGCTGAGGAGATAAATAATGAAGTTGACATGTCCCTCGAGGAACATGAAGACTATCGCCGACGTCGCAGCTATGGTGGTAGAAGCTATGGTGGTGGCCGTGACCGCTCATATGGTAGTGGAGGTCGCCGTGATAGTAGCTATGGTGGTCGTGACAGACGCCGTCGATACTAACAACAGACTTCACTGAAGGAATTTCCTCCTTCAGTGTTTCTCATCTTTTTATTCTAAGCTTCTTGCTAGAAGCTCAACAATGTCAACAACACTAACATCGCTATCTAGAATTTTCGTGCCTGCATTCAAATTGTGTTCGCAGAAAGGACATGCTGTAGCTATCTGTTGAGCTCCGACATCTACTGCATCTTGAACTCGAGACGCAGCGATTTTCTTTGAGAGGTTTGCTTCTTGTGAACGTAATCCTCCTCCAGCTCCGCAACACATTGCAGTGTCCCTGTTCGTTTCCATCTCAACAACTTCTATTCCTGGAATATTTCTGAGTACTTCTCGGGGACTCTCATAGATACCAAGTTCTCTTCCCATGTGGCAAGGATCATGATAAGTGACCCTAACTTTTGATTCGATTCTCTTTGGTTTAATTCTCCCTTCTTTCAGTAATTCTTCTGCATATTCTACTATGTGAAGGATCTCTGGCATTTCGATCCCAAATTTCTCCGGATAGTCTTTTCTAAGAGTCTTAAGGCACCCTGCACAGGAAACAACAATTCGCTTGACACCTGTAGCTTCTAACATCTCAGCAACATTTTCCGCATTCTTTTTTGCTGCATCCATTCTGCCAGTCCTCATCATGACTGAACCACAGCATGGCTCGTTTCGCATTATGGCAAATTCATCACCACTAGCTTTGAGGATTCTAGTTGTATATTCTGCAACTTCAGGTATTCTCATTGCAGCTGTACAGCCAACATAATACAGGGTCTCTCCTTTCTCAGGTACTTCGAAATCAAGTGATTCTATCCACTTTGCTTTCAGTTCTCTATCTTCCTCGTACGGATTACCATAGTCCATTATCTTCTTTGTAATTGTGTCTCTAACCTCATTTGGTACCTCATTGAGATACTCACGTACTTTCTCAAGTGCGTGTGCTGGTTCAAACTCTGATGCACAAATGTTGGTACAATTTCCGCAAAGTGTGCATTCAAAGATCGATTGCATATTTTCAGGTGTTTTATCAAGAACGCCATCTATGAGAGCAAGAGCTACCTGTATCTTCCCTCTCATGAAACTGGTTTCAAAACCACTAGTATTTTTCCAGACAGGGCAGACTCCATCAAAACCTCTTGCTTCATAGACTGCATTTCTACAAAGACCGCATCTTCGACATTGGAGTAATTCTTCTTTCAGCTCATCGATATCTAGTTGTGTCATACTCAGAGACCTCCCATTACTCCTGGGTTCATGATTCCATTAGGATCAATGGTTTTCTTTATTGATTTGATTAATTCCATGTATCCTTTCATCTCTCTGACTCCTTCCATCCAATAAGGTGCCAGTTTGAACGGCACCGCTCCAGTTTTGAAGAGTCGTTTTGAAAGTTCAGCATGTGCTGCACGAACTTTCTCTTCTTCCTCTGAGTCTTCTGGGTCAAAATATAGATGCGGATAGAAATTATAGCTGGTATGTCCTGTTAGAAATCCTGCTGTATGACCAAGCAGTCCAAATTCGTCCATGACATCCCATATCTCCTTCACCGATCTATGCCAATTTGTTGGTGTCTGGTGATGATACAAAATGCGCCACCACCAACCATGGGCATATGATGATCTGGCAAAGGTTCTCATTCTGTCATCCCATTCACCTTGAGGGAGTTCTGGAACACCAATTACTGTTCCTCCTAGTATCCTGCATACTTCTTCCGCTTTCTTCACATCACTCTGAAGTATATCTTCTCTGACATGACCTATTGTTGCGGAAACAGTAAATGGATGCCATTCAGTTGGCGGAATTCCATATTCTTCACCAAGCATATCGAGAAAGAACTCAAGGATTCGTCCTTCATAGATTGAAGCAAATACAGCATTAATATCGTTATGTTTCAGTTCTCCAAGGAACTTCTCTGCTTGTTCTGTAGTTTCAAAACCGTAGGTTTCATAATGGAAATGTCGCATCTTTCTAAAGAGTTTAACAGACACTGAAGTTATTATCCCTAGACTTCCTAAACTTCCTATGAATAGACCTGTTAAGTCAGGTCCAAAAGCATATCTCAAGAACGGACCTGGTGCATTCGGGTTTGCTTCCGTTCCAGTTTGGATTATTTCACCATTAGGCAACACAATCTCCAGACCAAGGACCATCTCTGCAATACATCCATATTTGCTTGACCCTGGTCCTGCACCATTTACAGCAACATTACCTGCAACAGTACAGACGAGTGATGACTCTGGGTATATCGGTAACCAGAGGTCGAACTGATTGAGGTGTTTATCTAATGCGCCAAATGTCACTCCTGCACCAATTCTTGCCGTTCTAAGGTCATGAAAAATCTCAATGCTCTCAAGTCGCATCAATTCAATAATTAATCCGTCTTCCTTGGGAATGACTTCACCTTGAAGACTTGAGCCACCAGAACGAGGTGTTACTGGTATTTTATCTTCATTAGCAATTTTCAGAATCTGTGATACTTCTTCTGTAGTTGCTGGTCTGACTACTGCACCAGGAAGTACACTATCATAGCCTATTGATGCAGATGTTGAATAAGCCAGTAAGACATCCTTTCTTGATGAAACATAATCATCACCAACTATTGCTTTTAACTTCTCTATAATCTTAGGATCCATCAAGGCGCCTCCAGTGTCCAATTAAATTAGAAGATATGTCTTAATTTCATCAAGTCTTTCGCAGAGCCCTTGACCTTCAATTTTCGTTTCAATAATGCTGCAGCCGCACTCATTTCCTCTAGAAATAATTTTCTGATACTATCTTCGTCGCTTTCTATTTTCATATCAGGATTTTCCATTGGACCATCATATACAGTGATATTATTGTCCTTGACAATGAAATGAAATTGTGGTCCCTCCTTTAGAGTAAGAAGAGCTGTCCGTTCCCAACCTTCTATTGCTTCTAGAGTTTTTTCGCGTTCTAAACCCACTGCAATACGTCTTTGCATTAAATCAAGTAGTGGTTCATCGTTCAAAGTTTTCACCTTGCAGGTTTGCCCGTTCAGAAAACGTGTTTTAGTTGTTTCCGTAGAGCTCTGAAATGAATCGACTATTGCCGATGTGGCATATAAATACCAAGTGAGTAATACTCATTTCTTTATCCTAGGACAATTGCCATATTTTAGAGGCGAGTCATGGAATTTTTATTATCCCCGACTACTCAACAACAACCCCCCTTTCCGAACAAATCGGCTCGCCTCATGTTATTTTCAAAAAAAGAAAAGTCTACCTGCAGCATCTCAATGCAGCAGGCATAAATTAAAAATTCTAGAATGGTTCGTTATGTATTTTGAAGTATGCTCTTGAATGGTCACAAGCTGGGCATTTCTCTGGTGGAGTTTCACCAGTATGAATGTAACCACAATTTCCACAGCGCCATTTTATTACGCTATCGCGTTTGAACACCTTATCATCTGCAATATTCTGTGCAAGCTTGATGTATCTATCGTGATGCCATGTTTCTGCTTTGGCTATCATTCTCCATACATGAGCAATGTTCTTGAAACCTTCCTCTTCTGCTATATCTGCAAAACCTGGATACATAGTGGAGAATTCATGTTTCTCTCCTTCTGCTGCAGCTCTTAGATTCTCTTCTGTAGTCCCAAGTGGACCAGATGGAAACTCATAGCTTATTTCTACTCCATGATAGTCTCCAGCCTCTTGTAAGAATTTGAAGAATCTCTTTGCATGTTCTTTTTCTTCGTTCGCAGTTTCTTCGAAAATTTTTGAAATCTGTACATATCCTTCATTCTTGGCAACCTTTGCATAATACGTATATCTGTTTCTTGCTTGAGATTCGCCAGCAAATGAAGTCAATAGGTTCTTTTCTGTTTTAGATCCTTTTAGATCCATTTAGCTATTCCTCCAATGCATCCATCCGCTACATTTCGGACATGCATTAATGTGTCGACGTGATGCATCTCGTTTTATTAATGCTGTGAAATAACACAATTTTATATCTAATTATTCATTATTTTATATTCAAGGATGTGCCTGACATAATCAAGATTCAAACATAAACGACACTCCACAAAATGATACGATGATTAAAATATCACCATAGTATCAAGCTGTTGTATAGAAGATGAAAGGAAGAGGGCGTTATGGTGCGTATGGCACACATCTCAGATTCACATCTTGGTGCATCAATGTTTCAATTGAGTGAGAGAAGAGAAGATGCAAGAAAGTGTTTGAAGAAAGCAGTGGATATGGCAATGCGACATTCACCTGATTTACTCGTGCATACTGGTGATTTATTTGATTCTCCTTTCCCTTCCGTCACTGATGTTGATTTTGCGATGGCTACTTTCAAGGAAATTGACATTCCTATCGTAGTCATACAGGGGAATCATGACATCCCTTATGGTTATAGATACAGTCAGAGTCCCATTCGGATGTTTGAAACTACTGAACTTGTACTATCTACTGGAAATGATGGACACGGAAAACATTTGATTGAAATCGATGGTAAGAATGTTGAGTTGCATCTATTTTCTTGGATGCGTGGTCGAACATTAAGTCGACTAATGCACGAATATACTCCACAAGAGGATTGTTGCATTTTGCTGTGTCATGATATTGGGGGTAGATTTGATGAATTACCAGTCTATTATGACTACATTGGAATAGGACACTCACATAATTTTATGCTAAGAAAAGATGATTCAATTGGACGTCCTGGCTCAACATGTATTGTTGACTGGAAACGAGAGATGGGTGGGAAAAGCAAACTCATCATAGCTGATATTGATCGACAGGGTGTGGAATTTGAAACTGAAGCATTAAATGATGTACGTGAATTCAAATTCCTTACAGGATTAAATGTCACAGGAATGGGTCCTGATGAGATTAATGAAGTAATGAAAGAATGGCTAAATAGATTGTCCAGAAAGAAGAAAGGAAAACCAATTATCATTATGCAGGTTAATGGTATGGTCCATGCAGATACTGAGAACATGATAAATCGCAATGAGCTCATAGAGTACGGTGAAGAAAAACTGAATCCACTATTTTTACATATTGAACCCAATTGGGAGAATTTGGGTCCTCGTAGCGTGACTCTCTCAAGTCCGCTAAACGTAGAGAAGACCATTCAAGAATATATTGAGCAAACTGGAGAACTTGGTGGTGAAGATGCATTAGCTCAATATAAGGTAATAATGGGAGAGAATAGCAATGATTGAACGAGTTGCTTTGAGAGATTTCAAGGTTTTTGAAGATGCCGAGCTCATATTTGAAAACGGCACAACCGCCATTGTGGGTCCTAATGGGTCTGGAAAAACTACAATTTTGGAAGCAATAGAATTTGCCCTATTTCGGCATGTTACTAGAAAGGAGAAAAAAGTGCCTCGAGTGGAAGAACTCATTCGACACGGTCAAAAGAAAGCACTGTTAGAACTTGACTTTATTGCTCCAGTGAATAGGCGTACTTACCGCGTAAAACGTATGATATATCCTGGTGAAACAAAAGCTGATTTGTATTGTGATGGTCAAGATGAACCTGTTTATTCAGGGCCTACAAATGTTGATGATGAGGTTGCTAGAATTTTAGGAATGGATCGTTATGCTTTCTCCGCTTTGACTTATGTGCGACAGGGTGAGATCGACCGCTTATCCAGAATGACCCCGAAGTCTAGAAAATCAGACCTTTCCAGTATGATGGGACTAAGTATCTATGAGAAGATTGGTGGAACGATTCGGAAACATAATAGAACTCTGAAAAAAGAAATTGATAATCTCGAGAACACTCGTGAAAGATTGACGCATCTAATGGATTTCCTTCCAACCCGAAATGAAGTTGAAGAATCTCTTGTTGCCATCTTAAAATTGGTTGAATCATCCAAAAGAACTGACGAAACCAATCAGATAGAGCAGATACTAAGGAAGATATTGAACTCCATATCAGAAGTAGAAAAGCAGCTTGAATCAGATGAGCTCTCTAGCGATTACGATGAACTACAAAGAGAAACGGAGCGAACAAGAAGTCTAAACAGAATAATCGAATCCATCCCCGATATTGCAGAAAGTCAAATTCGTCCACATATTCGAAAAGAAGCAAGAAACATATTCCGAGGGATATTTGGTGATCGCTACAGCGATCTTATCATTGGTGATGATTACGAGGTTTCCCTTTTCGACCTTAGAGGTAACCAAGTTCCTCTTATGGCTGCTTCAGGAGGAGAAGATGTTTGCGTAAATTTTGCACTTCGAGTTGCTGTGAATACTGCTTTGCAAAAGCATTCGATAACTGCACCACCTCCTGGTTTGATAATTCTTGATGAACCCGGTGCTGGATTAGATGCCCAGAGGCGTCGTTGGCTTCCTGATGCAATTTCAGGATTAGATTCGGTGAATCAGGTTATTGTTGTCACGCACATGGAAGAACTCAAAGAGAGTGTAGATAATGTCATCACATTGATTCCACAAGGTAAGGGCAGACAACCAAAAATTGAGATTTCCTAATTAATCATGATTCGAATATCTCATTACGAGGATCTGTTACTTTTTCCTCAGTTCTAATGAGCTGTCGAAGTCTGAGTGCGATTTTTCTATCCCCCAAAGCAATACCTCCTACTACAATATGGTCTTTCATTACAGCTTTGAGATATATTCCTTCATTCTCATCTGACATGACAACTGATTCAAACTCTGGAGATTGTGGATTGAATAAACCAACAGAGGTCAAATCAATGCCTGCAACTTGTAGAGTGTTTGATGGTGTAGTTCCTGGGTATGATTCTGAACCATGATTCAATAAGTTCGCAGCTGCAATTTTTGCCGTTTCTACTGCGACAGGAATAATCCCCCAGCATATCCCCTTCCATTCTGTGCAATCACCTGCAGCATAGATTTTTGGAATTGATGTTTTCATGTACTCATCGACAACAATTCCTCTTCCTGTACCTACTTCAATACCTACTTTCTTAGCTAAATCTATATTTGCTCTGACTCCAGTAGCGATTACCACTAAATCTCCTTTTACCTTATCCCCTTCTGTTGACATTACCCCTGTGGTTGATTCAGCACCCGTAATTTGACTACAGGTGAAACCAAGAAGAACACTCAATCCCAGTTTATTCAGACGCTTCAGTAGCATACTGCTTGCTCCTTGGTCAAGTTGAGCTGGAAGTAATGTGTCTATATTGTTGATTACAATTGGTTCTCCACCTGCATTTTTGATAGCTGCAGCCAATTCAATCCCAAGAATTCCACCGCCAACTATTATTTCACGACCAGATCCTTTCACTGCTTCCTTGATGTCTTTAGCGTCATCAAGAGTTCTTAGAACATGAACACTTTTTTTCTCTACCCCATGAAATGGAGGGACAAATGGATGGCTACCATTTGCTAACAATATCTTATCATAACCAAAATATGTGTCAATCTCTGTAAGTATACTCATTGTATCAGGAAGAATTTCAGTTACTGACTCTCCTGTTTTCAATGTTACATTATTTTTCGAATACCAACTATAGTCGTATTGAATTATATTTTCTTCACTAATTCTATCTGCTATGAATTCAATGAGTTTTGGCCGCGGGTAGTAAGGATACTTCTCATCGGTGAAGACATCTATTCCAACATCTTTGTCCTGCTTTCTGATTTCTCTAACAGCTGTCACCGCAGCTATGCCATTTCCAATTATCCCAATTTTCTTCATATGCAGAACTACCCCGATGATGAAGGTGCTCTTGGCTTATACTTGAAGGTATCGCCAATGAATTCGAATAGTGAATGAAGATAGTACTCAAACCACCATCCTCATATTAGTTACAGTGAACAGCTGCCAACACAACAACATGACAATTCGAGGTGTTCACAGTGATTATTCGTACAATCCTCTTCGACTTACATCATACATTGACAAAAACCAACGAGTCAGTGATCTCTATGTTCCGCCAAATATGTTCTGAGCATGGAATCAATTTAGAAAATCATTCTGAACAAGATATTTCATCTGCTTTTAGAGTGTCTGATAAATGGCTCAACTCCATCCAGATAAAGATGAATGTTGACAAACATCATGGTACAGACCCTGAAGATTGGATAGAAGCAAATAGCATTCTTTTCAAAGAACTAGGTTTCAACAAACTAACCAAGGACGTTATTTATCAGATAGAGAATGAGTTCCAAGAAGCTCGATGGAAGAGGAACTGGGAATCACTGAAAGAAGATTCATATGATACCTTAGAAACACTCTCCACGCGAGGTTACAAAATCGGTATTTGTACCAGACGTCATGATAATCCAGCAAAATTTTTAGAAAAAGTAGGTATTGATAGATTCCTATCAGTAATCACTTGGTCCGGAGTCACTGGATACGCAAAACCAAGTCCATACACTCTATTGGAAGCTGCATATCAAATTGGAATCAATCCCAAGCTTTGTGCGTTTGTGGGTAATTATGTCGACTCTGATGTGGAAGCTGCGATTCGTTGCTATATGTTTCCTATTCTATTGACATGGGCCAACCCCAGTGAGAAAGAGATTGCTCCAGATGACACTCTAGTTCTAGAAAATCCCAGCGATTTGCTAGAAATCTTCAAGAACCCAGAGGTTCCTCTGTAGATGTAGAATCTTCTGCTGTCATTTTCTCTTGATCAGTTTGTATATTGTTTTCAGAAACGCCAAATCTCCTGAACTTATTCTTCAGGAACGTGCTAAAAGATGACATTATCCTGACTGGGAGAACAGCAATTCCGAATAGGCTTCTCAGTAACTTATTTTTTATTGTAGCTCTCTCAGGATAGCCAATATATGATAAAGTATGTTCTCTCAGAATGTCATCTAAGGCAACCGCTAAAGCTTGTTTTCCCAGCTTGGGGATATTCAATCCTTGGAAAACATCACTCTCATCAAAGCTCTTGGAGTCGATGACACTCTTCCATTTCAGATATTTTGCTTTTTCAATAATATCATACAGACTATAGGATAATTCTCCCAAATATGGTAAAAGGTCTTGCTGGAGTTCTGTAGGAGTTGGTTCGGATTCTAGTTCATCATGTATTCTTTTTGCGGGTTCATAACCCATAACAGGTGGTTTAAACCAGAGAATGTGAAGCAGTCCCTCAATTCTTCTTAGTGTTTCTTTATTACGTTCCTCAAGATGTTTTGGGACCTCATCAAGTACAACTTCTTTTGCCTTACCTATTGTCCCTCGTGATAGGTTTCTCCAAGCCTTTTCCAATTGAATTACAGCTTGAGCGTATCTATAGAATTTGAAATCCAGTGCTTCTTCAATTTCGTTGGCATCAAGTACTTCAATGCATTTGACTGACCAACTTTTATTTCCTGACGCAATTTCCCAAATCAATTGGGATATACTTGTTCCATTTCTTTCGCTTCTTGGAATCTCTAAACGTAATGCATGGTCTCCCGGTTGTGCAACTAAATGACATTTGTCCAATACTCCTTCAACTGTATCAAATTTTGTAACATCTGTAGGGAACAGATCCAGAGCTCCATGTCCTGTTGTTGACCAGCAATACATATTCCCAGTTTCAGTGCTTCTTTCGATAATTATTCGTTCTTTATCGCCAAGATGGTCAAATTGATCAGTCAAACCTTTACTATATGCCATCACTCCATATACAACATACCTTTCCTTCCTTGCATCAAGCCCTGGCATTCTAAGAATAAGTCCTACCATATCGAGAGGTTCTCCAGAAGACAACCAAGCTCCAGTAGCTTGATCCCATTCCCATCTGTCCCCCAGTTGATAGAAAACCTCACGTAAAGACCTAAGATCCTTTGCTTCTTTTGCCTGTCTTAGCGTTTCAGATTCCCATGACTCATAGTCCTTTTTCATCTTGGACATACTCTTTTGTTCTAATTCCAACCATCGCGAGTCGATTTTTAGGCGCACTTTCATTTTTAGGACACTCTATAATTCCATCAAGCTTGTATAACCTCTCGATATGAGTAGTTGTGATATAGATGCTTCCAAACCTATCGTAGTTTTGTATGTTCTTATGGATATCGTTAGACGAACCTGTTCAAATCATTTACATCCGTCTAATAGTAGGTCAGCTATTTTGGGAATATCCTCATTTAATATTGTTATCTTTAAGAATGAGTGGGGTCTTGACAATGAAATCTCTTTTGATATGTTTTCAATCGTTATCTCGTGCGATTCTTCAGAGAATCTCAAATTCCAGGTGTTGATTTTGTTTTCCAGTTTTTCTTTAGTTTCATAGAATGCTATGCTATCATAAAAGGTAACGACGAACTTCTCAGGTTCATCTTTTGGGAGTCCAAGTTTATAGATGATATTGACATATGGATCTCGGGTTTTGAATTCTATTTTGATATCATTGAGAATAAAGCTATCATCCAAAATTTTCCATTCAATGAGCTTTTGACTTTTCCATCCTAGAGTATCACTAACATAATCAGTTTTGGCAATTACATAGTATTCCAAGTGAGTAAGGTATTCAGAGTATGTTCCGTTCTTTGCATTTATGTAAGCTGAGTAATAGCTTCCTAGTAAAATTGCTGAAACCACCATCGCTGAAATCAACATCAGTATAATCCTAGGACCAAAAATCAACACCATTATAGTGGATGCCATTGACCAAACACCTACAGCAAACCATGCCAAGTCGTTAGTATCATCTTTTGTGTCTTCTTCAACAGATTCCGCTTCTATTATCATTCTCTCAAATACTCTAGATATCTCTTCAGTATGCACTTTTACTTCCTTCAAACGCCACCTGTGATTGAGTGATGAAGGTTCAATTAATCCAAGCAAAGATTTTGCTTGTGCTCCTTTTGAGTGATATACTCGTGTTAGCGTCATACCTAGCGTAATTTGAAATATCAGTGATACTATTGCTAGGGTTGGTACATCAGGAATTAGAAAAATGAGAAAGAGACCAAATGTAAGTACAACTAGGAATGCAAAAATGCTGAAGAGCACTATTACATGGGTTTCTCGGACCCGTGTCCAATCAAGAACCTTCTGGGATCCTTCAAATGGTTCTCCAAGACTCATTTCGTTTACCTGTTGTTTAGGATGAAACTCTAACGTATTGATTAATCTTTATGGATATAGCTTGGATACAACATTCTTGTAAAAGCTTCATGATCTCTGTAAATTCAGGTATTTATCCTAATCTATGAAATACACATTTCCTTCATTTTCATGTGCAATAATACGAATATGCATGCCATTCTCAAGTACGTTGGTCGCATCAAAAACTCTGATTAGTGCTATAGCTTCCTGTGTGTGTGCAGAAGCTGAAAATTCACTGATTGGATCTCCAAACTCAGCTAGTACAGCTCCACATTGCTCAAACAGTTCATGTAAGATCTTTGGATTTTCTTTCAGGTAATGGTTTAGGTCATCAGAAAGGATAGCCACATTATCAGACTTCCATTGTCTGGAGAGCTGTTCAATTTCAAGGATGATTACCACAGTACCACTGAACTCGCCATCTTCTCCAACTGATTCTCCTTTTAGTATTGGAAAAAGTACTGTATCATTTTCTTTATCATCCATCACATCGATACACCTACAATTCTGAAGATAACTAAATTATCTCATTACATAGAGATGCCTTTAATCTTTCGTGCACGTTTCAGAAGGAGATGCGGAGCAAATAAATCCGAATTCAGTATGAAATTACTTACTCGAACCTAAAGAGGCTAAAACTATGGTTGTATATGAATTTGAGGGAAGAATCCCAGAAATTGGAGAGAATAGCTATGTCAGTACCACAGCTTCTGTTATTGGTAAGGTGACCATTGGATCTGAGTGTTATATCGCACCTGGTGCTGTAGTCAAAGGTGACTATGGCGAAATAGTAATTGGGAATGGGACTAGTGTCCAAGATAATGTAGTAGTCCATGCAAGACCGGATGAAACCACTATAATTGGAGATAATGTTACTCTTGGTCATGGATGTATAATCCACAATGCAACAGTAAATAATGAAGCTGTGATTGGAATGGGTGCTATTGTATCTGACTATGCTGATATTGGCGAATGGAGCATCGTTGGTGAGGGTGCAGTAGTTAGAGCCAGATTTCAAGTTCCCCCAGGCAAAATTGCAGTGGGAGTACCTGCAAAAATAATTGGAGATATTCAAGAACATCACAAGGAAGAATTAACCAGATTCAAATCAGTCTATCGAGACCTTGCAAAGAGATATCCTGATGGATTGAAGAAAATGTCGTGATAATAAATAGATGAGGGCCTCGCCCCACCAAATATCTACGCCATCGAAACCATTTTGTCTCTGTTGAATTGCTTCACTGCAAGTATCCAGGTCACAGCAAATAGTGCAATTGAGATCATAATGGTAATAATATTTGTAATCCATACAAGATTTTGATCTACTAATCCAGTAACTGGATCAATACTTATCCAAGGAACCATCATGGGAATAATGAAGATGAGCACAACAGCTCCAGTCATTTGGTATGCTTCATAGACTCGTGAAACCTTTCCACTTATCAGAATCATTACAGCTACCACCGCTAGAATGGTGAATGGGACACCAACGAATAGGAGTACTAAATCTGGGAGGGTTAGTACCATCATGATGCCTAATCCCAAATAGAAAGATGTAGCAAATCCAGCTACTAATGTTATGAGAACACTTCCTACAAGAATTGCTAAACATGGTATTGCTGAGCTGAGTAGTTTTCCATATAGAAGCTCTTGATCAGTAAGAGGTGTGCAGAGAAGCGGCTCCAAGGTACGTTGTTCTCTTTCACCAACGAGTGCATTTGCTGAAATCATTGTACTTGGAATTATGGAAAAGATGGCTAACATTATTGCCAACGTTGATCCAAGAATCGAGATTAAGATTGCAAATTCTTCTGGAGGTATCCCTATAACAATAAAGCTACCAAAAAGAAGAATTGCCATTAACGGTCCAAATGCTCCTGCCATTATGAGGCCATATTTGACGAACCGAACTTTCATGGCCATTTTCAAATCTGCTTTTGCTACAATCATCGATTTGTTCATTGGACATCTCCTCCTTTTATCACCTGAAGATATAGGTCTTCCAATGTTGTTTCTTCTTCTGCAAATTCAACCAGATTGACTCCTTGATCTATCATGGTTCGCATTAATCTGGAATTATTCTGCATTGGGTTTTCAATTTCCACAACTAGTGTATCCGCTTCTTGTTCTACTGATTTTACGAAACTTTGACTCTCAGCAATAATACGTGCCCTTTCTAATTCTCCTTGGATGAGTATACGATACTTTTGTTGTGCCTTGAGTTTACCTCGTAATTCAAGAGTATTTCCAGCTAGTAATATTCTACCTTCATCAATGATGGCTATCTTATCGCAGAGTCTCTGAACTTCTGCCAGATTGTGTGAGTTTATGAAGAAGGTCTGATTGTATTTTTGGGCAAGATTCAGAATTAACTCCCTTACACGTTTCGCTGCGATGGGGTCAAGTGCTGAAGTGGGCTCATCCAACAAGAGAACACTTGGTTCATGTAGAAGTGCTCTGCATAAAGCTAATCGTTGTCGATTTCCAGTACTAAGTTCTCCTGCGTTATCATCCTTTCTATCCCATAACTCCATGAATTTCAGTAATTCCTTAATCCTCTGTGGAATTTTATTCTCTGGAATATTGTAGAGCCTAGCAAAATATTCTAGATTTTCATAGGCACTCATTGTTGGGTACAAGGTATGATTACCTTCTTCAGGTAGAACTCCTGTCCTCTCTCTTACTTTTACTGGCTCTTGAAGTATATCATGTCCAGCTACGATTGCCGTACCACTATCTGGTCTAAGTAGTGTGCAAAGCAGACGGATTGTTGTACTCTTTCCCGCCCCATTTGGGCCTAATAGACCAAAGATAGAGCCAGGCTGAACATCTAATGAAACTCCATTGACTGCAATAATATCTCCAAAGCACTTTGTCAACTCGGATATTTTTACCTCATACACTTTTACCACATCCAATGAGTAATAGAAATCGATTAAAGGTTTTGAACATCTTTTCGAATTTGCTAACTAATTTGAATAAAAAGAAGCTGGCGTTTTCAAAATATCCTCTCAATTGTAATTAAACCGAATACATTTTTTCTACCACTGCTGTAGAGGTTTCAATTATGCCAGGAATTTTGTGTATTCTATGTACTGTAATATCATAGAGAGCTTCCAAGCTTTCTACTTCGACTAGTACAATTATGTCAAACTGTCCAGTAGTAACAGAAACTCTCACAGCCTCATCGATCTCTCTAAGTTGGTTAATCACATCATCCGTATGACCGATTTCTACGGCAAGTAAAACATATGCCTTTACTGTTTCTGTCATTTATTTCAAACCTCACCTGTATTCTTTCATAATCACTAATGTTTCTACTGAATCTACTTGAGGTATCATCTGTACCTTTTGAAGTATGTTTGTTCTTGTTTTCTTCAGACTTCTACTCTTGATGCTAAGCATATAGTCCATTGTACCAGCAATTGCTGAAGCTTGTTCAACACCCTTAATATCAAATAGTTCCGGTAGAATATCACCTGTGCCTGGTTTTACTTTGATCAAGACAAGTGCTCTCACATCTGCTGCCTCCAATGCAATTACACCAATCATGACAAGAATGACCCCGAAAATCTTCAATGCCCACAGAAATCCATCAGCTGTCACAATACCAAATGCACCGGGAATAAGGAGATTTCCTATCAGTGTCATTGGAATTCCGAGAACAACGGATATTGATGAAAGAGAATTAACTACAGCCATCGATCCGCGACCAAGTGCTCTAACATACATTACCAGCGCAAGAAATGTGGCGACCGAGGAACCAATCATTGGTATTAACAAAGGTGCGAAGTAGACAGTAAAAAGTTCTATTATGTTCACGGGAGTATATGGTATTGAAAGAAGTGTCATCATAGTATTTAGTACAAGTAAGCTCCAAACTCGCATATTGAGTGAATCAACATTCAATCCTGGACTAATCTCCATCCTTTTCGTTATTCTTTGAAAATATGTCATGAATGCAGATGAGATGTTCATAGGAACAAGGACAATGAATAATGTAACTAAATCAAAACCCCCTGGTTCAACACCTACTAGTATTACTCCGAACATAATTGACACAATACATTGCATCTCAATTATAGTTGGAGTGTCTTTTTCTGCCATAAGATCTCCAAGAAGTAGGTAGATGATTACTAGTTGTCCGTAGGGGAGTACTGTGGACGCATCTTTTGCTCCTGCAATCAGATAATAAGAGAAAGTGGCAATTCCTGCAAATACTCCACCAATAATTAGGTATACCATAGGTTTCTTGGGAAGGAGTCTGAAACGCCCAAAATCAGGATCCAATCTAAATCCTATTGGTCGTTTCTTTTCGCCTGTTTTGATCTTTATACTCAAAACTATGACGAGAGAGAACGTGATGACGAATGATACCCACTGAGATAATACACCATATACAATTGGATCGACATCTGACGTGTTGAGTGCAACGATATCGAATCCTACAGAAAGGGTTCGCATGACCCCTGATCCGAGAGCAAGAAAGTAAAAGACTGTGACAGCTGAACGCCTTCCAAACGGTCTCTGGCTTCTACTAGACATGCAGAATCCCCCTCTTCAGAAACTTAGTGCAACATAGTTTGTGCTCTTGAGTTTCTATTCGGTTTCATCATCTGAATTTTCTTCTTTGTCTTTTGAACCACTCTTACCTTTCTTTTTGTCGTCGCCAACAACTCTTCTAGCGAGAATGAACTCATCAAAGGTTAGTCTTTTACCTGATTTAAGCTTATCAACTGCTTCTTCTACTTTCTCTCTCTCTTGAGCTTTCTGACGGGTCTTGCGTTCATATCGTTCTGATTCTTTATGTTCAGATGAGTGTTTTCTTAATTTGCCGTGAATTTCATCAATCTGTGTTCTAACAGCTTTGAGGATTGCTTCACCATCTTTGACTTTCTTCAACCATTCTACAAAATTCTGATGTGCAGTGTCTGCCAACTTTTTGTATTCTTCAAGTTGAGGTCTTATTCGAACAACTTCTTGATGATGAACTTGTGATTTTTCAGAAAGATCCAAAACTTTCTGATGTGCATCAGAAGCCTCAGTTTTTAATTTTCTTGCAAGACGACGGAGTTCACTAATTCTATCTTGTTTCTCTTTCTCTTGGCCGATTTTGACTAGCTTGGTTTCGATTGTAGCAATCTCCTCAACAATGGATCGTTCTTCTTCTATTGTGAGCTGTTCTGTTTGTTGTTTCCATTCTAGTTCTTCAACTCGACGCATCATTCTACGCTGATCATTGGATGGGCTACCAACAAGATTGGAACGAAGCTCCCTTATCTCATCATAGACGCTCTTTAATTGAGCATGGAGAGCTGTTCTCTTGTCTTTTGCTTCACCTATATCAGCATTAATCCTATCTCTTTCTTCGCGTTCAGCTTTCACTGATTCAATAAGGCTCTTGACTTCCTTATTGTGGTCATCGCGTATTCTCTTGTACTCCCGCATCTTATCGCGGTTTCTTCGGAGTTCCTCAAGATCTTCTCTAGCTTGACTTTTCAATTCCCTAAGTTTAGCTCGAAGGAACTCAACATCCTCTGGCATTGTTTCGGCGGCTTCTGTCAAAATCTGAAACCTCAGAATTTCGTTTTGCTTGCCCTGTTCTACAGGACGGATTACGAATTTACCGGAAAAGTAATCTCACCAATCCGGCTTCACGTAATTCATCGCTTGAGAGCCTTCTTAAAAGTCTATCCATGAGACCGGCTCTGTAGAAAAAGTCACCTCCTAGCACACTCCAGATAGTTCAACCGTTCGAT
>CAZSWP010000037.1:0-36072 GCA_964610875.1 uncultured archaeon
TATGGAGGTACATCACTCTGGTGTCCAAGTTTGTACAAGTTACAATGAACGGTTATCTTCCAATCAATTCAATGGCGTTATTCCTTGTTTGAACATCTAGAATATTCTGGTTATAATGGACGAGCTATCTCTTGTACGTTGTACAGCAATAATGAGACCAAGGATCTAGCAATCATTCTTCCAGGAAGAGGCTATACTAGTCATATGCCACTTCTATATTATTCTGCAGATATGTTATCAAATATGAGCAAGAATGTATTGACGGTGAATCATAACTATTCGTTAGATCCAATATATTCTGAAGGAGACGTTGAAACACGCGAGCGTATATTGCGACGGGACATTCAATCTCTTCATTCTACAATCAGTGAAAGATTAGAACTCGTTCCAAAGTATCTTGTAGTCAAGTCACTTGGTACAAAATCAGCCCTCATACTTTTGGAAATTCATGAGGAATACTTGGATTGTAAATACATATGGATGACACCGGTAATCAACAAGTACACAGTAGATGAGATTATGAAGTACAAACCGGAGTCAATGTTTATCATCGGGACAGCAGACCCGTTCTATAATAAGCTTGATCTTGAAGAACTAGTAAAAGCTACGAATGGAAAACTCTTGGAGATTGATGATGCAAATCATAGTATGCAAGTACCATCAGGGACAATTGACTCCTTGGAAATCCTGTTACGTATTGTAAGAGAAATGCAAGATTTTTTGAGAGAAAAATGATTCATTTCTGAAGGATGATTACCCATTCACCCATCATCCGTTCTTTTCTTGGAATCCTTATGAAATGGCGAATTAGTCCTGAGAAGAAACATCTATCCAGATTAAACCCAACCGCATCTGATGTTGCAATCTCAGACAGTATATCATGGGATTTGACGCGCACTTCACGGATGACATTGTTTCCTATTGCAATACAATAGCGAGCACCAGTCTTCAACACACGATAGGTTTCTTGTAATTGCTTCATCATATCTTCGAAAAATTTGTAGACAATATATGACCGACGAGGATCGGTTTCATATATGTTCGATAGGATTTCATTCAAACCATCGTAGGGAGTTGTTCGCAATTCAGAGTATTCTTCACTATAGACAGTTTCAGTGCCAATATATTTTCTCTTCATTTTTGATAGCGGACCATCAGGAGCTAGACCCAACCAGTACATCTCAAGTTGATGTGTGCGAGGATAATCAACCGCATTTATGTAGGGGGGAGAAGTGATAGCTAAGTCAATACTCTCACTTCTAAGGCAGATATCCGTAGCACTCCCACCCACTATGAATGGGGGATGCCAATCTATCTCATTCAACTTGGCATGGAACTCCATCATCGAGCCCAATTGCAATTCTACCACTTGCTTGAATTTCTCAATCGCTACGCCTTTGGGAAGGTCCTTTCTAAGATCCTGACGAATCACCGTTCTTGTACAATGAGGGTCTGCATTTGATACATCTCGAACTATGGAGGAGAAAAGGACTAGGAAGAAAGTTTTGATGGCAGGACTTTTCTCATAAGCAAAAATGAGTTCAATCGCATCCTTGATGACACCCAACTCATTGAGAATATGAGGTTTGAACCAATTATCTCGGTAGTTGAATGTTGGGATTGTAGGCGAATATCCAGTTCTGATGAATTCATCAATTCGTCTTCTAAGATCATTCCATATCTTATGAAGAGAATAACGACTAATTGGTGTTGTCTTCGCCTTTGATATCATTTGTGCCATAGGATCAATATCAAAACCAATAGACCTCCGTTTATTGAGAAGCGATTCAAGTATTACCGTACCACTCCCACACATGGGATCAAGAATCATATCATTTGGATTCGAATATCGTTTAAGGAGATAGCGTGGGAGTTCTGGAAAGAATTTTGCAGGAAATTTATGGATGCCATGAGTCAAGAAAGATTGATCCTTACTGATGATTAGTACTTCTGCACCATCGGGAATAGTGAGATTTTCATCGATATCTCCATTGAATTCGAAATCAATTGATGTGTCTTCTTCGACCGACGATGCGTCTGCTTTTTCATAACTATTCATGAGTAAGTGCATCCAATCTATAGATATGGAAAACAACCACCAATGTATCCCATAAAACTAGTGGCTTTTATACTGACAAAGTTCGTTAATCAACGTAATGGAATATATCAAAATCAAAACCTTCAAATTGAAAAATCAATACGATGTTTATTCGGTTTGACACGCCAGAGGAGGAGATTGAACGCTCAACTCCCGGTCAAACTTCATAGAAAATATGGAGAATCGCTAAAATGGCAACTGATCTAAAGAAAATCGGTGGACTTCTAATCTTGATAGGCGGTATTCTAGGATTACTCTTCGGAATACTCGGTCTTCTTGGAATGGGTATCGCTCTACTGCCGTCAGTGGATTTGGCATTCCTTGGAATCATTGGATCAATAATTTTGATAGTCCTCTCATTGATTGTATTAGCAACCAGTGGAGTTATAAAAATCGCAATGCTAAAGATGGACAATACATGGGTCATTAATCTGATTCTTGGTATCTTGATGTACATCTTTGGAGGAGGATTAGGAGCAATCCTAGTTATTATTGGTGCTATCCTCTATATGATAAAGTAGAACATGAAAATGGAAATTGGAAGGCAGAGTGGAAAGTAACATTTCTAGGCTGCCTTTCTTTCTTCTTTTATTTCGAATCGCTAATAGCTCTATCAATCCGACCTACCACATCGTCAATCTCAGCCTTAGTGATGATGTAACTTGGGGTAAGACGGATACAATTTTGACCAGCTCCAAGAATCCAAAGATGCTGTTTCTGAACTGCATTTTTAACAATTGCATCGCGTAATTTTGGTGCTTTCTCTTTCGTCCTTTTATCTTTGACAATTTCAATGCCAACCATGAGACCCAAACCACGAACATCGCCCACAACATCGTGCTTATCCTTGAGTTCATTCAGTCGTTCAATGAGATAAGCTCCTTTCTCGGCGTTCTTCTTCAGATAGTCACCATCTTCAATCTGTTTCAAGATGAAAATAGAGAGAAGAGACATCTTTGGTTCGGCAGAGAAGGTTTCAGAGTGACGAGAGCCCCCAGTATACATTGGAGCAGGACCAATAGATGCACCCATTGGATATCCACCACCAAGGGCCTTTGCCATGCAAATATAATCTGGAACAACACCATGATTCTCAATTGCACACCACTTTCCAGTTCTC
This sequence comes from uncultured archaeon, assembly GCA_964610875.1. Lineage (GTDB taxonomy): Archaea > Asgardarchaeota > Thorarchaeia > Thorarchaeales > Thorarchaeaceae > CAZSWP01. Next base: position 3,219 of record CAZSWP010000037.1, read on the forward strand.
CCCATTCCAGCTTGAACCTCATCTGACATGAAGTAAGAACCATTTTCTTTCGTCACCTCATACATGCCTTTCACAGCTTTTGCAGGAGGTACAATGAGACCACCTTCTCCACACAATGGTTCCATCACTGTTGCAGCAATATCGTTTCCTTCCACTTGAAGGGCGTAACGTAAAGCTTCAACACATTCTAGATTACAATCCTCTACATCCTGACCATAAGGACATCTGTAGCAATATGGATAGAATACTCGAATGACATCTACTCCCTGTGGAAATCCAGCTTTGTGTTTCCAGTTTGTAGAAGTGAGAGCCAATGCATAACCAGTCCTACCATGAAATGCTGGCCTGAATGCAACAAAACGGCGTTTACCTGAAAGGTCCATTGCAGACTTCATGCACCCCTCAACTGCACGTCCTCCTGAGGTTGTGAATACTACGCGTTTCTTGTGGTCGCCAGGAGTAATCTCTGATAGTTTTTCTGCTAGCAATGTTTGAGGAATGGCATCAAAATCCATTCCAGGAAGCTCTCGGATTACATCATTAATCCTCATCTCAAATTCAAGAGATGGCTTATGTTGCAGACCTAATGCTCTTACAGCAACACCACCAGTGACATCGAGATACTCGGTTCCTTCGATATCGTAAATCTTCGTGCCTTCACCACGAGTATGATCCAAACAACCGTAGACATCTCTGTCTTGTGTGGTTATTGCAAGAGCCTCAGCAGCCCTTTTCTTCCAGTAATCATTGGTCATTGTTTGGGGACCTAAATCATAACCCAGTTCCTTTAGAATTTGAATGTGCTTTTCGTCCATCACTTACACTGTCCATGGATAAGCAAGTCTTTTGCGGACAGCGGCACATTATCTAATTTGCGATACGTGCCAAAGCAAGAAGAACCAGTAATAATCAGAATAGAAGCAAAATCGCACCAATAATCACTAGAAGGCCACCAAGCGTACCGCCTAATACATACATCACTAATCCGAGTATGAGATAGATTATCCAACTGCGACCAAGTTCCAACGGATCAAAATCAATCTTACCGCTTGATGCAAGGGTGATAATAGAAACCAAAATGAGCGAACCACCACGAAAAATCGTGGTAAGAGCTCCTAATATTCCACTCAAATTTAGTGTTGGTAGAAAAGTTATACCAACACCCAAGTCTAGAATAAACAAAATGCCGAAGAAGAGAGAAACCAGAGTCCCAAGAAGAATAAGAATCTCACCTAATCTTTGCGCATCAGATTTCCTCTTCTTTGACACATTCTGCACATCCTACGATTTTTCACCAATCAGTAAGATTCCAGCCAGCAAAATCATTAGTCCAGCCAGAGTACCCAAGTTGTTCAACCATCCAAGAATATCGAATGTCAATGTTCTTACTACTAGAATGATGGAGATGAAACCTATGAGTGCAAGAAGAATTCCAGAACGTTGTATTTTCCAGTTCACAAAACCACATGCATCAAAGGCAAGTAGCACCATCAGCAAAAGAGCAATAGCAAGAACTACATCAATCAATGCTTCAAAGATTCCACCTAAGACTCCGTTTAGACCATTGATAAGCCATTGAATACCATAAAGAAGGAGCACAAGTCCACCCAAAACCGTGTATCCCTGTGCTGCACCTACTGCTTTACAACCCATAATATTGTCCTCCAGAACATATTGTAGCATACATCTACAAATTTTCTGACTTACTAATGATGTACGAATCACACTATAAATAGACTCCGAGAGGCTTTTTCCTCCAAAGTATGGACTACCCACATAATACACAGGGTTGTATTTCTGTAAAACATGGTTTTGGTGTCAACCAAGAGGTGCCCAGTGAATGTATTCTGGATATGGAGAAGATAAACGCGAAGATAGACCAGTTCGACTCGACAGAACAGAGGGTACTGTTGTAATTGAAGGAAGAGTGTATCCTGCACGAGAGATTGTAGAAGCTCTTGCTCAAAGTGGATATACTGAAATTAGATTCCAAGGAGATTCATTAATTCTGGGGAGAAGAAGAGTTGCACCAATATTCAAATCGCGAAAAGAGCGCGCAATGGCTGCTCTCTGTCATGGAAGTCTTGCATACTGTTGTCCGATGTCAAAGAGATGTGCACAGAGAGACCGAGCATTGGAGATTCTTGGATTGACTAAAGACGACTATGATAAGATGAAGAGTGATGCCCATTGTCAATTTGTTGATGCTTCACGACAACATACGTCCGATGACTTTTCATGGTCAAGAAGGACATCAGACAGAATGGCAAATCGTCCAGCTGTTGACAGAGGATTTGGATCAGACGACTATCAACGAGATTTTGATGTTCTTGATAGAGCCCTGCAGAGTGACAGAACGCCCCATAGAGAGAATCGTGGTTGGAGAGATGAAGAGAGTTCAAGAAGACATCAACTCGAACCGGGATCGGAAATAAGGCGTTCAGGCAATCCTTTCACGGATATGCCCATGGATGGGAGTTTGATGGATGAAATGAGAAGATCAACAGAGAGTCTCGCATGTAGGTCTTGTAACGATGAGTCAGTTGATGGAATTGGGTCGTTGTTCTCACAGGGAGAGCTCAGTCCTTACAAAGATGAATCATCAAGGGATAGTTCTCAATTGAATTTTTGTTTCTCCTGTGGAAGAACTTTTGAACCAGGGACTAAAGTATGCCCGTTCTGTGGTGTGCCTCAGTAATTCCCAATTGCAGCTTCTCTGCGACGTGAATAATCATTTGGGTAATGAAAAGTTGTGACAATACGGTCAATGCCCGCATCAGCTGCTAAGGTCTTCAGTTCTCGGAGTTGTTCCATCGTGGTAACACCCCATCTGAATAGAGATGCACGACCACCGCGTCGCCCAAACTCGTTTGTAAAGTACAGTGACTCTACAAGATTATCATATTCTTTTGTGCCCTTTTCAGGTAATAATGGAGACCATGGAAACAGATTGATAAGAACATTCTTTGTGATATCACCAATACGTTTGTAGTCATATCCATACTCATTCTTTGCGCCTTCTGCGAGGCCTGTTTCTGGGTCAAGCAGAACCTCCACTGCAAGACGTAATGGTTCCTCTCTTCCAACAGCTTGGTCTACTTCGCGTGCAGCATCCTGTAAATATGAGAAACCTTCGTGTAACTTATTGGACCTGAAACGATGCCACTCTGCGTGATAGTCAGGATTTTCAGTTATGTATGCATAGTTTAGCCGATCTGGTTCCGTATTGACCAAGGGGGCGAATTCCTTTCGGCATCTATCACAGAAACAGAATTGATCACGTATATATCCTGTGCCGAAAAGGAGGATCTCCTCAATCGGATATGACCCGATTTCCTTTACAATCTCAGCACCATACTGCCAAAACTCCTCTCGGTTTGGACATATTTGATGTTCCATTGCTTTCCCATTAGCGGTCATTGTCTGATACTTGGGATCCTTAGCAAACCAACTATCAGTGTAAAAATCCATACCAATCACACCTTTAATTCCCAATGCATGCGTGAGCTCAACCCATTCCTCAAAGAATTGTGTGTACGCCTCATTTACTGGAGCTGTACGACTTGGATAGAAGGCATGACCAGTGGGCGCCTTCCCAACTAGCCCCACGCTTTCCATATACGAAGCGTAAGTAGAAAGAAACTCTTTTGCAGACATCTCCACATCTTCTGGTTTCAGGAGAATGACCATCTTTTGCATGAAGAACTCGCGATAGTTGATTTTCATATCATATGGCCCCTTACTCAATATTGGAATCAGTACTGATGATTACTTGCTTGTATTCAAACGTTCGCTAAAAGCATTTCTTCGCTAGACTGACTACCTGATATGTGTTTTACATTCCTAGTTAAAAGAACTCCTCTAGTGTAGTAAATCCCAATAATGACTCAAAATCAAGCCCTATTGACTCAAGAACCTGCTCAAACACAGAACGTAATGTATCGATATACTTGTCTTTATCAATCCAATAGCTAGTTTCCTTAGCCATGGGAACGGGTAGTATATCATCACGACCCTTGGTTTTTATATACTCTACAAGCATTCCAGCTTGTACATCATGACCAGCATCTTCTAACATATGGGCAGCTCGTACATGTTGTGGTTTTACATCCCCATATTGTGAGAGGGTTTTTGTCAATTGTACTCTATATGCAAGTTCTTCTGGAGTATATTCTTCTGCTTTCCCTTCAAGTCGATCAATGACACGATTTATTATCTCACGGATCTCTTCACGTGCAGTATCAAAGCCATCAGGACTATCAACTTTGGCTAAAGCTTCTAACATCTCATTGAATGCCTTTTGGATGAATAGAGGTGTGTTTCGTTTCTTGCCGCTCAGTCCTTTTACTTCAACATAGCCAGATTGATAGACTCCGATGTAATTCTTCTTCCTATCTGAAAGCGCAACATACTTGTAAGTCTTTTCAACCTCTAGGTCGATACCAAGGAATTTGCTGGACCACTTGACTAGTTCTTGTTGTTGCTCCATTGAGGGATTATCTAAGAAGACCGAATCAGTATCACCATATAGAACGCGAATCCCCATAGATTCAGCTTTTTCTTTCGTTCTAACAATGGCATTTCGACCATAAGCTGTAACACTCTCTGCTGCGGGCATACAAAACAGTTCAAAGTGTTGAGCACCCGTGACCCCATAGGAAGCATTAACGAACACTTTCAGTGCTTTTTCAACAACAGTATACCAATTTCGTGTCTTTTCATCAATAGACGTGTCTTTGCTCTTTCCTTTGAACCACTTAACACGAGTATCTCTGAAGAAGCCAATAGTCTGACTAATCATACCTCGGTTCTTCTTACATATCCAATGATCTGTTTCTGGAACTCGATTGTCATCAGCATTTCTACACTCTTCATGAGGACAATCTACAGTTTCGTAGCTGATGTTATGTCGTTTCATAATAGTTGGATACAGGCTGGCAAAGTCCAAGACGGTAGCATTGAAGTGAACGCCTGCAACAGGTTCTATAACAATGGCACCCTTGAAAGCCTTGTCCTTTATCATTGCTTCAGTATGGGGATCACTTGCTTTGAGAGTGCGTATTTCTTCAGGTTGGGGTATGAGTATGTTTCTTGAGCGATGTTCCTGTCTGAATAGTGACTGGATCCACGAAGATATCCCTAGTCTTGTCACATCTTCCATTGATAGTCGGGATATTCGCATGAGTAATATAATGAGTCTGAGTAAGAGATTATCATCAAACTGGGTGATCCTAAGAGTGATGTTTGCATCTAACCAACAGTAATGAGCTAGTTCATGATAAGGCAGATACGCGATATCAGTACTCAGTTCTAGTTTACCGATATCCAGGAGCCCCTGTGCAATGCTTTCAAGATTGTTTCGTTCGTAGGCCCCAGACATAGCATATAATCTGATAGAGGGGTTCTTTAGAAATCGATAGAGATCGACATGAATCCCGCCACCAAGAAGTGCAATGTCACGTCCTAGATAGATGGGACAGTGTTGGTCCAAATTAACGCCAAGTCGTTTTGCTCGGTGATAAAGATAGTTCAAGTCAAACACATCACCAACAAAAGTTAGCACTACAGGGTATTTGTCAATAATCCTGAAAGCTTGAATTAGCATCTCTTTCTCGTCTTCGTAATAGACTATATCTAGTTCTTTTGGAAAATCAGGACCTTTTTCGCCAGTCTTATGTCCAGGTCGTTTGAGAATGAAGCATTTGTTGAAACCTTCGTTATCTGAAAGGCCAATTGCTGTTACTATTTCACTCGCCGTGTTTGCATCAGGAATTCTATTCTTTTCTGGTGAGAAGACTTCAATGTCTACTGCCAATCTTCTGATATCAGGTACTTCAGTGAAGAACATTGGAGCATATTCTTGGATAATGCGTTCTAATCCGTCATCCTCTTCTTGAATTATACTCTTGAATTCATTGAGGGTTTTAGTATTGAGGTCGGGAGGACATTCTACCAGATTCCCATTTTCAATTTTGTATATCAGTCCTGGAACAATTTTCTGATCATACGCATAGCAATTACGATATCTAATTTTCGCTTCCCACGTATGACTGACAATCTCATCTGGCCCAATTCGTTCAGAAAGCCGGTCTCGGATCGCATCTCTACCACCACCAATGCTCAAGGGGTCCTCTGCGATCACCTTAGTCATTGTTCTAGGCTGATCGCGAAGGAGATCCTTCAGTTCCACAGTTTCGGTTCGTACTAATCCTCGATGTCCTGCAAGCTTATAGTCAATTGTCTGAGGAGGTAGTTCAGAATAACAGTAAGGAAGATGTCCAGTATTATCATACCAGAAGTAGATTTTCTTAGATATGGGTTCATAGAGCCGAACGATTGCTTTCTTGAGCGGGCCTGCATAATCCACAGAGAGGAGATAAGAAGGAGGTAGATTCTTAGGGGATTCTCTTAGTCCAGCTTTTGGTATCGCAAATACCTCTTCTTCCTCATCTACTACTTCAGCCTCATCATCATTTGTTGGAACTTCAGTAGACCAACTGCGAGTGGATTTTGATGACGAAGTGGATTGACGAGGCGCAGCTGATTCCTTTCGTTCAGAAGGAGATGACGGATTGTCCTCTACCTTTACAGATTCTGATTTCTCAGGATCTGCACTAAAGAAGTCCTCCAGATTTGACTGCTGATCGTCATTACTCTTCTCTTTCAAGTATGCCACTCACATTTTCATGGTTGCTGGGACCTTGATAAGCACTTCCCAATATCATTATGATGATTCCGCTCGCTTCATTAGAGGGTTTCACTTATACCTAATCATGGCGGACATCATTGAATCACGTACTAGTAGAGTAGTCATTGCTAGAATGAAACCGGAAGAAGATGTGCTCATCACAGCAAAAAAAATTGCGGATGATTACAACATTCGTTCTGGTTCTCTGAAAATGATTGGAGCAGTTTCCAGTATCACTTTGGGATATTTTCATGTTGAAGAAAAGGTCTACAAACAATTCACAGTTGATGAAGACCTAGAGGTCATATCCTGCATAGGTAATATCGCTAGGACAGAAGATGGAGAAGTAGTCGTTCATGCGCACATGGTCGTCGCTGATGTAAACGGTAAGTGCTATGGAGGACATTTACTTGAAGGCTGTATAGTATCTGTGACAATCGAACTCATCATTCAGGAGATAGTAGACACCCTAACGAGAAAGAAGGATCCAGAGTTTGGTCTGCAACTCCTTGCACTCAAGGATTAGCATCACGGATTTGATCTGCTATCTTTTCAAGTACTTCTCGCTTAGCCATCTCAGAGCGGTAGTCAGGGGGGAATCTGAAACCAAAGTTGGCACCCCGTTTCCTAGGAATCACATGCATATGAAGATGAGGAACCTCCTGCCCAGCTTCTCTATTATTTGCTATGCTGTTTATGATGCCTACAGGTTTATAGACCTCATGCACTTTCTTGGTGAGTTCTGCAAGCTTTATCCCCAAATGAGCCATAGTATCTGGATCTACGTCTAGGAGATTCGTAAAATGTTGCTTTGGGACCAATAGACAGTGTCCTTCACTGACTGGAAAGACGTCCATGAAAGCTACACAGATGTCATCTTCGAAAATAATGGATGCAGGCAGCTCTCCTTTCACAATCTTACAAAATATACAGTCTTCATCGGTCATGGCTAGAGTGTAGAATACAATGGAGATAAAAGATTCGGGGTAATCCAAACATAGGCAGAAGTCTCATTAGTCTTTTACTGCATGAGAACATATATTGACAGCTGAGAGGTAAATGAATTGAGTCGACGGCGACCCCTTATCTACTTTGATCAAACACAGAATGAACGAGGACGGCTTGATAGTACGTACTCAGAGTTAGGTCGGTTGCTGAAGGACAACGATTTTGACGTGCAACCATATTCGGAATTCATGATTCTCCCAAAGGTCTTGGAGCATGCACAAGTCATTGTCTTCGGTTGCCCAAACAGCTCGAAGTTGCGAAAAGCAGAAATTGACACTCTTCACAACTATGTGAAGAATGGGGGAGGGCTTATGCTTCTTTCACTCTCTGGTGGAGACAAAGGGCTCATGAATAACATGAGCCAAGTTTCCGAAGAGTTCGGAGTTACTTTTGAGAACACTGCTGTCAAGGACGATAGAGAAAATGCCGGACTCCCAACAATGCCACTGATTAAAGAATTGACGGATCACCCAACAACACAAGGAATCCAGAACTTGTTGCTACCATCTGCATGCACGTTAAAGGTGACTGGTGATGCCGAAGCTGTAGCGACTACTTCTGATACAGCAGACCCACCATCACAACCAGTCATAGCAATCTGTGAATATGGTAAGGGTAGAGTCGTCTGCATTAGTAGCTACGAAGTCTTTAGAAGAGGCGGAGGGCTAAAACACAAAGGGAATCAAACTTTTGCGGTCAATACTTTTTCATGGCTGTCAAGAATGGTGACGACGGAACCAGAAACAAGTACAGATGAAGAGCAACCTACGAGAAAGAAGAAGAGAAAAACTGCAACATCAAAGGTGACTGCTACATCTGAAGAGATGGAAAATACAATGAAACGATTAGTTGATGCTGTTTTTGACCTTCAGAAAGATATCACAGAACTGACTAAGAAGACAGATGGCATTGATAAAAATATTGAGGAGTTGCGAAACCAATTTCAATCATTTGCTGAAAAGACACAATCACAGCTTGGCGTCATGATCCCAGCAAAACAGTTCAAGACTGAAGAAGAGAACAAAGTAGCTATCATAGAAGACGAAATAAAGTCCATAGAATCAGAGCTAAAATCGGTCGAGAACCTGCAAGATCACATAGAACAACGATATTCCTCAGGAGCTATGCCCAGAGAAGCTTACGAAGAACAATCAGAGAAACTGGATGAACGTGCAAAAGCTATCACAAAGAAAATCGAGAAGAAGAAAAAAGAACTCGAGAAATTAAATGAATCCGAGAGAAAGAAGTAAACAGGCTTCAAGTATCACTACAAACACTATCCACTATTTACTCCAATTACAACAGGCTTCTTCTTTTCACCGATGAAGTATTCAAATCTTAGTTTGAGAAATCTTGCTTTTGAGAGATATGGCGACAATCGTAATCCTAGGTGGCATTTTATCATACCAAAAGGCGCTGTAATGAATCTCCAGAACATTCCCACTTTATCAGGTGCAAAATAACCGACAGCAATAATGATTACCGAAAAGAGGTACAGATTTCGATTCGGTATAAGAATGGAGAGACTGAGAAACAATGGTACTATGAACATCGATAATGAAACAGATACATGTTCCTTATCAGATTCTATCATCTTCTGGGAAGATAGGATGCAGAAGAATGGAGCAAATATGACAAAGTAGTATTTGAACACACCTCGGGGACCCATAAGATGTACCCATAGCATAATCAGGAGGGTGAAATAGAGTAGTCTTCTCATATAATGAGTTTCATTTCCTATCACTCTTCGCTCGAGGAACATAAATCCCATTATCAACATAACTCCGAATGATAACAAGAATCCATAGTAAACGATGAGATTCAATATCTCAGCCAGCCAAGGAATCCCTGCCATTACTGGTAGAACAGAGATTCTCATGGGAACCCCGTAGGAGGGCGGTTCTGAAGTATCATCAAGCCAAAAGCCACCTCCCGCTAAGCTCATAAAACGTAGGGTATTTGGATTTGCCAATAAAAATGGAAACATGATAGCTAAGACAAAGATTACTACCATTGCTGCGCTACGTGCAAACCCTTTGAGATCAAATACATCATTTAGGAAGTGCCAAGTCCTCCTCAGTTCACGAACAATTCTATGCTGTAGACTCTCTGTTTTTGAGCCACCAGTGGATTCAGTGGTTGGTTCTCGTAGTCTTTTATACCAATCTTGAGGTTGTGGTTTTACGAGGAGATATACAACTAGGGGTATCCCTAGAAACCAAGCCGTCTGTTTGAATAATGCAGCAATAACGATAAAGAGAGTCCCAACATCTTTCCTTCCGCGAACTAAGAAATAAAACCCTAGAAAGAAACAGAAGACAAATGGTGCAGGATTGAGCCAAACGAAAACTGTATGATAGAGAACATTAGGTGTGATCAAATAAGTAAAAGCTGCAATCTCTCCCACTCGGCGATTATTCGAGAGTTCTTTAGCAATGCCGTATATTGGAAAAACAGTAAGATAGCCAAATGTAGTGATCAATAGACCAATACCCCAATTATCAACGGGGATTGCAATCCCTGCAGCATATAGGTAAGCATACAAAGGAGGGAAGATATAGGCACCATTTTCATTTACATATCCATTCAACTCTATGTACCCAAATTGGTTAGTGTATGGCATCACGCCTCGCAACATGTTTGTGCCCCAATGGACATAGTAGAAACTATAATCGGTATATCCCTCCATTTGGTATTCGATTGTATATCCAAATAGTTCGTACTCACCTAGTCCCAACCAGACTCCTCTTGTACGCCATAGATTTGTGTTTAGGTAGTCTTGAACAGCCAGGTTGAATACTGTGTACCACAACCAGAAACCAAAGATAAGAATTAAGATAAGAAGAGAATATCTATAGAAGAAGCGAATTATCCTCTTACCTATCTTTACAGCTCGCATGAATCAGAATCCAACATTTCCCACTGATTAATCCTTCTCAAAACGCGTATGAACTATCACTCATCAGCTTCAATAACAAGCTGTGCAGTGCTTGAAGAGCCTTCCTTAGAAACCTCGATTACTGGTACTCCTGCCCAACCTTGAACGTCAGTATGCGTGATTAGTAAGATTTGCTCGAATGAACGGTCGTTCACAAGGTTTTGTACAACTGATGTGCGTCTTTTCCTATCCAAACCACCTAGGGGTTCATCTAATAGAACACACCGGATCCGAGGGGCCAAAGCAGGACTGTCTTTCAGGGGACGTATCGAACTCATGGTTCTACTTATCCCAAGGCGCAGTGCGAGGCTTATGGCAGTCCTATCACCAAAACTCAACTGAGTGTTCTTCTTCTCAGCATTATCACGTTGGTCCTTGATTTTCAGGGACAGACCAGCACCACCCCTACCTTTACCTCTCGTAGGAACTAAATCTACACCACTATACTGGTCATTAGTGAAAGCACGAACGTAGGGGTTTGTTGCACCACGTATGATACCAATTAGTCGCTTCTGAATAACATAATCAGCAAGAAAACCACTTACAAGTTTTCTACGTACATATTGAGTATGCTCATTGAGAATCCTCAATTCTTCAATCTCAGCACCAATCTTCTCACTTTCTTTAATCTTCTCTTGGTTCGTCTTAATGAGACCCCTTTCCTCTGTGATATTCCGTTTTATTGATTCACGATTTCTCTGTAGAGACCCGATCTTTTCATAGAACCTTGCAATCTGTGTTTGAAGTTCTGAAAGACTCCTCACATCAAATTCCTGTAATAGTGCATCCAAATCTTTGACACCAAGCTGTTCAATCGCAGAATTCATTTCTGTTTCAATATCAGTGACTTTCTTTGTAGTACTGATGACCTCTTTTTGCTCTTCCTCGATTCGTTTCAAAGCGTCTGTTGCTCTTCCAAGATCTGTAGCACGATTCATATTTTGTTGACCTTTTTCTGAGCTTTGCTTTCGAATTGTTCGCAGTTTTGTTACTCTGTCATTTCCAGTTTTGATTGTGTCCCTGTATTCTTTGATTAGTGACTTCCTTTCATCCTCAGTAAGAGGTTTTGAGCAGGTTGGACAATTGGCGCCTTCGGATGTTCGTTCCAAGTCTTCTAATGCTCTCTCAAGGTTGTTTTTAGTCGCTTCAATCCCACCAATCTCTTGGTCCACATTCTCGATAGCAGATTTCAGTTGTTTCTGTTCTTCTTCTAATTTTTCTAGTTCTTTCTTTAGTGATTGTGCTCTAGCTTTTACCAGCTTTGGGTCGTATGCTAAGATACCTGCTTTTTCGAGTTCTCTCTCAATATTCTTTTCCACTCTCTCAAGCTCGCCCTTTGCTCGATCGAGCTCTTTGGTTTTTTCTTCTATCAAATCTAACAACGAAGGATCTGGAGATTTCTTGACGATTTTCTCTAATTTTTCTAGTTCTTGCTCAGTTGTTTCTAACTCCTCATTATACCGTGCAATCTTCTTCTCAGAAACAACAATATTCTCCTCAAGCGCTTTCGGGGGAATATGCTTGTCTGTGAGTATCTGAATCTTGGTTCCTATATCGGACTCCAAGCTGTTTAGATGGCTACTCATGTTATCAAGTAGTTCTATGTTGTAAACATCTTCCAACAACTTTCTGAGGTCGGTAGGTGTAGCATACGCTATTGTTGCTACCTCACCCTGTCGTACGAGCAAGGTGTTGAGAGCTTGCTTGTATCCTAAATTGAGAATCTCTTCGAGTTTTGACTCCACTGATCGACTCTTATCAGCTATCTTTCTCCACTTCGACCCCTTCTTTTCCCAAAAGACAACTTCCATTCCATTGGCGGGATCATATGTACGATCCATCTTGAAGATAGTACCAGCTACTTCAAATTCCATGACCACTTGGCAATGAGTCGCGGTGAAACTAATCAGCTCCTCATTTTTCAGTTCCACAACACCAGGCCCCCAGAGACCCCAAAGGATAGCTTCGAAAAGAGAAGACTTTCCAGTAGAGTTGGGACCTTTTACCAGAATTAGACCTGGAGGGAGTTCTCCATCCTCCGGTATCCGGAGGTCTCTGAAGGGTTTGAAGTTCTTCATTTCAATGCTAAGAATCTTCAAATCTTGTCCTCCAGAATTTTGTCAAGGGTCAGTTTCTGGTCTTTATCAGTCACTGCAGCTTTCAAAGCACCAACAGCAATCTGTGTCAATTTCGACGGATCATACCTTTCATCAAGGGTCAGCGTGTCCAGATATGCAAGAAAATCTTCTTCAGGGTCTTCAATCAAATACTCTGATACTATTTCAGGATAAGCGGCTTCGTCAAACTCTTTGCTTTGGTGCTTTATTGACCATACCAGCTGGGCTAGATTGTATCCAGAGTCTTGAGAGAGCGCTTTCATTCTAAAGGCTTCTAGACCCATAGCAATGTCAAGACTGCTCATTCTTGGTGATGTGCCTTGAAAGACAAATCGCACTCGAGCTGCTGTATCGATATCCCAATCAGTCTTGATTCCGGCTGAGTCCATCCAATCATCGATTTTTGTTATCAGAGCATCAACGTTATCGTCTTTCTCAATCTTGACCTTCTCGTTGAAGACTGGCCTTCGAGGAGGCAAGTCCATCTCTGTAACCTTCGGTTGCTTACCAGCATCAATATCAATTACTAAAAATCCCTTGTCATGTTTACTCTCATCGAATCTCCATATCTCAGGAGACCCTGCATACCAGGCATTCTTTGCATGAGCGTGTCTATGATGGTCATGTCCTAATGCAATGTAATCGTAGCCCATACCAAATATTGGAGAATATAGACTCCCATCAATATCCATCCCATGAGATACAGCAATAGATGGTTTTCCACTTTTGGGTTTTTGATAGGTGGAAATCCAATCAATGAAATCAGTCATTAAATCTGCAGACTTTAACACACTTGGGTCCATAAACGGAAAACAGTACACATCTAACTTCTCAAAAGAACGTACAAGAGGTTCCTCGTTTGCTAGTGCTTGTGCTAGATCTTGCTGTGTTGCAATTTCAAGCCCAGGAATAGCCAATTTGAGTGTGTCCAAAAGGGACACTTTCAAAGAGCGGTAAATACCATGATTACCTTCAAGTATTAAGACAGGAATTCCTGTTGTTGAGATAAAGTCTTGAATTACAGCTATCGCTGTTTCTTGTGCTACTACAGGAGGCTGTAATGGGTTGCCTTCCCAAGGAGAATTATAGAGGTCTCCAGAGTGTACCACTATATCAACAGGAGGGTCAAGTTCTTGTATTCTCTTAAAAATCTCTTGAAACTGATCATAGAAATCGTGCTCAAGAAGCCTAGCTCTCATCTCCACTCCCCATACATTCTGGCGTACACCCTGACCAGGTCTGGTACCCAGATGTGTGTCTGAAATGTGAGCTATTCTTGCGGACATCTATTGACCTCAGATTTCATGTTTCTCTTTTTTACTGGATTTTCCTTTCTTCTCGTATTTGTCCATATCACGTTCAAATACCGTATCAAATAAGGGAATTCGTACAGGAAGTGGAAGTTCGCGATACGAGGCTGTGAGAATCGCCTCACCCCTAGACATGACACGAAATTCATTCTCGAATCCTGCTATGTTAACACTTGCGTTCTCAATACAAGCGCGTATCTCACGTTCATTCCCTAAGCGCAGATTTACCTCTGTGTTCATTTGGGAAAGAATCACATTATCTAAGACACTTACTTGCTGACTTACTACAAGAAGTCCAATATTGAACTTACGCCCTTGACGAGAGATATCTTTGAACACCGATTGTCCTTTCATTAATTCTGGATTGAGAATTGATGGTGCTTCTTCAACAGTGATGAGAATAACAGGAAGATCTCTTGGGTCTCTCACTACTGTGTCATCTGCAGAACCATCCTTTCCATAGTAGGACCTAGCCTTCAATCGCACTCGATTGAAAAATGGGTCTGGAAGACGCATTCGTGCTTGTCTGTCAAAGTCAGCTAGAGTTCCACTGCTCTTTAATGCTCGACGAAGATCAGACAGAGTCCTTGTGACGATGGTTGTGAGAAGGAATTGTTCTTGATCACTCATCAGGCTGGTGTTCACAACTAATACTCGTCCGGTTTCCATGCATTCAAAGATCAAGTCCAATACCGAAGTACCACTCTCTTCGAAGATAGGAGAACGCTCTAGAAATCGAAGACGCCTTTGAACGCCCCTAAGAGTACCTTTTGGAGTACCATCAGGGTCTTCATCCATCGAGAGAATCGTTGATATCCAATCGTGATGTACTTGAGTGTAGATAGAATCGATAAACGAAGACATTTGCGGGGTGAATTCCATGATAGAGTAAAGATCTCTTGGTTGTATCTCTTCCCAGAGTATTCGGATATCTCGTGCGTATCTTCGTACCTCACGTTGTACAGCTTGTCTATGAGTTGTTAGATAATAATAATCACCAATCACATTCTTTCTTGTTCGCTCATCCATACTCTCAATTATGTCCTGGATGCCATATGTGTCAACACCAAGTGCAAATTCATCATGAGGATCAATACAGAATGCAGACACTTTCAGAGTGTCATCCTTTGGTTGTCTATCAAGTTCCAGATTAGTATCGATAAATGATTTGATGAGAACCATCATCAAGTTGCTTTTTCCAGAGCCGGTCGATCCAAAAATGCCAACATGCATGGGCAGGTATTTTGATGGAATTTCAACAGGGACATCAAGTGTATCCTCACCAATCTGCAGGTCACCAACATAGACCTCTCCACCAGTCTGTTCTACTAGCATATCCTGAACGATTTCATCCGAGGTTCCAGGGAGTGGACGAAAGACATCAGCGAGATGATCTGGAAGACGTCTTGGAGAACGAAATACCCATTTTCCATCTTCATTCTCAGCATATCCAAGCATTTTACCTCTGACTGCTAAGAGCATGTTACGTTCTATGCCGGAAAGATAGGAATCACCCTCGACCATTAGTGTACTTGCAACACGTGCAATATCATCAACCTGACGGAGATAATTTTGGAGCCCCAGAACACGGAAGAAGAAGACACGCTCATGACCGTCTCTGCAGGAATAGATCAGAAATATCTCTCCCACGCTGACATCACGATTGTCCCCCATAATTCCCAATAAGTTCTGGTCACCTACTCCGACCTTCCCATATGCTTCTCCAAGGTTTTCTTTCTGTATTGTCATGATTATGTTCTCCAATTATAGATTGTAATCAGTTCGTTTATCTTCAGCACGCCTTCCTTCCATCTTTAGTTCACGCAGTAAATCATCACATATTTCCTTTGCTAATCTGAGGTCTTCAAAACTAATCTTGCAACTCTCGTGTGCTAATGCTAAAGCTACGGGATACCCGTACCAACGGGCATCACGTGACATGAATTCCAAATCCCTAAAGATGGCTTTCTCATTATTCCGAGTGGCTTCTGAATCATCTCTTACAAATACATTCTCAAGCCACCAGACACGATCAAAATCGATTCTGGACGGCCGGTTGTCCTGTGAAAAACAGTAGAGATAAGGTACTGCTAATTTGGGAGGAATATAGGTCCTGTCCTGAGTGATATGCAAGCCACCATTTGGATCATCTTTACAAGGCAACTGACAGAACCATTTTACTCCAGTACCAAGTTCATCGTAAGCCATGCGTGCAATACGATGAGCAAAAGGTATTGTATGGTTCTTACTGACAGCACATAATACAACACCATTCTTTCTTGCGATTGCGCTGAGTTCTCTTAACATGAAACCACTAGGCATCGACGGATAGTCACGGACAAAGTGCATGAAGACCGACATTGAACCATCAAGAAGGAGATATTTTGGATTAATACCACTGGCAAGTAATTTGCGTGCAGCCGTATATTCAGCCACTGTACGTAGTTCGTCATGTACAACAGGATTGGTCAAAATCTGTGCTCGTGATATCAAGGACTCAATGGTTGCCAACTGATTGACATATCTCGTATATTGTGCGGATTTACCAATATCCTGTAGGGTCTGTATCCTTCTATTAGTAAAGTCCTGGAAAAACGGTAGTATTAGTTCACCAATGTCTTTTACGGGATATATCTGAGCAAGTTTTGCAGCCATTTTACCTTTTGCGTCATGACGTACACCAGAATGCCAATGAGAATCTAGAAAGGGTTGGGTCCCAATAGCTTCTTCTAATTTGTTTCTAGGAACTGAATCAAACAGATTGCCATTTCGTGTGTTACTATCAAGCACGATGGTGGATGTGCTGAGAAGATGAACTCTTACATCATCCAGTGTCATCAGATTACTTGTCCCAGAGCCATCTACTGCCGCTACAAGAAAATCATCATCGAGTACCACGTTGGAGGGGTATGTTTCAACGGTATCAAGAAGTTCTTCACGGATACGTACCTCATCCTTTGAGAACTCCTCCTCATCTCTACGATCTTGTTGATTCTGAATGTCCTTGATAGTATATTCTAACAAGCGTCTGAATTCTTTTGTAAGGATTTTCTCGAGCATAGAACCCCTTCTCTTATAGACATGTGAGGACTACGAAATGTTCCTCAAAGACAGGTCATTATGAGGTCATAAAAACCTAGCACTCGCTAATAATGAGAAGATAAAAGCGCAATTCTTTGCAATTTTGATGCAAAATACCCGGGCTTTTTCTGTAAAGTAACCCACGATTTCTTTTTAAGAAAGGATTGAAATTGCTACGTAGCAGCAAGATATTAGACCTGCTGCTATCAGTCGAGACCTCGACGGGAAGTGGTTAATTGCTTAGGATTTCGTATCTAGGTCAAACAACATTTCGATTGGACTCTGGTGAAAACTCTCTCCTCCTGAATCCAGGAATATGGGAGGGTGAACCCTTAGTTCCAGATGATCATGATATTCGTTTGATTGCAGTCACAAATCATGATGATGATGCATTAGGTAATGCTACACAGATTGCTGCAAATTCAAAATCATGGATTCTAGGCAATAAGACAACCATTGACAAAGTCAGTGAACAGGGAGGAAAGCCTTGGTTACTTCATGTGTTAAAATCTGAAGAACCATATGAAATCCCTGGATTGAAAATATCCCCACATTCGCTCAAGAAAGGTGCAATGGGAGCAGATAGAATTGAAAACCTCGGGCTCTTAATTGAGATGGGCAAGATGAGAATTGCTTATCTAGGGGACGCAAATACACGTGGACCCTTCGGACAGCTTGAGGCGGAGATTCTCATAACACCAGTTGGTGGTGGAGATATCTTTGAAGTCAAAGATGCCACGAGTTTGTGTGTTGATATGAAACCTCGAATTGTGATTCCAATGAGGTGGACTGCACCTGAACAACGTGAAAAATTTACCAAATACATTGACCAATTTGGTGGCGGAACCGAAGTTGTTTTGATGAACCCAGGTCAGGTAATAGAAACACAATGGGCAGCTGGGAACGAGTTTCAATACACATTAGACTGATATTAGTAGGAGTCTTTACCTTGCATCGAGCAATGTTAAGTTCGAGTAGAATAGATAGAAGGTGACCATCCTATGAGTGAGCACAAGTCGGTTGTCATAGATATTGAAGAAACAGAAAAGAGTCAGCTTGGCGAGTTCAGTGAACTCGAGAGCATAGAAACTTCTGGCGTACTTACTGTCCACAATGTTTCCGAGAGAGTTAGAATTTGGAACGTAAGGGTACTACTTGGAGATAGTAGAGACGGTACAGATATTGAAGAAGAGGATCTCATGGCTGGAGAGATAGATGCCGGCCAAAAATGGGAACAAGCCTATAGTGTAGACACTGATGCACCTGTATTGACATTAACAGAAGTTTATGATACATGTGCAGAGGTTCAAAGCGACGAACCACATTGGGCTTATGTCAGCGGCAAAGACAACCGAATCCGAATAATATTGACCATTAAAAATGAAACAGATGTTCAGTTTGAAAGTGTAGTGTTGAACAAAGCTGTTCCACCGGAGATTGCTGAGATTGATATTGAGAGTGCAAAATCTGGTGTTGCTGAATTCGATGAAGGCACCAGACAAATTGTTTGGAAGGATCTTGTGTTATATCCAAATGAAGACTCTACACTAGTACTCGTTGCCACTGCTCGCGCCGATGACGTTGAAATAAAGAAAGCTGGTGAAGTTGTAGTAACTTACAAAGCAGAAGGTCTGAAGAGGTCTGTCCTCACGCCAGATATGACTGCTCTTACAGAATTCTTGGCAGGAATCGAAACTTCAGAAACCCAGCCAAATCACTGGGAATGCATTCTTGAATGTTCAAATGAGAGCGATATCATGGTTCGATTAGACAAAGCAGATGTCTATCTCACTCCACCAGATGGCAGTGAAAAGGAACTCAAGATTGATGAGGCTCCAGCAAAGGAACTTGCACCTGGAGAAGAGTGGTCAGCCAAATTCGAGGTTGATAGCTCAAGTCCACCCATATGTACACATGAGATAACCTACACCGCAACAAACACTGTAAAACAACGAGTGGTTGGCACCATCAAGAAGACACCACAACCAATACCCGTCATGAGCATTAGCTATGAAAAGGATTTTGACCCGCCAGAAGTGGCAAGTTTCGATAAGACTCCGGTAGAGGTCACAATTGAGATATTGAATAATGGCACAGCAAAGCTTAATGATTTCAAGATTGTCGATAAAGTCCCAGATGATGTGATGCCACCAAAGAAGGAACACATCGCTATCTGGGTGAGAGGAGAAGAATATTCAGGACCCTTTGAAATGACAATCGATCCAGACGATCAGGACCCAGAGAAAGCACACACTCTTACCTTTGAGATGAATAATCTTAGAGAAACAGTTGGTGAACTAGCGCCTGGAGAATCACTGAAAGTCAACTATGCGATTATGGCATGGAGGAGTAGACCCGAAAAAGAATACCCAAGTCCTATTGCATGTTATGCAAATATACATCCAAGAGGTGTTGACGTAGAAACGGTCAGTACTGATGATGCTCACAAGATTGCAGTAGTTTACAAGAAACGCAGGCTTTCAGTTAAGAAAGCTATTAACAAAGGCGCAAATCCTGGAGAATATATCGTCTTGCTTGTTATTGAGAATAAAGGCGAGGTCACTGTAGAGAATGTTGAAGTCACGGACTGGCTTCCATCAGGCTTCGAGTATCTTTCTGTTGACCAATCCGAAGAGGCACCCAGTGTTGTTCCAGTGGAAGATGGAAGTAATCTCGTGTGGAACTGGACTAGGATGAGCCCAGGTGACAAGATGACAATACATGTGACTGTGCAAGGCGAAGGCGAATACGAACGCCGCGAACCTGAGATCACATCAGATTAAAGAGCAAAATATGAAGGGGTCTAAACCCCCTTCACATCTATTCATTTTCAATTTCGGATTCTAGTTCTTCAAGTTCCCTGCGAGTTGTTTCCAATTCTTTATCAATATCCTCTATCGGAACGAAATCTTCACCCTCATCTTCAGGATAGGTATTAAGACTATAGAGAACTTGAAAGCCTGCTAAGGTTTCATGAAGAGCATTAGAAATCTCAAGGATGGAGTTTATCAAATCTGCATCACTCATATCACCATTTGTTTCGTGATGATATACAAAATCATAAGCACCTCTTACCAGAGTGAACCCCATTTCAAGGAGTTTTGTTATTACCACTGCTGGGGATGCACCTTCACTATTGAACCAGACTGAAACCTTTGTTACATATGACATTACAACAGACCTCATTGTACGCAATAATTCGGAACGCGATGGGATTTGCTATAAGCCTTTTCGGATTAGACCAAGTCCCTATCATTATGAATAACTAGGGAAGAATCCTCATGTAAAAGCGTGTGTTGCCATTGTTTCTTACAATCACAATGTAGTTTTTTGAGTATTGCCACATCTTGTTTCAAGGAAAAGGTTCGGATTGCTTTTACAATCTGTTTGTCACATTTCCCACAATTATGGGTTCCACGTTGTTTGCCAGCAGCAACAGGATCACAGATAATTGGGGTTTTTGCATCGGTCTGTTCTCTGGCACGATTTAATACTTCAACAACAGTCCATAACCAGGGAGGCCTATAGACACCTCGAAACCACAATCTATCTACTAATGTGTTCTTTTGGATATTTACTGGGTTAACTGAAACCGTAGTTACACCCATTTCTATTGCCTTCGTTATCGTTTCTACTGAATCTTCCAATGCATCACGTTCGGTCAAGAAGGGAGGTTTAACAAGAACATATGCTCGTACATCAATATCATGGTTTCTGGCAATTGTCAGTGCCTGCTGGAAATCAGAGAGAGAAAATCCTTTGTTTATACAGATCGATCGAATTGCATCATTTACACTCTCTAGACCAATCCCAATTTCTACATCCTTTTGAGGTATACAGTCACGTATATGTGCCATCGTAGAGGGTGTAACATATTCTGGTCTTGATTCGAGCACCACTTGTTTGAGCCGGTCATCTTCCTGAATCTTAGTGAGTATATCAGACCTTACGGAGACAGGAACTTCTGATTCATCAAGAAAACTTCCACTTGTGTATAGTTTAACCGCTAGAGGCTCACTCAGCCCATCCAATTTTTTCATACCCATAATGAACTGATTGAGAAGCTGCTCATTTGTGGGAGGTGTTGAGGTTCCATCCAGTAGATAACTGCACATTGTACATCCAGCAGCATCACTACGAGCATGAGTGCATCCAATGGTATTGAGCACCAAAGACAAAGCAGTTCCTGTCATATTTCCAATGATATTCTCTGCTGTCCAAGCAGCTGCAGGGTGATTGAGATTTCCAGAGCGGCGTTGACGAATAGATTTTCCTCTTGATTGAATAGAGGCAGATATGATTTCGTGAACAATTTTCTCTTCAGCATAACCCATTTTTCTCACTCCTTATGACGGACTCTTACTGCATGCCCATTCTTCATTTCCATCATTTCCATACCTGACATCTCGCTCTTACCTACTCCAACAACAACTCCTTTTGCATTGATGATAATCACTTCGTCGCCCGGCCGTATTTGCTCATCAGCTTTGTCAACTCCTACAGCAAATAAGGTAGAACCTTGGAGCTCTGTTCCTTCGAAATGAACTAAGTAACTACCATAATCGACAAGACGTTTTCCACCTGGAAGTGTTAGAGAAATACTCCCGGAATCTCCCAAGTAAGAACACAATTGTTCATTTTGAAAACGACATACTATCATTCCATAGGTTTTACCACCAAACGTGGCATCATTTGCTACTAATACCTTTGAAGCACTTCGTCCAAATTGAAAGTCAACTGTTGCACGAAGGACATCTTCTAGTAGCGTAGAAGCCCCACTGGGAATTGAGAGTTCTTCTAGCTCAGAAGTGAGCACATCTCTCAAGACATTCAATGACCATCTGCTAGTAGAGGAGTGAATACCTGTTGTGTATATGATTTTTTGTTCGATCCCATCCTCAGCCTTTCGTACTATCTTCTGATATCCTCCTGAAACATGAGCAACAATAGTGGCATCATTATCAAATTTTGAGAGATGCTTTACTAGAGATTTTGCTCCAATATCCAACTCCTCATTGTCCCATTCACCACTAACGGGAATATCGTAGACACTTGCAGGAAAAGTACGTTCCAATTCACGAGGGACTACACCGAGGGGAGAGGTCAGTATTACTTCTGCTATGGCATGATCCCTCCCTCGAGTAACTCCTTCAATTGCTTGTTTGATTCTTCTGTGAGACCTTGAATCAGAGTAGGGTTTCCTTGCAGAACATGGGAGAAGTATGACTATCTTCTTTCCAATAGGTGGTATGTATCGATCAGAAACACGGCCTCTAAACCGCCTGATTGCTGGGGCATGGTAGGATTCAGGACCTATCAGTGGGCGGGTTTCCAATCCCATCACTGGAGTAAATCGCTCTATATAATCGTAATTAATTGAATCACTAATACGAATGAAGGATGCCAGATTTGGGCTTGCATGAGTGCTAGACTCCACTAACCAACGCAGGTTTTCTCTGTTGAATGTATGTACTGATTTTGATAGTTGTTGTACATAGATACTGTAGTTGTGAGTCCGGATGTTTTCTACAGACAAGCTGGATGCATTTTCACAATGATGACAAGCACAATAGCGTGGTTGTTCTTTTGGTCTGATATGTTCAATACAGTCAGGCCACAGTCTAATATGCGCTATAGCCAAAGAGTCTGCCAAACTTGTATCAATACCATCAAACCCAAAATAGAAGAGATAGGGAATTAACCATGGTGCTATTCGCCCCAGAGCAAGAGTCATAATATTTGCTGGCATACAGCTTCTGAGCTCCATAGAAGATATATCAGATTCACCAAGAAGACCATCAAACGAAAAAGATGCGGCGGCTATATCAAGTTCCCTGAATTTCGGAATATGTTGCATCAAATCATCTTTTTTGATGGATGATGGTATTCTCACTACTGCTTTTGCTGGGTCGATAATTTCCTGATTCTCCCATAGAAACTCAAACTGAAGTTCGAGAAGAGCACTTCCAAAGGTACTACCCATAATATTAGCATTGGGAAATGACGGAAAGAGAAGAAGATAATCATGACCCTGTAAAGACGAAATATCGATATTTGAAAATGATGAACCTAGTGAGATTAGCAATGGATGTTCAGACTTAATTTGATCACGCAAGTATGTTTTGACTTGTTGTATCTCAGGATATTCTTCCAATCCAAACAGAAAGGGTGTAGTGAAACGAGTATCTTCTAATCGAATCTCAGCGAGACGCGCAGGACCATCATGACCACGTTTCAGCATAAACCGCAATTCTACATCATCTCCTACACAAGTGGTTGATAGCCAAGATATCCTTTAGTATCCACCTTGGTTTCAACCTTTTGTAGTATTTTCTTGATGCTCTCTAGAGCTCCAACCTTAAAGAGAGGACTGTTATTGTTACCACATTGGTACGAATAAGTACATAGAGGACAACCATCAATTGTTTTACAGTCACATTCTTCAAGTATGGTCTGAGTCCGTGAGAGAGCCTCTTCAAATCTTTTGAAAAGTAATTTTGATGCACCATTTCCACCAGGACTGCCATCATAGACAAAAATGATGCCAGAGTCACCCATTGATACACCACCTATCTCTCGTGTGCTTCCACCCGTCAGCATGTCGCTTGACTCTATCACAACGTGCTCTAAGGCGTGAAAAGCACCACCATAGAGTTCAACAGGTGACATCTCAGGACCATCTATATAATCCAGACGCCCTTGAACGAAGCCATTGATAGAATCAACAGGTTCTGGTGCTTTGAATGCGAACCCTCTAGTGAGATAACTATACACAAGGGGATCTTTAATGTCATATTTCCCAATGGTCTTTCCACTTCTGGTTTCCCTTTTCACATAACCATATACTGTCTGAGTCATTTCGAGTGTACAGTAGATAAGATTCATACCAAGGACCTTTTGTTTCTCATGAATTTCAATAATCCTTGGCATCGTTTCGTACAGGGGTTTTGTATAGTAATAACGGTCGGGGGATTTTACAACAGCTGCTCGACCAAGCCCAGGGGTGTATCGAAATTCAACTGACTGATAATTTTGTCCACCGTGAAGATAAATTGCCCCAGGATGTAATTCTTGAGCGGCCATGGGCATTGATCTTTCACCTAGGTCTTTTTTCTGTAGTTTAATCTGAACAGTATCACCGATGCCACGGATACTATATCCTCTCCATTCTTTCTGTGCACGGTCAAAATCATCAACACGGATAGTACCATCTTCACGAATATGTAAAATACCATCTTCCACTAGACGGGAGATTATTTTCTTTTGTTTTGGAAATGTCGAGAGAGTCATCTTTCCGGTCATTGCTGCTGCAATCAGTTGATAATAGCCCACTACTTCATTTTCAGGTTCCATATACGCTGCATCAACATCTGTGAAATATTTCTCTGGTCGATATCTGTAGAATGATGAAATTGGATCTTTCTCACGTAGTGCAAGAACTGCAATGCTCTCTTGACCCTTACGTCCAGCTCTACCAATACGCTGAGTCAGTCGCGTAATGGAAGTAATCATACTCACTACACTATCGAGATCTCCAATGTCTATACCAAGTTCAAGAGTCGGTGTTGAAACAAGAACAGACAACTCTCCAGATCTGAATTGGTCCTCCACCTTGCTACGATATTTTTTTGGCAGACCTGCTCTATGTACCATTGATTTCACATCAATATCATTTAGTAACATGTTCAGAACTTCGGCCTCAGAGTGAGTATTTCCAAATACCAATGTCTTGAAATCATACTGATTCAGTTTACTCACCAAATCAACAATCATGCTATACTTTGACCTATCCCCTGGATAGAACATCAAGAAATGTATGGGGCCTCTCTTTGCAGTTTCCGACAAGATCAGTTCAACTTTGTCATCAAAAATCTGTTCAGTAAATTCTTGTGGATTCGAAATGGTAGCTGATGCACCGATTTTCTGAAAGGAGTCCGCCTCGAGCGCTAATCGTTTTAGAATATAGTACACATTGGCACCCATTGAACCAGTGTAAAGATGAATCTCATCTAAAACAACATATTCAACCGTCCTAAGAATAGGCACTAGTCGAGAGCGATTCCAACCAATGTGATAGTGAAGGACATCAGGATTCGTGAGTAGTATATCAGGGGGAGAGTCATATATCTTCTGCCTGTCATTTTGTGATACATCACCATCAAAGATTGCTACATGGATTCCAGATGTTTCACACATCTCAGTTATTTTCTCATATTGATCTCTAGCAAGAGCCTTGGTTGGGTATAATAGAAGTGCTCTAACACCCGGACGTCTTAGAGAATCACTGATTCCTAATAGAAGGTTTCGAATAATAGGAAGTACGAAGGCTTCAGTTTTGCCTTGTCCAGTTGGAGCTGCAATGACTACATGCGCACCATTTGATATCTGTTCAAAAGCAGTTTCTTGGAATTCATATAACCGATGGACACCCTTTTTCTTCAACAATTCCTTCAAACGACTAGGTAGTTTGAGATCATCTAATTCGCATCCATACTCTGCATCTGTTTCACCCATCAAACGATAGCTAACCAAGAAATCAAAACCAGGGGTCACTAATTCCTTGACTGACTCAGGCAATGTATCCAAGCTTACCCCATTATCTGAAATTATCTTCTTGACTCGTGAGAGGGATTGTACTCTTTTTGGAATAAGACCTGTACGTCTTCGACGTCTGCCTTTGCGTTTTACCTTAGTAGTTTCAGTAGAATCCGAAACTGTTGTACTAGTGCTAGTCAGAGTGCCACCTCGAAGAGCTTCGACGTAAGCATCGTAAGCGTCAAACAAATCATTACTCCTACCATCTACCATCAACTCTGCATCACACCGGTAGCATGCAACAGTCCAAATATGACCACCTTTTTTTATTTCGAGCGTGGAACCACATTTTGGGCAATGCAAAATAGGCAAATATACATCACTAGCTGACCAAAAACAGGAAAGAGCTTATCAAAGTTGGCTTGCATCTCACGTTTTATCCCTTGGGAAAACACAGCCGCTAGCACAACTCTTTTAACAGGTGTGCATAGATTATGCACAACTGATTGTAAAGTGAGGAAACACTCATGGTTCAAGAGATAAAATCAGAAGAACTTGAAGTAATTATTGCAGAGAATAAAGTGGTATTCGTAGACTGTCATGCTGTTTGGTGTGGACCCTGCAAAGCACTCTCACCCATAATGGCAGAGATAGCAGAAAAATACGGAGAAAAAGGAGTCAAAGTTGTCAAACTTGATGTTGACCAAAACCGTGAATTTAGCATGGAAAATCGAATCACTGGTGTTCCAAGCGTATTAGTTTATGCCGAGGGTAAAAGAGTCGTCTTTGACGATGGTCGAGGTCAAAAAACAGACAAGCTTGTTGGTGTAATGCCACCCGAAGTTTATGACCAGATTGCAGAGAACCTACTTGCTGATACTACAGCATAACCAGAATAACTGTGGGTACGATGTACCTACAGCTTTACTATATTTGACGTAGCAAGATTCATAGGACAACTTAGCCCCATAATTTTTTGAGTGTGGCTACGTGTGGTAAAGGATATGTCACCAGATGATGTTAAAGACATTATCAATACAACAAAACTTGTTTTGATTGATTGTTGGGCACCCTGGTGTAAACCGTGCTTGACGCTAACTCCAATTCTTGAAGAACTGGACGAAAAATTTTCTAATAACGATGATGTACAATTTATGAAAATTAACACACAAGACCATCGAGGTTTTGCAATGGAAAACAAAGTTGTAGCAATACCATGTGTCTTGATATACCATAATGGTGAACCAGCAAGGCTGGAAGTTCCAGACCCACGAGGAGGACCACCGAAGATATTAGATAGACTAGTTGGTCTTAGACCAATAGAACATTATGAAGCTGTTATTGAAAAATTACTATGAGGTGTAGAAATTGCCAATCCTTCCATTTGGAGATCATAATCCACGAATTGATTCAAAAGCCTATGTGAGTGCACAAGCAACAATAGTAGGCAATGTAGAAATTGGAGAGAATGCCAGTGTATGGCCAGGTGCTGTTATTCGAGGCGATATCGCATCTGTTAGAATAGGTAATGGAAGTTGTATCCAAGACAGTGTTGTCGTTCATGCGCATACCGAAGAGAACCCGACCATTATCGGTAACAAGACTGTCATTGGAACCGCTTCAGTGATACATGGTGTTTATGTTGGGGATTCTGTGAACATCGGTGAAGGCAGCGTTGTCTATGATGGTGCTACTCTTGGAGAAGGTGTTATGCTTGCCCCAGGCAGCATTGTTCCTGCGAACGTTGTTATCCCTCCGAGAAGTCTTAATTCAGGGGTGCCTGCAGCTCAGATCAGAGAGTTGTCAAGAGAGGAAGTAGAGAAGCATACAGCCCGTGCCGATGCAATTGCAGATGTATTTCGAAAATTGAAACGCTGGCAATTCACAGTATGACCTACATCGTTTCTTTTGCTAAGGAAGTCAATCTTTTGCATCCATTAGAAGTGACCTGCAAAACATCTGATATTCTTGTAGTGCCTGCATTCTTTGAATAGCATGTTGGGTGAAGTGAAATCACCATGTCCTCACGAAGAATTACATCACTTCCAGAGGAGAGAGATGGTGGTTCCTGCAAGTCCAGACCAATTCCATTTCCAACTGGTTGGATGAGCATTTTACAACAATCATCTCCAGCTTCAGACATAACAGAGTCCATGATTTCTCCGATGGAAGCATTAGGCGTCAGGTTTTCCTCAAGTCCATCTGCCACGGTAAGATTACACTCAAACAAAGCCCGTTGTTCTTTGTTGGGAGAGCTGGTCTGGATAGTTCGAGCCACCTCTGCAAAGTAACCGTCCTGACTGACTGTGATATCAACGACCACAGGTTCATCGTTCGATATTCGATGCGTGCTTGGTTGTGCAAAAGGAAACTTGGCGGAAGTACCGGTAAGTATCGCAGCACGTATTCCACGAAGTTGTCCACCAGCAGCTCTCATTGCAGATTCAATCTCGATTGAAGCTTCAACTTCTGTTTTTCCGGGGTAGACCACCTCTAGTGCTGTTCTTACGCCGATTTCAGCAATCTTTGTAGCTTCACTGATTGCTGCTATCTCAGTTGGACCTTTTATCTGTCGTAGTCGCCAGAGTTGACTGGAAAAGTCTTTGAAACCAGCATTGGGTAACGCGGTCTTGAGACGTTCAAAGTCTCTTACAGCGAGCCATTCTAGTTGCAGTCCCAGCATTCCATTCTGTATACCATCCTCCATAATGACATCCAGTAATTTTTTCCAAAACGATTCAGAATGAGAAGGATGTCGAGAACCAGAAGCATCCTCAGAGAATTGTACAATCTTCGACATGAAATTCTCCTTTAGAATAGCTTCATACTGGAGCTCTGAGAGAAGAAGAGTGGGTTGTTGACCAAGTGAGAGAAGACATCCTACTGGAATATCATGAAGGGGATTATAATATCCAGTAAGATAATGGACATCCTGTGATCTTGTTACAAGAAGTGCATCAAGGTCATCACGACGCATCTTTCGATACACTTTCTCAAGTCGTTGTGGAGTAAACTGCATGACAGACATCTCTGGACAGGTAAATCACTGGGATTCAATGATTAAGTGCATGGGTTGTCGAAGTCACACCTCATTTAAGCTTCTCGCCGATGTAATTCAACTAACTTATCGTCGTAAATACTGAAGAAATTAATGGCGGGACCGCCCAGATTCGAACTGGGGAAAACCGACTCCGCAGGCTGCACTATGAACAATAATAATATGTTTCAATGAATTCCACAATTGAGGTTTTGTTAGTGGCGGAGGATGAAAATATAGACGTAATACATATCAATCCTAAGAACAGAGTTCTAGAATTCATCCTAGTCATTGTAAATTCATTATTTATGGCGTTCTTAGTCAATCAACTAAGTGGGATTATCGACTCAATTGGTAGGAACCAATTTAGCTATGATGCACTCTATATTGGTAATTCTGATTCACGTGAATTCAGTCCAGATACCACGAGCTATAAGAGTTAGAGATATCGGTTCAGAACACTGAAGTGGATTCAGTATTTTTGGTAAAGGTATCGATATAACAATATCATATGAAAGCGCAAGAACAGTGCTTCCAGAACAACTAGATTTGACCATAATCAACACTAACAAAAATACAAAAAGAATAATGATTAATCAACTAGAATTAACTGCAATAGTCAAAGTAACCATTTTTGGTTTTCTCCGTTTTAGAGAAGAATTCCAGAGGCTGATAAAATGGGTAGAAAGTTTTGTCAATAAATTAATTTCGGATTACAATTGGTACAAGTTCAGAACACAGAATGGAATTACTAGTTACAGATTAATCAATATTGAACATAAATGTGCCAAGCTAGAGAGAAAACAGAATAGTGAGTGAAATCTCCATCCAGAAATACGAATTCGTACAAATATAATACACTACTATACCATTTGAAACACTTTTTATTGAGAGAATTGAATCGTATTTTCGGATGGTTATCTTCAGCAATTTCATCATTCTTTTTGGACCTCTCTCAGGCTTTTGAAATAGATAGTAAATAATAGTTCCATTCATTGTAACACAAAAAGGCACCAGCCTGCGGATGACCTATTTCTAAATAGTGAGTGAACCTCAACTGATTGAAACTTCTGTGTTCCACCCTTCTCTTGCCAGTGTCGCCACCACTCAGCAATCCAGAAGATATGCCAAGATTAGCAAGAACTTTGTCTGTCATCATTGAGATGGAATCCCTCCTACAGACCGGGCTTCTTTCTCCTGTTTTAGTACTGGTTCATCACTACCAGTGACAGAGAGATTTTCCACAGTTTTTCCCACGGCAGGGTCATCATCACCCACCCCAGCATCATCACTGAAACTGAGAAGACTCATCTGAGCATGGTGAACGGCCGCGGACTCTCCAGAATTTGATATTAATTCCTTTTCGGAGAGTAAGGACTTCCCTTGAGAAGGCTTCTTCTCTTGGGCTTTCGGTCGTGTGCTTCGTGCAATAGCACTAGCCCACTTACCTAGTCCTCTCACAGAGTGTAATGACTTTGTGAGCATAAGAAATCGTGCTGCGATATTGATACTACCATTTCTGTCTGCATTGGTTTTCAGCCCACAACTTGGGCAATGAAAATAGTTTTGCTTTGGTCTCTTACCCTTAGCACCACATTTCCAACATATGATAGAGGTCCATGCTTCAGGTACTGCCTTACAACGGGCATTCTTCCCATCAACCTTCCAACCAAGCTGAGCCAGCCCATGTTTCAAACTCTCCGTTACTCGCGAATAAGCCCAAGAATGTATCATCCCTCTGAACCTGCGCGATTGGTAGTTTCCTCTCTTGGCACGTATTCGAATATTTTTCAGGCGACCAATGGCAACATAGAGTGTGTATTTTTCAGACAACTCCGATATGTAATCAAGAAGATTACGAACTAGAACACGATCGTATTCTTTA
Source organism: uncultured archaeon (assembly GCA_964610875.1). Taxonomy (GTDB): domain Archaea; phylum Asgardarchaeota; class Thorarchaeia; order Thorarchaeales; family Thorarchaeaceae; genus CAZSWP01. Next base: position 33,818 of record CAZSWP010000037.1, read on the forward strand.
GCAATGTTCTCTCTTTTTGACCTTATCCTGCGAAGTTTCTTTGCAACCATATCATGAAGCTGTCCGTTATTCTGTCGATTATGCATCTCTCTCTGCAGGTCCGAAAAGAGTCTGTCATATCGCTTGATGATTTTGACCTTCTCTTTTTGTATAAAGTACTTGGTCTCTCTAACTTTTTGTGGAGTAAGAAGTGTTGAACAGGCTGCTTTCTCAATCCCAAGGTCAATACCAAGAACTGCAACCGGAAGATTGGTTTCGGGCGGTTCATCGATATTGATACGGACTGCGAAGCTGACCCACCACTTGCGTCTTTTATCAGTAAAAATCTGAAGTGCCTTTATCTCTCCGCGTTCTATTTGATTCAGATGATAGGGGGACATCTTTAGAGGAATCATCAATCGGTCATGATGTGCTCTTTGTTCCTTTGCAGAATCAAGAGCATCACGAAGGTCTATCCACCAACGGACAACAGATGTCTTTTTCTCAATGATGTTGAATCTTTGAGAGAACACCCATCGAAGAATTCGTCGAGAACTTGTGATGGTTGTAGGACGTGAAGCAGTAAAACCTCTCTTCATTCTTAGTTTGAGATAACTCTCATAGAGAGCAACAGCTGTCTGTCGACACTCAGTCATCTCATTCTGAGAGATACGAGGAAAACGGACCTTGAAATCGTGGAGCACACTGGTTCTCGGTTCCACACCTGACTTCACCTTGAGTGCGGTCATTGTCAGCTGGTCAACCTTACCATCACTAATTCGGTCTTTTTTCTTGCCTGTCAACAGTTCATCTTCATGTTGTTCAATTATTCCAAGAAATGCACGTATTACTCTGGTATCTCGTCCAACAGTCTGCCTAAGCCTTTGCCTTGTCCTTTTTGTCATGGATTCCCAGTTGATTGGAACCTTCACCGCGATTGTCACACCCTTGGACCGAGCCATTGTCTTTCGCCTGATTCTATATAAAGTTCTGACCCGTTTCTTGAGTCAGTTGAGTTCACTCTCCTATTTGTACGTAGAGAGTCTTTTGAACTCGTATTAGAGTCATCATATTTCTATATAAAGTTATTAAGATAAAATATCAAATAATATTTTGATTTTAGTTAGATTGTTTCTAGCTCAAATATTTTCCAATAAATTAATTTAGATAAATGTTTTAAATACCCAGCAAAACAGGAGATAATTACTGTGTGGGAAGTGGGAAGACCTGAGAAAGGCTATCCAAAACACCCAAACAGAATACTCTACAATGCAATCAAGACAGGACTATCTACAACGATATTGCTTCAGAGAGAGATTGTATCGAAGGCAGGTAATCATCTCTATGAAGGATCAAAAGAGAACTGGGAAAGAGCAAAGATTCAGTACAGATACTCAGTGGAAAGAGGGGACCCAGACTTCACAATACTGACGAAATCTGAGAATAACATCCGGAAAAATCTGTACAGAATTCTAGTTGAACGTGCTGCGGCGTTTGGTATCCTTGAATCCGTCCGTGTGACAAACAGATACGAGAGTCTAGGTCCACTGAATCAACGTCTTAATATTATTGGAGCTGTGCTTCGTTTCCTTGGGATGAGCCAATATGGTTTCATAGAAATGCAACAGCTAGTCCACAATGGCGAATTGGTCAAGGGTTTTGCTGCAAATTCGTATGCACCTCAAGTCATTCCAATTCATAATCTTCCAGAACTGGACTTCATTGATTCCTGTAGGTCACCGCTTCAGACACTTGCAATGCATTGCACTATCTTTGATGTGCCGCATACTGATACCAAGAGATATGCCAATCTTTACATGCTCAAAATGTCACCATATCTAGACTATGTGTATACAGAACACGCAATAGGAGAACCTGGACTGAACAGGAAACTGATCTCTATTCTGAGAGAACTGAAAAATGATATTGCTGACCACTTTAGTACATGCCTATACCAAAATGATACAGTCACTGGCAAACAATCGTTTCCAACTCCTAAGTTCGAGAAGGAATTCTTTGAAACGCAATTACTAGAAGCTCAGCGTGCCGGTGTGCATCCTCTAGCACTCACGGAGTTCGAACGAATATTCACAGGCGGTTCAGTAGTCACTAAGACTGATAAAATAGAAGACGGGAAGATCGAGGAACATCCAGCTCCATGCTTAGTAGAAGAAGATGTCAAGCATCTATGGTCATTAATGTCCCAGAGTAGCATACGTATGGGTTCGCATATTCATCATCGACTCTCTCGCCATCTTCCAACCTACCGCAGCATC
>CAZSWP010000038.1:0-34384 GCA_964610875.1 uncultured archaeon
CTCTATGGGGGATTGACTGTCATTACCTCTCAGAATATCATGACATCTTCTTAGGATTCTCTGAAGACGTGAGAGGTCCTTTATTGGATCCAGCTGCTTGCCTATACTATTTCCATATCTGAATTTAATAGAAATGAATCTCAGCTCCATTAGTTGATGTTATTATATTGTAATTGGAGATTCGATAAAAATGTGCTTCATATTAGAAACACTAGTACTCATAATCCTCTCATATAACCCAGTCTCAATGAAGTTTCATCTCCTGATTGGAGTACATCTTCAAGTGTTTGAAGCAATGCCGCTTTGTCCCTATTGAGTGTACCACGTAGCGGCAAATAATTCGAAGCATGGTTTGTTCGGAAAATACAATCTGTCACGTTCAAATCCTTAATCAACCAATATAGTTCCTGTAGAGTCTCGAATGGATTTATGGTCTTGAATTCTCCCTGATTAACCATGTCGTAAATTGGAGTGCCAGGCGGTGTCATCAGAGTGAGAGCTCCGATAAATTCGGGGTTAATTTCATTTAGAACATTAGCTGTTGCTTTTGCATGTTTTTTTGAACCATCTTTTCCACCAAGGCCAAGAATAATTGTTATTGATAAATTAATACCTGCCTTTCTAATTTTTTTACAGGCTTCAATATTCTCTCTTGAATTCACTCCTTTTCTGACCCATCTCAATAGGTCATCATCGCCTGTTTCTAGACCATAGTAAGCTATGCCAAGTCCTGAATCTCGTAGTGTTTTTAAGTCGTCAACTGTTTTATCTCTGACATCCTTTGCATAGGCATAGATTCCAACTCTTTCAAGACTTGGTAAATTCTCACTCAATACATTTAGAGTGGAAAGAAGTTCTTCTGTTGGCATTGCTAGAGCATTACCATCTGCGAGAAAGACTCTCTTCACTGAATTTTTGTAGTGCTTTGGTAACCCATCCAAATCTTTCAGAATAGCACTAGTGCCTCTCACTCGATATTTTTTCCTCTTGTAAGAAACGCAAAATATGCATGCATTATGGGAGCAACCAACGGTAGCTTGTAATATCAACGAACGAGCTTCACTTGGAGGTCGCCAGATTGAACCCTCATATGTTAGCATAGCATCAGTACCTCTCAGATTGCAACTGTGTCTGAAGTCTTTTGAATGGAACGCTATAAGATAATTTTCATTTCTAGCTAGATTTAATGAATAAACAGATATTATCTTAAGACCGTATTAATGCCTCATATCCTGGAATCCAAAGAAAAACTCGAGGTAATTTGATGGCCATAGATTCAATTAGCAAGGACAGGATTAGCTCAGGATTTTTGGGATTGAGCAGGAATCTATGGAAACTTGCCCTTGTGATGGGGATTTCGCAGCTAGCAATCAGTTTATGGAAATGGCAATTCAGCATCTTTCTTGAAACGTTTATGGCCCCGTGGCAAATGGGACTAGTATTTTCTATCGGAACATTTGCTGGACTAATTGCAGCTTTTGTATCAGGAACAATTGCTGATTATATCGGTCGTAAGCGCACAATGGCATCAGGCTACATACCAATGCTAGTTGGTCTATTTACCTTAGCTTTTTTCCCCATGTGGCCATATGTTATTCTAGAATGGGGACTGATATGGTATGGACAAGGTAATGTATGGATAACAGCTGCAGCTATTCCAGCTGATGAAATTGCTAGGGATGAAGGAAAAAACCCTGCTCGCCGTTTTATGATGGTAATGATGCCACTCTGGTTTTTTGACGCCCTTGGTCCCCTATTTGGGTCCTTTCTTTTGAGTTCTGGATTTACTTCATCATATCTTCATTTCATTGGAGGTTTTGGTTCCATTATCGCACTCATTGCTACTCTTCTCTTTGTAGATGAATCATTAGGAGATCGAACAATCGAAAAGGCAAAATCGGGACCAGTTATATCCTTTAGAGAACTTGGGACTGATTTTTGGAAACTTGTAGTAGGTATGCTAATTTTCTCTTTCTTTTGGTCTTCAGCTATACAATATCTTGGAAATCTCTGTGTAAACGATTGGCAAGTGGATACAATTACATACGGAATGACTTGGAGTGCTTTCTCCTTTACTAGTGCTATATTGATGTATTCTGCCAGTGTCTTGGTTGATAAAAACCTCAAAGTAGCGCTTATCATATCGGTTATTGGAAATGGAATTGTATTCATAATTTTTGGACTTGGCTCTGGTGCAACCGGTCTCTACATCCTGAATATAGTATGGGCAATCCCATTCATTGCTTGGAGAGGTTCTGAAAGAAGTATTCTTGTGGCAAACATCACAGAAGAGAGAAAAGGTCGTGCTCTTGGAACATTTGACTTTCTGATGCGTGGGATTTCCATTTTATCATCGATTTTTGGAGCTTTATTATGGGAGCTCTCTGGTAGTCTCCGACTTGTATGGATAGTAGCGGGAGCTGGAATGTTTCTTTCATCTGTCATCCTTATTGCAGTTCTCAGAGATACTGAAATCCCTGCGAAAACAGAAGATATGATTGAACAATGATTTAGTATACCTATAGTTACTGCTCAATAGATCAGGACACATCGATTCTCGGGTATTTTATATTAGATATACAAACAAGTCAATGTTTTATTGACTGAGTATCTAGTTATGCACTACACCAAAATTCATTTTTGGAAACAGATATGATATACAGAGTTAGAAACTGTTACTACGGGGGACATAGCTGATGACCATTAAGGTACTTCTTGTAGATGACAACGATGATTTTCTTCTGCTTTCGAAAAAATATCTTGAACAGATATCAGATGGTCTTGATATCGATGTATGTACATCTGCAAGTGATGCTTTGCAGAAAATGGAACACTCACATTTTGATGTTATTGTGTCCGATTATCGGATGCCCAAAATAGATGGACTAGAATTCTTACGTATATTGCGCGACCGAGGTTTTAGTACTCCATTTGTTGTGTTTACTGGCCGAGGACGCGAAGAGGTTGCTATCAGGGCTTTGAATCTTGGGGCTTCCTATTACGTTACAAAAGGTGCTGATGTAAAAAGCCAGTATACACAGCTCTATCATATTATCAAGCAGTTGTCAAAACATGCTACTGCAGAAAAGAAGCTGGTTGAAAGTGAGGAGCGATACCGATCCCTTGTACACTCAGCACCATACGGAATTGCTGTTCATAAGAACTATAAACTAGTTTTTGCCAATCAATATTCCTTGAATATTTTAGGAATTGGCTCGATTCATGAAATTCAGAACAAATCAATTCTCGAATTAGCTCACCCTGATAGTCGTGAATTCATAGAAAAAAGGATACGGTCGATTTACTCTGAAGCAACTGAAACTCAAGTAGTGGAACAGAAATGGATTAGACCAGATGGTTCAACAATGTACGTTGAAGTGGTGGCGAAAAGCATCGAGTATGAAGGCGAACCTGCATCCCTAGTCATGTTTCATGATATAACCGCAAGGAAAGAATCAGAGCAGGTTATGGAAAAAAGCGATCAAAGATATAGAGATCTTTTTGACGAGCTACCGATTGGTATAGAAATAATGACTTATGATCCATATATGATCATATATGCAAATCGAGCCATGGAAGATATCACAGAGTTTACTAGTGAAGAGCTAATTGGGATGAGTTGGAACGAGATATTGAGTACAATTCATCCTGAGGATGCAAAGAAAGTGAGCGAGTACTTTCAGCGCAGAATTGTTGGTGAACCGGCACCCAATAATTATCAAATTCGTGGCACACGAAAAGATGGTAGTACAATATGGCTAGATATCACAGCATCAAATATCGAATTTCAAGGAAAATCATCATCGCTGGTTATCTTCAGAGATATTACTAAACAAAAAGAAATCGAACAAAGATTAAAGATTACTGAAATCAAATATCATGAAATTTTCAATTCTATTTCATCTGGAATCTATGTCTATGAGCTAAATGAAAAAGATGAATTGATCTTGGTTGACGGTAATCCAGCAGCAGCTATTATTACTGGAGTTGAACCAAAAGAATGCATAGGTCTTGATTTTGATACGATCTGGCCTGAAGCTAAAAAATCAGGTATAACAGATGAGTACCTTAAAGTAGCTAAGACTGGTGAACCATTTTCTTCAGAAGCTTTCTATTATCAAGACGAACATACCGAGGGTGTTTTCAAGATTACAGTAACTCGACTACCAGATGGGCGAATCTGTAGTCTTTTTGAAGATATCAAAGAAATGATAGAGATGGAACGTAATCTAAGCTATCGAATTGACGAACTCAATACTCTCTATCAATGCACTCGCGAACTCAACCGCAGTGATAAGGAGTTCGATTCACAAATAGAGGAGATCTTAAGGGTTCTACCTCAAGGACTGCTAAAGGAAATTACTAAGTATGTTAGAATCGTGATAAATGGTGAAGAATGGAAATCTTCTGGTTTCCAAAAGCTAGATGACTGCTTTGTTACATCGATTGAAGTTTCTGGTCAGTCTAGAGGATTTATTGAACTCAAACGTTCAAAAAGTCCCCCTCAAAGAGAATTTGGTGATAGAAGTAGTGATGAAACTCTTGTTGAAGCTCTATCTGAGCAGATAGCACAGACACTTGCACGAATAGAAGCTGAACAAAGGATTAGAGAGAGTGAACTGCGATACAGGACCCTCGTTCAGTCTTTTAGAGACCTTGTGTTCGTTTATGATGAAAACGATAGAATAATAGAATTCTATGCTTCTGGACCAGATTTGCTCTATACTCAACCAGAGAATTTTCTTGGAAAAACAATGAATCAAGTATTGCCAGATTATATTACAAATCAAATTTCTGAACACCTGGAAAGAACAAGGAAGACGGGTTCGAGTCTAGGATTTGATTATCAATTGGAAATTCAAGATGAAAAGAAATGGTTCACAGCAGATTTTATGTCCCATGAGATTGAGGGACAGGTTGTTAGCGTGGTACGTGAAATAACAGAGAGAAAGATGCAAGAAACAGCATTAGAGAACCAAAGTAGAGAACTGAGTAGGTTGGCTCATAGAATGCATCATGATCTTAGTACACTTCACGGAAATGTTATGGCCTATCTTGAATTAATGGATTCGAACGATGAGGAATATATCACTGGAATAAAAAAGACAATCAATAGAGCGCAAAATATTCTTGCTAGGTCTGTTGAACTGGCAGATTCTGGACAGGTAATTGGTGATCGTGAAGATGTTGATCTGAGTCTTCTGGTTCAAGAAATCGGTAGAGCGAGTGTTCCTAGAAGTATGACTATTGAAGTAGGTACTCTGCCTGTAGTAAAAGGGGATAAGGAGAAAATTGAGCAAGTAGTTCTAAATCTAATTAATAATGCTGTTATCCATGGGAAACCATCTAGAATCTGGATAGGAACCGAAGTGACTGATTGTTCTACAATAATTCAGTTCTGCAATAATGGAGAAAAAATAGATGAAGGTACAAAAGAAGCACTGTTTCAGGATTCCTTGAAGTCTAGTATTAGGAAGGGATTAGGTCTCTCAATCGCAAAGAGAATTGTTCTCGCTCATGGATGGGATATCTATTTAGAAGATGATGAAAATACGTGTTTTTGTATCTCAATTCCCAGAAATGACATTATTGTATAGGTCGCTTTCATTCTTATCATCCCATTTTGGAATGATAACTATTCTTAACAAGTTAACCTCATTCAAAATCAGTCAAGAACGTGTTACATTGTTTTATCAGGCTAGTTGTATTTTATGTGATGGCGTACTAGGTATGAGGAAGAAAAAATGACCATTCCTGTATACAAAGTTTTACTCGTAGGTTCTTCAAGTGTGGGTAAGAGCTCTATTATACGGAGATTACTCTTAGGCGAATTCGATGATGATTATACAGCTACGGTCGGTGTTGATCTGAGTGCAGTACCCATGAACATCGATGCATTTACTCCAGTAATCTTAACTGTAATCGACCTTGGTGGACAAGCTGATTTTAGTCACCTAAGAACACAATACTACAAAGGATCTCATTTTCCAATTCTTGTATATGATATATCGAACCGTGAATCATTTGAATCTTTAGAAGATTGGCATGATGGACTGATGGAGCACATTGGTCAGCTCAGGAGTTCACCATTGCTTGGCATTGTGATCGGCAATAAAGCAGATCTAGAAGATCGTCGCGTTGTTAGTCAATTAGAAGGTAGACAATTCGCTGAAAAGATCGGATGGGTATTTTTCGAAACTAGTGCCAAAAATGGGCAAAACATAGAAGTTGTTTTTGGTAATGTGGCAAAAGAGTGTTTCACTAGACATCCACCGAGAAAATAGATCAGGATACTAATTTTGCGGATTGTTTAGATTTCTTCTCAAGAAACAAGGTTCTGCCCGGTCCAAATGCATGTTTCGTGGCTTCAAAATCACAATCGAGCATTGTAGCCCTCCACATGTCCCCTGCGATTTCGTCTTTCCTACTTTTTGTCTGAATGAAATCCCTTCTACTATCCAAGCTCCCGTAGAGAAGCAATCCTATGACTAAGAGAAATAGCACTCCCAAAAATTGTAGTATTAACAGCTCAATATCACCATTAACTATAGTAAATTTTAACTATAATAAATATTTCTGTTTTAGTCCCCTTGCATAAAAGAAATTAGAGGTGTAAAGTTAATATTCCCTCACGTCAAGAAAACAACAGTGGTTGCAGGTCAGAGGGAACGTGCTTATCAAGTGAAATCAATACTACTGCTATCTCTGGTAAGAATTCTTCTTGGTTTTAGCCAAGACTCACGTTTCAAATCGCTATTTTGGGATGAATTGGAAGAACTCCTTGGACCAATACTGGAACCAATTGTGTCACCCATTTTTGACATCCTAAGAGATGAAGCAACTAGATTGGCATTATTGTCAACAATCGCAATTACATCCATCATCATTGCTGTAATGATATTCGTCGTTTTTGAACTTCCCTTGTTCTTCAAGTGGTTTGTTGGAGTTTTTGATCCTGATGCTAGTCCAGTATCTACGAGTCCGAGTGTACATGGAACACCAACATCCATTACAAGACATGTCACACCATCCAGAGTGGTTGCACGAAGGACCACAAAAGGAAAAGGCGAAGAAGAGAAAGCAAAAAGAGAAGTAATCGAAAATGTTGATGGAGTTGAAGTAAGGGCTTTTATAATCAAGAACAGAGAGGAAATACAGCTTGATGTAATAGTCGATAATCAAGGTGATAGTAAGATTGAGATGGCTGTTGTTGATATTGACCTTCCATTTGGTTTTGAAATATTGACAAAAAGTTTCAGAATGTACAGACTTGGAACTGTCGAGGCTGGAGACAAAGAAGTCGCAACCTTCTACATGCGTCAAATTGGTGGTAAAATCGAAGATATAACAGGTCATATTGAATTCATGAGTGCAGCATATGAAGTAACAAAAATCAATTTACCTCTTCCTCAAATGAAAGAATAACTAATTGATTTTTGTTTTCTAATACATGCCATATCCAGAGTCAGTCAAACGTTCTTCTGCTCCAACCTTTCCTCTTATGAGTCCTGTATTTGCCATATGTTCTCTATATTTCTCACCAAAGATTTTGATCATCTCGTTATCTTGATATCTGGCAAGAATATACCAAAACGCTCCAAAGATGGGAACAAATGTAATGAGCGCAAGAGACCTAGATATGAGTAACAACGCTATGTTCAGGTAGATCATACTTGCAGCTACTGGATTTCTTATTTCACCATAGACACCCTTTTTCAGAATATAATCACGATGTTTCGGGCTGATTCTAGTTTCGGGAAACTCGTGTGATTTAGTCAGAAGTGAAATAAATTTCCAAGTGAAAAATACTCCTGCAAGCACGAATACGCCATCCCAGAATCCTGCTGTAATACTCAACGTATTGATTGCAACTGGAACGACAGCTAATAGATTCACAATTGCTAGAAATACTGGGAACCCATTCGTATGTGCATTGGGAATTTTTGATTCTGTCATCGATAAGTTACTACCCTCAGGAATTTCTTAACGGGTAACCAAATAACTGTTATCACAAAAATGAGGATGTTAAGAGCGGGTTGTACACCCGCTCCTTTGTTTCGGGGGGGAGATATAGAGTATCGCAGTTTATTCCCTGAAAAGGGTCTTCCCAAGAAGTCAAATTTTCCAGCAAATAGGCTGTTTAGTTGTAGCTTCAAGGGGGAAGCCAGAAGCCAAGCAATTCGACTCAGGAAAACCTCGCATTCAACTCCGGACTTCTAACGTTTGTTAAATCTACTGAAATAAGGTTGGTGTTGCACGCCATTAATGCCGTTTTTGAATGGTTAAAGTATAATAATTCAGACCTTTGAATGATCTACCAAAGGTTACCAAACTTCTGCGTGAATAAAATCATATAGCATTTCCTCCTCCAGTACGTCAATATCATTAGCTTTAAGCTCGGTGTATTTGGACGCTAACCGTAATATTGTGTTATATAGAGTGCAGGATAATGAATGAACTAAGAATGATATATTGAAGCCAAATTATGGTAATAACCAACCGAAAAATGGGTTAAAAGGCACGATAGAGAATACGAGATAATTATAAGCCTGATAACATGAGGTCTGCCCAGATTAACGAAATGGTCACTAGTTACCAGTTCCTAGATATATGGTGACCACAACAATTGAACTTAATGAAACCAAACGAGGTGTAAGAATGATTGATGAAATGAAGGAATACGTTCATTTTGGAGAAAAGCTTGGAGCTGATTTTGTCGAGGTCAGATATGAAGACTTAACTCTGAGAACTCTAGAACGTACGGATGATATATGGAAAGAAATGAGAGTTATGACCAGAAAAGGTTACGCCATAACTTGTTATGTTGAAGGTGTTTCAGGTTTTTCATTCTCAGCTAGTACAGAACCTTCTGCAATTAAGGATGCTACTACGAGTGCTTACAAAATGGCAAAAGCTTCTGCAGCTGCTGCTTTATTAAAACTACCTTTTGAAGGTCGAGATCCTATAAAGAGCAAAACTTCTGATACTAGAAGCTACAAACTTCATTCAAAAGAAGTTGAGCTTGAAGAAAAAGCTGAACTTGTTAATAGAATAGTAGAAACAGCTAAAGCACATGGAGAGAATATCAGGAATATAATTGGTCGATTCGGAGAACTGTATGGACAAAAATTATTCACTAGTAGTGATAATGATGAAATAGAATGGGAGTTCAATGTTGTTGATCTTGGAACTACCGTAACATCACAAACCACTGCAGGAGATTTAGTGACGGGTTCAGGTTCACATGGTGGTTCTTTTGGGTTGGAGGTGTACAAGATAGATGAGTATACTCCCGAACATCTTGGTAAAAAAGCGGCTGATTTCGCTAAAGAACAGTTGAAAGCAAAATCCTGTCCCCCTGGAAAACATCGTGCATTAATTGACGAGAAGCTTGTTGGTGTTCTTGCCCATGAATCCTTTGGACACCTGAGTGAGTCTGACTTTGTGATCATGGGTGCTTCTCCATTATCAGGTAAGATTGGAGTAAAGATGGGGACTGAAAAAGTGACTATAGTTGACAAAGGCAGAGTTGATGTTGACAAATTCGGTGGCATTTGGATTCCCTATGACGACCAAGGTACTCCATCGAAAGGTACAGTAATAATGAAGGAAGGAGTTGTGAAACACTACCTCCATAACAGAGGTACAGCCAAAAAACTCGAACAATCGCCAACCGGCAATGCACGAGCTGTAAATTTTTCATTCCCGGCAATTCCCAGAATGACAAACACATACGTTGAACCTGGTGATCTGAAAAGTGAGGAGGAAGCAATAGAACAGCTTGGCACAGGTGTATATGCTAGGGAAACAACCGGCGGACAAGTCGAGCTTGATGGTGGATTCCTTTTCATTTCAAGAGGAGGTTACTGGGTTGAGAATTGTGAAATCAAGTATCCAATAAAATCGGTTGCTCTATCTGGAAATATCTTAGAGCTTCTTGGAAAAGTAGAAGCAGCGACAAACGAATTGAAGATAATAGGAGGATATTTTGGAGGCTGTGGAAAGGGTGAACAATATCCACTTCCCAATGGAATTGGAGGTCCAAAATTGGTCATTGAAGAAGTCACTTTCGGAGGACAGGAATAGGAGGCATAATGATGGAATTTGATATTCTAAAATCTGAACTGCAGTCCGTTGTTGATACGGGACTGAAATATGGGAAATCCCTTGATGACTCATGCGAGTACGAAGTATTCATGTACTATCGACAATTTGCTGAAGCTAATATCAGACAGGGAATTGTTACTGCTTCAGACGGTGCTATCGCTGGAAATGCTGTTCGTGTGGCAAAAGGAAAGAGAGTTGGTTTCGCTGCGTCAAGTGGTGTGTCAGAAGAGAGTGTGAAGAAATCAGTTTCTGAAGCACATTCAATTGCACAACTTCTCAAGCAAGATGACGAAAGATTTCCTGGTTTTGCAGAACCTGCTACTCCTGGCAAGGATGGAATAATAAACAAAGATATACTGGCATTGGGTATCGATGATCTAATTGAAGCATCAGGAAGTTTAGTCAAAAATGCTCAAACTGTCGGTAAAGATGTCAAAATGCTAGTGCAGGCCGGTACAGAAATTGAATGGGGCTCTTATGCTGTTGGAAATACACATGGTGTGCAAGAAGCAACACTCTTTGCAGACAATAATTGTGTTGCATATGTCCAAGCTATTGAGGGTGAGGAACGACACTCCGCTTACGGATTTGACGTAACCAGAGAACGCCCTATTAATATTGAAGGAGTTGGTGAGAAAGCAGCAAAGGATGCAATTGCCCTTCTTGGCTCAAAGAAATTTGAGCATACAGGAAAATTGACCACCATTTGGAATCCAATTCCTATGACAAGTTTTCTTGGAGCGTCACTCGCACAAGCTGTACAAGGAAAACCTGTTGTAGAGAAGAGGTCTCCTCTTGTTGATATGATGGGTGATGAGGTAGGTCCGGAGGAATTGAGTATCTACTCAAATGGTCAGAAACCAACTGGTTTTGGAACCTTTGCAATAGATGCTGAGGGAGTGCCACAGAAAAAGAACTCGATAATAGAAAGGGGTGTTTTGAAAGGATTTATTTTTGACTCATATTGGGGTAATGCCTTCGGTGTTGAATCAACTGGAAATGCCGCCAGACAGGGTGGTCGACTACCCTATGAAGGAACCGTAAGTACATCAGTAAAATGGCTTGATGTATCACCCGGTAAAAGGAGCTATGAAGAGATAATCGCTTCAATTGATGGTCCTGCAATTGAATTGGTGGATATTCCAATAGGAATTGGTCATTCAAACATTTCAACTGGTGAATTCTCATGTGTTGCGAATTCTGCATATCTTGTAGAAAATGGAGAGCGAAAACACTCGATTAAACAAGTGTCATTTGCTGGTCATTTCTATAAAGGTCTGAAAAACGTCGTTGAAATTGGATCAAATGTCGAATCTTTGCCATTCGGCATGGATGTACCCACCATGGTATTTGATGGTTTTACAATTACTGTTGGGTAATTAGCTGGGAGTCAACTAGGACTCCCTTTTTTTTTATCGAATCCCTTTTCAGGTAGTGTAGCTCTAATTTTGAACTACTAAACCTTTCATTAAATGGGAAATGGAGATTTGAAAGTGACATCTGAGATTGATACATTAAAAATCCTCGTTGCAGGAGATATAGAAATAGCATTTAGTCTATGCACAAAACTTGTTAACATGGGTCTTAAAGCTGTACGATCTCAGGCATCTTCACAACTAGAAAGGGAGTTTCCCAAAGATGAATGGGAGAAGTATTTTACTCTATCAATTGGTGGCGCAATCCACACTCTGAAATTGGATTTGGAACTGCATGGTCCTTGGATATGGGAGTTATACTCGGTCATGGAGCCTCGTGATTATTTCAGGAGGTTTGATGCAGCCGTTCTCGCTGTTGACCCTCATCATATGGAGTCTTTCAATAGAATCCCCAGTTTTATTCAATCGCTGGAAACACATATCGGTACGAGGATTCCTCTCCTCTTGATATGCGATATTTCAGAAGAGATCAATGAAGACGAACGTATCATCTTTGAACAAATGGCCATATTATTAGAGAGCAAGTATGAATACGTTGATATTGAAACGGGTGAAAATTTGGAGAGTGCTTTCAGGAAAATTGCTCTGGATGCATTCAGACCAACTATCCCTCAATGAGAAGAAATAGACGGAGGATGTTTATCACCCTCCCTAAATATAGAATGTTATTCATAGATAGCTGAATATTTCTCATCGATGTATTTCAGGAAAGGCTTTGCAGTGAGGTTCTTCCCTGTTACTAGTTTAGCAAGATCAACTGGGAAATGTCGATTGGCTTGATGATGAATATTCTTCTTCATCCATTCAATTGATGTAGTGACCTCTCCTTCAGCTAGCTTATCCTGCCAGTCAGGTATTTCTTCGGTTATTTTATCATACCACATTCCATCGTAGATGTTACCCAAGGCATATGTTGGGAAGTAACCGTAGTAACCAAAACTCCAGTGAACATCCTGCAACACTCCTTCAGCATCATTCTCAATGTCTATGCCCAAATACTCTGAATATTTCTGATTCCAGATGTTAGGAAGATCTGAAACCTCGATTTTTCCACCTAGTAAGTCTCTTTCTATTTCGAATCTGATAATGATATGGAGGCAGTAAGTGACTTCATCAGCTTCAATCCTGATTTTAGAAGGTTGGACAGTATTAACTGCTTTGACAAAATCAATGGTTGAGATTTTTGAAAACGCACCGTTTGTGATATCGTTGAGTTTTGGTAAGTAGTATTCGAGGAACTGAGGTGATCGTCCGATCATATTTTCTACCCATCTTGACTGTGATTCATGAATACCCATACTCGCTGCAGTGCCGAGGGCTCTAAATTTCCAATCAGGATTCAGATTCTGTTCATACAGTGCATGACCTGCTTCATGGAGTATAGCATACATAGCTGATGCAAAATTGTCTTCGTGATATTTTACAGTGATTCGCACATCATCATAATATCCATTGGTAAAAGGGTGCTCAACTTCATCTATACGCCCACCAGCTTGATCAGATGTGGTATCATATCCAACAGCGTTAGCAAGTTCGACTGCTATCTTTTGTTGGATTTCCTTTGGTATCGTTTTCTTCATGAAGGATTTATCCACAGAAGCAGTAATCTCTGAATATTTTTGTACTAGAGGTATGAGTCCTCTCTTTAGTTGATCAAAGACTCGAGAGATTTCATCTGCAGTCGTCTGAGGTTCGTAATCATCAATCATGGTGTCATAGATATTATCAGTGCCTTTGATGTCCTGAAGAATTTCAGCACGTTGAATTTGAAGTTCAATAGTTTTCTTCAATTCTGGTTCAAACATTTTCCAATCGCTTGCTGCTTTGGCTCTCCTCCAAGTGACAGATGAGGCAGTCTGTTGTTCCGCAATATCTGCAACTAGTTTCTCAGGTAATTTGATTGCTTCATCGTAATTCTTTTTCACGAGATAGAAATCTCTCTGATCCACTTCGGAGAGTGTATCTTTATCTACCTTTTCTATCAGTTTTCTCAGAGCTGGGTCTATTGTCATACGATGAACTATTTTTGAGAGCATTCCAATTTGAGCTCCCCTCTGTCGTGCTCCTTTCGGGGGCATATAGGTTTCTAAATCCCAATTTAAAACACCAAGAGAAGTACCAACAAGAACTATGTCTTTTCCCTTTGCTAACAATTCTTCAAAAGCAGTCATTATATTGCACCAACTTCGCTAAACTCACCGGGTACTTCTCGTATTTATTTACATTACTAATCATGCCAGAATCCAATAAACCATCTCACTTATAACACAAGAACAAACTTGAACAAATCACGAGATTCCAAAGTGAGGCATTGAGTGTCATTGTCCGAATCAGAGGATGATAACCCAGATGAAATTCAGGAGCCTATTCCTGAAGAAATCGGTTTTATTGAAGGAATTATGAGAGCACTAGAACTTACTCGAGGTATAGAGATTGCAAGACGATATCTCGCGATGAACGCCTTCGATGGTGCACTAACAATGCTTGGACTTATTCTGGGTGGCCTTATTCTGTTGGTTTCAGAAGCACCCAATACGGTATATAGAACTGTATTATTAGCAGCTGTTGGTTCTAGCGTAGCTATGGCCATCTCTGGATTTAGTGGGTCTTATCTCGCTGAATCTGCTGAACGTGATAGAGAGGTCGAGGAAATTGGACGTGCAATGCTGAGTGATATGACTAACACAATATATGCACATGCAACAAGAGTGACTTCTGTTGTCGTTGCACTTGTTGATGGTCTATCTCCAGCAATTGCAGCGATTATCACAATCACTCCATTAATACTAGTTTTGACCGGCATTTTTGAAGTGTATTTTGCTTTCTATCTTTCTATAATAGTATGTATGTTTGTACTCTTCCTTCTAGGATTGTTTCTAGGTAGGGTTTCTGGGAAGAGTATGTGGAAATATGGTGCTAAAACTCTCTTAGCTGGAATACTAACAGCGATACTCATGTTCATAATATCTCTAATTACTGGTGCAACTGGGTGATTTGATGTTAGAAAACATCCCTAGGGAACGATTTGCTTTCCTTCCTACGCCATTGCATCGAATGAAGAATCTCGGTGAATCAATAGGAATTGAAAACTTATGGGTCAAGAGAGATGATTTTACTGGTCCTGCTATTGGTGGAAACAAGATTAGAAAACTGGAATTCGTTCTTGGCGATGCAATAGAAAAGGGATGTGACACCGTAATTACAGCTGGAGCAATACAGAGTAACCATTGTCGTCAAACAGCTTCTGCAGCAGCTAAATTAGGTTTAAGATGTATATTGCTTCTCTCAGGAGAAGAACCTGAAGTCGACACGGGCAATCTTCTCCTAGACAAGCTTTATGGTGCAGAGATAAAGTACTTTCCAGACATCAAAGATATTTTCCAACTAAACCAAAGTATCAATGATGTAATGGAAACTTTGATAGAATTTGGACTTACGCCATACGCAATTCCTGTTGGAGCGGCAGTTCCTCTAGGTTGTGTAGCATTTGCTAGTGCTACTCTTGAATTGAAAGAACAGTGTGATATCCAGAAATTTAATCCAAATATTATCATATCAGCTGTTGGCACAGGCAGTTCATTAGCGGGTCTTGCTCTTGGTGTCAGAGCACTAGAGATGGATACAGAACTAATAGGTGTCAGTGTGATTTCAAAAAAGAACGAGTTGAGAAATCGAGTCAATGAATACATAAAACAGACCGAGCAAGCATATTCCCAATTGAGCAAGGGGAAACTACCACGGATAGATATCATTGATGAATTCTTGCCAGAAACTTATGGGGTACTTGACTCGAGTGGTAGAAGTGCCATTGAAACATTTGCGAAGATGGAAGGGATTCTTCTGGATCCAGTGTATACTTGCAGAGCAGGTCTTGCATTGATGAGAATGGGTATGATGGGTGGAGTGCAACCGGATTCATCTGTTGTATTTTGGCATACAGGTGGATTACCAACTCTATTCAATGAAGATAACACCTTTTTCACTGATTAGCGGATATGACAAAGATGAAAAGAATTATGCGTGGTCTTTTTAATAGTATGACAATTACAAGATTATGTTTACGGGGGTAGGCAGAGTTGCAGAAAGAGGCCGAAATTTTTGCATCGAAATTCAAGGAACAAGTCGAAGCGGCTACAAAAGAAAAAGTTACCATTGTGATCAAGGAACAGTACAAGGAAGCATTTGAGGTCTTGGAAGACTGTGAAAATGCCGGATTGATTCCAGGAATTATTGGACCTCCAGGAGTAGGAAAGACACTTATTCTTCGTGCCTATGCTGAAAAGAGTGGAAGGGATTTTGCATGGATAACTGGAGATGAAGGTGTACGTCCCTCACATCTTATCGGGTCATTTAATCCATCGATAGTTCTGAAAAAGGGATTCACACTAGAATCATTTGACCCTGGTCCTCTGCTGAAAGCAATGGTCTTTGGAGGAGTATTTGGCTTAAATGAAGGAAATAGACTTCCCGAGTATGTTCAAAACTCACTTCTTGAGCCTTTTGAAGAACGATCCGCAGTTGTCCAAAGATTGGGTCGAGTGAAAGCAAATGATGATTTCTTTCCAGTCCTGACAATGAATCCAGAAGAGATGGCTGGAGCCCATAGACTCAGTGAAGCATTGCGCGATAGGATAAGAGTTTGGATTAGACTAGGTTATCCCAGAAAGGAAACAGAGATAGAGATCGTGAAAGTCAACTGTCCTGAATACAAATTATCTGACGCAGTACTCGACAGTATCTATTCTCTAGTGTCTGCTACGAGAAACAGTACAGACATAGAGATACCCGCCTCCATTAGAGCAGGAATATCAATATCTAGACTAGCTGCTCAAATGGCCAAGAGAAAAAAGGAGAAAGAAATCTCTTATGAAATCATAAGAAATGCTGCAATGTACGTGCTTTCAGGAGCTCTCAGGTTTCGACCAGGAATAGACCCAGAACCTGCTGTTCAGGGACTAATTCGTAGAGTTCTTGGTAGCAAGGAGTGACCTGTGACATGGCTTCACCCCGTCTTGCTCCTCGTCTCACAAATGTGCCAGATTTTGCACATCAATTCGTCACTCGAATGAGAGAGCACGATGAGGTTAAAGTGAAACCAAGCGTCAGACAGACTTCAGCCATTCCAAGCTTTTTATCTGCAAGATTCTTTAGAAACGGTAAAGTCACGTTAGAAGATTTTGTAGAAGCTGCAGTATACACTACATTTCCATCAGATCAGGATATTGCTAGATATATCGCTGAAGAGATTCTTCTTGGACCGAAAACAGACCCTGAATTAATGAAACTTGCAACAAAGCAGAAAGAAGCAGTTATCCAGAAACCGGATGGCAGTCTCCAGACAAGTTTAGAAAAGGCTGTAGAAAAGATACGACGCGAGTTGGAATTGGCAAAAACACTTGATCAAGACAAAGCGGAAGCTGGCTACGAATATTATAAGGATATTAGCAGTCGAGATGATCGGACTCTTTTGCAGGCAGCATTAGATTATCTACAAGAAGGAGATATTGTGCTCAGGGGAATATCCAGCGACGAACAACTTCGTGAAACTGCATCTAAGGAACTCCTTGATAAATTAGGTAATCTCGATGCAAAGGATATTCGAAATTCATCAATTCTTGATGCACTCAACCAAATCTGTAGCTCCGATATCACCAGAGAAAGTCTCGCAGCTAAGCAAATGCGAGGTGATAAAGATGTGCTTGAGCAGTTCAAAAAACTAGCTTATAGAGATCCAAATACAGCTGCGAGTACACTTGGACTGATTGAGCAGGTTGATGCTGCTGACAGTACTTTGCTGGAGAAAATGGATGCTGCATTGACAAAAGCTCTACATGATTTATCACAAGCTGCACAATATAGTCGTCAGCTTGGAAGGGCACCTTCAAATCTTCAAGAA
Source organism: uncultured archaeon (assembly GCA_964610875.1). Lineage (GTDB taxonomy): Archaea > Asgardarchaeota > Thorarchaeia > Thorarchaeales > Thorarchaeaceae > CAZSWP01. The sequence goes on from CAZSWP010000038.1 coordinate 17,440, forward strand.
CTTACAAGAAAAGCATCATCTCAATTCCAATTGGCAGATGCAATGGAATTTACTAAAGCAATCAAAAAGCATAGTGGGAGTGATATCTCTGTAGATGTGATACAATCATATTTGGACAACTTCGATCAAGGTGCAAGACAAAGAATGGATATGCAACAATTAGGTCAGACAATGAATAATTCAAAAGCTTGGCAAGATTTGATGTTAAAATATAGTGATGAGCTAATTCAAGATGCTCGATCAAGATCATCTCCTTCTGATTACCTTCTTCAGAAACTTTCAGATGCAACACTATTGGGTAACAAGATGAATGGGCTTTCATCAGAAAAAGAATGGCAGAAGATGAAACAGAAATTGGCTGATGCCACAGCTCAACAATCCCCATCATCGAGGGATTTGAGAAGAAACGTCCGTCAAACAAGGAAACTTGGTAATTCTCCATCTGAAGAAGCTCTGAGGGAAGCTGGTAAAAAACTAGGAATGACAGAACCTGAGATTGATGAACTCCTCAATCCTTCCTTTGAAGTCATAAAGAAACTAATTGAATCTGGTTTAGATGACTTTGAACGTCTCAGTAATTTAATAGGGTCTGCAGGACTTTCACCACACCAATTCCGACAGCTTGCAGATATCGCTAATGATCTTCAAAACCAATCTGCTCTGGGAGCAATTGGCCACCATGATTTGAAAGCTGCATTAGGAATGGATGGTAGAGGCGACGGTCAGCAAATAGCTCCTGATTCCAATAGGATACAAATGACTATGGGCGGGTTGTTGGGTGGTCCAGCAACTAACATTGTTAGAATGTGGTACACATACCGTGATGAACTACCTGGACAGGTGAAAGAAGAGCTTAGACGTATAGCCAAACGATTACTGATAGACTTGGGAAAGAGATATTCCAAAGCCACTATGGGTTCAAGTATGCTTGGTGGAATTCAAGAATCAACAACTGTGCGGCCATTTCGAATTGGTGACGATATTACACTAATAGATCTTGAAGAAACAATTGACAGACTATTGTCTGAAGGAAGGTCAAATTTTGAGACTTTGAATGCAGATGATTTCCTAATTCGGGAAACCTACCAAGGGCATCGTGCTTTCTACTGGGCTCTCGATAAATCTGGCTCGATGGATTCAGCAGAGAAACTTGGAATGCTCTCCGTTTCAGTGATGGCTGGTCTTTATGGTGTTCAAAAAGATGATTTTGGTCTCGTTCTGTTTGATAACGTTACACATGTTGTAAAAGATATCAAAGACAAGAAAGTATCAGTGGATAAAGTAGCTGCAGACCTATTGGATTTGAGAGCTGGAGGAGGCACAGGAGCAGCTTCCTCAATGCGTCTTGCACTACAGAACTTTGAGGACACGAGAGCTAAAGAGAAGATATTCATTCTTAATACCGACAGCTATCTCTCTGATCAGGATGAATGTGAGAAGATAGCACAAGAACTGAAACATCACAATGTTGATACCATCATTTTGATTCCAAAACATCAATCAGATCGCAATTCTGCAGATAGACTGGCAAAGAAATCCAAAGGTGTCGTTCTAGAGATTGGCAGTGTTACTGAACTGCCTGAAAAATTACTGAGAATCACCAATTACTAAGACTCGGGCACATAGCCTGTCTTCGATGCAAGAGTTTTTTCTAAGATTTCGGATATCCAGATTCTATATGCAGAGATGTAATTTGGTCCTCTTAGACTGATAAATTTCTGAGTAAACAGTGTCCTACTTAATTGCATGAAAGTGTAGAATGGAGTCCCTTTAGGTATTACTTCCGCAATACCATTGATTTGATAACTGACCACTTCCATATAGTCTGGACTAGGCCAATAGGTTACTAAAGAAACTCTCGGGTCTCTCTGAATATTTCTATAGGTTGTATCTCCATACATCTCAGCTATACCAAAGCAAAGATGGTTTATTTTTTTGTCATCAATGTAGAGATTTCGGTAGATACTGAATCGTTCTTCTAGTGTTTCTTCAAAGGGTATTCCTTGAAGCGCTAATACCTGTTCCTGCAAGTATTGAGCTTTTTCCTCTAAGACATCATCTGTGGGTACTAATCGAATTAATTTCGCTGATGCATTAACGGGAAAAGGAGTGGCATTGTTGTTGGTGCACAAGATTGGTTTCATTGCTGTTCCTTGGTAGAATGCCTCTAGTTGTTCTTCTGGTGTATCATGCCCATCTACGGCTGCAACCATTATTTCATAAAGATCATCGGGTATTGTGTTTAGTGGATATATTGATAGCACGCCATTCATTGATAACTCAATGCGTCTTCTCTCTTTATCAATGAAATGAATCCGTGCTACTTGTTCGGTCATATTTCTACACAAACCTATGAAATTGCTTGGACTTATACTACTTTTATTATTGTGTGATATATATCGGAGAAAGAATGATGAAAAAAATGTCCCTGCACGAAAGCTACATATCCTATTATATAATCTAAGAATTACGTGTTCTGAAAAGCATTCAGAGGTATTACATATGGTCGAGACTCTTGAGATTGACTCTGACGCTGAATTAATAGAACGTGGTACTGAAAAAGTTCCGCTAGATACCAACAAAGTACTCGTTTTTATCGACCATGAGAATAAAGTAGTGTATCTTTGGAGAGGCAAAAAAGCTAGTCTGTTCAAGAAGTTGATGGGTACACGTGTTGCTGCACGTCTCAGTAAGAAATATAGAGATTATAGAATACGTCCAGTTTCAGAAGATCATGAACCTGCAACGCTGAAGGAGCTTATCAGGTAATAGCATGTTTTGTTTTTGTAACCAATAGATACTTAGAAGAACTCTTGAAGTATATTATTTGGGTATCTCAACTGACTATTGATAGGCGTGCTTTTCTTCATTGGATACGGAATGTTAGACCTGGCATTGAAACAAGGTCAAGAATCATTCATATCTTGGAAGAGAAGGAAAGTTGTAGTACGAAGGATTTGGCGGATGATATCTCGCTGTCCTATAATGCAATCCATTATCATCTTCAAAATCTCTTAAGAGAGAAAATAGTTGTAAGAGATGAAGAAACTCTTCTGTGGGCTCTAAGTCCCTTCTCACAGGCAAAATTGCAGGATTTCACCTGATATCTTTTTCAGCTTGTTTCTATCAAAAGCGCTATAGCCTGCTTATACCAAGAGAAATTGTGAGTGATTTGGATGAAGGAAGGAGAATTGTTTGATTTCTGTACTGAATGGTTATCTGCGTGGACTGGGAATCAACCAGAAAAACTACTTTCTTTCTATCACGAAGATGCACTCTATTCTGATCCTGCTAATAGAAAGGGTCTGAAAGGGCATGATGAAATATTACCATACTTCGAACGTTTACTACGATTCTATCATGATTGGGTCTGGAAACCATTAGAGGTATTTCCTATCGATAATGGTTTCATTGTAAAATGGCATTGTGAGATCCATGTCGGAACCGAATTATTAGAGGAGATAGGCGTCGATATTGTCGAGTTGGATGATATGAAAATAACTCGAAATGAAGTATACTTCGACAGAACAAGACTGATGGCTGCAGTCGAAAGGAGAAAGCAAATCGAAAGACTAAGAGTGGGTTAGAGGGATTATTCACAATACAATCGGAAAGCATTTTCCCAGTATATTTTCTCTAACACTCCATCAGGTAGACAGAGTCCATTTATGTATGTACCTCCTTTACCAACAGTATCCTTGTCAACAAAGGGAAGTGGACGCATTCTGACATTGCTTTCGAAAATAAGCCTCTCGGTTAGATGCCTCCCATCATAATAGTCATTCTCAAGTGTTCTGGCAACACAATCAGTTCCAAAAAGAATTCTAGCTTTATATTTCCCAACGAATCTTCTAGCATTGTCTGGATCTTTACTTAATTCTCGTGCCATCCATCTGGCTGAACTAGTATCTACACTCAAGTTAGGATATGTATCAAACAGTCTTTCTAGATTTGGCAGACGATGTTGTTCTGCTTGTGCTGCAAAATGCGCCGCTTGAAATCGAAGTTGTTTATTCTTCTTAAGCCTGTCTTCAAATTCTTGAAGATGGTCTTCTTTAGTGCCATAGACCTCAGAATTTGTGTAACGAGATTGAAAATATGTATCTGGGTCTGCGATATGTATCAAAACAGGAATATCTGCATCCTGAAAAGCATCAAAAAGAGGATCAAAAACATCGCTATCTACAGAAGAAACTCTCTCTGAATTTGATAACCTGTCACTCCAGAATGGTGCAAAATGCATCTTTGCCAGTGAATATCCAGTTGCACGCAAGTCTTTAACTTCTTGAATTGCTGCATCTGGTCCATCAGTAAAGAGTGTCCATCCAGAAAAATATCTTGCAAAAGAAAATCTATCTGGATATCTTTCCTGGTATTGCGAGATATCATCTCCGTGTACTATCAAGACAGATTGCTCTACACCATACTTTCTCCCAATCCTCACATAGATATCTAGAGCGTCAATGTCTATAACATGAGCATGACTATCAAATATAGGTCCTTCATATCGGAAATTGTCATTACAATCTGTCATCAGTTTTTATTCCAAGCGAGTTATTGAAAACGTTGTTCATATATCATGTTTGAAAATGCTATGTTCGCGGTCTTTTTTAGACTGTATGCCATATAGTCGTATTAGCTAAAAAATGGGGATTAATTGGTGTTCCGATTATGTAGAAGAATGATTGTAAACGCATTATCTTTGATTTTACTTCTCATGGTGCTTGTGACCATTCCATCGACATATGCTGTATCAAGACATGGATTGTACTGGGCTGTAGAAGAGGGGGACACATTTTCTTTCCATCTGGATATTTTTGAGAATGAAACTAATCTAGTAAGTGAAACCATTGTACTCAAGGTTACGGAACTTCCGAATTTGAATACAACATTGGAATATCAAAATAGAATTCCTCTTATTCTTTATGAAGTTACTTGGGTGAATGGAACTGATCTAGGTGATTATAATCAATGGAACTACTACGTGGAACACTTGGCGTATCCATTAGGTAATTGGGTTTATGTTACAGAGAGTATCACGGCTGACATGTCAGATTATGAATTGATATCTACAGAAGACTTCTGGGGATACGAGTGGACAATTATCGTTGGGCCGCAGAGTATTCTCCAGTATACTGTTCGTGCGGTCTTCTCGACTAATGATGGATTTTTGACGAGATATCTATTCATCAAGAATAACACAGAGACTGGGCAAGTTTTGGGTCTCGTTGACGCTTATCGGTTGGATATCGAATTTGATTACAGAACTCTTGCGATAAATGCTTCTATTACAGTGATAATTGGTCTTTTGATTATTATTGGAATTCGAGTAATATGGAATAAAAGAAAAAGATAACAATTTCTCTGATTGAAAGAAGCGCTTCTAAAGCTGTCATGTAACAAGACTAGCTATTCCCTTATTGTAGAGCCAAAATGATTCTCCTTTCAATCCTCCAATCAAAGTAAGCCCTGCATTCATTGCTGTTTGAACACCCAAATCTGTTCCTACTGCCAGTGAACCCAATAGCGGGATTTTCGATTTGACAGCTTTGAGAACCATCTCAGATGTGAGTCGACCCGTAACTAGAAGAACACAGGATGTAAAATCATAATCTTTCTTGGCAGCATGTCCAATGACCTTGTCTATGGCATTTAAACGGCCTATATCTTCGACGACAAAATATTCGTTGTTTTTTAGGTCAATCAATAATGCACCATGTACTCCTCCTGTCTTAGAGTGCATCCCTTGTTTTGATTCAAGAACCTGTTTATACTTCATAAGCTGCTCTACTGAAAGCTCAATGCTATTTTCTTTATCAAGTGAATCAACCTTAGAGATGGGCTCAGTTTGAGATATTAGGAATTTCCGAATCAATCCCGATTTATTCTTTGAAGAAATAACAATTCTACCAATTTCAGATGATAGCAGTTCAAAGTCAGTATAATCATCAATGTACCCACTCGAAATAAGATGACCTAGAGTGAGTTCTTCCTCTAAACCTGGACTGTTTACGAATTTTCCTATCATCACATCCTCAAGCCATAACTCAGTACTTGATTCAGTGATGATCTCTTCAGGTTCCTCAATGAATTTCTTACCAGTATATCTGAGGAAATTTGTTTTCCTTGAGAGCTGCAATATTAGGCCTCAACGCTGTTTCAAGATTATTTCCATTAATATCTGTCCATTTGCTTTCGGTCATCAAGTGAGTACATTAGTATGATAATTCTATTCAATTCTGGCCCAGAGCTTTTCAGCTGACTTCATAGAAACTTCGCTTACTTTATGATCTTCGATTTTGGCCATTTTATAATTCTCTATGACCATTTCTCCATTAACCAAAACATCTCTGACATCTCTACCGCCAAATGAGTTGACAAGATGACCAATGACTGTGTCTTGACGAAGTGGAGTAGGTATTCTCTCTCCATTTAGTATCACAATATCAGCTAGTTTTCCTTCTTCCAAGCTACCAATCTCATCCTCCAAACCATAACATTTGGCGCCGCCTAATGTTGCCATATGGAAAACTTCAGAAGGGCCAATTATACTTGGATTTCCACTTTTTAGTCGATGGACGGTCATTGCACAGCGCATGTTTTCAAAGGGGTCATATATCCAGCCATCATTACCTAAACCAACAGTAATTCCCATTTCAAGCATTTCAGGAACTGGCGATGTTCCTACCGCATTCAGCATGTTACTCATTGGATTATGCGCTACAGAAGTATTATTCTCTTGGATTAATTCAAGTTCTCTTCGGTTGACATGAACGCAATGGGCTAGGATTGTCCTATCGCTCAGAACTCCCATCCTGTGAAGACGTTCCACTGTACGCTCACCATAATTCTCCAGATTATGATAGAGGTCAACCAACCCCTCTGATGTATGAACTGTCAAAGGGAGTTGCATTTTACTTGCGTTATCAACCGTTTCTGCGATAATATCATCTGTTACCGTGAACGAAGCATGAATGCTCAACATGCAAGAAATTAACGGATCTCCTTCAACCTTCTTCGCAAATCTGACACCTTCTTGGAGACCCCGCTCACCTTCTTCTTCTGAACGACGTTCTGTCAATTCAAATGCAAGCATCCCTCTCATACCAACTTCTCTTGCTCCTCGAGCAACAGCATCAAGACTAGATTCAATTGAATTTGGGCCTGAATATGTATCGGCAAAGAATGTGGACCCATTTCGAAGCATATCCGCACTTGCTGCTAGAGAACTTGCATATGCATCATCTATTGAGAGTGCGAGGTCCACTGGCCACCAGACTCGCTGTAGTATCTGAGCAAAATCCGTAGGAGGTTCGATATCTAAAGCCGCTCCTCTCAATAGAATACCATAGAGATGTGTATGTGCAGTTATGAGACCTGGAATCACGACACAACCATTGCAGTCAATTTTTCTATCAGCAGACCCTGAATAAGTTCCCTTCTCTATTTTCGAGATTCGATTGCCCTCGATAAGTAGGTGACCTCTTGGGATAACGATACCATTATTGCTTCCGGTCACTATTAGCGCATTTTCCAGTAGTAGGGTCTCTGACATATCTCAACCTCTCAATTGTAAGTATCCCAGTTTGCGATAAACTCTTCGGAATTAGAAATCAATATCCACACGTTTTACTGTACCCTTGCTAGAACGATACACAATTCCTTCTTTTTCTAGTTCCTCGAGCGCTTCTACTACTTCTTCTGCAGATAACTCCACTTCAGGGCCATGTTCCTTTAGATCATCCATTGTCACTTCGACGGTATTGTTCTGTGATAATTTCTTCAATATCAAGAGAAACCTATCAGTTGTAGGAGAACTACTATCAACTGCATCCATGTCAATCTCGAGTGGAATACTCTTCTCTTTGGATTCTCTTTTTCCATCTGATGCATCTTTTCGGGCTTGCAATAGAGCAGCCATGAGGTCTACCTTCTCTTTCGGCTCCTCCTTCTCTCCGTCTTTTCTATGTAGATCTGCAAGACTAACACCATCATCCTCTTCAAGATCTCCATCTTCTATGTATGGAATTGGATCTTCAATGATTTCAACACCAAGCCAAGATGCATCAACATCTTGGTTTTTACCAGCAGCTCTAAGTAATTGTCGTCTGTATTTCTTCTCGATTCTCTTCCTCTGTTTTTCAAGAGTTGATTTATGACACTCTATAGAGCCCAACTGTAGCATAATACGTTCTGCTTGTCCCCTCACTCGTGAATGTGAATCTGTTATCATATATCCAAGGATTTTCAATATGCTTGTGAATCTTGATTCTTCAATATTGATATTCTCTAGTAATGCTTGTTTGACTCTCCAATCTGGGTCTGCAACGATTTCCATGACAAGTCCGGAGGCGGAAGTTATACCTATCTTACCAAGAGTCGCTGCAACTTCAGCTCTATCCTGCCAATCTCCCTTCACGAGATATGTAGAAAGGTGCTTAACAGATTTCTTATCTACAATCCCACAAATGTATGGTAACAACTCTGGTTTCTTCTTTACGGATTTTTGTACTAGCAACTTCACAATTCCGCTATGCTTCTTCCTTGGCATCACAAGCATCTTGGGGATTGTGCCATATTGGATTGTTTCAATATGATTACGGATACGTTTTCTCACCCATCTGATACCAGGGTCTCCTAGAAGGATCATCAAGCCAAAAACTGTTGGTTGATGTTCTCTCCCAAGCTTCTTCAGTGCTTCTATCCAATTCTTTTTCTCAGATTTGCTTACTGGAGGTCCAATCATGCTGAAAGATTCCTCTATTCCTTGCAGCACCTGTTCACGTTCTGCAGAATTAAGATTCTTCATCGACTCGAAAAGCTCTGAGATATACTTCCCATAGGCATTTCTTCCAGCTGTTCTAAATACGAGTCTTCTGAGTGTTGCATCGTTTGTATCCAGAAGAGCCATGGTCTTCGGTAGCAACGACTTAGCAGTTTCATGCATCATTAATTTCCCTGCTGAAGAATACATTACTCCCAAATCAGGAGAATCAAGGTTTGAATAAATGGACCTTAGCTCACGAATTTTCTTCGTTTCAGCTTTTTCAAAATCCATCATTTCTCGCCTCCTTTCGTAGCCTTTTTCTTGCTACGTCTGGCCTTCATTCTCTCCCTGCTAGATTTCTTCGGACTTGTTTTCTTCTTCCTCTTCTTTTTATCAGGTATAAATTCGGTAAGAGTAGCCTGTGAATCATCATCTTTTTTCTTGGTTTCAGTTTCTTTAGGTGTAGTCTCTTCTTCATCCAATGTCTTGCCGTCTAGAGTAAGTTGTTCCGTCAGACCTGTTAATTCATCAATTCGAGTACTATCGATTTCCAATTCGAGGAGAATATTTTCATAATTCTGTTCTAATTCTTTGGCTCGAGAATCATCCATAGGTATAGTTTTTTCAGTAAGTTGACGTTCTCGCAGCACTCTTCTACCAATGACTGTTTTATGCAATTTGGAAATGTCTAGTTTATCGTTCTTAACTTCGGGCTTAGCTTTGCCGAATTGTTCTATTTTTGCTTCCTCTAATTGTGGTACTAGATACCCAAAATTATCTCTCTTGAGGGCGGATGATTCAAGATAATCAAGACTTCTTTGCTTAATTAATTTCTCAGCAGCATCAGAAACAGTGTTACGGACATCCTGTCTCCCTGCCTTCCAGCTCTTAGCTTTTGTTAGAATAGAGAGTATTCTAAAAGAGGATTCATCAATTGCCAAACTGAGACAATGAATATCAAGAGATGCAAAGACCGCATCTCGTATCAAAATCATGGTTTCAGAAATATCCTCGGTTGTTTTCTCTTTGTCCCAATATTTTTCAAGTAATTTATCAATACGATGCCAAGGATTATTTCGTTTGTCTTCCCAATATAATTTCATACTCTCAATAAGATAATCAATATCCCCTCGTTTTACGGAGTCGCATATCCCATCAACAAATGCGAGTTTGCCTTTAGATTTCTTACGGGGATTTGGCAGGATTGTTTTCCTCCGATTCAGTAGACTCAAGAAACAATCTATAATTTATTCCTTTTCTGTCGTTGTATCACAAGGTATTTTCATTTTGCTAATAATTTTGACGTAATATCCTCCGATTTCTTATTTGAGTAACACAACTTCCACTTTGCAATACGAAAATTCATTCCTTATATTTCTGATATTAGTACTTTGAATAGTTTAATATTCATTTTATCTTTCCAAAGAATGATATACTAGTATATACATAGGATATTTTCGGATGTACACTAGAGAGGTGTAGGTTAATACAGGGAAAGAGAATTTTTTCGTTATTTCTAATTAGCTTTCTTTTTACAATGCTCTTATTTTCTTCAATACAAAATTTAGCAGTCAATCCTGAAATTGGAACACGCAGTGATATAACCATTAGAGTGAATGATGGACGAGTATTGGAAAATAATGATGAAAACGTATTTTATCCAAAGGAAATCTCTCCTGATTTAGAAACTCAAACCAATAATTTTGGTTCTGCTGCTGACTTTCCTGAAGAAGGGTCTGATGGTGACTATTACTGGATGAAATTACTAAATTCTGGCACTTCAGAATCAGTAGAGTCCATCATTGAAGTCAGTACTGGAGGCTATCTTTTGTGCGCAGTTGCAAGTGTCTACAACTGGGTAATACGGATTGATGAGAATGGAAATCACCTGTGGAATATGACTTATGATACGCAGACGGAGAACTATCCAAATAATGTGATAGAAACTAGTGATGGTTGTTTTGTCATAGTAGGTTATTCTTATAATTATACATCGATGGTGTATGATGCATTTGCTTTGAAAATAGATGCAAATGGAGATCATATGTGGAATAAGACATATGGAGGGTCAAAGACCGATAAGGGAAATGACATCGTCGAAACTGAAGATGGAGGATTATTCATTTTTGGGAACAGTATGAGTTACGGCTCAGCTGTGGAGGACTTCTGGCTGTTACGTTTAGATTTCAATGGCAATGCAATGTGGAATAAAACCTATGGTGATGCAAGTGGTAGAGACTACGGAAATGCAATTTTAAAATCGAGCGCAGGTGATTACATACTCGCAGGAGGCCGCTGGAGTGGGTCCACAGACATGGGTGATGTTTGGTTAATCTGGGTTGATTCTGAAGGTGTAGTTCAAGATGATTATCTTTATCCATTACGTGCAGGATTATCTGAAGGAGCAAACGACATAATCGAGTGTGCAAATGGTGATTTCGTTGTTACCGGGTATTGTTATGATTCATCAACAAATTATGGTGATGCTATTACTATGCGTACTGACGCAAGTGGTGCACATCTTTGGAATTCAACATACAGACTTAGTAACCAATCTAACGGGGCTAATTCTGTTATAGAAATGAGTAGTGGCGGTCTTGTTATTTGTGGAGATTCTTGGTTTGGTTCACCTTATGGATCTGATGCATTCATATGTCGTTACAATGATGAGGGTGAATTATTGTGGAATCAGACTTATCGGGGTGGATGGAGTGACTATCTTTATGACCTCGTTGAACATGAATCTGGAGGTTTCCTTTTTGCAGGTGAAACAAATGGATTTGGAGCAGTGGGTAACGATGGGTGGCTAGGTCTTGTACCCGAGCCAAAGTGGATTGATGCACCTGGCGAGATTGAGTGTGAGTTAGATATTTCATCTTGTTATGACATTGGTGCAACTTCTGCCGCAGGTATTGATACATGGTATGTAAATGACACTGCTTTCCAACTTGATGACAATGGGTTACTCACACATTCTACCAGCTATTTGGCAACATATCCTATATTTATCTGGTTCAACGATACTATGGGTAACTCAATATCAAAGGAGATAGACATTACCTTTGTAGATTCAATTGCACCTACATGGGTAGTTGTGCCCGAGGATACTGTCATTGAATATGGCGAATCATTTGTCTGTGATCTAGATGCAACTGATAAATCTGGAATAAGTCGATTTTGGCTTGAAGAAACTCCATGGTTCACAATAGATCCAGCTGGCATCATAAGAACAAGAGATACACTCCCTCTCGGTCCTTATGGAATAAAGGTCTGCGTGAATGATAGTAATGGAAATGCAGCGTCAACAATCTTCATTGTCACAATTGAAGATACTACAGCTCCAACTTGGGTTTATGCACCTCACCATATTTACGTAGAATATGGCGAACCGGTTGAATTCCATTTAGAAGCTGAAGACCCATTTGGTATCAGTTCATGGGTATTAAGTGATACTGAGAATTTCACCATTAGTGAAACAGGATGTATTGTGAGCAATGAAATTCTAGAAGTCGGAACTTATGGTCTCGAAGTTACAGTAACTGATGGAAATGATAATTCAGTATCGGAGAGTTTCAATATCATAATTCGGGATACTACATGTCCTAATTGGCTTGAAGAACCATTGGACCAAGTGTTAGAATATGGACAATCTTTGGAATATGACATACCCATCTGGGATCTCTCTGGAGTATGTGATTGCGAGATTGATGATGAACACAACTTCGATATTGAATTGAATGAAAATGGTGATGAGGACATAATTACCATAACAAACCAAGTTGAACTTGAAGTTGGAACATATGAATTGTTGATCACTGTATCAGATAAGTATGATAATTCATTGAGCACCAAAATCCATGTTTTTGTGATAAGCATCGGGCCTGAATCGTCATCTGATACAGCCACATCTACGAATACATCAACAGGTGGTGATATCGCGCCAGTTGATCCATTAGTTCTAGGAGTAGCAGTAAGTGGCGGAGGTATCGCCGCTGCAGTCATTATTTTCATACTCTACAAGAAATATCGTTCAACCTAGTGAATTGGTTAAGAGCTCCAAAATGAACTCACGGAGCTCTTCCCTTTATTATCATCATCTAGAAAATAATCGAGAGACATGTCAGCGCTCCATCACAAAAACAAAACTGTGTTGTATCGATTGTTTGAACCTCAAAACCTTGCTCCCTTACGGATTTCACTGCATTATCATAACCTCTGGGCATAATCACAACTTCATCAAGAGTGAGCGTGTTGGAAGCATAAGCTTCTTTTTGTTCCAGTTCGATTTTACTAAATTCGGAGAATACACTGTGCTTCAAAAATTCTTTTTCACCTATCACCCAATCATCCTTTAGATATGTGACATGGCTCTTAAGATGCATAATCGAAGGCTTGTGCACTATCTGAACATTCACCTGTAGCGTGTGTTCCATTATGTTGATCCCTTGCTGATTAGTTCTGGATGTCAGTCCCACGATAAGTCCATCATCTAAATGGATAACATCCCCTCCTTCCAAATATGCCTCTCCTGCCAATTGTTCTACACTCAGGTAGTCTTTCAGTAGATCTGCTATTGATTCGTGTTCACCTTGCCTTTCACGCATTCTTGTGTTTGCTATGATTGCCTTATTTCCATGAACAACGACTGTATCTTCGACAAAGCATGCATCAGGATGATTTTCCAGTGGAGGGAGTGTAATTACTTCTATACCTAACTCCTTGAGTAGATTGCCATAGACAATATGCTGCTCAATTGCCCTCGTAAAACTGATACGGTTTCTATCAGGATGTGTGGATAGACATGATTGGAATTCTTTTCCTGGTCTTCGAATAATTGCATGTTTTGCCATGCGAATGAATTAGGTTAGGATGTGGAAAAGTGAATCGGTATGTTAAGAAAGAGAGGCTCATCTTTTACCACTAGATGGTCTTCTCATAGTAAATCTATGAAATCATTTCTCGGATACCTTTTTCCAGATTTCAACACCTAATAATTTGTATCCCTCAAGACTGAGATGTAATCCATCACCCGAGTCATACATAGGTAACAAGAGACTATTTTCGTCTGCCATTGTGGTAAAAATATCAACAGATGTGTATTTGTCATCTTTTTGCCAAGACAGAATATGTTTGTTTAATTCCTGCTGAGCTAGTTGTATTCTACCGAACTCTGTAGCAATTGGTGGAACTGTAACTCCAACCACGTTTGCACCCGATTTTAATGCAAGATTCCATAGACTTGTTATCGATACTTTGATGTCATCAACTGGGAGACCCCATCCTATGTCATTGGAGCCAGCCAGGATTATGATGTGTGAGAAGTGTTCATTTTGTATTAAACGAGTTAGACGAGGTTTCATATGTGCTGCTAACTCGCCAGGATATCCTGCATTGTAAAATGATATCGAGGTATATCCCTCATTCTTTGCACGAGTTTGTAACCAATAACCATATTGCCATTTTGGATCGCCGCCATAACTTGGATCGTACCCTGGTGTACCTGCTGTGAGACTATCTCCAAACCCTAGAATCTTCACTTCTCTATCCAAGATGGTCGAATTCTCCTCACTCTAAAAGATAGTATGTGTCGTTTCTGAAATCTTCATTCTTTACATTCAACTCAAGAAATATGATATCTGTGAGTGCATGTAACTCGTGGTATATTCCAGCGGGGACTTCAATCAACATGTTCTCTTCAATCTCATATGACTCCTCAACATTTGTTTCTATATTCTTAGCTATCAGTCTTGCCTTTCCAGAAATACTATAGAATATCTCAGGGTTTTTTGAAGAGATAGTTCCCTTATGGTAATGCGAACCACTCACAGTTCCCTTTTTCCTTCGGAGAATTAGAATATATCCACTTGGCCTGATTTCAACACCTCGAGTACTACCTCTCTCATCTGGACCAAATGAATCTATTTTCTGTATCTTGATCAAGTCACTTTCCCTCAGAGGATGAATGGTAAGTAGTGATACTCACCAATATCAAGCCCACTAAAAGAATGATGGTTCTGTTTCTGATACACTCTTTGGTGCTTTCATCTTAAGAGTTTCTTCTGGTGAAAGGACTTCTACTAGCTCATATTCTCGACTGCCCATCCCTAGATCCTCTGAATAGCCTGTCACAAGATATGGGTCTTTCCATGGCCCATGAATTCTAGCGAATGGATGTAAGTCAGCATCAGGATTGAGGTTGACATTCTTGAAGAAGGGTGGTATCATACCCTCGATGAGACCTTCGTTAGCTATAAGGTCCAGTGTAGCTTGTTCAATAGCTACAATGTCCTTGCTACCCAGAATACCGATGTCATTGATAACTCCCGGTTGTGCAATTCCCCAGCAGTCACAAAGTGCGGTGATATCTATTGCGAAGTTCAGGAAGAAGACCTTGTCATCATCATATGTTTTCAGGATCTCATGAGCACCTCTTGCCATAAGCTCTTGGAACAATGCATAGTTCTCAGGCTTCAATTCAAGACATCCCACTTCCTCATCTGCATCCATGCATTCCAAGCACTGGTTGCACATTCCGAAACTTACGCTAATCTCATGTTTTTCTTCATCGTATTTGATATGACCATCTGGGCACGCTTCTACCAGTTTCTTGGCATGTTCAGGGGTACATTTGTCTGAATCCCAATATGGTATACTTGCTTCAACACCGTGGATCTTTCTCCATCTGCTTGGTCCGTGGTATCCTCCTAGAGCTATGTTCTTGATTGCACCGCCATATCCACAGGAGTTGTGTCCTTTGGCATGTGATAAATCAATCAATACATCAGCATCACGTAAGACTCCTGCTAGCTCGAGTGAATCGACATTGTGAAAATCAAATGTGACCTTCTCAGTATAACCATCCTTTACGCCTGCAACTGGAATCAGGGGTGCACCACAGGTTTCTGCAGTGTATCCTCTATTAACAGCATTATACACAGCAGTGGGATTATCCGTAATGAATGGAAAACCACCTTCCTTCTTTACTGCTTCCACTACTCGTCTAACAAAGAATACTGGTACTGTCTGATATCCATCTCGAAAACCAAGGTGCATCTTCACAGCAACTTTGTCCTTTGGCTTGATTGTGGAAAAGTCAAGATGTTCAATAATCTTGTCTAGTTTTGCAGCAAGTGATGCAAACGCTCCTCTATTTCCATGTTTTACAGACCCAAAATAGACCTTTGAAGAATCCGATGTCATACAGTGACAACATGTATTATAGAATAAAACAGTTTGGAAACGCCTGTGATTGGCGAAAGAACTGTCTTCCTACATTAGCTCTAGACCAGATGCTCGTCTAATTAGAGTTCCGAGTCCAAGACTTGAGAGGAAGTAAAATGAAAAGAGGTTCAATCCAAAGCCTGCTCCTGGGACATTGTATCCAAGCCAGCCATCAATGAAGAAGAGTAAATCTTGTACGTTGAAGGGTAGAATGGCAACTGCCGCACCTCCATATATTGCTCCCAATATGGCCCATATCAACAGCAGTGGAATATAGAACAAGAGCATGGGTTTACATCTGGATGTCATCATTCTCGATTGGATTGACATTATCCTTCTCTGACTGTCCATTACTTCTTGAAGCAGCATTGGATCATTTGTTTTCCTTGCTTCATTGAATTTATCCCTCCATGCTTTGACTTCTTCCATGTCTGTTTTGAGCTGCTCCACATCTGTAAACTTTTTTGTTAAAAACAAAGAGATGAGAGATATCCCCACACTTATTCCTAGGATGAATGGTACAGACATGGGAAAGCTCGAAACTGGTTCAAAGAAGCTAGCAATACCTTGAATGATGTCGCCATAGAGGTCCAAATGTTCCACCTGCTTGTTGGTGCCTGTTCTCTTGTCAATTAAAACCTTCCTAGCGATGAAATATCATACTACGATAAACTTCTCAGTTTCATGCTGGTGTTTAGTACATGTCAACATTGCTTTCTAGTAAACGTTAGTCTATCTCTATGGCGCGAATATTAAATTTGTAGTACACGCATTAATGTTTATACATCTTCCATTTCGCGCGAGCTTTGTAAATGCCTTTTCAAATAGCTAATATGTACAGTTTAAGGAGTGTATTACGCCATTTTTGAACTATTTATGGAAGTATTACAGAGCTTATGTGCAAGTGGAAGCTTCCTATACTATACAAACGTGTACTGTTTGAAACCTGTTGTCTTT
>CAZSWP010000039.1:0-33395 GCA_964610875.1 uncultured archaeon
ACCCTTCTCTCAGATACTTCCGTCTGATTGAAGTCTTACCAACGTAACCATCACCAATCAGGCAGACTTTAAACTGTCTTCCTCTGATCATCCTCAAACACTCCTTCGTAGCGAACGAAGGCGGCGCATATGAATCATTGAAAATTTCCTTATAGCGCTTTTTTCGATGTTACTAAGATATGTTTTTTCTATTGCACATATAATTGAAAGAATAATCCAAACTTTGAGAAAAAACAAGAAGACAAAAACTGGTTATTTTACTACTCTCTTTTTGGGAATCCATATAACGATGAAATTCTAAGTCCATGGTATGTCACTAGAGCTACAACAAACAGTTTCATTGGTGATATGTACTAATGCTAAGTTGCAAGGTCATGAACTAGATTACGGGCCAGACCTATGTACCATAAAGTTCGCTGAGAAAGTACCACTGCCAGATGGTGTTCCATCTGATGTGGCATATGATGATAGAAAGATGCTTGCGCTTAACCCTTCCAGTTGGTTTGAGATTTTGAAACAACGAGAAGTGACTCGACTAAAACTTCACTACGTTTCTTCTTCACAGGAACTCCCTGATAGAATTGGAGCTGCTTTTGTTGGCGGTGGAGGGAAATGGATAGTTGAGGCTGTTCATGGATCTAAGAGTGATATATACGAAAAAGGAGAGAGAGCATCAAGAGTATCCGGAAGTACTTTCTTAGGATTTCATTTTCTTTTGATTGAAAAGGATGTAAATCCATCCGAAGAAACCGCGATTTCAATTGATACAGCTCACGAAAAGCTGGAAACTGTTCTAAAGAAAGCTGAGGAATTCGCACGGGGTCAAGAATATACTCTTCACTGGGCTGAGAACTTTGAATCCTATAGAGAAATATTAACAGATGAAGTCCCAATAGCCTATGATGAGCTGTTCCCATCAGATATCATTGAAGATAAAGTACGACATCTACTAGCTGGTGCCTTCAGTAGTTGGGTATTTGGCGGAATGGGGTCTTGGAATGACTTGAGCTTTGATGAGGAATCACAGAAAGAGTATGAAGCAATATCAGATGAACTCTTCAATGCGATTCATCAGGCAATCATTGCCGGAGTCAATAACTCTCGATAATTTGTCTGCTGCTAGAATTGAGTATATTGACGAAACCTAGCTCGAATATTGTTCTGTTGACACTTCGCCGTAGTTATCTTGAATCCAATGACTGTTAGTAGTTATAAGAATCCAATGAATATAATGATATCATGACTGGAGTGGAGGTTATTCGAACAGAGTTCACTTCTGACGAGGAAATGATTAGAGGTGCATTTATCACTCCTAAAAGTGACGGTCCCTTTCCGGGTATATGCAAATTTCATGGTCTTCCTGGTGGTCCAGATCAAATTGGAGGAATTGCTACACTATTAGCAAAAGCAGGTTTTGCGGTGTTGACATTTGATTTCAGAGGTTTTCGAAAGAGTGAAGGAATATTTTCATTGTCCGGAGAAATCAAGGATGCTCAGGTAGCTATCACACATCTCCTTGATACTGAAATCACTCTGGAAGGTTGGGTTTCGTACAGCTCCCAGAATTCCAGACAGACCTAGACATCAGTGTATAGGTACTTATATACTCCTGACAAGAACAACTTGGTGAGGGTGTATTGACACACGAACGTGCTCTCACAAAGCCATTCCCAGTACCGCTCCTGGGAGGACAATGCTTTGGTGTCCAGAATTGTCCAGCTTACAATGAACGGTAGGTTTCTATGGTGCAAGCTATGGTGGGGCTGTAGCTACTTGTACTGCTGCACGTGATTCCCGAATAAGCGCTGTTTGCTTAAGAGCTCCTGTATATGACACACTTTGGTTTGCAAAATCACCGATGATTCGCCCTGCAATAGAACACATCATTGAAACTGACCCTTCACAAGTTCGAGGAATTGAAGACCCTGCCATTCAGAAGAGGTTTCTCCAACAGATGATTGATGAAGCTCATGAACACAATCCTATGAATGAGGTGTCAAAGATTTCTCCTACGCCCTTACTCATTGTCCATGGCACTGATGATACCGGTATTGACCTAGCTGGTGTGAAACGACTCTATGAGCTTGCTGGAGAACCGAAAGACTTCACAGTTATAGAGGGTGCTGACCATGAACTGTCTGACCCTCGGACATACAATATTACAATGAACATCATTACTGATTGGTTTGCAAAACAATGGTCAGAATTTCAATCCGGTCGTCTAACCTGAGAAGTGGACTTGGATTCTAAAAAATTTCTAAAATTGTGTGAATTATTCTTGTGATTAACCTCTTAATTTATAACAAAGAGATTTTCTGATATGTTCGAGAACTTTTCAGTTCTTTCGTAATTGGAGGTATACGTATTGAATCGAAGAAAAGTAGGTATGCTTATTCTTGTGTCAATTTTCATGTTTAGTGCTCTCTCATCCACTGCATCTGCTTGCAGGTTTGGATGGTGGTGGAAGTGGGATTTCACGCCCCCAGTGGTTACCATAATCGGTCCAAGTGATGGTGATTCTGTATCTGGATTAGTGAACATCTCCTTCTCAGCTGAGGATGAGAGTAGAATCATTAGAAGGTTCATTCTGATTGATGGAAAAATACGTTCTCATTCTACCTCCTATCTCTGGAATACCTCTTTCGATATGGATGGAGAACACGATATAACTTGCTTAGCCATGGACAGATATTGGAATTGGGGTTGGGATACTATTGAGGTTATTGTGTCTAACACAGTGCCAAATTATCCTCCCATCGTGAATATTGCTACTCCTTCTGATGGGTCCGTGGTATCAGAAACCTCCAACATAGCAATAACCGTGTCTGACGAAGAATATTTGATTCCTGACATATATATTGATGGAGAATTTGTGGCTTCTGCTTTGAACTACTCCTGGGATACTGCAGGCTATTCAAATGATGTCCATTCAATTCACGTAGAAGCTATTGATAGCGATTCACTCGTGGGCTCCGATAACATATCTGTCATCGTTGACAATGCTTTAGGAACTCCTGGCGCCATCAAAGTCATGAGCTATAACATTGAGGCATCCGGTACAAATCCTGATTGGATACAGGTTGTAAAGGAAGAGAATCCTGACATATTAGTCCTCATCGAAACAGGTACCTGGGATGACAACGGCAACTATACCCTCAATCACGTTGTCAACGAACTCAATGCATACTTCCTGGATGAGTTACCATATAGTGGCTTCTGTGCACAGGATATAACCTACTCTACTAGTGGTGCTGCCATTCTTAGCCGTGCGCCAGTGATTACATTCAATCAGATTCCAATAGTACCACTTGATGATGGAACAGATTATGATGTGACACATGATTTTGTTGAAGCAGTTGTTTCTATTGATGGTGTTGATGTGCATATACTTGGTTCACATTTGAAAGCAATGTCAGGTGCTGAAAATGAATATCGTAGGGAACGTGAAACCGAGGGTATCATAAATTACATGGATGCTTTAGGGAACGTACCGATCATGTACATGGGCGACCTTAATTCATTCTCGCCTGATGACACTGGTGATCTTGCTCCAGTAGGTGATCTTGGTTATGGGCCAATGACAATGAAACTCTATCCCAATGACACGGTATATGGTGAATATTCATCAACTGTACATTCATTCATTGATGTGTTTCGTACCCTTAATCCGACCGATCCTGGATATACCTATGGGCATCAAGATACTCAATACCTATCAAGAATCGACTTCATTGTGGTCAACTCATTCTTCGAAGACAGATTGATCAACTCAACATGTGGTGATACAGCAACCGCAAATACAGGTTCTGACCACTATTGTGTTGATGTGTTCATCGTATTGAATACGACTTTTATTCCTGATACTGTTCCTCCAATACAAGTTACCGGACTCAATGCCACAGTGATCAGTATGTCACAAATTGACTTGTCTTGGAATACAAACCCAGAAACCGATATTTCCCATTATCGAGTATATCGTGATAATGTCCTAATAGCACAAGTTCTCGGGACATCGTTCAGTGATGTGGGTCTGACTCCATTGACAACTTACACCTACGAGGTGTCTGCTGTTGATACAAGCATCAACGAGGGACTCAATTCCGAACCAGTAAGTGCCACAACCGAAGATGGTGGAAATCCTGACCTTGTGATAATCAATGAGTTCCTTCCTGACCCTAATACACTCTATACAGAAGAATGGGTGGAATTCTACAACCCCCAGCATCTTGCTGCGGATCTATCTGGATACATTCTAGATGATATTACCACTGGTGGGACAAATCCCTATTCTATTCCTGCAGGTACCGTAGTACCAGCATATGGGTTCCTCGTCCTATATCAGGGTGCTACTGGTGTTGGACTGAATAATGCTGGTGATACAGTAAACCTTCTGAAGCCTGATGGAGTCACTGTTATTGATTCCTACACCTATTCTTCATCATCTGATGATGTGAGTTATGGGCGAGAGTCTGATGGCTCATCCACTTGGATCACTTTCGATGTACCAACTCCCGGAGCTTCAAACACTGTCATAATGCCAAATGGTGATTCGGTTCTCATCAACGAGTTCCTGCCAGACCCCAACACATTGTATACTGAGGAATGGATAGAACTCTACAATCCAACAGATAAGACAGTAAATGTCTCTGGATATGTACTGGATGATATCACTACTGGTGGTACAAATCCATTTGTAATTCCGATGAGTACATACATACCTGCATTCGGATTTCTTGTCCTTACTCAGACCAACACAAGTATTGGGTTGAATAACGCTGGTGACACAGTGAATTATCTTGCACCCGATGGTGTAACATTGCTCGACTCCTATACTTACACCTCCTCCTCAGATGATGTGAGCTACGGTCGCGAAACTGATGGTTCCACAATCTGGACCACTTTTGATACACCTACACCGGGTGAATCCAATACGGGATCATCGAATAATGCAGACTCAATTCTGATTAATGAGTTCCTCCCTGATCCGAACACACTCTACTCAGAAGAATGGATCGAGCTCTACAATCCCCTTGACGTTGATGTAGATATATCAGGATACATCATAGATGATATCACAACGGGCGGAACAGCTCCGTACACAATACCTGCTAGTACAATCATCTCTGCCCATGGATTCTACCTATTATTCCAGAGTAATACCAGCATCGCACTGAACAATGCAGGTGATACGGTGAACTACATTAAGCCAGATGGGACAACTATTCTTGACTCATATACTTACAGCAGTTCTGCAGATGACATAAGTTATGGGAGAGAAACAGATGGGTCATCTGTGTGGATCACCTTTGACTCTCCAACACCTGGTGCATCAAATGCTGGGGCCATGCCCAATGGGGATGCAGTATTGATCAATGAGTTCTTGCCTGATCCCAACACTTTGTATTCTGTTGAGTGGATCGAGTTGTATAATCCCCTTGATGAAACCGTTGACATATCTGGTTACATCCTTGATGACATTATCTCGGGTGGTACTGGACCATTCACCATTCCTGTTGGAACGACCATCCCTGCTCATGGTTTTGTTGTCTTCTATCAGAATGTGACGGGAATCGCTCTGAATAATGCCGGAGATACGGTCAACTATCTCATGCCTGATGGAATTACAATCCTTGATTCATATACCTACAGTAGCTCTGCAGATGATATCAGTTATGGACGAGAAACAGACGGCTCCTCTACCTGGGTGACCTTTGATACTCCTACACCTGGAGCTTCCAACATTGGCACTATCGCAAATGGGGATTTAGTCCTAATCAACGAGTTCCTGCCGGATCCAAACACACTCTATGCTGAGGAATGGATTGAACTGTACAACCCACTGGATGTGGATGTTGATATCTCAGGATACATCCTCGATGACATCACCACCGGTGGGACGTCACCTTACAAAATTCCTGATGGCACGATAATTCCAGCTCATGGGTTCATAGTATTCACACAGAGTAACACAAGTATAGCTTTGAATAATGCTGGAGATACCGTGAACTACATCAATCCTGATGGTGTCACAGTTCTCGATTCATACACATATACAAGCTCGAGTGATGATGTCAGTTATGGCCGTGAAATGGATTGTGGGTCAGTATGGGTCACCTTCTCTTCACCCACTCCCGGCTCTGCTAATGAGGGTGCAAGTGGAACCATGAGTATTGGGTTGACTCACGTTCTATTCAAACGAATAGACTCAGAACATATCATTCACAGTGAACATCCTGACATATTCACAGAGGAACTCAGAAATTTTGTAGAGGAATTCAATCTGAGATGATATCGAGGAATAAATCTACGGCAAGATCTACAAAATCGCTATCTTTGCCAAAGAAACCAGGGAATATTATTTGATATGTCATTAGAAGACCTACGACTTTCAGGATTCGATCCGTTCCATCTTGGATATCACCAAGACTTACATTATCCCTTTCTGCTACTTTGATTATTACCTCTGATAACACATTCATGCCCTGTTGTAGTCCGTCGGTCGTTTGGTAGCCTTTCACTAGATCAAGATAGCCATTAGGATTTGCAAACATCTCACTTTGAATTGCTGCAAGAAACTGACGGTCAGTTCTTCGTAACTCAATAATCTTATAAAACAGCCAACGTAGTATGTCCTCAAGATTCATTCCTTTATCTAAAATCTTATCGTCTTCTATAAGCTGTGACCCTTTACTCACAAACCCTTCTGTTTTGCGCGACATTATCTCTGCTAGAACGTCAACCTTCCCCTTTGGGAAGTGATAGTAGAGAGTACCCACACTCACTTCAGCTAAGTATGCCAACTCATTGACATTGAGGTTTGAGTATCCCTTCTCTTCGATCAGCTGCTGCGCTGTGGTAACTATTGCTTCTTTAGCTTTGGATTCTCTCATTTGAAAAGGAACAGGTTGTTCCGAGATATAAGTATTTGAATTCGAGTTGTATTCGAAATATTGATGACACAACCAACACAAATTCTAAAAACTATCAGGAAAAATCGACTTGGAGGCGGATCTCGTGAGTACCAAATCTGGTCAGCATTGGGATGAAGTTGCGAAAGAGAGAAGAGCTGCACAGAGAAGAGAGAACAATATCGTCATTGTAAATTTAGCAGTAGGCACCTGTTGGACCATTACTATCCTATATGGTCTATTTCTCTATACACACAATCGCTATGCGGACCTTCTTGGTCCAATGCCAGAAGTTCCTGTGTCTTGGACATTATTTACGTATGGAATGATTGGGAACCTTATCACATTCTCAGTCGTTGTCACAATATTGTACTTGGTGGTAAGAATTCATTATATAAAAGAGAATATGAATCCGTGAATGAACAACTAAATATTTACGTGTTTCTAGGTATGAATCATGGACAGAACCTGAAGTGGTGCTGGTTCCAAGAACCTAAACAGGTGTTTCAATTGAGGGGCTCAAAGTTATTCATATTTCTAGTAATCTGTTTCCTGCAAATACCTACCGTTCAAGCACAGCAATACGACAATCTTGTATGGGGTGTTCAGGATAATACGGTTCTACACTATTCTGTAACTCAGACTGGACGATTCACAAATTCATCTAATTATGATGTGTATATGTACAATCAGTTTGATGTGACTGCAACGATAGTCCTGTTTGAAGGGTACATTGTAACTGGAGATCGTTTGGAATTCTCAAATGGGTCTTCAGCTAGGGATGCATTAGTTGGAGGAGTTATATTTGCATTTCCTATTGGCAATTGGTCTATGGTAGAGAACGAAATTTATGAAGAAGATTCTGATAGGTCCTATACCTTCTTTGAGGATGAATCCACTTGGGGATATGGCTTTACATTTTCAGCTCTAGTTTCGTATTTCTCCATGGAAAATGTTCGGATGGATGCAAATGTAACCTACATCATGGTCTACACAAAAAACGATGGAGCTCTTAGAACACAGGAAATCATCTATGATTATTATGATGATGATTTCGAGGGGTTTGATTTTGGTGTCTTCACACAGATTGTTGATAGAGTAGAAGATTCAATTCCCATTTCCTACGTTCCACTGATTATTGGAGGGACCGCAATAGGAACAATTGCTATCATACTTGTGATCCATTGGTATCAAAAAAGTAGAAATAACTAGCATTTCCTACATCCTGAATCCCAAAATCCCCCCTGTTGTGTGGACTATATCAATATATTTAACTATGGTTAATATCATTGTTATTTGATTACAATGATTACTGTTCGTGGACCAGATGATCTGTATCATGCAGGTGGAAGAACCAAACGAGGCCACTTTGAAGGTCTGTGGCACTTTTCTTTTGACAGATATCGGGACCCGGACTGGATACACTTCGGGACCCTTCGGGTTTATAATGATGACATAATCTCTCCTGGTGGAGAGTGGGGGATCCATCCCCATAAACGCAATGAGGTTCTTACCTATGTCATGAAAGGTGAGTTCACACATGAAGATGAGAGAGGAGTAGGTGAGACCATGACAAAGGGTGCTATGCAGCACACCACTGTGGGAACCGGCATGTGGCACAATGAGATTAACTCTAGGGATGATGAGGAGATGCGATTCATCCAGATGTGGTTCTTCCCGGAAGAAGAGGGATTGACTCCCTCTTACACTCAAGTTGAGGTTTCAAAGGATGACCGCAGAAATAAACTACTACTCCTAGCCAGTAACGATAAAGATGCGCCTCTTAGAATTCGATCTGATGTGAATGCCTATGTCAGCTATCTTGAAGATGGAGAAGAAATCACATTTGAGATGCGTGAAGGATGGGGTGTATATCTAGGAGCTCTTGAGAGTGGTAGTCTTGAAGTCCTCGGCAAAGATATACCTGAGAGAGGTGCAGCGAAGATTACAGGCAACTACAATCTCACCATCCGAGCAAAAGGTGCTGTCGACCTATTATTGTTAGAAGTATCACTGAATGCTCCATATATTTCAAAATACACTAACTGAAGTGAAAACAATTCATTCAAATATCATTATCACATCTCTTACGCTAAGCGCTCTGTTATGGCCACCTAGTCTGGGAGGACGAGTGTAATTTGACATCATACAGCTGTCTTATGTGCTTCCCCGTAATTATTGACCTATAACATATTGGAGAATCTTCAATGGGATTTCCTGATGAATTGAGGTCAGCAGAAGAAATGGTGCTACAGGTTGAGAATGAATTCCTCTCTGGAGTTGATGGAGTTGTGGATGTATTATTGAAAAGACTGTCCTCCGGACCATTTTCTTCCGATGTCGAAACTGCCAAAGAAAGAATGCTAAATCTAGATGAATCACGCTATGTAAAATGGGAGCGATGGGAACAACAATACGAATTCTCAGGCTCACACTGGAAGGACGAAGGATATCCGAGTATTGATGCAACCACACATCTGGCGAGTAACCCAGATTGGTATTCAAAACGAACCGGAACTAGTAATTTCGTGAGAGACATGATGATTCATAGAACCATTGTAGCCCCGACACTTGATGGTGAGAGAAGAGGTACACCGACATCTCTTGGTAATCCAGCAAACAAATGGTTACTGGATTTTGTAGCTCTCTCTAGCCTGCGACTCTCACTCAAAAATCATTGGGAGAAACTAGTTCGAGATATTGTGAACAAACGTTCTCAGACCAGTCTGAGACTTGTTGCTGAAAGACTTGGTCTGACAATCCACGAAATTGTTGACATCGCCAATAAAATTAGAGACTTGGACGACCGTGTGGTGGAACATGATGTGAGTGACTCTAGTAAAGATCTACTCTATTACTGTAGAAATCCAAGTCCTGATATTACTCCACTAGTTGACATAGACTTGTAAAACATCATAATTCATGTAATGTATCATTGTGTCTAATAAAAGTAGCAAAATCGCTCTTCATCAGATCATATTCATTACTCTTTTTGAAAAGTTCCATATTCTCATTAGAGTAACAATCCCAAGTAATACTATGACGACTTGGAATTGGTTATTACTCCTAGTCTCTCCTGAATGCTATCAAGAGAGCAATGAAGCAAGTTCTAGAATCTTCTTGAACTGCTATTGTGAACTTCAGCTGACATATCAACTTCTGTCTTCACTTCATCTATCGATTCTTCAGCAGTAGCAATAGAACCATACTTTCCTAATTGAAGTCTTAGATTATTCCTGAAGAGACCTGTGTATCCATTTGTAAGGATGTAGGTTTCGCCTTCTTTTATGGATTCGATAGTTTCGTTCCAAATAGGCATTATGACAGTTGCTGTGGAATCGCCAACTACTGCATCCACTACACGGTATGTTTCATCATCCTTTCTTGATTTCACTTCTCTTTCTTCACTGGTGCTTATGACCTTGAAGGTAACTTTGACACTTTTCATTCCGGGTTTAAGCTCATCAATTGTAGCCTCGATGGGCTCAGATTTATTATCAATCATTTTTATTCTCTCGTTAATACGAATTCAGGACATTCAAAACTAAGATAATCTTCATGTGGAAGTACCAAAAGGTTGTCAATCTTCAATAAAACCAGTTTGAAAGGTCTGCATAGTTGCTATGCCTGTACCTTACAGCTACGGGAATTTGCTTATATCAATTTACATAACACCAAACAACATCTTATTTTGCATAGTATGAAACGAAAACACTGTTTAGCAGCCCAAATGAAAAATCCTATTATTATTGGGATTATACATAGTATCCATAATTTAGCTTTTATCAATGCCAAAAATCGGCAATTCGCAGAGGCTATTAAAATGAGAAGAGGCAGTCTAAAAGGATATATCGGTGAAATTACAAGAGTGGTCAAAATTCAAGGTACGAAAAAGGAATTCTTCATCAAAGGAAAGGAAGAATCGACTTATGAAGAAGTCCTTCGCAATTCTTGGCAACTTAAAGATCATGATGTCAATGGTAATTGGAGAGTTCTCTCAGCATCAGGTGATGACCTGACAAAAAGCAAGCTTTCCAGCTATGAAGGTACTGTCTTGCTTGAGTTCATTGAGTAAGGGCCGTGAAAAGCAAGTCGAATCAATTTTGATAAATTGTAAAAGTTCTACAACCTGTAATCAGGAAATATACGATTAGAATTTCACTCCTTCCGGTAATACGCTAAAATGACCAGCGAAATTGTCCCAACTATAATTATTGTTAGTAAAATCGAGCAATCAGAATCATCCCAATCCTCTGAAAAATCAAAAGCTGAAATAGCCTCATTCCAAAATGGAGCATTCTCATCTCCAGAGAGAGTTGTAATCAGTACATCGTCATTGTTGTTCGGTTCTCCAAATTCAAAAATACTAAATCCGGTGATACTGTGCTCTCTCCCATACTGGATCTTCTTGACAATCTCTTCTGCTACCTGCTGTTCGGTCCAATCTTCATCCTCCCATACTCCCGAGTACCATCCCACTCCCATGAAGACTCGGTCAACAACATCATTGGGAAATGTGTTCCAGATATCCACTTCTCCTTTCCACCAGCTCGTTTCGTAGCAATATTCCATCGAGATGTGGAAATCCAAACCCATGTCGGACAACCACATTACTGGATCTTGCTGAACACCAAAACATGTTGGATATCCGTTATAGTCGTAACCTTCCTTTGCCCACCGATTGATGGGATTGGCTTCAAATTCCTCAAACCATTCATTGTACCATTCAGGTAATTCATCTTGAGGTGTCCGAATTTCTCCTGAGAGCGGCCAACCTGCGGTGGTAAGGAATTTATCTGGTACTTGAGAATTCATTCTAGCTTTCGTTTCTCTAATGAGCTCGCTGATTGCATCCATCTTTGTTTCATTGACAGGTTCTAGCTCCTCTGTACGAAGATAATCGAAATGGATTCCATCCAATTGAGGATAGGTGTTCAATAGAGAAATTGCCCAATCGACCTGCTCTGAACGTTCAGTATCATTAGTGAAGTCAGCGATGTGTCCTACTCGTCTGTATAGATTAGCCACCCAAACATGCACACTCACTCCAACTTTATTCAGTGCATCAAGTGTTATTGCGAAGTCATCTTTGCCGGACCAACCTTTGTTATCTTCAATTGGTGGGGCAATAAGGAAGACTGTGTTCAGATTGGCTGCTTGCATCTTAGATATTGTGGCATTTCTTGCAGCAATGCTATTGAAAGCGTAGTCATTAAGCCATACTGCACGTGTTTCTACTAGTAAACCTGAATCTTCCATTGAAATCATGTTAGAGAAAAAGCATCCTTGGTTGAGAAAAAGTACTAGTATAATGAAGTGTGTCATCAACTTGCTCTGAAAGGCTGAATTTCTGATCTCCATTGTTGTTATACTAACAATGATTCGAATTAAAAATCCTAGTCTCATAGTGCACAAAAAAGAATTGGGTGTTGTTTAGCTGCCTAATCTCATCTAAGGTGTTTATTGTCAATATACCTACCTGCATGAGGTACCGCAAAAACAAACACAATGATATACCAAATCAATACGATCACTGCAACTGCAATCCATGAGGGATTGCCTGGGTCTACAACTCCAATACACGCTTCCAAAGTGTATTGTCCAAACAACAAAATCAGAATGGGAAGTAAAATGAAAATAACTAGAATCACTGTCTTCATCAATAGTTTTCTGAATACATCTATATTCATCTTGACGGTGTATTCTGAATTATCGTCATTCACTTCAAAGACCCCCATATCTGATTGCGAACCTGTCTTCAGAGTCAGAAAGAATTGTTTTAGGGACAAGATGAAATTTCCGGGCATAAAATTTATTTATGCATCTAAAAATGGAAAATCAGACAAAATGTAGTTTTGTCTAGTGGATTGTGATTGGGGAATGTATAAACAGTCTAAAATGAAAATATTGGTTCTCTACATAGTTCTTCCATTGATATTATTTACAATTGCACAGCCTGCAATGGCATTGATGCAAAATAACAATGATGAAATAGAACACGCCAACATAATGACTTTAGCAAAAGTTGGACTAATGAGTAGAAGTTCAAGTGCAGATTACTACGATGTTTATCTTGGTGCCAAGGACGCATTTGATACCTACAACGATTTCTATGGTGATCATAGTAGCTCTCTAAATATGCCAATTGAAATAAAAAGTGCCGTTGGTAGTTTAGCTACAATATCAAAATTGAAATCCTATCTTAGTACTACTGATAGAGTACATATCAGTAGTCATGGCGAATGGAGTAGTTATGGACCTATAATTGATATGTACGGAAATGAGTTGACAGTCACTAATGTCAACTACTGGACCGCAATAAACAGCAACTGCTATGTGGTATTCCTTTCCACATGTTATTCATTAGGTCGTGGAGATGGTGATGTAAGCACAGTATTGGCAAACGCAATCAAACAAAAGACATCTGTACGATTGGTGCTGGGATACTCTGGAGAAGTCGAACTCAGTGCTGCTGTATTTTTAGCAATGAATTTCTGGTGGGAACACATTGCAGGATTGCGAGTTACAGGGAGTTATGGTGGGCGTAGCGGCGAATCGTCGTTTAGCAGAGCCAGATATTTGCTGACCAAAGCTATCGATGATCTTGAAGATAGTTTTGGTGTAGGAGCAAGTGTACTTGGTGGTTTGATTGGCGGTTGGATATTCGGTCCTCTTGGAGGCATTGCTGGCGCTGTGTTTGGTGAATTATTAGGAGACATTCTTGGTAATGCCATGAGTGAAGCAGCGTTTGGTGAATGGATACAAGCTTGGGAAGATGCATATGATGCTTTTAGAAAAGTAGATGATGGCGAGTATGTTCCAAGTTTGACGCCTGTATATTCGGGTGGCGGGAAAAACTACGTTGTCACAATAGATTAAGGGGGAACTAATCCCCCTCTTTTTTCTTGAGGTCGAAAGTCATGATACAAAAAAGGATTATTGTTCTCTCGCTAATAATTCTATTATCAATCACAAGTATCAATACATCCTTTGAAGTATCATCTCTATCCACAATGCTTGATATTAGTACCGAATTCAGTCAATCTCTGCATACTATTACAAGAAAACAAGCTTTGCTAGATTATTTAGACGCTTTGTATATACCTGAAGAAGGGGCATTCTATGGCTATCTGAAAGATTGGCCCACAGACATTAGAATTGAGTCATGTCATTCAATATTCGACGTTTATTACCCTTTTCAGATTTTTTCATATCTTGACCATGAAGATGTGTTTGATTGGAGTAACTCTACAAGTTTCTTGCTTGGTCTGACTAACGATGAAATTGTTCATGATATATACGGTCCAATAAATGCCTCCGTAGTTACACCATGTTCAGTAATTACAAGTAGAGTGGCTGTAGAATTATTTTCTGAATTATATATTGATGATGAACTTGACATCACAGCGATTAAGGGGTTTGTCAGAGATTGTCAAGGCTCATCGGGTGGTTTCACATTAGGTATTTGGGATGAAACTGAGGAGGATTTGATATCCACACAATGTGGACTTTATACAATGAGATATCTAGAGTCCATTAATCAAATTGATGTAGAATCATCTTTGAATTTTATACTCTCCTGTTATTCTGATGGAGGATTTTCTTATACTCCAGATAGTGACGTTGATATTTCCGCAACTCCGCTTGGTCTTCTTTCTCTGATTTACTTGGACAAACTTGAACAAATCGATATTGATGATACTGTATCATTTGTATTTTCAAATTTCAATAATGAATCAGGATTTTTTCCAGATGGGACACTGGTAGATACTGAAAGAATTGTATGGTCATTATATTTGTTAGATGCATTAGATGCATTGAATAAGGCGGCAGTAATAGAATGGGTTCTCTCTTGTCAATCTGTTTCTCACGGTGCGTTTTTGCCTTATCCTGGTGCTGACTCCATTGATGAGAGATTAGAATGGACTAGGGCTGCTCTTCATATTCTTTATTTTCTCGATGAAATGGATGTTTTAGATGATGAGTTTACTGTTCTTGAATATCCCCAACATACTATTCCAGAGGGTTACTATGATTTTATCGAAGAAAATATTGGAACAAGTACTATACCAAATGTGCCATGGAATCCATTACCTCGCATAGATATTCTTAGTGTCATTTCCAATTTTGCTCCCACACTCACAATAATCGGTATAATTCTTCTACCAATTGGCTACATCTACTATTCTGACCGAAAAAAACGAGAACAAAGAATACTAGAGAAAAAAAGAAGGAAGAAACGGCTATGAGTATTTTATTGAATTATGACAAACCCTGTCATGTATTTGAAAATCCAACGATGAATGTAAGTAGGAGTTTCTATAAACATAACCATGACAAGTGAAGGTGAAATAATTGCAGATAATATTTGTCTATACTTTAGCATTTCTTGTAATCACATTGCTGCTTGTTCTAGCACCATTTTATGTTTTACAGATTGCAGAAAAAAGAACATACGCATTTAGAATTAAATTCGAAAAGGGCGAAATCCCCTTAGATTCAAATGAACTACCATTCCTTCTGAGGTTATATGGTAATTATATCGAATCGAAGAAAAACATCGCAATTCTGAATTTTGCTGGATTAATATATATATATTTCATCTCATACATTATTCTTGGGATACTTGGAGCTGATATCTCATATATGTATAGCATCATTTTTCTTTTTCTTATCGCAATTTCACTTCATATCATTTTCAAACGTCCTGATGAAACTCGTGGATTAGGAATTTCATGGATGAAAGGTATTAAGAAATTGAAAGAAATGGGAAAACGGTAGACCATAATCGCCATCACACCACTACGCAAATAATAATCCTGAAAGACAATAATCGCGCATGAATGCGATATTTTTCTAATATAATTAGTTAATCAGAAACTTATATAGGGTTAAGCTTGTACTATTCATGTCTAAGCGAGAGAGAAAGGACATCTTAGAACATCTACAAGGATGTTGCCATAGCCACCGTTCTTTGATAACATCTGTCCCGCTGAAGGAGTGTTGGCTATGATAAAAAAGAGTAGTACTCAATTTTCCCTTTTGACTTTAGGGATTACTGTTTTTCTGGTTTGCTTGTTATTCTATGCGTTTCCTACCGCCATCAATTCAAACTCTACATTCTCATATGAACAGACATCATCAAATGACTGTGACAGTAATAGAGTATCATTTACCATATCATACACTCCCAGTTATTTCGCAGCCGATGATGAATATAGTACCAATGAAGACATGGTTCTTATTGTGGATGCTCCTGGCGTCCTAGAAAATGATGCTAGTATGGACAGTACTGCTTCTCTGGGATCAGAACCAACCCATGGTACAGTAGAGCTTCAAGCTGACGGAGCTTTCACGTATTACCCCGATTCAGATTGGTATGGTATCGACTCTTTTACCTATTACTTGACTCTCGAGTCTGTGGTTGTGAGTGATGAAGCTACCGTTACAATAGAGGTTATAGCCGTAAATGATCCTCCAGTTGCTGTTGATGATAATTATGAAGTTGGCAAGGGCTCAATATTGAATGTCGAAGCTCCTGGAGTCTTGTCAAATGACTACGATGCCGAAAACGATGCTCTCAGGTTTTACGTTGTGAAATGGCCATCAAACGGTTCAGTGGAGATATCTCGTGATGGTGGCTTTGTCTATGCGCCTGACACAGGATTCTGTGGTACTGATAATTTCACATACCGTGTTTATGAGTCAGCTACAGAATTAGAGGGAAATATTGCCACTGTCTACATCGATGTACTGGATACAGAAGCACCAACTAGTTCGTACACCTTGGATCGACCTCCTGATCAGAATGGCTGGTATTCATCAAGTGTCACTGTGACTCTGACTGCTAGTGACTCTTGTAGTGGTGTCGACGCAATATACTACAGTCTTGATGATGAAACATGGCTTGAATACTCGGAGCCGTTCCCCCTCTCCGCTGAGGGTTATAATACAGTCTTCTATTATGCAATCGATATTGCTGGTAATGTTGAATCATCTCATGTTTTTACAATAGCGCTTGACAGTGTTGCACCATCCACAACTGTCACTCTCGAAGGTGATGTTGGCACTGATTTTTGTTATCGATCAGATGTGAGTGTGACCCTCTCCAGTTTCGACCAGCACTCAGAAACAGCTAATATCGAGTATTCTTTTGACTCTGAAACATGGTATATTTACACAGGAAAAGTCACTCTTGAGGGAGAAGGTGAGTTCATATTTTATTATCGTGCTTATGACTTTGCAGGCAATCAAGAAGATATGCATACTCAATGGCTGTGTATTGATAAGACACCACCTGAAACTTCTCTAACTTCCTCAATAGTAAGTGGAGTTGGAATGGTTGTCACTCTCGATGCAACCGATACTCTGTCTGGAGTGAATTATATCAACTATAGTTTTGATGGTACAAATTGGCTTACATATACTGAACCATTTGTCTTGGAAACAGGTCCTATTGCCACAGTATTCTTCTATGCTACAGACAATGCTGGAAATATTGAAGGAATAAAGTCTGTCACAATTGAAGTGGACGTGACACCTCCGGAAACGACTGTTAGTCTTGAGGGTTCACTCGGACTTGAGGACTGGTACGTTTCAGATGTCAATGTGAGTTTGACTGCGATTGATGACTTTTCAGACTCTGTGACGACAGTCTATAGCTTTGATGGGAACACATGGATTGCTTATACTGGAAAAATACTGATCTCAGAAGAAGGGATAACAACTGTATACTTCAATTCTACAGACTCATTCGGCAATGTAGAATCTACAAAAAGCATTGATATTAAAATAGACAAAACGGCTCCTGAAACCTATCTAACAATCTGTCCTGAACCTATTGGAGGCGACCCTGTCTATGTGTCTTCAACTTCTCAATTCTCTCTGGTTGCTACAGATAATCCCTCTGGTTCGGGGTTGGACAGAATTGAATATCGAATTGATTCTGGTGACTGGGTGCTATATCAGAACACTTTCTACCTGCCAGAGATTGACAGTCATATTCTCTACTACAGATCTTTCGACATTGCTGGGAACGAAGAAGTCATGAAGTCACTATCTGTAATAGTGAATGCATCTTCGTTGAGCTATACTGGTCAAACCAGTGGTGTCTATTCCGATCCCGTTTTTCTTGAGGCTGTCCTCATAGATTTTGCAACACAACTGCCACTTGAAGGAAATATGATAACCTTCACTCTTGCTGGTAAAACAGTTTCTTCAATTACAGATTCCAATGGTGTTGCAAATGCAACAATGATCATGAACTCCCCTGAGGGTGCATATATCTTGTCGGTAGTATTCACCGGTGACTCTACTCATACCGCATCTTCAAATTCTTCTGACTTCACGGTATGGAAGGAGGATGCCATGCTACAGTATACTGGCTATACTGTTATTTCTGCAGAGCTTGAATCATTCCTCTTGAGAGCCACTGTTTTCGATGATCCGGACGGATATTTGGGTGACTTGACGAGAATCAATGTCACCTTCACAATTTGCCTTGTGGGTACTCAACCAAGTGAAGCGATACAAGTACTAGGCCCATACGCAGTTGAGTTAACAGATATTCCTGGGATTGGAGTTGTGGCGCTAGAGGTTGCAACATTACCTGCAGGTGAATACTATGTTGTGACCAGTCTGAATGCATCTACTAATATCTACTACAAGAGTGTTGCAACTAGTCAAGATATCATTATAGTAGATCCAACCCGTGACTTTGTAACTGGTGGTGGATGGGTCTGGGATTCAAGTGGTGGCAAAGGCATCTTTGCTTTCGTGGTCAAGTATCACAAGAAAGGTCATCTCATCGGGAATGCACTATATCTGTATCGAGAAGGTGACTGGTGGTATGGTATCAAGAGTGATAGTTGGATTGGACTAGCAATCGATGAGAATCATGCTTACTTTGAGGGTATTGGTGCAATGGGACGGGTTAATATAGAAACGGAAGAGTTCGAGTGTCTTGGACGTGAGTTTCTATTTAGAATTGATATAGTGGATTCAAAGAAGGATGATCTCTTCCAGATTTGCATCTATGACGATAACGGATTAGTATTTCATAAAGCAAGTTCAGAACCGTATGTTTCTGTATTTCGTGGAAACATCCGAATACATACACACAAAGTTTGGTCACATTGTATCTGCAATAAAGGAAAGAAGAGTGGGATGAATAAATATCAGAAACCATGACACGGATAAATGTCACAAGAATGATTGATCAGTATCTTACAATTTGATTGATTGAAAAAAATGAGATTTGACATCCCTATGTGAGATGTCATATTACTTTGGATTGAAGGCGCAAATCGAACTAATAACGTCTGCCGCCACTACGACTTCTGCCGCCATAGCTCCTGCTGCCACGTCGATCTCTACCACCGCCGCCATAACTACGACGACGAGGTCTCTCATGTGTTTCAGCAGACATGTCGTTTTCAGTATCGACTTCTTCAATATCACTATCTGTATCCTTGAGTTCTCCATATCTTCCGATATTGAGTCTTAGGTTACCTTTGAACAGACCTGTGTATCCATTCTCAAGTTGATAGGTTTCTCCAATCTCTACTTGGTCAATCTTGCCATCCCATAATGGGACTGCTACTGTACCAGTTGTATCACCGACTATTGCTTCTGCAATACGGTGTGTAGAATCATCTCGTCTTGATGTGACTTCACGTTCTTCTCCTAGTTCCATGACCTTGAAAGTAATGGATAGGTTTTTCATTTGTGGCCTAAGTTCAGCCACTGTTGCCTCAATGGGCTCTCTTTCGTAACTCATGTGTATCACTCAGTTATGCCTAAGCATAATTGATTGCAGGCTGCGAAAAAAAGGCGAAATTGTCTGGGGGAGTATGAATGTGGTTTCCAATCAGGAACTCGTTCTAAAAAAACGCATCTTGCTTCTATATCCTGCACCTACTCATCAGTTATGGACCCTTATAGAGATGTGCATTCAGCAGTCTAATATCACTAAGCGGAATTGAATAATAGAAAAGACTCTAAGAAGAGAAAAGGTCGAAATGTACAAAGGAATCTCACAATAAGAAACCATTTGTACGGGGTGTGGAAGTTCTTTCAATAAAAACCAACTTAATTTAAGAAGATAGTTATCGATTCCAAGATACAATCAAATCTGGAGCCAACAGAAGGGGTTGAACTAACTGAACAAGGATAAGAAGTTAAACGAGTTGTTCAATGCGATATCACACCCCGTAAGAAGAAAAATCATCAATATGATAGGAGATTATGGATCAATAACATATACTGACATGACCACTCTGAAATTGGAGCCTGGGACACTCTATTTTCATATTGATGTGCTTTCAAAATCTAATGAACCGCTAGTAAAACAGATTGATAACAAACATTACATACTGACTACTGCAGGCCGCACAGCTTTTGAAATAATCCAGAGAGGCGAAGATGGTATAGCTTGGATTATGAAGGACGAAGACCCCTCTTCAACTTCTGCCATTGTAAGAGCTCTTTGTATCTATCCGATTGTCAGAAGAATTCAATCTGACCCATGGAGGTTTGCAATAGATATTTTATTGTTCGTTGGAATTTACGGATATTTATCATTCAGAGTCAGTTTACTTCCCATATTGCTATTCTTTATTGAAGGCACATTCGATATTGGCATCACAATTCTAGCTGCATTATTTGCATGGCTATCGACATATGTGCTATTGGAATTACTGTCATTACTCATACTAGGCAGACGCAAATTTAATCCTGGACTGCTCATGTCAATTCCAATTTCATTTCTTCCTTTTATCCTCCTCGAACTAGCACTAGTATTCATAAATGAAATAATTGTTATAACTGGACTACCACTGACCTTAGTTTTAATTTGTGCAATTGCTTGGAGTACATATATTCTAACTCACTCGTTAGCACGTGCCAAAGTTGTTAGACCTCTTCAAGCTGCCATTGTGACTCTTCTGGTAACGAATCTAAATCTGTTAATTTTAGCTCTTGTTACCTAATGCGCAATACGATTTGTCAACTATATGTAAAAAGATTCATTTGGCACCTTTCGAAGTGACCTCGACTGGAATCGAACTGATGATTCAACACCCCTCGAATACAAATATTATATACTATTCAAAACAAATACTTTTACTGTGATACAATGAAAACTAACATACTAAAACTGATGTCGGTTGTCACTATGGTAATGCTTCTGGCTACAATGCCAGCTGCAGCAGCCCAAAATGGTGGCATTGCATATCAGTACAGTACAGGCATGGCAAGTTTGACAACAGATGATATTGGTGTCAAGGTTACTGCCTATAATCAAGTGCCGCATTTCCATTGGTGGAATGTGACTTCTAATGAAACTGATTATCATGTAATGTTCCTCAAACTCTTTGAGGCTAACGATACTGATAATGACGGAGTCTTTGATCCTGAAGTAGATAAACTCGTTGGAGTTCCTTATCTCCTACCCGCAGGTAACTGGGATTTCAGCGGATTTGATGCTGTAGAGGAAGATTCTGTTGTGACTGAGGTTCATTTCAACTTCACAACCACAGAAACCTTTACTCCGCCAATCCCTGAAATACCTGGGACTCCTGCACAAATACCTGAATCCTTTGACGTCACGATTCAGATTCGAGTACATATAGACACTGCGAACCCTAATGAGATGAAGTTTGACCTCATTCTAGATGGATGGGTTTGGACATACGAAGACTCAATCCTTGTCTTTCAGTTCACTGTGACCGAGAGTAATCATGGAGAGGATCAAGGTAATAATGTCCCTCCAGAATTTGCTCAGGATGAGAACCGTTTCCAATTCGGAGAAGGATATCTAGAGTTTGCAGAAGAAGCCAAAGCAGGAAACGCTAATGTTCCTGTTGCAGGTGCCTATGGCGAAGGTACTGGTGATGAAGCCGGACAGTCTGTCTATCTCGCATTTGAATACTTTGGCAATGAAACACTGGAGTATGATCCGACCATTGGAATATCATCAACTTCTGGTGATGATGGAACCTCTGGTGATGGTGGTACAGGCGACCTGTCAGATCTGTTTGACAATCAGTTCATTCTCTTAGCTGGTGGTATTTTCGTAATAGTACTAGTTATTGCAGTTGTGAAACTGAGAAAATAGTCTTGATTGATTAGTATAACATGCGCGGGGCTGGATTGAGTAATCTGGCCCTTCTATTTTTTTGACATTTTGTAGTTAATCAATATTTATCATGATGTCCATCTATTGAAGGCATAGGAAATTAAAATAAAAGAAGAATCTAGTAATTATTGTATGGTGGTCAGATGCGTCTGCTGAAAAAAATGTCCTTATTATCAGTGATGTTGTTGATTGTCCTGCTATCAGTGCCTTTGACAAATGCCCAAAATAACGGAATTGATTATGGCTATTCTTCTGGTTTTGTCAGTTTGACCACTAACGACATAGACGTCAGAGTCACTACATATAATCAAGCTCCACGTTTTCAATGGTGGAACACATCATCACAAGGTCTTGCATACAATATCATGTTCCTGAAGATGTTTGAGATCAATGATGTCAATGAGAATGGTGCATATGACTTGGGAACAGATACTCCTGCAGGAGCACCTTCATTCCTACCTTCAGAAGGTTGGACATTCAGTGGTTTTGAAACGATAGAAAGAAATTCCGTTGTGGAGTTTGTTACATTCAACTATACCGCCTCTGTTAACTTCACATCTCCTACCACAATAACAGGTCCTCCCACTACATCAACTCCTGCGCC
Source organism: uncultured archaeon (assembly GCA_964610875.1). Lineage (GTDB taxonomy): Archaea > Asgardarchaeota > Thorarchaeia > Thorarchaeales > Thorarchaeaceae > CAZSWP01. The sequence goes on from CAZSWP010000039.1 coordinate 22,649, forward strand.
AATATCGGATTCGAATCATAATGAAGTCAATCTACGTATCAGTGTCCATCTGAATATCAGTAATCCCTCCCAAATCAAATTTGATGTCTACTTATCCAATTGGGAATGGACAGCTGATGATTCCATCTTAGTTTTCCACTTCATTGTAACGGAGAGTCTTGTAGGTCAGGACGTTGGCAATACTGCTCCTCCGAATTTTACTAGTGATGACAATCGCTTTGAGTTTGGTGCAGGGTACTTGGAATATGCAAAATCTGCAATCGCTAATGATTCGTCTATCCCTGTAGCAGGGACATTTCAGCAATCACAAGATGAGGGGGCCACTGCAATCTATCTGGCATTCAGTAATTTTGGAAATGCTAGTCTTGCGTATGATCCAACTATTGGGATATATGGTTCTACTTCAACGACATCTTCTACTATTACCACAGCAACATCTCCCACTACATCAAGTACTATACCTGGAACCAATATTGAATATGAAGAACTCCTGTTAGTTTTTGGCGCTTTGAGCCTGATCGTCATTGTTGTAAGCTTGTTAAAACGAAGTAAGAATGGAACCATCTAATTGTGAATTGAAATCTTCCGAGAACTCTGAAAAGAAAATCGAGGCTGTCTTGGAGTCCTATCATATGCTATTACGACCTTTGGAGATAACTATTAATTACAAGAACATACCTCATTGTAGTTTGAGGTGAATTGGAACTGAGGATGCAGAAGATACATTTCTGCCCAAATTGAGGTTCCAAATCCCTATCGACCAATAACAAATCACATACTGCATGGTACTGTATTGAATGCGGTCATAAGGTACATATCAATCCAATTCCCGTTGTTGGGGCGATTGTAGAAGTCGAGAATAAGGTTGTAGTTGTACGTCAGAAGAGAGACCCTTCCTTTATTGGGATTCCCGGTGGTTTCATTGAACCCTATGAGAGTATCAGTCAGGCAATTGTGAGAGAAGTCAAAGAAGAAACCAACTTAGATTTTATTTTTAAAGGCGTGATAGACTCATACCCGTTCCAAATTGATGATGTGCATTACATATTCATTGTACTCTATGGACAAGCGGATATTGATGAATTAAGAGCTGGTAGTGATGTGCAAGAAGTCATGCTATTGTCACCCAATGACGCATATACACGAATTACCGGAAAGCATGCAAAACAGGCATTGAAAAGATGGATGATAAGATAGTATACAAATTAGAAACTGCTCAAGCCAACTAGTAACTCCCATAGCGAATGCTGATATGTGAATTACTGATAAGACAGCAATTTCGCTTTCTGCTGTGTTGAATTGCCTCAATTGAAAAGCAATCATCAACAAAGTATCAATGAACTAACTTCCTACATCCAATAAATCATCAAAGAACGAGATGACGCCTACGGTTTGTTTATTGCTCTAGCAAACGATGAAGGTCCGATTTGAACCTTCAAGATTTGATGTCATCCTCATCTCCCTTTCGAATTCATTCTAGCTATAAATAATTGCATATTCCAAGTATTTACCAATTATTGACCAATGGAATTCTAGCATCTGTTGTGAGGTTTAGTCCCAATTCTTTCAACGCTCTCTCACATCCACGACTCATCAGATGAGTGCTGTGCATTTCGCAACCTTGGAGATTAGTCAATACATTGATACATTCGGCGGCATTGGGATTGAAGACTGCACTGACTGCAAGTGCATCAAGAACCTCTTTTACATCAAGGCTAGTATCCAGTATGCCCATCTGTTTTTTTAGTTTCATAATACTCTCAATGATGATGGGTGAGAGAACATCAATCTCTCCTGGAATACCTGCAAGATGCTTGACTGCATTGAGGAATGCAGCAGATTCTGAGTTGAGAATTCTTGAGCGACTTCCAGTCAAGATTACCGGTCTACTCTCATCTGGATAGACCTCGATAGCTGCTCCAGTATGCATCTCCTTTGGTAGAAGCTTGGAACCGTTCATGCTCTTCTCTAGAGATTCTTTAGCATGAATTGCGACGGTACGATCTTCTGGTCTTACACCTACTCGTTGCATAATTTTGTCTATGCGGTCCAGTGTGTTATGGGTGACGTTACCTTCAACAAAGTCTCTATGATATTGGTAATATCTTCGCACTATCTCGTCCTTGCTTGCTTGTCGTACAATACTGTCATCGATTATACCCACGCTAGCCATGTTGACTCCCATGTCTGTTGGGCTCCTAAAGTCTGCTAAGGGGTCTCCAGGCGGTGTAATTTTCTCGATGATTTTCTTGATAATAGAGAAATTCTCCACATCTCGGTTATAGTTAGTGACCTCTATTCCATAGGCTTCTTTGTGATGAATGTCAATACAATTGTAATCACCAATATCTGCCGTTGCTGCTTCGTAAGCAATGTTTACGGGATGGTCAACAGGCAGGTCCCATACTGGAAATGTTTCGAACTTGGCAAAATTACTCATTATGCCAGCCTTTCTATCATGATAGATTTGACTCATGGCAAAGCTCATCTTGCCACTCCCAGGGCCTGGGGCTGTGATAATGACGATTTTCCTCTCAGTGTCAACATAGTCGAATTTTCCATAGCCCTCATCGCTGACCACCTTCTCTGGGTCTGTCAGATAGTCAGCAATCTCATGAGTGGTGAAGACCCTGATGCCTCTGTTTTCAAGGCGTTGTCTGAACTTGTCAGATGTAGGTTCTCCACTGTAACGACTGATCACTACGGCTGATACATCTAGTCCTAGCTGGTTCAAATCACTAATGTCTTTGAGAATCTGGTCGTCGTATGTCAGACCAAAATCTCTGCGTATCTTGCGTCGTTCGATGTCCTTAGCACTGATACAATGGATTATTTCGACATCCTTTCCTAGCCGCTTTAGCATCTGTACTTTAGTGTCCAGTGCAAAACCGGGGAGAACTCGTGTTGCATGATGGTCATATCGAAGCTTTCCTCCAAATTCCAAATAGAGCTTGTCGAACTGATTCACTCGTTCCATAATTCGTTTGATCTGGGCAGTGAGGTATTTGACCGTATCAAAGCCTTTCTTTCTTATCATAGTATCAACCAAGGAGAATAGGTAAATTGTATGACTCCCGATTCATCTGAGTGTGGTTTTATTCCTTCTGATATATCTGACTGATTGAAAAGAAAAAAGCCCCCTCTCTACATCCCTACTCCATTAGGAAACCTCAACAATTCAAATCTGAATTGGCTAACTCAAATCATTCTTTTTCATGACCAGCTATGCAACAGAAGAATCTCCTACCACGGAAGTGTAAGAAACAAAACCTTGAAATGAATCATCAATCCAGCTCAATTGTATGGTGGGATGAGATGAGTCATTTCGAGAATTATAGGGAAGAAATTTTGGGTTCTACTCTCTAGAGATAGGAAATTGAACAAAGGGAGCTCAGACCTCTCTTAGTTTACTTTATTCCCCACCAGTCTGGAACATCATGGTCAACCCAAACGGGGTCGGGTGTGATCTTTTCCTCAGTGTCTTTCCCACGACTATCATGGATCACGGAGTTGAATTCTTCACTCACACTCACTGTCATATCATCTTCTACTAACACCTGACAAGAAAGGAAGACAGCTGGATGATCGAATTGTGGTTGACCAGATTTTATCAATTTTTCAAAGAGGTCCTGTTGCGCTTTTGTCTTCTTTGTTGGTACTCCTTTGTGAATGGTGACCCTACAAGTAGTGCACTTGACACGCCCTCCACAGGAATGGACTATGTCAACCCCATTATCGATGAGAGCTTTAAGGAGTTTTGTCCCGCTTACAACTTCGAACTCCTTTTGCACCTCGCCCATGAAATCGACAACTGTTACTTTTGGCATAGTCCTAAGACCGTATACACTCTCTAAAATCTCTTGTGTGAGGATGTTATTTGAGAAAATTGTGCTATATAGTACAGGAAGCCACGGATTTATCTCAATCTCCCGGTTCTCTCTGCATCACAATTGACTGAAACATGACCGTGGCATCAAGTGGCTCCACGACACCATTTTCAAAACGCTTTAGGGAATCAGAATAAGTTTCCTCAAATTTTTCCAAGAATCGTCGCTCAAGCACTCTCGCATCATATGTATCACCGTTCATTGTAAGCTAGATAATTCTGGACACCAGAGCATTGTCCTCCAAATGACGGTACTGGGAATGGCTCTGTGAGGTCATAGTACGTGTCAGGATGACCTCCGTACTCTGGTATATTGTCTGAGCATATCACCTCGTCCTGAAACATGTCTAGGATTGTCCAGGTTTTTGGCGGCTGTTAACAACCCTCTTGGCGTACGGCACAAGTCGCATTTATGCCATATTCAAGAAGAACTGCAAGGTCTTAATGAAAAACAGCCCGTATATTTTTCGTTGTATTTTGGTTAATCTAACCTTACATATATCAGGTTTTAAAAACCCGCTTTCGAATTCTTCCTTGTTGACGCGATTGTGAGAAAATGAATGAAGTAGAAAAACCAAATCAAGAAGCCACTGACATGGAGATTGAATCACTAACAGAAAACAAAGATTCTTCGGACAAAGAAATCAAGTCAAGGATTGAATACACGCTTCTCTTGAGTCCCTACATAGAACATGATACTATGGATATCGATGTTTCAAAAGGACATGTTACACTAAATGGTTCTGTAGATGCCTTTTGGAAGAAACGAGAAATTAAGGTCATTGCAGCAAACACGAAGGGAGTAGTTGACGTGATTGATGAGATTGACATCGTACCATCACGAGAGTATACAGATAAGGAGATCACTCGCGAACTTAAGAAGACCATAGACCGTAGACCTGGTGTATCACAGGAGGATGTCGATGTGAACGTTTCTGATGGCGAAGTGACAATTGAAGGCACTGTTCCCAATTGGTTTACATACTCGCGAATCAAAATTTCCTCTGAGAATACCCTTGGTGTTGTTGATGTTGTTGACAAAATAAAAATTGAGAGCTAATGATTTCAGCTTTCAACAGCAGAACCTGTAAATCAATAACCAGAGAATCTTACCAAATGACTGCGACAATGAACATATCTCTCAATTTCAAGAATTAAAGGTCTGACCATCTGTAAAGAGAGATATGTCTTTAGTAGATGTTGTAAAGGGAGAACGAAGAAGTCCGCATTGTTAGCACAATGCTACTAACGCTTAGCACCATAATCTTTCTGACTATCGAAATTGATTAATGGTTGAACTCACAAAATCGAAGGAGGTTGTATATTCATTCAAGTCCTTCAAGCTGAACTCATTACTGCCGTAATTGTAGTTGTTGGTGTTCTATTCTTTATGATTCTGCTTGGTTGCATACTTTCTATTCGTGAGCGATTGAGTAATCGCATAATTTCTATAACACAACTAGTTTTCATTTTCGTCATGTTTATTTCTATCTTCTATTACTTCCTTATCAGTGTTTTATCATTCAGTGATTTTGTTCTCTTGCTGGCAATTGCATTATTACCAGTCTTGTGCTTTGACTGGTCAAAAATAAAGTCTGATGAAATAAAAGAAGAATGAAGAGAGAGAACGGACCTCAGTTGAATGATACGGTAACATCTTTATCTTTCTGGTAGTGCCTTGAGAGCTCTTTCAATCTCAATGAATTTAGTTTCTCCAAAAATTGGTTCGGGGGGTTGAATGTTTTCTTTGGAAAGATATTTTTCGACGTCTTCTATATGTCCTTCTACAATAATCTTGTTTTCATGTAGCAAAACAAGTTTGATTGGGATATGTTTAGTAAGAGCATGTGCAAACTTATAGCTGGGTGTATAAGATACAACGCACGATCCTTTATTGAGTAGAAGATTGAGCTCGTTAATGATTTTTCTGAAATATGATGTAGAAACGGATGCAGTAAAGTCTGAAAGAACGAAATATCTCGGTTGTACAAGGAGAGCTTCAAGTATCTCAAACTCCCTGATAGTTTCACTTCCTAGCTCTGAAGATTTAGTATCCAAAAACTCATGTATGAGTAATCTCTTCGCATGTCTGTATAGGTCTTTTATTACTGAGTTCTCAATTCCTCGAAGTTTCAGATAATAAGTCAGGTTCTGACGCGGTGTCAGACTTTGATTCATCACTGGTTGTTGAAGTAAGAACATCACCCTTTGCTTTGCAGCATCAAGATGTGCAGGAATTCCATCAACCTCAATATTCCCCTCCACTGGAATAATTAAGCCACAGATGGCATTTAGAATCCCTTGTAACACTAAGCCATCAGATCCCACAAGTAGTGTCATATCCCCTCTTCCCATTGAAAGACATACATTGTTGATTTGCACTCCTTCGGAAAAAATACTGACATTATTCATTGCAATCATTGTTTATCACCATCGCTAAATCAGAAAACGATCAATTAACCAATTGATTTCCACGAATCATTCCACATTATAATTGATAGGATGACATTGAATGCGAGAGATACCATCGCTACCACTGCGGGATCTAATAAGCTATCCCCTTGAGTAGATGTAATTACTGTCTGTATAATAAGACCAAGGAGAACTGACCCTATCACTATGAGAATAATTACTAGGAAAAACCTTGGAGACACAAATCCCTCAAGTTTGGCTAGTTCTTCGCTACGTGAGGTAATAGCTATCTTGGATTGTGAGAAGACCCATATAGCAAATCCTGTAAAACAGACGTAAAAGGATAAATTACATGCAATGAAGAGGAAGAGAGTAAGTATGTTTGGTGTATAATCAATTGCAGGAAGGGTCTGAGCAATTGTTTCAACAAGAAAGTCTCTTAGTAAAAATGTCATTATTTCAAATAATGTATTCAGTATCAGACCAATGGTAATCGCAACTATTGCATGTCCTATGAGTGTTTTACGAATTCCTCCGGGTATAGTGTTCAGCTTTTGTAGATTCATATTCTCAGCGCGAATTAGTATTATTAAGATCAGGAATATAATGATTGCATTGAACATGGGAAATGATACCAGAATGAGGTACAGATTAAGCCGTCCATATGCGATTGCCATCCATCCCATCATTATGACAACTAAAAGCACTGCGAAACCAAGTCCTCCCCGTGCTTCCTTGTTTGAACGAAATAGATCTACTGCATGCTTAATAGGCATCTGATTGACCACATCCGTATTTTTCTCTGAATAATTTGTCTTATATCAGTTATTTTAAACATGTGTGAAAGAAAGGGTCAGGAGTGCTCATAATTGAGAACTGTCCTGACCCACTAATCACAAATGTTACCCAACCCATGTGTTTGCGTCAGTGTAGTCTAAACCAAGCCCAATCAGAAAAGCTAGGCCTGCTGTGATTGCAAGAAGGATTTTAGCGGCTGCTAATGCTCCTCCTGATGCGGTATACATTGCAACAGTTGCAAGAACACAAGATGCAAATATTGCATATGCAAAGATGTTTCCTGCCAGGATAGCAGCCATAGCTCCAACCATAGTTCCGAAGATGAATCCAACAATCTTTGCTGCAGCAGTAACTGGATCAATCCATCCTCGCCAAAGCCAAACTAGTGTGACTAATATTGAAAATTGACCAATGCTTATTAGACTGTAACCCAAGGTTGTCCAGAATCCCATGTCACTGTAATAATTGAAAAGGATTCCAGCTAATGTCAAAGTAGAAATCGCTAGCCAATAGCATGCTTCTACATCTGATAGCTGACCAATCAAATATAGAGAATCAATGGGTTGTGTTCCGTCTATGACTGCTTGTGCATACTCCCCCAGTTTTTGTACTGTATCCATTGATTTGGTTACAACTACTGAGGCTAATAACGCACCCATGACTGAATCTATGGGTCCTGAAAAGGTAATTGCATCATTGCTTTCAATGTAGTCATTAATCGAGCTTGAATGACATGCTAATACAGTATCCTTTGAAGGTGTTATCTGTATCATCGGTGTGATATTGTTCCAGTTCACTTCCTGTGTTCCTAGTTTCACATTTTCTTCTGAACCATGTGAGATCCAAGTAACACCGCCATATGCTCGATGAACAAGCATACTGTAATCAAGTGAACCGTATTCCACAACAATTACATCTGGAATTTCTTGCTTCATGACATTTGCCGCTCTATCAACAGAGGCATCAGGTGTCATTATCACAACCATGTGGTTGAATATTGGCACTGAAAATGGCATGATGAATAGCATTGAAACTGCCAAAAATACTCCTATGCATGCGAACTTCATTTTAGTTCCTCCATCCACGAGTGATTATTCGTTATGGTGAATCGGTATAAGTCATGTGTTTCTAGGTATGCTTTCGCATTTGCCGGAGATAGAAAATGGGGTGCGAGGAAGGACCTCTCTCAGTTGAACTAGAATTAGATCTATTTCTCCTGAATAATCAAAAAGAAAGAGAAAGAGGGCTCATAGGCCCTCACTTCTAAAAATAAATCTACATTTGCTTCTCTTGTCTGTAGGGCAAATACTCAGGTCCGAAGATATCCCGTGCCATGACAATCTTTGTTAATTCTACTACATTTCTTTAACTCAAGCAACCTAGTTGTTCTAGGTAGGACGAGCTCTCCTTCTCTGCGTTTCACGATTTTCCTCGTTATCACTTATTCTACCAGAAGAAGACAATATCAGAACAGTTGCTCAAACTCATACAGAAACTTGATGGTATCACAATGAACCCCCTTAGGTCAATATTCATATGTTCGTTCCAACTACCATCAACTCATGAACCTACTCTCTGAGATAAAGAACAGAAGGAGCATCATAGTATTCCAAGATCGAGATGTGGAACAAGAGAAGATTCATCTACTCATTGAAGCAGCTCGCTGGGCGCCATCGTGCTTCAATAAGCAGAAATGGAACTATGTCTTTGTGAGCAAAAGCGATGAAACGAGGGAGTCATTTGAAGATGCTCTCTCTTTTGGGAATGGCTGGGCTAAGTCTGCACCGTATCTAGCGGCTGTTAGTGCTAATCCTGATCAAGCTTGCAAAACAAACAGCATTCCTTACTATGGATATGACCTCGGCCTCAGTGTCATGAGTCTTGTCATAGAAGCAGAGCATCTGGGACTACGTGTTCACCAGATGGCCGGTTATGATGAAATACGAGTGAAAGCGGCTCTCAGTATCCCCGATTCTCACAGAGTCGTTGTGATATTTGCTCTGGGATATGAAGGGGATGTAGAGAAGATGAAAGACAAAATCACTGAAAAGGTCAAGGAGAAAATAACACGGGCAAGAACACGAAAAGACCCTGAGGAGAACTTCTTCTTTGGAAGATTCTCAAGTTGATATGCCAAAAATCAAAGCCAATTCAACTGACATCTCAAGTAATGTATATTCATTCAGATTCCTTGATTCTCTCCCACTCATCTCTTGCTTTTTCTGCAGCATCCATATCGCCGCATTCCAGATAGAGCCTTACAATGACCTCATAGACTCTCGTAAAGTCACTGATATAATGCCCGGGATTGTTATTATTTAACTCAATAAGATAATCCAACGCTTTGTGAGGTATATTTCTGATTTCGAATATTCTCTCAACGTCTTGTACAGACTTCCTAAATTGAAATGAATTGTTGCATAAGTCCGAAGATGAATATGTTTAGACTCCTCCGTCAGACCATCCATTATCTCTCGAGCCATAACGAACTAGTTACACAAGAACCTTGAAGGACTATTCCTCCTCGGATTTCTTCGTTCCTACTAAAGTGAGTCCGATAGGTTTGCCCTCCTTATACCGTACCACAATGCCATTCGGAAGCATCTCGGAATCATCCGCTTCTTGTATTGGCCCGAAACTAACATACACTACATCATTCTCAGGATCGTATCGAACATCCATGTTCTCCAAGTCTATCACTATTTGGGCCATATCACACCTCTCCTCTTGAATGAGTCCGGTTTCGAAAGCAATTATCAGCTTGTAGGTATCCAACCATCATCGGTTCTGACTAAGTTTGATGTTCTCACTCTATCTGTAGTAGATCTCTGTAGATCCTCAAAAACAGCCAAACCATCATACAGACAAGTTCCACGTATCAATGCATCGATAACAATGGTGTTGAATCTCTTTACCTCTCCATCTATCTCATCTACAAGGTAACAATGCAAATCTATCACTATCGCTTCTAACATCTGTCTAATGTCATCGCATTGAATCTTTCTCTCTAACAAGATAAGGAGATCATAATCACTCATGTAGTTAGCACGTTTCTCAGCTCGTGACCCAAATAGAACAATGACAGTTCGTGGATACTGTTCTTTTAATTGATGCATGAGACGTTCAAATTCGTTTTTCGTATCTTCTTCTTTCTCACGTAGTTTCTTTACGAATTCTGCGAAGGAAATCAAGACACACCTCCATACAATCAATTGCTTCTTTTGCTTCGTCATCTGTGTACTCTGCCACCCTTGCATCTGGGTAACGAGCTTGTAGGTAATGCTCCCCTAGTTCACGAATACATCTCATGATATCATCAGGAATATCAGAACCTGTTGTGGCAAGAGATTCCATCAATTGCACAAGGGAATGAGAATATGCCTTTGCACCAACTCGCATGATGAGTAGGCCTTTCAGATAGAACTCAACAGCCTGCTGAGCTGTGAATGATGCGAAATCAAATCGGTTTTTCCGGATTGATTCTATTGCCACATCTCGAAACATGTCTGCTTTTTCGAACCTTGTCTCAGTATGCAAAGCATTAACCTCATCACTATAGTATAGATAGACTTGATATATCTATGGCAACCGTTCTCAACCGTTGATTGTAAACTGGACAAACCTGGACATGGAGTCTAGGCAGTCCGCCCA
>CAZSWP010000040.1:0-33157 GCA_964610875.1 uncultured archaeon
CGATAACCTTCAACCTAACATGGACTCCAACACCATCAACTCCTGATCCGGACTTAGATATCTCATTAGACCTTGATATAGAGCTTAACCTTTTTGCTAGAAGATATGATGTAGAAACAGTATATGAAATAAAATCCACTAGCTATGGAGAGATATTCTCAATTGAAAATGGGACAGATGCTTACTATAGCACATATTTCTATGCAGATATTCCTGAAGGATATCCAAATCGATACTTCTACAATGTAACGATACCTACGAATAGGGATGTCTATTTCTTAGCAAAACCACTGGATCCCAGTACAAACCTTGAAACTGGCTGGACTGGAGGTGACCCCGGCGATGGCTATGTGAATGTATCAACATATGATATAGCTACAATTGCAGGCAGATATGGATATTGGAGAATGCTTAGCAATTCACCAAATATGATTACAAGTATGGAATTATATGATCCAGATACAACAAATTGGGTAAGGGATCTAGACCTACGTGCTGATCAGACCACTAGAATACAAGCTGATCTTGGGACTGAATTCGAAAACTCAATAGTAAACTTCACTATATACACTCCAGATGGTGATAAGTGGGATAGTGTTCTTGCAACCACGGATTCCTCTGGCTATGCAACTACATCTGAGTTCACGTTTGCGGGATCAAATGCATCAGCTGGGTCATGGATGGTTCAAGCTTTCACAAATGATACGGGTACTAATGGTCAATGGCGATCGACTGGTTTCTTCAAACGTGCATTCACTGTTACTCATGCTGCTGAGTTATTATTGACATATCCAGAAGAGGATAGCCCTTGGATTGTCAATGTGACATATGGTGACCTTTTGCTAATTGTGGTAAAAGCAAATGATACTGATAGTAATGTGCCAATATCTAACGGCATTCTTGAGTATGACTTGGGTGTTGAAACAGGAACATTTGATGCAGGCAGCAATGGTGAATATACTACTGTATTAAATCAAACTAGTTTGTCGAGTAGTGGTCAGTTCCAGATGGACCTTGAATGGTCTAAATCTAGCTTCGACAATGCTTTGGCTACTCTGTATATCAATGTCAACTATCCTGCTGAATTGACCTCCCCAGAGTATCCAGGAATTGGTGGTGCGATTGAGCAGAATCAGAGCTTCACCGTTGATTTTCGTAATGCTAATGGAACTGGAATTACAGGAGCCACAATAACCACTAACTGGACTGATGGGTATTCAGTACAAGAACTGTCTGATGGCTTGTATGAAATTGAACTAGATATAGATTCAGCTGGATTAGATGAATACCCAATCAATGTAACTGCTAAAGCGTCATTTGTTGAAACTCAGCATATGCTAATGTACGTAGAAGTTAGAGAAGTATACAATATCATCTCGTACTCTGCTAACCAGTTGTCAATCCCACTCGGTGAGAATGCGTCATTTACAATTACATGGACTGATAGAGAAACAGGGGATCCGATAAATGGAAGTGCTAGTTACATCACGTGCAATTGGACATCATTCCATTCCACTGGTGAAAAGAATTATACTATTGAAGAAACAGCAACACCCGGAAAATACAAAGTAACAATCCATACTGAGGATGATGATCCTCTTACTGCAGAAGATGAATTTCTGACTGTCAGATTCAATGTTTCGAGATATGCCTATCAGAATCATACGTTTGACATAGGAGTAAAGATTCGGAGTCATAATACATACTTTGCCTTGGATGAACCGATAGACCAGACTTCATTTGAAAGGAATATCACCGTTCTAGTTTATTATAGCGATACTGACCTACTTGAAGGAATAGTAAACACTACTGGAGATATCGGGTTGACAATTACCACTCCAGGTGTTTCAAATCTCATCTTCTATGTTACTGATTCTACACTTGGTGATGGACACTATAACATAACAATTCCAGCAAATCAATGGGGTGAGATAGGATGGAAGAATCTCACGATCCTCATTGAATGGACTGGTACTTATACTAAATACTTTAGTCAGACTATTGAAACTGAAGTAAGAATCTTAGGAACAGATACAGACCTCTACCTTGGTGAAGCTCCAACAGCTACATACTATCTGAATAACTTCACCTTCTCCATTATTTACTACGATACTGTGAATGATACTGCTATTAGTAATGCATCATTGTTCAATGTACTCTATATGATAACTCCACTTACAGGAGGTCATCCTGTCGCTCAGAGTGATTTTCAAGTCATTGAATCCTTGACAAGTCCGGGTACCTATGAATTCAGTCTGAACACATCAAGATTTGATGCGATTGGTACATTCAAATTCCAGATTGATTTCATGTGGAGTAGTGGTGTGACTCCATTATATGAGAATAGGACTCTATCAATCACTCTAGTAGTACTTCAGAGGCCCACCTATATTGACTATACGCCTGCACCATCAACACCTTATGGTGAACTTGTGGACTTCTCATTTACCTACGTAGATTCCTTAGCAACAGAACGAATTCCTAATTCGAGCTCACTTCAAATCAGTTTGAGCGATATCGGAGTTAGTTATTCAATATCCTATAATGAAATACTAAATGAGTTCACAATTACCATTGATACAGGGACACTCTCTATTATCGGAGATAATACACTACATCTGAACGTTACATGGTCAGGAACACCATTCTACAAATCAATTACAAACACCGAATTCACGATAACTGTAACGCTCAGAAGTACACAATTGACACATCTATCCTTTGCTCCTGGTCAGTGGGGCAATATTGTCGATATTGAATTCATTTTCACGGACCTTGTATCCGGGAGTTCATCAGGTATGACGGGTGTTCTCACTCTGAATGTGAGTAGTATTTACTATACTGTCACACCACTTGGTAACGGTCATTATCTGGTCGAGCTGAATACCTCTGCTTATCCGTTACCAAGTATTTACACAATCAATGCCACTATCGTATACACTGGTAGCAACAATGCTGCTGATGCTATCGAGTTGTTCTCATTCTCCGTTCTGGAACGTGTTACACAATTTGGATATGAGAATCCAGATCCAACTTCTTTCTTAGAGAATGTAACATTCTACATATCCTATACAGATGATTCTACAAGCAAAGGAATAAGTGATGCTATCTTTGATATAGAGTGCGCTAACTCGACCGAAACTCTTGTACTAGATGATAATTTCTGGATTGAGTACATCTCGGATGGTCAGTATTTAATTCTTGTAAGCTCCACTTCTCTAGGAAATATTGGCATCTATATTTTGCAGATAGAGGTCTCTTATGCTGGTCAGCCTTTCTATGCATCTGCTACAAGGAATATCACAACAAGAATAACACAAAGAACCACCCAGATTCTTATTACACAGACTCCTGGTGAAGTCGCATTTAATGAGAACCTCACTATTGCCTTCAAATATGAGGACTTTCTTACTGGACAATTGATTAAGATCAACAAATCGCATATAGTTCTGACACATGGTATTCTACACACATTAATTCCATCAATTAACTACACGTTAACAAATTACACAACATATTACACCATATCCTTCAATTCATCATTACTAGATGACTCCGCCTTAGTTTCTGGACACTCGATCTATATCGTTATTGATCGTAGTGTTGGGGCTCCCTACTATGCACCTCGCAATACAGCAACGACTGCTACAACTACTGAGCGTCCAACTCAGATTCAATTCCCATTAATAGAAGATACTGCTTATGGCACAAATATCACGCTCAACATAAAGTTCATCGATTATCTCTCCGGAGATGGAATTGATGGTGCAATAATTGAGATTGCATGCAGCAATCTCACCACACTTGTGAATTACACAGTCCCATTAGGTGATGGTTCATATCGTATTCTTATCCCTAGCGAACAGTTTGGAGGTCTCGGGATTGTTGAATTCGATGTGACCGTTTCTAAGGATGGGCTACCATTCTATCAGACACGTGTGAGTCTTGGTGTACCCGCAACAATAAGACAAGTCCGTACATCCATCATTGTTTCAGCGCCACCTGCTGGTACCATTCCTGTTGGAGATGCATTTGTTCTAAATGTGACTGTGACTGATGTTGATAATGACTTGCTACTATCAGGATTTGCAATTACTTGCAACTGGACAAATGGCTATAGTGTTGACGAAGTGGATAATGGGTTCTACCAGATTACACTCAATACAACAGGAGTAATTGCCCAAGCGTATCCGATACTTGTGGAGGCAAACAAGCAATTCTATGCAACAGCATCTGCTGAGTTATCTGTACAACCAGGTTCTCGGGTCTATGAAATTCAACTTGAGAAGAGCACATACTACGCAGATTGGGGTGAGATGATCCAGATACGATTCATTGTGGTTGATAGCTATTATGGTAGCTACATTCCATTCATGAATGCATCACTGCTATTGAATGGCACACTCACGTATTTCACAGACAATGAAGATGGTACCTACACCTACAATCTAGATACATCTATCAACGATTATGGAATCTTCACTCCAACAATCACCGTATCACGGGAGTTCTATCAGACAAGACAGAGAACCTTCAATCTTGTCATTTACAAAGCAACTGGACAAATTATTCCCGATGAAACAACAGTCGAAATCGTACTAGAATCATCAGAAGAAGTGACTGTATATCTCAATGATACAGTGTCAAATACACCCGTTTCTGATGCATCTGTCACCATGGAGTGGAACAACACAATTTACGATTTGACTTATACAGGCACCCCCGGCTATTACTCGGCAACTCTCGATGTGGCTGGATTCAGTATTGCATCATATGATCTAATCTTCAGAGTTGTGGCAACAAATCATGATTTCCTCGACCGAACCGTTACTGTCAATATCATCCCCGTGCCTACTGAATTCGACCCTGCATCACTCCCTTCGTCCTTCTCCTTGTATTTTGGACAAAACATTGAGATATCATTCAACTATACTGACTCCTTCCATGGCGATGTAATTATTGATAATGCTAATGTCAGTTACACTATTGGAGGTCTCTCGGGCGTTTTAGAACAGGATGTCGATGGTGTATACAAAGCTTCTATTGACACATCTACACTAAATGTCGGATCATTGAGTCTAAAAATCACCGCCAAAAAACAAGGATATTCGACTATCACCAAGACAATTCCTGTGACAATTCTCTCATTGCCAGTTGAGATTCTTGTACATTCATTCACAGTTGATGGCTATGTTGGTGATACTGTCAGTTTCATGATATACTTCAATGATACTTTCAACAATGAACCGATAATGGATGCAATTGTTACAGCATCTTGGGAAGGAGAAGATGGCATTACTAGTGATCATGAAAATGGATCTTACTCTCTTGCTCTTAATTTGACATTGACAACACCCAGACTCTATGAAGTTTCTATTCAAGTGAGTGCTGTCAACTACCAGATTGCGGTCTTCACTGTGAATGTTATCATAAAGGCAACACCCGCTAAGATAATAGCTCCCTCTACTATATCGTTCCCAGTGAATGATACTGGCGTTGTTGTCGTGACACTCATAAACAGTCTGACCGAAGAACCAATCACCGATGTGAATGGTATTGCTTACTGGTCTGGTCTTGGAGAATCCTTCCTTATCTTAATGGAGAACGGTAGTTACAGGATGCCTATAATTGAGAATCTTCAGATTGCATCATATGAGGTTGAGATTGTCTTCTCCACTTCTCTCTATGATGTCGAATCATTTACATTGACTGTGATTGTTCGCAATGTTCACACTGATTTATTATATGATGATTCAAGAATTAATACATCTCCTGGGTCTCCGCTTGTGTTGAGAATCACGTATATTGACGTGGATCATGATAATATCGGAATTCCGGGTGTCATCCCCCTAGTTACTTATCCTGAGCAGAATATAACATACTATCCAAATCTGCTTGAGGATTACGGAAACGGTACGTATGACTTATACTTCCAGATAAATGCTGCATTCACTATGTCGATAACAGTACAATTCTCTTACGGACAATACGAAACACAAGAAGCAGAGTTTACGATACTTTCTGATGTAACAGCTGCACAGCAGGCTGCACAGATTGCTACAACAACAGGAGGAATTGGATTACTCGTTGTTGCCATGCTCTTATTCTTCTACATCCGAGTCTGGTCTGTACCACGACAGATTCGTGCAATGAATAGAATGATACGGCTTCTTGCGAAGGGTCGTATTCCTAAACCTGCTGAGGCTCCGTCAAGAGGTAAAATGGCATTACAAATACTGAGTGAAGAGCTGAAGGGAAGTGGAGTCGCAAAGACAATTGATGATGTTGCTCCAGAACCTATCATTGCTCATGTTCCTGAAGTCAACGATTTGCTTGAGCGACTTGCTGAAATAACTGGTCTTGGAGAAACCGAAATTACTGCCTTCAGAGCTGACCTCGCAAGAATGAAACCAAGTGAGCGTCCCGGATTCTTGAAAGAAGTAATTGTTCAAGAAGAAGCTCGTAGAGCAGAAGAACTAGTAGAACCAGAATTAGTAGCTGAAAAAGAACCAGTTACAAAACGTCTTGAGGATCTTCCTGAAGAAACTGAAGAACTACGTCAGAAACTTTTGAGTAAAGGTCTTGCAAAGGAAGAGATTGAAGTGATCTTGGAAGAAGCAAAGAACCTCTCGAAAGCTGATTTGGAGGCACTATTATCAAGTCTTGGAATTGATCTATAGAAGGAAATGGAGATGGGTCAAAGTCCATCTTCTTCTATTTTTGAAATGTAGTTTCGATTTCCTCTAGAATATCTGGATGTTTCTCAAAAAATTCTCGAGCAGGTGTGAGTATTTCTATTAATCCTTCGGTAACTGCTTGTTTCACATCTAACGGATGCAATTCATTAGAGGTATAGGCTTTCTCAAATTCGTCAATGTCATCAAATTCTACATCTCCCCCGAATTTCTCCTTCCTTGGAATGAGTATTTTTTCCTTCCGCGGGAAAAGTATGTATCGCACGGTGGATGTTATAGCATTATCCTGCAAATCTCCCGCTGGACAGTAGGCTTTCTTTATGGTTTCCCTTATACTCTTTGGCGAGTCGGTTACACGAATATGGGATAAGGGGTCACTAGCTGACATCTTACCTCCTCCGCCTCTTATTGATGGCAATAAAGGCATGAAGATGTAAGCTCCTTTTTGATATCCAACATCTTCCAGTAGTTCACGACCAAGCATGTAGATATTCCTTTGATCGATGCCTCCAACAATTATCTCTGCACTCAGATACTTTACATCTAAAATTTGAAGAAGGGGATAGAGTAACTCGCCAACCTTAGCGTCGCCTTTCATTCGCACAACTTCACTTGCCGCTCTCTTTGCCCTTGTTGTCGTGACCTTTGATGCAATTTTGTATAAGTCTTCAACATAGTCTCTCTTATGCTGATATTCAGAACCTCTAACAAACTTGAATTTTTTGCCATCATCTCCTAGGAGACCCTTGATACACTCTTCATAATATTTTGACCGGAGTTCCATTAGTTCAAAGGATGTCTTCTGAGCATCTAGGTGAGCATGATAATCTGCTAGAAGAATTGTTCCTTTACCTCCAATATCTGATAGCTGAATTAATTTGTTGAAGGGTATCAGATACGCAAAGTGGAATGGTCCTGTTGGTGCAGTTCCATAATAAAAGTTGAATGATTTCTTCTGGATAATCTCTGCAATCTCTTCTTCTGTTACCACTTCCTCTGCATTTCTTATTGCAAGTTCCAATTCTTCACTCATTGTGCTCACCGAATGCGCCGGATGACTATGTCTGTATTAAGCTTGTGGGAGAGTACTGCATTCCCTATCTCTAATTCGTTTTGTAACAACTGCAAGTGCAATGAAACCAACTATCACACTAAACCAAAGTGTCACAAATCGAATGATGAGTGTTGCAGCTATTGCAATCGAGGGATTATTCACAACAAGGAGTGTTATCATATAAGCTGCAAACACCTCATATCCACCAAGACCAGCTGGGAGGAAGAAGAGAACCGCACCTACTGCGGAGGCACCAGCATGTATGAATGTAGCTTGAGCTAACAACATGATTGAACCCACAGTGAATGATGGGAGACCTTGCCCTGTCATAAGACCAAGCAATAACCAGAGCTCAAGACATTCCATAAACCACCCAGGAATGCTAACGGCTGTCCCTAAGAGCATGGGTTTCGGAGATAATGTCTTGACCATGGTGTCCTCAATCTGATCACAACTTTCTTCGAAACGCTTGAGTGGTCCTATCGACATCATGCGTTTCAATATTCTATCATAAAATGCTGGTCGGGTTAACATCAGTGCTCCAAAGAAAACAAGTGCTCCTGAGATAATGATTAAGAATAATTGGTTTCCTCCAGTGAACACTGCGAGAAATGCAAAACCGGCAAGTATCACCATTGCTAACAGATCTGTCACTCTCTCAGAAATAACGACAGGGACTGTCTTCGCAACAGGTGCTCCCTCTAGATCTTTACAGAAATAGCCCTTAATTGCTTCACCGATTTTGCCAGGTGAAACTGTCAATGTGAAACCTGCTAGAAATGTGCTAAAGCTATCTGCGTGTGACATATTTACATCGATTCTATGAAGGTAATATTGCCACTTGAAATATCGAATGATATAGTTAAGAAAAGATAGGCTTATCATGACGGGAATTACCCACCACAGTTCAAGACTTGACATCACCGATACTACCTCTTCAAATCTTGAATAGAAGAGCATAATGAGATAGATAATCATCGCCGCAAAGACAAAAACAAGTAGTTTCCGTACACTCACAAAGGAACTTTCTTGTTCTACTAATGGTTCACCACTCGTCATATGCAATTCTCCTAATCCGTTGCCAAAGCATGGTTGGAATATGAGTGAAGAAGATTGAGGGTGCCCCTGAAATTTGAGTCCGTCCCTGTTTCAGCTCAGTGTAGATATCTTCAGCATTGGTGATATCCTGTAACCATGTTCTAGCATGACCAACCTCAAGCCAAGAATGACCATCACTCCCTGCAGTCATTGGTTTTCCAAGTTTTCTGGCAAGATTTTGAGCCCAAGTATTGAACAAAGGTAGAATGCATCTTGCGTTTATTCCCTCTATCAAATCCACATGCTTAACAATAAGGTCTTCAGGTAGTCCTTTCCTCATTGCCGTTTGTTTCCGCAGAGGGTCCATTGGATGAGGTAAGACTGTGAGCCCTCCCTGAGTATGGACATCTTCTGCAATTTCAGCGAACGTGCGATTCTTAACGTGATCATTTATGAAAAGACCTATGAGCTCACCGTAGTCAGTGGATTTGTATTCACATGCTGGAATGATGTATCTACCATCTCTCTCAATAATCTTCAGTGTTGCAGCTCGCCAATGTTCTGTTGGTGCCAAGCCTCTAAGGTCATGTTTCCTCATCAATTTGAAGAGGTCTTTTGGTTTGTTGAGTCCATCCTTGGAATGCAGTGTATGCATGTGCAGGTCAAAGGATGAGATTCTTGATGCCATTTTATTCACCTAAGTAACAACAGGTGGAAACAACCCCTGAATAAACTCAAGTAATGGAATCCAGAATAGCAGTGTAACTATTAAGACGATTCCTAAAATTATTGTGCCTGCGATTATTCCCTTGTCCGTGAAAGCAAGATGTGGTTTTCTTCCTACGGGACTGCCAGACTGTATTAAGTAGACATATCTCAAAACAAGACCTGCTGCTACAGGGACAGTGAGTATAATTGGTTGTGCTTCCAGTATTGCATGAAAATTGGCATAGCAATAGAGTGTGTAAAAGAATACCACCCAGGTGGCAGACATTGATATTGCTTGATCTAGAATAGCATGATTATATTGAGTGAAAACCGATTTGTGTTTTGGAGCTTCTTCTCCCATCAATTGCAATTCATTCTTGCGCTTACCAAATCCTAGTACAAGTGCAAAGAAGAATACTCCCATTATCAACCATGATGTGAATGGAACATGAATGAGAAATGTACCTGCCACAGCTCTAATAACAAATCCTACAGCGATGCAAGTTACGTCCACGATAGCCCAATTTCTGAGATAGTAATTGTATAATTGTGAGTTAAAGATGTAGGCAACAACCAGTATGAAGAAGATACTATCGAGGATATATGATAAGGCTAATCCTGTAACCAATAATATTGCGGCAATCGCTAATGATGTAGTTCTGTCAACTGCTCCAGAGGGTAGAGGTCGATGCTTCTTTTCCGGATGTGCAGCATCCTTTTCAATATCCTGTACATCATTTATGATATAACCCGCACTTGAAACAGCACAAAATGCTGCAAATCCAAGAATCAATGGCGGATAGTAGCTCAAGTTAAATATAGCTGGTAGGGTATCCCATGGCCAAGTTGTTGGAAGTTCAACAAATATCAATGCAAGAAATACGAGGCTGTTTTTGTACCATTGATGTGGTCTAAGTAATTTTAGATATTGCTTCAGATTCAAAGTGCTTCACTCCTCAGAGTAAGTCTTCCACAATGCGCCCCATTCAGTTTCATCCAAGAACCACTTCACCCACTTCTTCCCCTTGAGGGGTAACCATATACCATCGTGATAAAGACCGCTTAGTTGAGTTGGTAACCACATGAGGGGTGATCTGAAAAGCAATGTTTCCATACCTGGGAATTTTAGGAAACCTCTATTCCAAGTAATCACTGGCGACTTTCCAGTACTCATGTGGAAGTTTGGTAAGTCTTCCCAAGATTCAAAATCGCCCACTATATCGATTTTCTCTTTATCTGACACACCGAGGCCAAGTTGGTCAGCAATCTGAAGTTTGTGAACAAGTTTCTGATCAAGACCCATTATTCGAGTTTGTACAGTGTCAGCGGCTACCATATCGTTGGTAGCCAAGAGGATATTGCCAATTTTAGGTACCATTGTTCGTGGACCTGCTCCGTCTCCCATTACGGTTCCATCCGTCAACACAAATTCTGAATGAGAGATTGTCTGTTGCAAAAGCAGGAGGTCCACTAGGACTTCATGGATTTTCAAATGAGCAAGATGTCTATTCTTTGTTAGATACAATCCAAATGAATCCTTCATGGCTCCTGTCATTTGGGTATGGCCATGGGTCTTGAAAGTGGGAAGATGAATAATATTCGTACCAAAAATCTCCTGTGGAGCAATTATCTCTCCAAATATCTTCTCTAAGACAAGGGTCTCTCGTGGTAATTCTACATCTACATAGTTTGCATTGATGAGCGGAAGAAATCGAATTTTGTGCTTCTTCATTACCGGATACCAATTGTTGCCCTTTGTTCCAGCGTAGATGTTAGTGACGACGGTTTCATTCTCAACCGCTTGTATTGATCGTCTATCAAAGCCATCCGCAATCATTTTTCTTAAGAGGCCGTCAAAGATGTATGGATTTGTGGAGCACGCAGGATAGAATTTACTCCATGAGAGGTTCAATTTAATTGTTGTATCAACTTCCTTTGAAACATGCTTGTCATACTCTGCAAGATCCATGACTCGGGCGATATCTTCAAAGATTGTTATAGGCGTTGTTTTTACTACTGCTACTTTGACCATGAATATTCATCTCGCTGTTGTGGTCTTGATAGGCAAACCGCAGACGGATGTCTTGAATATAAGAAGTTGCCTCATATTGAAATATTGTACGATGTGTCTGTTTCTACTCACTTCAATCTGGTTCTATATTAATGGGTAGTACTTCATTTTTTTGTTCTAAGATACATAATTTTGGTTTCACTTGACCTCGGTAAGATGCACTGAACACACTCACCAATCGTTGATTGAAGAAGTGTTGAATTCCATGAGGGAAGACTTCATGTGCTCGAAACATGATTTCTATGCCAAGATTTCCGGTAAATTCATCAAATGCCTTTTTTCCATACGTTCTAGCTCGTCCTGACCTCATGTTTGGTCTGAATCCAAAATCTCCTTCTTGAGGGTCATTCCAGACCATTTGGAAGATGATATCTTCAGGAAAATCTGGATTATATCTGCTACAGGAATTGATATCTTCAAGGGACTTAACTCCCTCTGGAACACCTCCATGACATGCGAAAATACCACTCTTGCTGATTGCGGCAATTGGTAAGACTTGGTATGCTTCCATGATATAATAGAACGCCTTTGAGTTCACCTTTCTAATAGTATCATAATAAAATCCATATTTACCTGCTATCTGTTCTGATTCATGATTTCCTCTTAGTAGAGTTACTCTGTTTGGATATAAAATCTTCAAAGCAAAGACGAACATCACACTCTCTAACTGCTCAGGACCTCTATCAGCATAGTCTCCTAGAAAGACTACATGGTGTTTCTTTCTCTTTTCCATCTCTTTTGCCACGGCTCGAACCGAGCCGAGTTCGCCATGGATATCTCCCACAAAGATAAGATGATTGGAGGGTATTGGTACCACATTCTTGGATTCATTATAGAACCCTATAATTTGGTCTGCTAGTTCTTTTACATCTTGCTCTTCAAATTCCGATTTTCCTTGGAGAACATCATATATGAGTTGCATTTGGTGTTGCGTCCTCAGTGCCAATTTAGTTCACGAAATACTATGTCCACAGCTTCCTTTGCAGTTTCAGCTGCAAATACCTTATCCTTCCTTCGATGATCAATTTTGGTATCAGCAAGTTTCGTTGCCCACCCTCCGGAATTTTTCAACGCAACAACTACAATATCTGAAAACCACGCTATTGCGATTTCACTCAAAGTACCAGCTGAACCATCTATCGCAATGATGGCGTCTGATGCTTTGGCAACTAAGAAATTTCTAGCATATCCGAGTCCCGTTGGAATTGCAACATCAAGATAGGCGTTTCCTGCTTGCTTTTCATGAGTTGGAAGTATCCCGATTGTTAGACCATTGTGCAGCTTTGCACCTTTGCAAGCTGCTTCCATGACTCCTCCCATACCTCCACAGACTAGGACAACATCTCGCTTCGCAATCTCCTCACCAAGCTCATGTGCCGTCTTGATTCCAATATCAGAAGTTTCAGAACCACCGATTACTGATATTGTTCTTCTGGTCATCATATATCTACTCATTCAGATTCTATTGATGACCTAATTTTGTTGAATGCCCTCTTTAGACTATTGAATGCAGTTTGTGGTAGTTTCTTTTGCATGAGTCTCTCTTTAGCGACATCAAGAAAATCACTATTCTCTTTCTTTAATACATAGCCTTTAATTGCTAATTCCGACTCAATTCTTATGCTTTCTTCAGAACCGTCTGGTGTATAATACTTGCAGCTAGTTGCATATCTAATTTGTTTTTCCACATGATTGGGAATAATACGTGTCGATAGGGCATGTATCTTTGCCAGAATAAGCATAGCTCGGGAGCCAATATCGTCTGTCGACCAACCATTGTCAACACCGATTATACAAATACCTGCATTGCGTTTACAGCTTCTTTTACAATTATGGCAGGTCTTTGGTTTCAACCGAACATTACCTGAGCGCAAATCCATAGATATGTATCCCTCAGGGTAATCGAAACTACATGATTCATCTATACAAGTAATCCCTTGCGTTCTTGCATATTCTGTTATGATCTCTAGTTCTTCATCGGTCACTGGGGGTAACGTCATGCGTGTTACATTACTAGTAAATCTTTCACATTCATCAATACCAAGGACTACAAGTCCCATCTTCATTTTTTCTTCTCTATTTGCCTCATCTAAAAGCACTCCAAGAAGTTCTATTGAATCCTGCAAGTGTTCAGCTGAATAGAGCTTCAAAGGTTGACCAAGTATATTGTCAATCTCCCTTTTTTCAATCTCGGAGATGGGGTCATCAGATACAATAAGAAGGAGTACTGCTTGTGTCACGTCTTCTCGCAGATTTGTTATTGCATCAGAAATGCCATTAATATCTTCATGGTTGACGATGATTATGACTGCTTTATGTCCTTTGTAGAATTTCCTCAAAATATTCCCGTGTTCATAGTGTGTTGGTATTGACCATAGCTGAAATACATAATCGGTTTTCTCATCTATATGACAGCGTGTAACTCCGAGTGTAACACCCAAGCTAGGAAATAGTTGACTTGAGAAACTCTCACCAGAAACCCCACTAACATAACCTGCCTGTAAATCGGGTTCTATGCCCATCACTATGGTCTTGTAGACGATAGTTCTCATATCTTCAGGTTGGGCACTACTCTGAGTCACAGTAATACTTTCTCACTTTTTCGCATATAACTGATGGTGTGGGTAATTATTGAACCTGTGGAGATTATATTTGTTACTACTGATATAATGAGGATGGTTTCACCAGTATGTTCAATTGCAATTCGAAAAGGTTTCCAACTCTCCTTAGGAGGATAGTATTTGTCAGCAAGACGGTTCAATAAACATACACTCAGACGCGACTCTCATGAGTCATTAGACGACGACGAATTCCCTGATATCATACCTGATTTGTCTTATGAGGAATTCAAAGAAAGCAAGAGAGATTGAGCACTTTCCATCAGATGTGTCTTCGTTTTCTTATGACACAAGCCAGAATGATTGCTACTGATACAGCACCAATAGCAATTGTAATGTAGATCATATTGATTGGCATTCCCGTAGTGTTCGTAGGTCCCAACTCAGGATGATAGACAACAGGCATGCCATATGCGATATTCATGCCCCAATCTTCAGCCCAGACTTTTATCTCAACGTAAATATCTACCGGAACTTGATTTATCTTGGCTATGTAGTGCGTACCGTTGAATTCGCACCTCTTAGTTTCCACAGAGCTTCCAATCGTAACTTGAACTAGAACAATGTCAATTCCGGACTGACTGTCTGATGCCATCACCCATACATTTGTTGGACCAAGAAGCGGTGAGGATTCAGTTCCCCAACCGATAATTGTTGGTGGAACTGCATCAACAAGAGACCATCTCAGTCTTCTTGTCCATTCATTTGCCTCTACAAGAGCTTCATAACATTCTTGCCACTGCATGGAATTGAAGTAGTCTTCTGCGGCTTGGAAATGGTTTAGAGCTTGATATTCTGCTTTTGCTGAATCTTCGGGTTTAACTGATGATGTAACATCTTCTCGGTAGGTTTCAAAATCGAGTCTGACGTTTCCGTACATCTGGTCAAGATAAGTACCTTGGACCCAGTTCTGATCGAATTTTCCTGTCCCGTTGAATCTACCGAAATAACCCATTGGTGAAAATGAAAAATCTCCAACATAATGAGTTTCAGACCATGTGTGACCTAACCCGATCGCATGCATAGCTTCATGAAGCTGAACTCCAGAGATACCTGCTTTGGGAGTTGTTTCATCTGGGCGATAGTATCTCTCCCAGCTTTTCCAGATGCATGTTTGTCCACTCCCGCCAAGACCTGTGTATTGTCTTCCATATACATGCATCTCCATGTTCTTCTTGATGAAAATAGCTCCGAACACCGTAATGTTGGTATCAGTAGTATCAACATAGTTTGGCCTCATCTGATTATAGACTGCATTAAACATGCCATATCCATCAACAATAGTCTTACCTCCTGAATCGACATAAGCATAGTTCCAGAACAGATTAGACCAGTCATCATGTTCATTGATATCAACAAACTCAACATCAACCTCCCATTCAATAAATGGATGTAAGGTTTCTAGATGGTATTGCTGTAGTTCTTCACGAGTGACCCATTCAAGACTCTCTACCGATGTCCCGTCCGCTACATCCATACAGATAACCAATGTCTTCACATATCCCTTCTGAACATATGCTGATGGACTATTACCTGGACTACCCATTGGTGAAACAGGTGCAAAGAGATGAGTGATAGGATCTTCTAGATATTCTCTGATATACTCATTGAGTTCTAAAATATCTCCGCTATCAGAGAGGTCAAGTTCTGATAGTTTCTCATCGAGATCTTTTGTACAGTATTCGTCTTCATTGGTGTATGGAGAATCACTCCACCAGATTCGAGCCCATCTGAGATACCATTGGTCTGCAGATGGGTCTAATACGAAGAGGTTATGTCGTCCACCGAAACCAGCATATTGCATCATCAAGTCTTGATTCAGTTCATTATCCCACTCTAATCTAAACCAGTCCTGAATCTCACCTGTATCAGGGTCAGTAGGTTTGTAGTCGTACCAGTGTTCTAATGAGTGGTCCGTTGAATCAAACTCAGTGAAATTCAAAATATAGTATACATAACCAAGGTCTGGTTGTGTAACCGCAGGATGTTCATTAAGCCAATCCTCTACCGTTCTCGCATCAATTGATCTGCCATCTCTTGGATAGAACACTGCTCTTGGCATACTAGGGTCAGCTTTGTGTAACTCCAATTCTGCTTCATCTATTGATGTGCCTGTATCTGTCCCATTGATTGAATTATCTAACATGACCTGCCTTAGTTGGTCAGTATAGGATTCATTCGCAAATGATACTTGATATGAGAATTCGTAGGTTAGAATAGTGTTTGTTCCATCGTGGGTTCTTTGATTTGGCAAACCTGTAGTCATCATGGACTCATCAATAAGCTCTGCATCGTAATTGACAAATACGATGTGAATCAGCCAGTTATGTTCAATTGTCCAATCATCCGGAACATCTGCGGGTTTATAATCCCCATGAGTGGTCTCAATCGGAACTGTGGTTGGTAATGATATAACTGAAATGAGTATGATTAAAGCAAAGATGGTGAAGGCTCGCATGCTATTTGTTTTGTAGAATTGAAATATTAACACAGTGATTGAAGCATTTGGGTATTTATTTACGGGTCTTGCTACATTCTGTTAATTTCTCCTATTTTCCGAAGAACATTTGGGAATACACAACCAATGCATATATATTAGGATATGATATAACATAATATAGGAGCGTCGGTACTAACATATCATCAAGTCCCTCAATACGCCATCCGGTCCCGCCGGGAGGCATCGCATGAATCTCCCACGATTTCTGCCGACGCTACCCTCTCTTCACTTAAATTTAAACAATCTACTCCTCTCGCGAATTGACAGGTATTGGGTTTTACACTTCCCCTTTCCCAGTACCCGTCTAACCTTGTATTGTTATTTATTATATTGATTATAAAAAATATAACCAAACATATTCTACCCCGTAGAAACTCCGATAGATAGAGAATATGTTATTGAGTGAATGGGTGTCAAATCCCCTTTCACTCTTCTTTCATAGTTATCTTGCGTAATTACAATGATTGTCAAAAAAAAGAGTTGGGCGATAAATTTCATAGGTTCCAAACATATCGCCCTGAAGGAGTTTTTGAACGCTTTATCTTTGTATCAGGCCATATCCAAAACCTGGATCCCAACCTGATGCACCTAAATCAAGGGTTGTACTATGTAAGTATCCTCGAATAGTACTGGTTCCTGTGTCTTCAAAAGTTCCAACAGGCATCTTCCCATTGAGAACAATGATTATTGCCACAAGTCCGGAAACATGAGGACACGCCATAGAAGTACCTGATAACGTATCATATCCTCCGCCTTTGTATGTGCTGTAGACTGAAACTCCTGGTGCTACTACTTCGATGTAAGATCCTGTATTGGAGAACGAAGCAAGAGTATCATCTTTTGCAGTTGCTCCAACAGCGATAACCTCTGAATAGTATGCAGGGTATGAGATTTCTTCAGTGGATAGATCACCATCACCTGAATTTCCTGCCGCAGCAACCAGAACGATTCCGAGGTTGTAAGCATGGATGATTGCATCATGCACTTCAGCAGGAGCTGATGAAGCTCCAAGACTCATACTGATAACATCAGCATCGTCAGCATTGCCTTCTACACCATCGGGTCCTTGACAGGCCAGAAATATTGCAGTTATTAGATCATCCCAGCTTCCTGAACCGGATGGTCCTAGAACCTTGATTGCATACAAATCCACATGTGCATACATGCCGACAACTCCAGAGTTATCACGAATGGCACCTATTGTTCCAGCAACATGTGTTCCATGCCCGTTCTGGTCATCTGGATTGTTCCTTCCAGTAACGTCCACCGCCCAAACTATATTGGGAGCTAGGTCTGGATGGTCAAGATCTATCCCCGAATCCAATATGGCGACTTGAACTGAAGTAGTATATTGGTCACCATCATAGTTACCATTATACACTCGTTCAATTCCCCATGGTGTTTCAGGATCATCGTCTTGCCAAGGATAAGTCGTATCATCTCCACCACCAATCCATGATGGTGGTCCTGGATACAGTCTGAATCCATCATCTACAACTACCATAGCATGTGATGCAATTGGTATAATTGTAAAAGCTAGGAAAAACAAGACTAATCCCGATATCGCTTTCATTTTCAAATTTCTACACACCTTTCTCGTGAAAAAATCATGATGATTTTCTACAAGATATCGTTCAGACACAACAGTATCTAATAAATGTTGGGTAAATTATGAATAAATTAGATACCAAATACATAATTCACCCATATTGAACGGATAAAACGCGAAATTATCCCTCTAGTATTTATCCGTAAACAAGAGGTAGGATTTTTCAAAATCCAGAGTGAAAATAGATTGTTTCATTATTGGAAAAAAAGCAAATTTATGAAAAACAGAAAAAACACGAGAGGATATCTTTCTCCCGTGTTTTTGGATGGGATTAAATAACATATGAGTCAGTGGTTTCTACATTCAAACTTGGGTCATATATCCAGTTGCTCTTGACAACATCAGTTACACTTACAGTATGAGTGCCCGAGCTTACCGCTTGCTGGATAAAGGAAGCGATACCTTCTGTGTTTGTGATAACAGTCATAGTAACAATAGATCCATCTGGATGGGTCCAATCAATAGTCACTTCTGCATCTGTAACTGGATTGCCTGCTGTATCAAGAATCGTTATCAGACAAGTGAGATCAATTGTGGGATAACGACCATGAATTGTCTTCTCACTCCAAGATATATCTGAAACATACATGGTATCTGTTTCACCACCACCTCCGCCACTACCTGTGTCAGTGACTCCTGCAGCTGTGGATGCATGATAGATGATCTTTCCAATTGAGTGAGCACCAAGTTGCATCACTTCCACATTCCATGAGTAGAGCTGGTCGGTTGTTCCTTCAACACTCACGCCATGATGTACGGTGCAAATCTTGTTATTGAAACTATAGACAATCTCTTCAAGAAACTCTTGATAATGGTCCCCAACATCCTGACCTTCGTAGCCAGTTGTTCTACCAGTCCTATCTGAACCCATGTTGGCATATTCGGCACACCAGAGTGCTTCGTCATAGGCTGCATTGTTGACTAGATTTATTGTCACGTCTGGACGTATCGCATCGAATTCATATTCATAAGCATCCAGAGCTCTATCTGTGGCTTTCTCATGACAGCTGTGATAGCTCATTCTGTACATGTAATTTCCAATTCTTCCGCTATAGTCTTCATGTTCTTTCCCAGAGTCGGATGCGTCATCATCAGTATGCATTGGGTTGGATAAATCTGCGAGATAGTGCGCCAATAGCCCCATTGATTTACGAGCATCAGAAGCATATTGTGAATTCGCTGGTTGTCCTGCGTTTACCCAATAAGTTAGATTGCCCACTGTCCAATCATAGCAATTCTGTACCGCTTGTGGTCCTCCTCTATCAGGTGGTCCTCCACAGTAGCCATAGTCTCCAAAGTCATAGTTATGGTTGGTCCAATCTTGGTAGACCATATCCGGTACTTCAGTCCAGTAAAAATACTCTGCAAGATCTTCTTCAAGCCATGTAACTAACTCTGGATAGTTATTTTTCACATATAGCATTCCATATTTTGCAAATTGGTCATGAGTTCCATAATCTGGATTATTCTCATCATTACTAGCTCCACCGTTACTCCACGCAGCGCTTTGGTTAAAAGTAGCAAACACTGATGAAAATAACAAGCAGAGAACCAATATCACAAATCTTCTCCTAATCCGCATGAAAGTTTCTCCTTTTATTATGTGCTTTGTTTGTGATATTGGGTAGGATATTAATTTTTTGAGACATCCATAAACAATACATGCATAGAGTTAAATGGTCTGGCACGTAGTTAACAATATCTAAAAACCGATGAAACATCATCGTCCATGCGAGTGTGAAATAAGAATTGAGTAAAACAAAAGCTGGAATAATTGTCATTGTAATACTTGCCGGACTTGCACTAGTTCCTATTGCATTATACGGCACAGAAGTTGAAGTTGCATATGTCAGTTTTGGCTTATCCGTGGACAGTCCGTTGTCTACAACAGGTTTCTCCGGATTGGATATGTTGCAAATACCGGCATTCACAGCAGGTCTTAGCAATGTTGAAGTCGATGTAGATACAATGAATCCATATGAGTATATGTTAGCAAGAAATACAAATCGCACTCAAGTTAGTGGTGCGGATACAACAGGTGTGGCTTTCGTTGAAATATCTATCACCTTCAATTTGACTACTCCCTCCAACCAGAGTTTGGTCTTTGTCCTTACTCCAGGAAGTGGTCAAGGAACCGGTGACCGAAATATTGTCACACTCCTAGGTCCAGAAGACGGACTCACGATATCTGGAACTTTCCATCTGTCTATTACCATTACTGTGAAAGTAACACCACCTGGATTTGATGAACCTGTTGTTGATCTTACTCTCGAACCTGTGAATCGGACATTTACGATTCCTAACAATCCGTAAGGTGATGTCTATCATTAGGGGGTCAAAATGAATCCCCCTCCTCTTCTATTTCTACAAAAGAAGCAATGGGTGTATTATTAAAAAAGGTGACGTAGAATTTATATTATATTCTTACCTCCAGAGATTGATACAAATGAAACGACGTACTCTTGCAATTAATCTACTGCTGGTATTCGTCATGTTGGTTGGATTTCATTTCGCACTTCCAGTTGTTTCAGCCTCTTCAGTTTCCATCAACAGTACAAATGACCAAGTTAATGTGACTGTGACTATTCTTGATGCATATTACTGCGATGCTGATTCTGATGAAAATGAAGATGATGTTGTTGGCTATTTTGACATTACATTTTCTGGAAATGCTCGATACAATGTGGATATCTATCCTTCTTTGACACTGCCCTCAGGTACAGAATATACCTATGCATATGTAGTGAATACACGTCTTGATGTACTTCATTGCGTAATGTATTTCTACAATCATGCAACCGAGTCTGGTAATTACACGTTTTCCGTTGAAGTGGTGTCCTACACTGGTGGTGTAGCGACAGGTGTAGCTTCTTACGTATTCGATCCACCCGGTGGTTCTGGTGATGCAGATCCATGTGGTTCACTTGTTGTAATGGATTAGACGAATTACTGGATAAAGGAATACGGTTTCCCCTCAGAGATTCAAGGTAAGATGAAAGAATGTTTCGAGATGATAAATGAGTATGAATTTGTCTGAACTAGATATGCAAATACTGCATATGTTAGAGATTGAACCAACTATTTCAGTTCGGAAACTTGCTGAAAAAGTAGAAGCGAGTTGGATTACTATCAATCGACATATTGAGAATCTTGAATCATCGGGGGTTCTTTCAAATCCTATTGCTGTCTTTAATCCAAGAAATCTTGGTCTAGAAAGACATGTTGTTTTTTTCCAAGTTAGAGATGAAACTCAAATCCAAATACTAGAAGCCATGTGTGATATTCATCCTTATACACATTATCGGACTAGAATTTATGGTCCTTTTGCGGGTGTGTTTGCACAGTTTGATATTCCACCAGGAGGTCACTCAAATCTTATCAGACTCATAAAATCTCTTAAAGATCAAGATTACTGTATAGACTTCAATGAACTGGCAAGCATTGGAAATCGATTCTCAACGCATACAGACCTTAGTTTATTTGATGTGAGAACTCTAACATGGAACTATGATTGGGATAGATGGGTAAAGACCTTAGAACAGTCTTCTACTAAAGTGCCAAGGATTCCACGGACATCTCGTACTCCATCTTTGAAAACAGTAGACCTGGAAATTCTTAGAGAGCTTACCGCCAATGCAAAAGTATCACAAAATAAGTTACAAGAAAAATATGGCGTTTCACAAAGCACAGCTAGTCGTAAGATGATCAATATAAATGAGTTATTTATCGAATCTATTAGACCACAGATTAATAGGTCGATATTCGATGTGACATCAACTAAGCTTTTCTATTGTGAAAAAGCCTCGGATGAGAGCAGAGGGAAAATTTTCAATGCCATGCAAAGCGATGATGCTCCTCCTTTTCCAATGTCTTTAGATTTTTTGGAATATGGTGCTCTTGTCATCTGGGGTCGGATGCCACCTTCTCACGAACATAAATTGTACTATACATTATGGAAATATCTTCACGACCTCAAAGTATTCACAATGGATACTGTACGCGGTCATAGTAGACTCTATTGGTTCTATCCTGAGAACTATGATACAAAAGCGAAGGAATGGAAAGAAGATCAGGAATGGATGATTGATGCTCCACTAAAGGCACTTCAAAAACATGTCAACGGATCTTAGATGTGAAAAGCTGTAGCCTATCAAGCTCATAGGATACATGATTGAATACGATTAGACTAAGTCAAATAATTCGAGCCACTCCCACAAAACTTTATCACATCGTACATACTTATTATCAGATATTCAGTCGAAATAGGTTAGGTGCATCATGTGGGTCGATTGAAGGAGATTCTGAAAAAAGCAGGAAAAGGACTTGTTGTTACTGCGGCAAGCGTCATAGCTGGTGCAACATTGGGTCCTCTTGCTGCAGGTGCTGTTGGCTCATTCTTGTCAAAGGCAATGGGTGACATTGGAGTCAAGGTCAGTCAAGAAATAATCGATGAAGCCATAGAGGGTAAGATAATGGATGCTCCTCACAAATTGATGGAGCTCGGTCGCCCACAGGATATCGAAGAAGTTTCTGGAGATATTGCTGCAAAGACGGGATTACCTCAAGAGGAGATAAAGGCGGCACTACAGTACAGTCTTCGAGAACTTCAGAATTCGCTAGGCGACCTCACAATGGAGTTGCGTGGAAACACGATGCTTCTTGGAGAGGTATTCAAGTTAGCAAATGAATCGGATGCTAAGATTGATGTTGTTTTGGCTCAATCCCAAGAGACCCAAGATGCAATTGGTGAAGTCCTCAGACGTCTTGATGCAATGGAACGAGGATTAGACATCTCCTATCGAAAGTTCATCGGCAGTTACTCTGACCCGAAGAAACTGACAGTTGATAGACTTCGGGTGATAAGTAAACTTCAACGTCAGAGGACAATCGTGGCATCTGGCTTTGGTGTGCGATACGATTCAAATCTCTATGTTCCCCGTCAAGAAGAGGAATCTGTATTTAACAGGTTCATGGGCGACACTGGGATGTCAGATAGGAATATCTTCCTGGTGCTTGGAAATGCCGGTCTAGGAAAAACATGGTTCATGGCAAAGATGTCTGATTTGAGTCTCGAGATTGGTTCTCCAACCTTCTTTGTACCGCTAAGTCATGGTATCAAAGCATTGACCTCTGTGTTCCAAGTTGAAACGATTCCGGCATTAGTTGATCTGATTGACCCGCTACTTGATCAAGCTGGAGAACATGCTTTCATATTTCTCGATGGACTTGATGAGATGGACCCACGAAACATCCGGCATGTTCTAGGTTCTCTAGCTTCTGCTAGAAGTAACTCTGTATCATTCGTCTTATCATGTCGAGCTGCAGACTGGGCTACTAATCGCTCCATTGTTCAGGGTGCAAATGATCTGAAGTATTACATTTACGAGAACAAGGATGCAGAAGCAAACGCACGAGCATTGCGAATCAATACCGCGGTATCTGTACTAATGTCGGAGTTTACTGATTCTGAGCTCCGTGCTGCAATGAAGAGGTATGGTCTTCCAGAGGAAGTTCCTTTTGATTTACTGCCATTACTTCATCGACCGTACATACTTCGACTTTCAACTGAATGGTATAATCAAGTAGGGTCATTGCCTTCTCCTTCCTCTCCGGAGTTTCTCGATTTGTTTGCAGGAGGACCAGAATATGCTGACTCAGTCTTCAGACGTTTGGGGATTCTTACGGAACGTGACTCACTATATGCTACTGTAGAAAAGCTAATCGAAGCACAGCGTGATTCCCTTCCATTAGGACAATTACCTCTTGATCCTGAGTCTACTACATTCAATACTCTTGTTTCATCAGGTATATTACAAATCACTCTTGGTAGAATAGGAACTACAATCTCATTGACACCAGAGTTCACTGTTCCATTGTTCTCCCTAACAATACTTAGACATCAGACTGACCCTCCCAAGCTAAAAAAGTTACTCGATGTTGTAAAGGGTTACATGCCAGAACAAGCACCAGTTATTCAGAGGATTGTTGAGGAAATTGTTACACCTTCTGGCACAAGAATTGAACGTGTTGAACCAGTGATTCCTGAACCTGTAGTTGATGTACCTCATACCCCTACTCCAACCAGAACTGATCCTCCAATAAAGAAGGGCCTCTTACAGCCTGGAGATAAAGGTGCAACACTGCTTTCAGGTAGAGGTGCTAGTGTGGCTGTTCCTCCTAAAGAGGAACCGGAGCATGTCAGAGAGAAATCAGGGAAATATCCAGATGATGTAAAACATCTGATCTTTCTATTCAATGATAGAGAGATTCAAGTAAAACGAGCTGCTATGATGGCGCTAGGCATGGCTGCTTCACGTTTATCTGAATCCGATGCTAGAGTTGAACTTATAGAAGGTTTTCTAGAAGATGGTGATACTGATGTTCGTGTTGGAGCGACTCTTGGTATGTCAATGGTTGCTGCTACTCTGAAAAATGCAGGTGAAAGAATAGACCTCCTGAAGCCCTTGATTGAGGACTGGGAGTGGTCAGTAAGACGTACAGCTGCTTTCGGTCTTACCCTCATGGCAACCAAATTGAGTGATGAAGCAAAGAGAGATGAAATCATTAAACCTCTTCTTGAGGCTAGAGATGGACAAGTTAGGAGTGGCGCAGCTGAGGGTCTTGGTTTTGGTGCAATGTCATATCTAACACCAATGGATGCTCATCCTGTTATCCAACCATTATTGAAGGACAATTTCGAGGGTGTGAGAAAAGCTGCAGCTTTAGGCTTGGGTCTCTTGACTTCCACTCAAGCTGATTGTGATGCAACGGTTGAGCTTTTGACACCTATTACAAAACTCAAAACCGGGAAAGAACGGATAGGTGCCATAATGGGTCTTTGTCTTATTGGTAGTCGTCTTCCTGATTGTTCTGGAATTGTCAGGACTGTCACTCCCCTTCTTGAAGACATGGATTATGAAGTAAGGAGTGCTTCGGCAATAGGACTGGGTCTTGCAGCCAGTGGTTTACCAGATCCATCGAGTATGTCAGATTTATTGAATCCACTACTTTCAGATGATGAACCTGAAGTACAATACAGTGCTGCTTTGGGTCTTGGCCTCATAGCCTCAAAATTACCGAATCCCTCTATCTTCCTGAAGTCGTTAATTGAGCACGATATTGAGCATGTTAGAAGTGGAGGTGCGATTGCCTTAGGAATTGTAGGAACACGATTTTCTGACCCCTCAGATATGATAGATCTCTTGAAACCATTGGCGGAGGATACTGAAAGATCGGTCAGAAAAGGTGCTGTCATTGGCTTGTCTCTTGCTGCTACTAAGCTCAGGGATAAAGAAAAGCGGATTGAACTGATAACACCATTTGCCAGTGATGAGGATGATGAGATTCGAAAGGCATCTGCTCTGGGACTCGGTATCATTAATACAGAACCCGAACTCGGAATTGGTACAGTTCTTGGTGAAGTCTTCTGGGGTACAGCTCCATTGAATCATGATGAATGTATTGCCACCGGTATAGCTGCTAGTCTTTTACTTAGGTATGGACAATAATCAAGTCTACTTCCTACTCTCGAAAACCTTGAAAGCAACAAAGCTGCTTTTGGTTTCACACTTATGGCAACTAAACTGAGTGATGAATCTAAGAGAAACGAAATTATAATACCCCTTCTTCTCTATCTTATCAATGGAAGATGTTTGGATATAATATCGGGAAACTAAAGAAATTTGAGGATTAAGTGTCAATCATGAAAGTATTTCGAAGAATTGTTCTTCCATCACTACTTCTGCTATTATCATTTCAACTTCTAATATCATGCACAACTTCAACTCCTCATTTTGATTCTAAAGCATCTACCCCTAACAACTTATCCACTGTTGATTTCCCTTATCCCATAGAGGAGCAGATAGGTGATACTGTTTTTCAAGATGATTTTTCTTCTACGCCACTCGGATATAATCGTGATATCTGGGAAATCAAATCCTTTGGTGAGCAGACTATTTCTTGGGAAGACAACACTGTCCTAGGGTTAAGTGTTGGGTCCTTTACCCATTCTATTTTTTCAAGTTCCACAAAATTTTCCGTTGAAGCAGTAATGCAAGTTTCATTCTCCTTCACTTTTGGAGATTGTTACTTTGGAATTGGATGGGCGGAGAGGGCTGACACATTAGCAAATGAATATGTAGTTGACTTGAGAAGATCAGAAAACGGCGTCTTCATCGATTATTGGGATGGTAGTCTTTTTCTTACAACAATAAAAGATGGAGAACGTGCTGTAGTCAAATCTCGAGAAATAGACCTTAGAAATATGCATACATTCACACTATCTTGGTCTGAATCAATGGTTAGATTGGAGATTGATGGATTCCAGTCTTTATACATCACGGATTACATTCCTGTTTATGATATGTTTTGTCACTTCACACTTTCTGGAAATCACTATTTATCTGGTTTCGATACGTTGAGATTAGATTTTATCAAAATTCATAGTCTCGAAGAACCTGAAATGGAGGAACCTGAAGTCCGTCTCTTATGGCCCACCAATAACT
The DNA here is from genome assembly GCA_964610875.1 of uncultured archaeon. Taxonomy (GTDB): domain Archaea; phylum Asgardarchaeota; class Thorarchaeia; order Thorarchaeales; family Thorarchaeaceae; genus CAZSWP01. The sequence continues at coordinate 26,798 of CAZSWP010000040.1, forward strand.
CACATCTGTATGAAACTGATCTTATCAATCTTCATCAATTTGGCTCTTCGCAACCTTTGAACTACAGTATTGATGAACAAACATGGCATATGTCGCATAGCCCGTGGGATATTTCTTGTTCAAATATATCTGGGATGGTAGTTCTTTTTGTCAAGACATTGAATGAACCAGATAATCCAGAACGGTTCATTTTCAACCGGATTGAGCCTGAGTCCTTTAACATAAGATCAGTCGATTCAAATCTAGCTCAGATTGATGGTGTCAGTAGTCAAAAAGAAATCAATGATTTTGGCAAATCAACTCTCAATTTCCGTGATGAAGGTGGCTGGAATTCGAGTGGAACTATGGTAGCAGGTTATTCTGGAGATAAACTATACCTATGTTTGGAATATGAAATTAATTGTGGTTATTATACCCACATTATTCTGTTATTGGATTGTAATTCTGATTCGTTATGGCATCATGGTTCTGAGGTGGACGCAGATGACGTAGCTATCTCTGTTGCTGCTCCAACCGCTTCAGCAGGTTATTCTAAAGTCATGACATCTCAAGGCTATGAAATTCCAAGCGGGACAATAAAAGGATTGGAAACCGCTTCTGGTTATCAATCTGGAGTGCTTTGTACTGAATTCCTTATTCCTCTATCTCTGATGGGTAAAAACAACTCTGACTCAGTTTCCTTTGGTTTGCAAATAGTTGAAGGAGGAATTGTCCATTCATTCCCTGCATCATTTCAAGAAGATAGTCAAACTCTGACTAGAATCCATCCCAATCAATCAGTACCAATCCTTTTCTCTCTCTATAGTATATTCCTGCTAATTTTTGTCAGTTTCATCGGAGTAGCTATTTTCTACTTATTTCAGAGAAATAGATTATTACTATTATCTCGTGGAATAGAGTCAGATGTTATTGATCGTTTCGAAACACTTCTTTCTTCATATGATATGATTCCTGTTGAAAAAATCCTACAGATGGTTGACTTGGAAGAAGAGAAATTGGAATCAGTGATTTCAATTCTAAATAAAAGAAATCAGGCGACTCGAATATTCATAAGGGACCGAGTAATTCATAGGACAATTGTGGATGAGGAATAGAACTTAGGGTGAGATAATCCATGATGTCGGAACGGATGAAGACGATTGTTACATGTTTGTTATTATGTGGGTCCATTTTATTGATTGACTCGTCAAATATACAATCTGAAAATTACAACTCGATTTCATTACCAGATGAACGAGGAACATTCACACTTTCCAGCACACCCATATTTGCGGACTATTTCAATAATAGCGGAACAGGATATGATGATGAATTATGGAACTATGAGGCATTTGGCAGTGGAAGCATTAGTTGGGTTGATGGTGAAGAAATAGTGATGAGTGTTGAACGACACTCGTTCAGAACACTCTCAAGTAAGATGACATTTAGCCAAGGGCACATTGCAAACATTCGCATGCATATTGATGAAGATGAGGCTGCGGTGAATATTGGATGGACAAATTCAAACAATTCAACTTCATGGAACTATCTCTTTACAGGTGACCGAGTACATCTACAGGCAGCTATGAGTAATCTAGTCGTTGATTCAGAGAAAACTGGCTTAAAACATAGAAAACTCATCCCTGACACCAATGCGTTCGATACTCACGAGTATTCCTTGATCTGGGCAGATGAATTTGTTCTAGTCTATGTTGATGGCATACAAAAGGCAGTAATTGGGGACAATATACCATCAGGAACACTTCATTTCAAAATCAGTATCACAGAATTTCGAAACCAGTCAACTGATGGATGGGTGAATATCGATTCGGTAGTTATCTCTGAACTGGACTCTATTCAAGAATTACCTATTCCAATAATTGACTTGAATTCACCTGGAAATAAAACCAGAAATCTTGGAGGAACCCAGATTGACTTATTTACAATAGGATCCGATAACGAGATAATCTATTCTTGGGACAATGGTCCTATTGTTACTGATAGTAGTCCATTTGATATTCGACTACCTGAATCTGATGGACAACATATTCTTCGTGTAAGTACAAATGATGCTTTCGGACTTGAAAGAAGAACCACTGTCAAATACGTTTTTGAAAGTATGATGACAAAGCCACATCTGGTCGCACCACTTCTTCAGACCATACCAACGATTGATGGTGTCATTCAACCTAATGAATACTCACCATGTACAGCGTTGAAATTTGAACTACAGAGAGTTGCAGGGTCTCCTAGATTGCTTGAAGTCTTTATTGGTCATGATGGACAATTCATCTTTATAGCTTACAATTCAACAATACCCTCTGGTCATGATTCACGCGGGGCAGTCATATTGAGTAATTCGCCTGATTCTCACTATCATGGCCAAAACGATACTCCTATTCTTTCAGCATTATTTGTTCAAGGTTCTCCTGATGCTTGGGAAGGATATGATGAACTGGTTTACATTTATGAGAACGAGGCTGGAAGTACTGGTTGGAATAAGGTAGAACCAATGCCAACCGGAGCTCTTGCAAAATCAAGCATATCATTGTCAGGTGTCTATTACGAATTCAGGATACCATTTGAACAATTTGATGTTGTAATAGGTGATACACTCAATATTGCGTTAATGCTATTTCCTACAGGTATGAGCGTGGATGCCGTGTATTTTCCAATAGTGGAACCATGGAGAAATGCATCAATGCTTGCTACCTTGGAATTAGCACCTTACATGTCGTCTTTTTCAGTATTGATGATATTCATTATTATTGGAGGAATTGTATCCATTGTTTCTATTCTACATTATCAAGAGAGAAGAAAGAGAGGTGCAATTATAGATACTGCGACTCCAATAGATGGACGTATCAATGACATCATTCAATCATATGAATCAATTCCTATTGAGAGACTATCAAAAATGGTTGGTTTAACTGAGGAAGAAGCTATCTCTAGGATTGAAAGAATGATTTCAGAAGGTCTGATCAATGCCTCATTTGACGAGCAAAAAGGGATCATAATGCGTAGATGATCTAGTTACTCCTCACTAAACCTACAATACTTGCATACGATTGAAGCGGGGTCTGTGAGGAAATTATTGAACAAGTCCACAGCTGGTATTGTTGGGATGAGATGTATCGGAGGTCTCCCCCTTCCTCGGTTTTTTTTCCTTCCTTTAACCTTCACAGTTTGTGGTTTGAAGGCTGTAGATGAACCAACTATTTGTGTGAGATGATCTCTCCAGGTTCGTTCAGAACCAAGTTTTAGAATTCTATCTGTAGGTTTCTGAAACAGCATTTGTAGATATCCAGTTAGGCCTCTTGGCGGATTTATACATATTACCATTGCAGACAGAATGACTGCTCTCATACAATGGTCTGAAGCTCTTTGATTATTACATCCTGTAAGGTCCATCTCTTCACAAAGGTCAATTAGAAAATCTCTGAGGATAATATTTGTTTCACTCGTGGGACTCAATCCTAATTGTAATGCCAATTCACCTAATTCTGTGAATCTTCTACGATCATGTAGCTTTTTCAGTATCTGTCTTTTGCAAGCCTCTCGCCAACAATATGAGATCTTACGAGCATTTTCTAGTGATTTCCAAGAAGCATCTGAAATATAGAGTGCTAAGAACGTATCATCAGGGTTTAAGGTGCTGATGGGTTTGAGTAGCTCATCATCGAAACTTATGGATATTTCCTCTCTATCACCATGTAACGAAAGCTGATAATTCTCTGAGAGCATCCCTCTATATTCAATTGTGAGAAAAATGTCATGGTCAACTGCTTCTGTATCAGATGCTAGTTCAATGATGATCATATGCTGATTGCTTTCCCGTTCGATTGTCCATGAACATGTGATTCTATCTAGGTTCGAGTTGATTTCTCCCAACTCTGTATTTGAGAGGATATCTAGCATTGCTTCTTTTGCATTCTTCAAATCTGACCAAACATCAATTGTCACATGTGTTGTGTGTCCCGAAACAACCGCGTCAACAACTACAAGTACTTTAGATGTGGAAATAGTAGAAGAGAACCAGCACGTTCTCGATGTTGGAGTAATTCGGTCTAGAACTACTGCTGCCTTAAATGAACGTAGAATCTCCACGAGAATCTGATGAACTGAAATGGTTGAGGGGGTCATGAAAAGAACTTCGGTGTGAGGTAATTCTTCCTGCTGTTTTTGGAAATCTTCTGGTCTAAGGGGGTGTTCAACAAGATGATGGAGCAGATTAACTGATTTCGTGTATTTTATTATGTTGCCATCTTCATTAGTATAATTCACATCGATGTCCACAATTGCTGTCTTAGGTAACTCAAATCGAAGTCCGTGTGATTGTTTTTGTGATGTTACTTGTTCCTCCCCTGAAATACTAATACTCATGTCTGCGTGTTTTTCTTTACCATCTACATGGAGGACTATTGCTTTTTCATCTTTGGATGGTTCTTCCTCCATTTGAAATTCTAACGGTATCTTATTTGTCAGACGCATCCCCTCCGATATTCCGGAGACATTGCAACCTAACCATTAGTTATTGCATTCACTCAAAAAAGCCTTCTTATCTCAGTTTTTACCTCAAAACTTGGAAAAGCTCGTATAATCAACTAGTTATTTTTTGCAATTAGCACTAGTCCAACAGTAAAAAATGCTTATGATTGCAGTTTCCCTAAGATAATACAATGAGGGGGGGCGTTGACCCCTCAGTGTTGTGTAAAGGGTTCGATTTACGCCGGGAGTACCGAACTGCGCGTCATCACCTGCATGCCCCCCTCCTTCTTTTTGTTCATATCTTCAACTGTGGAAACCAATATTAGGAATAAAATCAATAATGTGGATGGGTGTTGTAATGATGCAAAGTAGGGGAGTTGTCGTTAGTGGGACAAATCCGGTTACCGATGAAGATGAACCAGAGAGACCTATGAAGAAAAGATTTGTATCACCAGAGCAACGGGATCTGTCATTGGTGTATGAATTTCTCTTAGCGAGTCTGGTGTTATTACTAATTCCTGCATTCATCACAGATGTTGCACCATTCTGTTGTATCCTTGTATTCGCGACTGCATGGATTCTAATGGTGATTCTAGACGTATGGGCAGTGATTGATAATTTCACACCGAATCTAGCTAATCCCTATGATGTGACTGTGAAGGTCATCTTACCATTGGTGCTGGTGACAGTATTGGGGATATTCCTAATGCACCTTGACCTCTTCACGTTGATTCTAGGAATGTGTGCGCTCTTATTGACAAAAACGGGTATTGTTATTGTAAGTCGTCGACGGTTTCAAACATGAATGATTAAGCTCATCCTTTTTCGAGGGATTTATAACAAGATTTTCTGACAAAAACATGCGCTTGGAGGCTCATGTTTGACTAATAGCACGTCCTATTTGAAAATAGCAGTAATTTTTAGTTTTCTTATCCTTATCTCAATGAGTTCGGGAGTGACAGAAAGAAATTCAAATAATGCTGATTCTGAAATTGCACCTACTGATATCTCATTACTTAGCGATGCGTCTGGTGATTTACCTCCTTCCAGTGGTGATTGGGATATTAATAATCCAACGGTGATATCTGATATGGTATATCTCATCAATGGTAGCATAAATCTCAATACCGGTGGTTCTCTCACTATATCAAATACTGAACTATGGTTTAACAGTGATGGTGCTACATTTACAATCGAGAGAGGAGCTACTCTGGACATGTCTGGTTGTTTACTAAATACTGTTTCGAGTGGTCATTGGTATTCTATATCATTCAGCAATGCGGGTTCTGGTGTTCAGGATGCTGAAATCTCAGATACCACGATCATTAATTGTGCTACTGCAACCTCTGCATTTGATGGTGGCAAGGTTACGTGGGATACTGTTTCCTTCTATAATTGGACGGGACGCATGATGTCTATCAATTCTGGAAACACAACAATCTCAAATTGCATATTTGATGATCCCGATCAATCGGGTTCTGAATATACATCAGGTGATGGTACAATCTGGATTGATACCTTAGCTAATATGAATGATCACACAATCATTGATGGATGCACTTTTAGGAATCTGTACCACAGCGGAGGTGGAAGCCAGGTGATTTTCAATGTCGGCGATGGTTATGTAAGCATCACCAATAATGAGTTCTATGACATACAAGACGCTGATGGTTCAAGTGGAAGTAGCCTGCTCATATATGTATATGATAATACATTCATAGATTCAAACCATTTCTATAATAATTGGGGAATCCCCTTACGTATACGAGGGGAAAATGTCACAGTTTCAAACAACATTTTCGAGAGCCATTATGATTATAATGTATTTGTTACTGACGGCATGTTCGAGAGTCCTTGTGCTATTGTTCTAGACAGCTATATTCACGTCTTAGA
>CAZSWP010000041.1:0-32895 GCA_964610875.1 uncultured archaeon
CGGTTGAACTATCTGGAGTGTGCTAGGAGGTGACTTTTTCTACAGAGCCCAGAGTATTTGAATTGCCTCTATCTTTATTTGGTGGTTTGAATTATTAATTAGACAACTAAATTAGCGAGAGTATCAAAAATGGTGGTAGAATTAGAGGACCGGAAGTATGTTTTGAAGAATTCTCTCCTCGCTATGAAAAAATCATTACTAAGCTCATATGATATGAGGACTAATGTCATTGAGGAAAGATTCCTACTTGAAGCGTGGGGGGCACACCACCCAGATTACGTCGTGTTTTCAGATTATCGAAGAAATGACGGATGGCGAAGAATAAGAGATGTTGCGGAAATCATTGATCGATGTCTGCGAGAACTAGATACATGTGATTACAGAACAGCTTCTAAGCTTTATTTGGATACTCTGAATTCAGTTGCTCTGCATACAAAACATGCACATCTTCTTGAAAAGCTAATTCTTGGCGAGCTAGAAGAAAAGAAAGAATAGGGAAACAGAAGGCTATTGCCTCCCGTTTGATTCCCTTTATACCATCCATTTGTAAGTGAGCATCTTGGCATCAATATGCTCGAATGCCAATTTTAGGTCCATACCAACTTCTGGCATGCTCATCAGATTGGTTATATGTGCAGTTAATCGCAATCCAGATGGAAACTCACCAATTGCTACAACGTATGGTGCTTTGGATGTAAGACTCTCAGGAGCGAATTCAACAATTACATATGAATAGAGTTTCGCTTCACGTTCTGTGAATTCCTTTAGTTCACACTTACTCAGACATTTCTGACAATCTTCACGAGGTGGAAGGTACTCTGTACCACATGAAGTGCAAACGCTCTTCATTAGTTTCTCCTGGTCCAACGCTTCCAGAAACTCTTGGAAGAATGGAGTGACTGCCTTATCAGTTGAATATCCTAAGTAGAATTCTTTTTCTTCAGCCATATTTACCATCCCCTTTCATATATGAAGACATTAACGAATTGTCCAGATTGACCAACATTATGAGCTAGTCCATATTGGACATCATCAATCTGTCTTGATTGATTCTCTGCTTGTTGACGCATCTGAGTAAGTATCTCATAGGTCATCGATACTCCTGTGGCACCAAGTGGATGACCTTTACTCTTAAGACCACCATCACAGTTAACAGGAATCTTACCATCATGGTAAACTTCCTTATTCTCTATGAGTTCGCGACCGGTTCCGGGTTCTGCAAACCCAAGGTCTTCGTAAGCGATTAGCTCTGCTATGGTGAAGCAGTCATGGACCTGAGCCATATCGATATCCTTTGGTTCCAAACCAGCCATCTTGTATGCAGCTTTGCCAGCAGATTTTGCACCAGGTATTGATGTCAGACTGTCACGGTCTTGTATCATCATTGCAGACGCTCCAGCACCAATGCCTTTAATCCACATTGGTTCATCTGTGAATTCCTTAACGCGGTCCTCGGCAGCAATAATAACTGCAGCTGCACCATCAGTTATCAGACTACAGTCATAGAGATTCAAGGGACGACAAATCGGAATTGCATTATTTGCTTCCTCAAATGACACTTCTCTTGGAAGATGTGCCTTTGGATTCTGTGCTCCATAATGATGAGATTTGACTGCGATTTTCGCAAGAACATCATGAGGCATGCTATATTCATGCATGTATCTCGAAGCCATTAATGCATAAAATGCGGGAAATGAGATACCATAAGGATACTCCCATCGCATGTCTCCTGCTTGTGACATGTATTCTGTAGCAGTTGCAGATGATACTCGGTTCATCTGCTCAACACCTAGCACAAGCATGACATCATAAAGTCCAGCTGACACCATTCCCCAAGCCGCACGAAGGGATGCGGTCCCGGTAGTACATGCAGATTCAACTCTAAGATGAGGTTTATGATGAAGGCCTATGTAATCAGCAATCAAGGCAGACCCAGCACCCTGACCAGTAAATTGTGAAGCAGCGTAAGAGAGAACGCTTGCATCAATCATATCCTGATGGATACCTTCATCATAGACTGGCTTGAAGGCTTCAGCGCATAGCTCTCGCATAGTTGCGTCTTTTCGTTTTCCAAACTTGCTGTGACCACCAGCCACAACAGCTACTCGTCTTGCCATTTCTGTTCCTCCCTGGGAACCAACTTGTGTCTTGTTAGCTCCTTCGGATTCATTTCAAGTTACGAAACAAACTCTTAGGGTTTCTTAAGGTTGACGGCTTAGCAAAAATAGCAGTATCAATATTAATCAGAGGGGATGTTCCTGAGAAAAATGGTGAAACTATGGTCAAGCATCCAAGATACCAAGCTATGGACAATGCCCGTCAAAGTGAGATACCACGTGCTTTTGCTAAATACTGTGGAAAAGAATTCGAGATAAAGCGTATTGAGCCAGTCAGAGAGAAAGATCCAAAACCAGGACCAATTCCGCGTCCAACGTTTCAGATTCTCAATGCATCTGGGACTCTTGTTGCTCACTTCCATCCCAATGGGTACTCCGAATGTCATGATGAGTCATTCAGAAACATATATGAAAAAATGAAGGATGCTATTGAAAAAGCTGCACAACGAGCTCTTGAAGAATATGAAGGGCACTAAGTTGTATCAACGGTTTGGGCAAAGCAATACTCACGCATAGTCTGAAAGAATTTTTGAATGAAGAAGATATTCATGAAATTCGCATTGATGTGACTTTAGCAAATCCAGCCAAGCGCATCTAATGATTGGGCAGGTTTCAAAGAAACTAGGAGATACTCTGTCTTTAACTTGGTATTAGAATAAATGACGGAAAAAAGAGATAGGGACCCGCAACTGCGGGTCACAAATATTTCATTCTCCAGTAAACTTACCGCGACGCTTCTCAAAGACTGCTGAAATACCTTCAGCAAGGTCCTTTGTGCCAAAGCAGGCAACACCAGCTTTTGTTTCGAATTCAAGATTATCATCATAATCTTCTTCAAAAGCCATGTGTGTGGCTTCCTTTGCCCATTTCAATGCTACTGGAGCATTACCACCCAGCTTTGCACCATACCACATTGCTTGACTCAGTAGCTCATCCTTAGATACAACCTTACTAACAAGGCCCATCTGTAGAGCTTCGTCAGCAGTCACTTGACCACCTGTTAGAATCAATTCCATCGCTTTGCCTAATCCTATGATACGTGGAAGTCGCATGCATCCACCCCATGCAGGGATTAGTCCAAGACTTACCTCAGGTGTTCCTATCTTAGATTCCGTATCACATATACGGATATCAGCAGCAAGAGCAATTTCTGTACCACCACCCAGGCAAAGACCATGAATAGCAGCGATTACTGGTTTACTTAACTTAGCAATTTTGTCAATTGCTTCTTGACCTTTCTCAAGTAATGGCTTTACTTCATCGCCCTTTCCAAGATAGCTCTGTGCCATCTTAAGATCAGCGCCAGTACAGTAGACTTTCTCGTGAGCAGAAGCAAGCACAACTGAACGAACTTCAGGGTCTTTTTCTGCTTCTTCGAGAGCAGCAACCAAATCTGTAATGAATTGATCATTGATACTGTTCAATGCATCTACACGATTGAACTTGATTACTGCTACGTTCTTCGCAGGTGAGAGGAACGAGCCCTCCTTTGAGTATAACATTGTCTCGAATTCTGGCATATGTCAATCTCTCCATGAGACTATAACTATCCCGTTACAATCCCACCTTATAAACACCGTTCATGAAATAAAATAAAAAGAGAGATGCAGGGAATCACCCTGCATGTATGTTATGGACTATTCTAACATTTTAGGTAGTGAATAGCACTCACCATGTTCATCGTAGAGTTTCTGAATCTCTGCTTTCACTTTGTCCATGCCCATCTCATTTGCCATTTCAAATGGACCAGCAGGAAAACTTGCACCAAGTTTCATGGCTTGATCAATGTCATCCTTCTCAGCGATACCTTCGTCAACAAGAATCATAGCTTCTCTAATCACAGGGATTTTTATTCTTGTCACTAGCCAATCCTGATCAACACCTTTTGGTGGCTCTGGTTCAACTTGAGTTCCACCATATTCGTAGAACCCTTTCTTGGATTTTGTGCCAATTGCGCCAGAATCAACCAAGTTCTTTAATGTTTCAGGAGGCTTGAAACAATCACCTAGTTCTCGATAGAGAGTACTCATTGCATTGTATGCAATATCTAATCCAACGAAATCACCCAGACTGAAGGGACCAGCTGGAAACTTTGCAATTGTTGTCATTGCGATGTCAATTTCTTCCTTGGTAGCAACATCCTTTTCATAGAGAATTATTGCTTCTCTAAGCACAGGCATGAGGATTCTATTAACGATGAATCCAGGACTGTTCTTAGCTTTAACAGGTATCTTCCCCTGTTTTTCTCCAACAGCAACTGCAGCATCAATGGTGTCCTGACTGGTTTTTTCACCAATCACGATTTCAATCAGCTTCATAGCTGCGACTGGTGAAAAGTAGTGCATACCAATGAAGTTCTCGGGATGCTTGGTAGCAGTTGCTAATTCGTCGATGCTTAGTGAGGAAGTATTGGTCGCTAGAATCGCATGCTCAGGTGCATTCTCGGCAACTTCAGAGAATACTTTCTTCTTGATTTCCATATTCTCAAAGATAGCCTCAATGATAAGATCAGCTTCTTTCACAGCTTCACCAACATTTGTTGTACCACTGAGATTGGCCATCAGGTCCTGTGCTTCAGCCAGAGACAGCTTACCCTTGTCAACACCAGTCATCACATCATTACGGATACGTTCCATACCTGTATCGAGTGCTTCTTGGTTTACATCAACAAGGGTTACCTTGAACCCTTTGCCAGCTGAAACATATGCGATACCAGATCCCATAAGACCCGCACCGATAATTGCAATCTTATTGATCGCCATCAAGTGTACCTCCTACATAGCTCCCATCATTGCAGCTAATATCAGGTTAGCCAATGGGTCACTCTCATGAGCATTTCCAATGACTACTAGACTACCATCTTTCATTGTTTGCTTGAAAGGAACTTCACCGGTAAAGATGCCCAGAAGCACGTCAGAGTTTGCTTTGTAGATGACATCAGGAGATGGATAGACACCATCATGCAGATTCATCCCAGAGTGCGTTATCACGATATACTGGTCACCTTCCTCTGTATGTACCTGAAGGATTTTCCCATGATAAGGTCCAATCCACTCAGCGAGTAGTTTCTTCAGGTCATCTTTCTCACGGACTTTCGCCATTAGGAATTTGAAAAATTCTTGTAGTTGTGACATCTTTCTTATTCCTCCTTCTTCATCCAATCGTCAATTGCTTCCTCCAATACATCATCGACAGTTGATGCCCAGAAGTTACCCTTTCGTTTCTTTACTTCTTTTAGGAAAGCCTCATATTTTGGATTCTCCATGAGTACAACAATTCTACCTTTCCGGTCATTGATGAATGATTGGAATATCATCTTCTTGCTGGACCAGTATTCATGTTCTATGTCTTCCTCTTTCAAAAAGGGATAAAAAGGCCATTCACCAGTAGGATGTTTTCTAAACTTAGCCATTAGTCAGACCTCCATTCTTTTACAGTTCCACCTTCAGCTTCCTTGAATCCGGGACGGAAAGGCCACTGCACACAAAAGCGCATTCCTTTTACTCCATCCTCTTCGCCTCGAGACCACCGGCCAGTATATACTCGGCCACCAGTGTTGTTAGCGAATTGCTCCATAACACAAATAATAAGACCTTCAACACTCAGACCAGATTCCTCAGCGAGTTCTTTGAGGTTCTCCATAGTTTTGTCATCAAACTTCAAATCCATAAATCACTCCTCCTCATCCCTGAAAGCAAGACGCCTGTAGGGTTTACCCCATCTTTCTTCATACATGAGTCCTTCAAGGGGAGCTCTGCTTGGACCGAGCGCTCTTGGTGAAACTCTCTGACCAATACAGAATGCTGTAAGTGGAGTCCAGATTGGAGGTATTCCCAATCTGTCACGCACGAGTTCTGCATGCCTCGGATCAGAACAGACCAGAGCTTCGTATCCACATCCATATCCAAGTTCTGTTGCAGTTAACCACATATTTTGAATAGCCATTCCGCATACTACTGAACCAAATAGCTCATTTGGATACAGATATCCAGCGTCATGCCATGCTTCGCTTGCACAGACAATGATTACTGTGTCACTCTTTTCAGGATACCTGAATAGCTCACCATCTCTGAGCCGTGCATATACTGCAGCTCGATATGGATCACTAATGAACCAATTTCTACCACTTGTCAGTTCAAATGGAGCTCCACCAAATGCGGTTTGAGCCATTTCCTGAGCAATGTCAGCTAGAAATTCCTTGGTTTCCTGATCATCTCGTATCACAACGAACCGCATCATTAGCATATTTTCTGGACTAGGCGCATGTCTTGCCGCCTCCAGTATCATTTCGATGTGTTCGTCGGGGATTTTCTCGCCGGTAAACTCTCTAATAGAGCGCCTCTCTCGAATCCATTTCAAGGTCTGCATTTCACCAGACACTTGGGTTGTATCCTCGGCCTTACCGGCTGATTCAGACTTAGCATCAGCAGCCAATATTATTACCTCTCGAAATCATTTTCGTAGATAAATGGTATCACATGAATGCTGACATAAATACTCTCCGAACAATTGTCGAAAATCGACATTTTGTAACCCAGCATTGAAAATTGCAGTTTGCGAAGAAAGAGTTGAGAAAAAGATGATTGAGGATGTCAAACCTGTCTAGACATCACTCACATCTCTGAAGGATACTCTATATCTTCCACTTGAGTCCATTCTTTTGGAGGTCCAGCCATAAGGAATAATGCAGCAACCACAAACAGTTCGATTAATGCATTAAATGGAGAAAACGCAATAAAGGCGGGAACTACAATTAGAATGAATGCAACTACTTTCGCAACGATGTCGTCGACTATTACATCCTCAAGCATAAAGACCATTATAGCAGTAAATACCATCAATAAACCAACCAAGCCATAACAAATGATTAATGTGATTAACATACCAGGAATTGTTCCGTACATGAAAACCCCAGTAACTTCATTATAGAACACAGGATTAGATTCATTCATAACAAGAAGTACTGCCGCAGCTAAGTACGGAATTGCTATCACTATTGATAATATCAAACAGAGAATCGCTGTGTTTGCTTTGAAATTCTTGTATACTCCATAATATCCAACGCTTTGTATGAGTGTTCCAATTGCTACACCCACAAAAGATGGAACTAGAGGTTCAGCATTATACAGCACTTGCCCTGAAGCAATAATATTGAGCAGGGGAAGAAAGCTGAAAACTGCTACAATCGCTGATATTGCTCCAAAGAAAAGAGGTTTCTTGTCAAAATTCTCAACTTGCCTTTGAATTGCACCACTAGCACATTCCAAGTGAACAGGAACTCCCCTATAGTTAACAATTTCGTGACCTCGCAATTCCTTTCCACAAAGGACACATCTTGCTGCGCCTTTCTCTTTTATCTCACTATCCATTTCTAATCAACCACGATTCTGAAATTCAGCATTATAAATTTCTATGATTGAATTGTTTTGAAATAAGAAAAGGTTTGTCCCACAATATCTCTACTTTCAATAGATTATGTTCTTATTACGATGAAGATTCGATTTTATCTATCTCAGACCATTCTTTTGGTATTTCGGCTTTCAGGAACATGAATGCTACAAGCAGAAATTCTGGTAAGGGACTAAAGTGTGTAAAGGCAAAAAACATTGAAAATCTTACAAGAACAACCAACCATGTTGCAATATTCCTTTTCAGCATGACATCCTGAAGTAAGGACACTACATATGCAATAAAGACCATCGCTATTGAAACAAAACCGTATGCAGCGAGAAGAGTGACACTCATCTGTGGGATTGTATTGACTAGAATGTGGCTATCGACCGAGTCACGGTATTGAGGGTCATATCCGTGTAGTTATTCTAATATTCAATTCTTTTTCATCTAACTACGCAAAAAATAGGTGAATTCAAACTATATCTGTATCCATCTCAGTGTAATGTCGAGAGCTTACGCCAATATTGGGTGAGTATTAGCTCGACCATACAAGATGACATATTGAGGAATTAATGGTAGAGATGTGGAACACACAATCACTCTCCCGGCGAATGTGAGTATCCACCTTTTTTTGGGGAGCTGGAAAGCTCCTCATATCTCATCACAGGTCTAAACGAGAGAAATCAAGTGCATTTCCAACAATCTTCTCAATTATAGGCACCTTTCCAAGATTCTTAGAAGATACTGTTCCCAATAATGAGTCGACAATTTTGCTAGTGGTATAGGTATCATAAGCAGTCATCATGATAGGAATACCAATCTCGCGTGCATGAGATAGTGTGCGTATCTCAGGTCCAACACCACCTGTAAGAATTAAGAGATTTGTATCAGTTTCCATGGCGGCTAGACAAATATCTGCACGGTCACCACTTGTGATGACTGCTTTATCCTTTGCACGACGGAACCACTTCAATGCATTCTCGGGACCCATACTTCCTACCATAAATTGATCAATGGTCAAGTTCAGTTTGTCCTCACCAAGCACCATCTGTCCATCAAGTGATTCTAAGATTTCACCAATAGTTGGACTAAATAACTCTCGGTTCGTGAAAATTGTACCTAAGAGGGTCATCCCATTCTCAGTGACAAAAGCCGTTACCTTTTCTTCTACAGTGTTTTTCAACATTGGAGGAACCATATTGAGTACAATGTATATCTTCTTGCCCTCTTCGGATTTGAAAAGACTCTGTTGTAACAATATATCATCAATGGCTGAAACATCTGGAAAGTTCACAAGACAGATTACATGTGCAGCAAACATATTCACTAGCTCTGGTGCGGATAGATTAACATGCATTAGATTCCAAGGTGCTTTAGGTCCTTCAATGAGAACAACATCTTTACCTTTACCAACCTCATTATAGGATTGAGCAAGTTGTTCCTGCAACTTCTTAGCGCCAATTTTGAGTAATTCGTCAAAACTTGAGCCAATACGATGTATTGGACATATCACTTCAGTTGGTGTATCCATATCAAGTACTTGCTTCATCACTGCAGCATCTTCATCATCTTGACGACCAACAGGCTTCAGATATCCGACTTTCATACCCTTTTCCTTGAGATGTTTTGCCAATGCAAGGACGACCATCGTTTTTCCAGTCAGTGTTTCGCCGCTTACTACAATATTTGCGACCATTAGTCCTTACCTCCAATTGTTATCTTCACATCAACAGCAGATACACCTTTTCCTTTCTCATAAGCAAATGCGGGATTGATATCAAGTTCCACAATTTCATCAAACTCAGTCACAAGCTGACTAATACGTAGTATTGTATCCTCTATTGCAGTGATATCACTAGGACGTTCGCCTCGAACCCCCTTCAGGAGCGTTCCAATTTTCGTTTCCATGATCAGCTGTTTTGCGTCAGTTCTTGTCATGCGAGCCAGACGGAATGAGATGTCTTTGAGATAGTTGACAAAGATTCCTCCAGCCCCAAACATGATCAAGGGGCCGAATTGGACATCGCGAGAACAACCAATAATGAGTTCCTTGCCTTGCTCTGCCATTTCCTGGACATCAACTCCATAGACAATTGCTTTTGGCATGTGTGTTCTCACATTATCTACAATATCGACAAATGCATTTTCGACTTCTTCAGGAGTTTTTAGACCAACCTTGATACCACCAATATCGCTTTTATGGACAATATCAGGACTAGCAATCTTCATTACTATTGGAAAACCAAGTTCGTTTGCTAGTTCTTTTGCTTCTTCGGCAGTGGACGCCAAGCGAATTCTAGCAACAGGAATACCATAGGCTTCAGCTATCTCATGAGCTTCACTTCCAAGGAGTACTCTACGCCCATCTTCACGAACTTTGTTTATTACCTTCTTGACTACATCATGGTCTGCAGGAAACTTTGGTATGGGTTCATCTTTTAGTGAATCTCGATTAACAGTGTATTTGAAGAGTTCAGCGAGTGCGTGAACTGCACGCTCGGGAAAATCAAATACAGGGATTCCACCATCAGTAAGTACAATACGTGGATACACCATTGAGTTGCCACCCATAAAAACAGCAATGAGCGGCTTGTTTGGATACTTCTTGTGAGCATCTACAATGACCTGTGCAGTTGCAGTTTCTTTAGTCATTGCTTGTGGTGTAAGTAGGACAATAACTGAATCAACATTTTCATCTCTAAGAGAAGCTTCAATACATAACTGATAATCCTCAGGTTGAGCTGTTCCAAGAGCATCAATTGGATTGTATACGGCAGCTGCGGCTGGTAGATTCTCCTTCAAGTATTCAATGGTGTTAGATGATAGTTTTGCAATCTCAAGTCCTCCTGCCTCACAAGCATCAGTTGTGAGAATACCGGGACCTCCAGCATTTGTAACAATAGCTACACGGTTCCCAGCAGGAAGATGCATGTCATCAAAAACGTTAGCTATATCGAAAAGCTCAGCCATACCTATTGCTCTACTGACTCCACTCTGCCGAAAAGCCACATCGTATGCGGTATCGCTTCCTGCAAGAGAACCTGTATGAGACGATGCTGCTCTAGCGCCAGCAGCACTTACTCCAGATTTGACAATAAAAATTGGTTTGTGAGGAATTACCTTCCTGCAGGCTTTCATAAATTTTCTTCCATCAACCACGGATTCAATATACAAGAGAAGGAAAGTAGAATCGGGATCCTTTCCAAACGCCTCAATAAAATCAGCCTCATCCAATTGTGCTTTATTCCCAAGACTCACAAATTTTGAAAACCCAATTCTCTCCATGAGGCTCCAATCAAGAATTCCAGTCATCAAAGCACCAGATTGCGATGCAAAAGCAATTGTGCCTTTGGAAGGAGTACCTGCGGAAAAGGACGCATTGTAAGGAGCATGTGTGTTAATTATCCCAAGACAATTAGGACCTTGAATGACCATATCATACTGTTCAGCTAGCTCAATTAACTTCTTCTCAGCTTCCTGACCTTCATGTCCAATTTCTTTAAACCCAGCAGTTATTATTACTAGAGCGCGTACACCCTTCTCACCGCACTCCTCTACAGCTTTCAAGACAAAGCGAGCAGGTATGACAATCACAGCAACATCAATATCACTAGCAATATCCTTCACTGACCGATAGACATGGTGATTAAGAATTTGACCACCTCGAGGATTGATCGGGTATATTCTACCTTCAAAACCGCTATCAATCAGATTTCTCATCACGTCATTACCAAGTTTTCCCTTAGTCGATGATGCGCCAATCACTGCGACTGAGCGCGGGTTGAACAAAACATCAATTCCTTTCTGTCTATCTACCATACTGCACAACCCTGTTAGACCAATGGATTTTTTCCATCAGGTACTGATTATAACTCCTCTCTTAAAGGATGTCGGCGATTTTCATTCCTTTCTACGGCAATCATGTAACACCAGTGCGATTGACTTGAGTTTGAACCCCAAGTGAGTATTACTCAATGCTATATGTGTGTAAGACATAGATGACACCAGCGGAATACTCCAATGTTCTCATGGCAATACAAGCTATGAAGAGAAACAGATGGTGATTTGAAAAATGAAACTCGTAACCTTGCATGTCCCTGAAACATACATCTCTGGTCTAGAGAAACTGGTAGAGAGCAATCTCTATCCAAATCGTTCTGAAGCAATAAGAATCGCAATCAGAGATCTTCTCAAGAGAGAGCTCTGGGGTTAAACACACCTTAATACGCAGTTATGGGGAGCAGAGATAATCCTAGAAGTCTTCATCTGCCCCCTAAAGACTGCTGAGTTGATGGGAGGATTTCGGCGTCAAATCTGCAGGATAGAAACTACTGCTATTTGATTCAAACCAAGTTTTGTAAACTAATGAAATACCACTTCACTCAATTGGACCTAATGTATCGATCAACCATTGAACATATTTCTGCACTCCTAGTTCTAATGGAGTGCTAGGATTCCACCCATAGGATTTCAACAGACTGATATCAATATCAGTTAGCACGACATCGCCAGCCCATCCGCGGTCACTTCCAGTGAATTCAATGCTAGCATCGGGAATCTGACAAGACTCCAAGACTAACTCCGCGATTCTTGTCACAGTCAATCTTTCACCAGAACCAATATTGACTGGTAAGTAGCCTTTGGGCATTTTCCTTGCAAGAAGCGAGATGGCGTCAACAGCATCATCTACATGCATGTACGCTTTCTCTTGTTTCCCATTACCTAAGACTTCTAATCTTGAGGGATCTCTTTTTACTTTCATGTAGAAGTCGTAGATTACGCCATGTGTAGAACGAGGACCAATTATGTTAGCAAATCGCAGACTTATTGCATCAATTCCATATAACTCTGCATAAGAGGAGAGATACATTTCGAAAGCACCCTTAGCAGCACCATAGTTGCTGATAGGACGAAAAGCTACTTTTTCGGGGGTTGGAAATACATCAGTTTCCCCATAAACAGTCCCACCTGAAGAGGCAAACATCATTCGTTTCAGCCCAGTTTTTCGCATAGCTTCTAAGAGACGCATGCTTCCTATCACGTTTATTTCAAAGTCCCAATATGGTCTATCCACACTAAGTCGAACATCAGGTTGTGCAGCAAAATGGAATACCGTGGTGACGCCGTTCAAAGCTTGAAGCAAGTCGTCTTCATTTAGGATAGACCCTTCAATGAAGTTAAGATGCTTATTTGAACTGTGCTGTTTTAGATTTTCCAATGAGCCACCTGAGAGATCATCTAGAACTGTCACTTCGTAGTCGAGAATGAGTTTATCGACGAGATGACTTCCAATGAATCCGGCTCCTCCAGTTACTAAGACTCTTTCCATGTTCCACGCCTCTTTGTAGCTCATCTTTGTTAATCGAATAAAGGTTGCTATGCATAAAACTTAGTTTGTTTCAGAATTCTATCCAAGAGTTTAGTGACTGTTGGATTATCCTCTTCTTTATTCCATTGCCTGACAAACTCCTTGTGAATCAACATGTATTCGAGGGCAAAGTTACCCATTTGGAATAGCTCTTCGTCAGTGACAATGATGTCCTCTTCTAATCCAGGACAAATCTCTTTCATAGCACTAAGACCCCATGAAATACCTCCATCTTCCTCTCTTGAGAAAGTAAAAGGAAAAGACCTACATACAACAGGTCTCTCAGGATGAATCATACAGAGATTGTTCTTTAGAAAAATGCAGGAGCCATCCTTCATCTTTTTCAACGCAGGATAAGCCAAACCCTGTTCAGTCTTCACGGCAATGCTCTTTGAAAGACCGACTGGTGGTTCTTCATCCTCAGACAAGATATAGAAATCAAGAACGCGAGTCATCTCTTCAGAGCTTAGACCCAAGCTAGTTGCTATTCGGACAATATCACCCCCGGTGACTGTAACTATCAAATCCTTAGTTCTACAACAAGCTCCACATTTGGTACATGAGAATCTGGCAGGCATCCTTGAAAGCCTCAGAGATTGAAGGGATAGCTTGTTCATTTATCTAATGGTTTCAAGAAATGCAGCCATCTTCTGTATGCCTTCTTCAATCACCGGAAGAGAACTCGCAAAGGAGAAACGTAGATGATAGTCAAATGATTCCCCGAAAACTCTCCCAGGTGCAGTTGTGACACCTGCTTTTTTCAGCATGAGTTCAGCAAGGGTATTGCTTGACAGACCATAATCACTGAAATCAGGAAATACATAGAATGCACCCATCGGATTTATGCATTCAATACCAGATATCTCACATAACATCTCTTGAATTCGATCACGACGACGTTGATATTCTTGTTTCATCATCTCTATGAAACTCTGATCACCCATTAATGCCTCAACTCCCGCCTCCTGAACGAAAGAGGTAGCACATGATGTGGTATTCTGTTGTATTCTGACCATATTGTTAATTGTTTCAGCACTACAGATCCCGTATCCTAATCTCCAGCCTGTCATAGCGTAAGCTTTTGAGAAACCATTGATAACCATCGTGCGTTCCATTTCCGGGTCAACTTGTAGCATAGAAGTCTGTTTGAAGCCATCATAGACAAGTGATTCGTATATTTCATCACTGAATACAACAAAGTCTTCATCCTCAGCTAGATCATAGATGAACTTGAGTTGATCCTTTGTTAAAATTCCGCCCGTAGGGTTATTTGGACTATTGATAACTAGCGCACTCACTTGCTTATTTGCCCTAGCTTTTAGTGCCTCTTCATCTAGAACATATCCCGGTAAGGTTGGAATATCAACAGGCTTTGCTCCAGCATTTCTAACAAGGACTCGGTATGTAGGCCATGCAGGTGAGAGTAGCATGACATCATCACCCCGGTCTATTGTTGCCAGAATCCCTTGAAAGAGGGCCATTTTTGCCCCGGGAGTAACTATCACGTTCTTCGAACCATCAATTTCAATATCCCTCCGTCTATAGAGGTCTTCAATGGCATCAAGAAGATTTGGAATTCCACGTGCAGATGTGTATCTGGTTTTTCCATTGTGTAGTGCGGTGATAGCAGCCTCAACAACATTAGGAGGTGTAGGAAAATCAGGTTGACCAACCTCAAAATGATAGACCGTTCGCCCTTCAGCTTCAAGTCTGTTTGCGAGTTCAAATATTTTCAGCGTCCCGGACGCTGGTATGTGTTCCATGTGATGTGATGTCCAGTCCATCAGATTGCCACCACAAATTGGGCAATTTATTCGCGGCGCACCGCGGGTGTCCCGCCAAACGTAATACAGTTATATCCCTTTTGGATTGGTATATTACACACTTCTACATCTTTCTTTTATTTTTTGTATCTGATGGTCTGTGCCATGAACAGAAATATGCTCGGGTAACACCACACCAAGACCAAGTTCAGCAGCTCTTTTCAAGTGGGGGATAGACACCGGGTCGATATCAAAAAGAGTTGCACAGTAAGCATCCACTGCTATTGGGTCTGTACCTATTACAACACCACCAATGTGGACATTCTTCCCAGTATCACGGTTGCCAAATACCACATTAGTCAAGTCCATTATTGTGACATCAGGTTTTATCAGAGATAGAATGTCCATTAAAACTGAATCTATATTGGAGTGATATACGCTCTTATCGGTTTCAGGCAATAAACCAAAGAGATTCTTAGTTCCACCGCTTAATCCTGAAACATTGGACGATGTTTTCAAACTAGGCACATTTACCAAAAGATCATTACTAAGTAAGATGTTAGGTATTTCATGAGATTTGAAGAAATGTCCAGCCATTTGCACTTTTATCCGTTCTACCTTTGATAGATTAACAAGCTGTACCTCTTCTACAAAATCATCATAACCCATCATTTTGAAAGCATATTCAGTAGTACGTATAGGGCTATCACTTTCAACGACATCAATGGGAGCAATATTGCTAAAAGTCTGGATAATTGCACTCATCATCTCAGTAGATGTATTTCCTATGATATCAGGGTTATAGATTGCAGGTTTTAGAATAATACGTTTCATACTCTCTCGTATAGAGATAGGATTTGGCATCTTTGATATTGCCGTGCGTAATGCATCTAAAGGCGTGTGTTTCACTGCAACCGTGACCTCAGCGGATTCCATAGCATCCCGTTTTCACTGCAAGGCTTAAGTGAATTGTGAATTCTACATATTCAGTATGGAACTCAATTCTTCACAATTGGAACGATACTCACGAACGCTGAATTTGTATAATATTTCGAAAGAAGATATAATGCAAATCATGAAAAAGAGGATAGCAATGGTAGGGGCAGGAGGTATTGGAAGTCCAACACTACGTCTTCTAACATCAGTCGGTTTTGGCAATATTAGGATTATTGATGGTGATGTTGTCGAACTCTCTAACATACAAAGACAAAATATCTACGACACTACTGATATTGGAAAACCTAAAGCACCCATAGCTGCAAAGAATTTGAGAAGACAGAACCCGGAAGTGAGTTTTGAGTCAATATCAGAGTGGATTGATGAAAAAAATGCAGAGAAGATTCTGTCGGATGTCGATATTATCGTGGATGGACTCGACTCATTTGAATCACGAAGAATTGTAAATCAAATAAGCGTTAACAAAAGAATCCCCTATATTTTTGCAGGGGCTGTGGAGTACTTTGCTAACCTTTCTACGTTCATTCCCGGAAAGACAGGATGCTTCTATTGCACCCTCGGGAATGCAAAAGATAATCCATCTCAAACAGCATCAGCAATAGGTGTATCACCGGCACTTCTTTCTATAGTTGCAGGAATTGCTGCGCATGAAGCGATATATCTCGCTATTGGTGCATCTCCAAAACTCACGGGAAAGCTAATGACAATTGATTTGGATTCATTTAGCTTCGATCTTTTCGACATTGCACGAGCTGAAGATTGTCCTGTGTGTTCGAAATTGTGGGTTTAAGCCCCAAAGAATAATCGTCGTGCTCTTCGACGTCTTTCCTCTTCTGTTTCGTCTTGTTCAGGCGGAGGTGGTGGAGGAGGTGGTGTTTGCGATTCATCAGTTTCTTCTTCAGAAGATTCGGTATCATTATCTTCTTCGGATTCACGGGCTTCATCAGGTAATGAAGGAGGTTCATCCATCGGACTCCAAGCTTTAGGTTTTTCTTCAAGATTGGCTTCATCTTCTTCCACAGGAGTGCTAGTTTCATCTGAGTGAATATCACTGACTTTATCCATTTCTTCTTCATAGTCTTTCCAAGTGAAGCTCTCATCATCTTCATTAGGTGGAGGAGTAGGCTCAGCTATGGAGGGAGATGCTTCGAATTCCTTATCTTCATCTTCAGATACTGGTACATCTTCTGGCTCATCCTGATCGGCTTCAACAACCAATGGTTCTGGTTCATCAAAATCAAAGTCAGTTCCAAAATCGCGAGGCTCACCCTCAAGGATATCATCAGCAGTCATTGAACCTTCCTTTGGAATCATAAAATCAAGTGATACTGGTTCTATTGATTCTTCTCCCATTGCCTTTGTTTCTGAGTCTTCTGTTTCTATTTCATCAGACACCTCTGTGTCGTATATAGTATCCTCTTCAGAAACTTCATCATGCATGATTGCAATATCCTCGGAGTTATCAATTCCATCTACATCAAGTTCAATTTCCGATGCCAATTCTTCAGATACGGATTCATCTAGCTCCGATTCCTCCAATATATCATCATCTGTGGGTGACTCTATCAGATCATCTCTGAAAGCTTCATCTGCAACTCTTTCTCTTTCTACTTCAGAGGAGAAGCTAACACCCAATTTATGACTCAAACATTGTTCACAGCGTTTCGCAGCAGCGACTAATCCATCATGTAAGAATTCTTCAATCGGTTTCGCTTTACCTTCATTCCTCTTAGACCATCTCAGGAAGGAATCTACCATTCTGAGTGCATCACGTACACCCATCCAATAATCGTCAGATCTACCATTTTCTGAAGTCACATGGGACACCTGTTTTAATTTTGTATGATGATGAGAAAAGGATTTCCATCACATAGGTCATGTGCACTGTCGCGTCATCACTCTTTTTCTGAGAGTATTTCTTCGACCATGTCGCCAAAGACGGACAATAATTCTTTCTTTTTGAAATCATCAAACTCTGACTCAACAATGAAAACCCTTGTTGGAATACCACTACCTAGATTCTCACGTATCTCGTTGCGATACACTCTTTCTAAATCAATATTGGGTTCCTTCATCACAATCAGGACAGCACTTGCACCCTTGTATGTCATAGTGAGTAAGACATCAAGAGCAGAACGTTTCGGGGACATGGTAACAGCTTTTACATCAGTATAATCAGTTTCTAATTCTGTGGATGTTATTCTGATTCCATCAACCGCTACAACATCCTGATTGATTGTTGACAACACCTCTTCCAAGAGTTTGTCATCGGGTCCGACAATTGTGATCTTGAATAAGTATCGTTTTCGTTTCGGGTCGGAGTTGCTTCTAGGATTCATTGATTCAACCTCCTTTTACCAAAGATAGTGGTTTCTGCTCTAGTTTCACAATACTTCTAGAGCAGATATGTGTTATGTGCGATAAATAATATAGCCATAAACTCTTAAGACATCACTTATGGACTCGATTTGGTGAAGAGTAATGCCATCAGTAGATGAAGTATTCAAGGCTCTAAAACCCGTCATGGACCCAGAACACCCAATTTCCATAACAGATCCTAGAATGAACATCGTTACACGGGAGCAAATAGAGGTCAATAATTCAAGTATTCAAGTCCAATTCAAGCCAACAGTGCCGTATTGCCCGATGGGAGGTTTGATTGGCATTATGATCAGACATCGATTGGAACAGGTATTTCCAGACTCGGAACTAAGAGTTTCATTAGTTCCAGGTTCACACAGCCAAGAACTGGTAGTCAACGCAATGATAAATGATGATGAAAAATATCAGAGTGTTGTTAACCAAATGAAAGAGAGAGGAATGATGTAGAACGTTTTCGGGATAACTGCGGAGAGGTCATTCTGTTGAAAAAACCCGAGGTGTTTTTTGTCCTAGGGTTCGTTTTGATAATTCTAGGTTCTATAATTCTCTTATTTCTAAGCGACGTTTCAGGATTTGTAGTTATTTTTCCATTCTTCTATTTTGGTGATGTTGAGGGGCCATGGAGTTTCTATATCATGATAGTCTTCACTATTTTCTTTCTTATAATGATTCTAAACATTTATAGAATACGCAATTATAGCGAGGGGGATATATACAAGATGTGTACTGAATGTAATAGAATTATACAGAGAGATTCAATGTATTGTCCATATTGCGGGTCTCTTCTTAAAACTCAAAGAGAATCCAAAGAATGGTAGACCATTCATAGTGTGGTATGGGAGTCAGAGTCTATGGGATATGAGATAAGAGCAGTAAAAATTGATGATGTTAAACAGGTTATAGATATTGAACAAAGCTGTTTCCCCATACCTTGGGAGAACGAATTCTTCTGGCGGATTGCACTCTTTGAGGGCAATGCTCATTTTGAGAATAGTGAAATTTTCATGGATGTCCTTTCTGAAGGAAATTTTAAAATCATTGGATATGTTGTATGCATTCTTTCAATGGAGAGAAAAGAAGGACATCTAGCAAACATAGCAATTCATCCTGCTTATAGAAGGAGAGGGTGGGGAACAAAGATTATGCAACATGTACTGAAACGGATGAAAGGCAATAAATTGACATTTTGTAAACTAGAAGTACGAGAATCAAATGAACCCGCCAAAATGTTCTACAAGAAGCTTGGCTTCAGAGAAGTTGGGAGAATCAAGGACTACTACAAGACTGAAGACGCCCTGATTCTTCACTACAACCTCTGATTTTATCATGCTACACGGTTTTCAATCAACTGTGGACCAATCACATCATGGTAAAGCTTTAGGTAGGAATCGTTTCTTGATATCAAGAAGAGAGACTCCTGTGCTTCCTCCTGTCCCCCTATCAGAATCTCAGAATCGTCAATCAATGCAAACATCTGAGGAGAGTGGGTTTCCCAAATCCTCCAATCTGTTAGAGTATCAAGAGATGGGTTTCTTTCCTCAGTATGGGGGATTACTAGCACCTTTCTAATTGGTTTCTTCAATTTTGAGAGTTTCTTCAAATCTAGACATTCCAGATTAAGGACAGATAGAATAACAGATTTTTCAGCTCTTTGAGCCATATCCATTATGTGAGCACATCCCTCTTCATTTCCTGAGAGATACCAAGTATCGGATGAAACACTTGAAAGTAAGTCTTCACTGACTTCATTTATCGCTTTAATCATCTCAAGTGTTCCACAAGTAGTATCGCTAGCTTGCTCTAGGATACTATCGATCTTCTTTCTAACTTCAGAAGTCTTACCCCTCAGTTTCGTCGACCAACCTTTGAGCTCCTTCTCACGCTCTTGAGCAACAGAATTTATCAGGTCAGTTCTTGATGTTCTTGTGGCAGACAATCTCTCGGAAATAGCGTTGAGACTTTTATTAGAGGACTCAATTATTTCAGCTGATTTCTCAGCAGAATCACTTCGCAAATTCTCAGCGAGCTCGTAAGAGGAACTGCTCAGCGATGCTTTGAGATCCAATCCAATTGATTCGAACTTACGTGTAGCATGTTGGTTTGAAAGAACAGCACTCTGTTGAGTTTGTTCTATTGTATCCGAATAAGACCTTGAGAATTGCTCACTGGTCTTATCTAACAATGTGCTAAATTCGTCTGAGAGTGTTTTTGCACCAGCCTGAAAGCCATCGATTTCTCTCTCAATCTCAGAAGATAATTCTGATGCTTCTAGTTTAGTTACTGTAATTACATCATGGAGAATCTTAGAAACCTTGGTGCTTAATGTATCCGGCATTTCGGACATTGCATCTAGGCTTTTGTTAAGAGAAGCTTCACTTCCTTCAATAAATGAAGTAGATTGACTTCGTATAGCACCCTCAACCTTTTTCAGAAATGCATTTGAGATTTCTTCAAACCTGTTTACACGAGTAGATCCAGATTCCTGAATCGAGCTTGCTGCATCTTCTGCGGCTTTGGTCAAGCCTTGCTGCATGACCAAAACCTCGTTATCCAGCTTGCTTCCATAGCTTTCAAGCGATGTTTCTATATTCTCTGCAGCAGACTCAATCCAAACATTAGCTGCTTCTAAAGCAACATCTGCCTCAGCCTTTCTCGTTTCGATTGCAGACATTACTTCATCGCGTGTACCAGTTCTTACTTCAACCATCTCAACTTCAGATTCTGCTAATTGTTCTTGGTGTACTTCTACCTGTTTTTGTGCTTTCTTTACCGTCTTCGCAGCAAGCGCATCTAGTTGTTTACTGGTTTCAGCTGCCAAACGCTGTTTACTCTCGGATTCTTCTGAGGCATATGTTTCAACAGTTGATTTCACGCCTGAAGCACTCTTCGAGAGTATTGATTCGGCTTCATCACGAATTGATGATAGCCTTTCTGAAACAGTGTCACGGGATGCTTGTACAGAACCTTCAAACTCCTTGGAAACTTGTGTTAGATTCTCACCAATCTGTTTCAGAGTACCTGATTCAAGGTCTGTTAACGCAGAGATTGTTGCATTCAAAGCTTCCTCTATTCCCTCTAGTGTTTCATCAGTGGTTTTTGAAATCTCTGATTTCTTTTCAACACTGAACTCTTCTAGAACTCGCTTTAGTGAAGCAGATGACTCCACAATAGAATCAATCTTCAATCCAATCTCGGAAGCATATTCTTGCTGAATCTTCAATGAGTCACTATTCAGTTGTTCAGATTCAGCACGGAGAGCGTTTTTGAAGTCGCTATGCGCAGAGGTGATTAAATCTCTTGCCTCGACAGTCTGACTAGATATCATTCCATTAAATGTGGCTTCAAGTCCTTCAGTAAATGTCATGAATTGACGTGTAATATCTTCAACATGCACATGAAAATCCTCTCTCATCTCTTGTGCGCGTGTGTCAACACGTTTCATCTGATCATCAATAGCACCATCAATCTCTTTCTGTACTCGTGAAATATATGAACTTAGAGAACTTACACTTTCACTTAACCGTTCATTCAGTCTATTATTGAGTGACTCGTAGAGTTCCTTCGACTCTTTGACCTGCTGCTGAGAAACATCAATGTAATTCTTAATCACTTCAGCAAGCTTTGATTCCATTTGGGACTCATAATCTTGTACAAACTTCTTTATTGACAATAGTGATGCGTCATTCTTCGTCTGCATGTTTGATTTCACACTTGCAAATGATGAATTCAATCTACTTCGCATGTTCTCTGTAAGTGTGTTGAATTCACCCACTTCTGTATCTAAGACACTTGTTATCTCATCCATGGCTAATCCAACTTTCTTGTCAATAGATTTTGCTGCTTTCTCACCCCACTTGTTTATGCTCTTCATCAACGAGTCATTTATTGCCTCCATTCGCTCTTGATCGGTAACAATTCTCTCTTGCAGTAGATTTGTAACTGCAGACCTAGCTTCAAGTAGAAAAGATTCAGTATCAGAGGACATACTTCGGGCAATAGTTCGCAAAGCAGAATACTGCTCACTCAGATTTGTATTAGTCTTTTCAAGATGGCTATCTATTGAATTTCGAACGACATCAATGAATGCATTTTGAGTACTACTCACTTGATCCAGTTGTGAATCAACAGATTTGGCGGAAGCTTGAACAAATTCTGTAACCTCAGTGGACCATGATTCAATTGATCCCGAAAATGCTTGGGCTATGTTCACAGCAGATTCTATTTTCTTCTTTGCTTGTTCAGACTGAGCCTGATTTGCAGACCGAGCATCTTTGATTATTTGTTCTAGATTACTCCGAGATGACACAAAAGCTTGACTCAGGTCTTTTTCAAGTTGAGTGGATCTTATTTTCAAATCTTCAGTTATGTTATTGACAACCTCAGAGATTGTATTGCAAGCCCCAAGTGCTTCCTCATTCATAGTAGTCGATATGCTCTCAGCGCATCCATCAAATTTCGATTCTATGGTCACAAAGCTGTTTGAGATGGCAGAGGATTTTGAGTCGTGCAATGTTTTTGCTTTGTTACTAATCTGGGCGATTGAGCGGGAAACATCTTTCTTTTCTTTAGTAAACCACTTATCAAACTCACGAGCTATCTTCTTTATGTCTTTGCTTAGTTCTTTTTGACTGCTATCAAGTTCTTCTTGAAGCTCCATGAGCTTTGAACCAAGATCATCATCAAGTAGAGTGTCTAAACTCGCAAGAGCATCCTCTACAGTTTGTGTGTACCCGGTGAGAGCAGTGTTTGTGAGCTCTGTTACTTCTTCGGTTTTCTCCCTAATCGTTTCGGAGAAGTCAGATTCTAACTGCTCTAACTCATCATTCAACGTTTCATCCCGAGTTCGTTGAGATTTCAACAAGTCTTCAATTGCCTTTTCAGCTTCTTGCGTGGTTAACTGAATTGCCTTATGTGTTTCTTCAGTCAAGGTGTTAATCTTCTCAATCATGGAAGCTAACGTATCACTAGTTGCTGTCAATGGAGGCACAGCACGGTACACCGGAACAATACCATCTATCTTCAAGACAAATCCTTTCTTTACAAGCCGCTCCAATGTGCTTTCTGTTTTCTTTAACTCCTCACCGGAAACTAGAGAAACTCCACCAGCCGTCATGTTTCCTCCATGAATGACTGGTAGAAGCACTGTGGCTTCGGCTTTCGTCAAACCCAGATTCTCCGTGAGAATCGGTACTACTTTAGTCGCGCTCTTACTCATTTGAATTACACCGCCCAGTTTGATTCTTATTCTTCATTATCCTCATCTTTCAATTGATTCATAGTTTCGAAAAATTCACGTAGTTTTCCTACATCAATCGGTGGTTTTCGTCCTTGCTTTATGATTTCAGCTTCGAATGTCGTACTATCTTTTGTAGTATCGACTAATATGTCATCGAAATTATCAGAGATTTTTTGTTCAATGGAATTTATTTTAGCAGCAGTCAATTTCTGGGAAACCTCTGCATGAACTACCCACCAATTGGCTGTGAGATCTTTTGCTTCTCCTTTCACATTGTAAATGTTTGAGAGAATTTCCGCGTATAACTTCAAAACTTCAAAATTTGTAATATCCATGTCTTTAGGATTGATAATTACAATTCCTCTGGAGAAATCGAAATGAAATAGAAGGTCATTACCATAGACAATCATTTGATTGTCACCACTTACTCTATGGTAATTCTCCCACTGTTCTTTGAACTTTGAATTGAAGTGTCTGATTGAACTGACCTTCAAGGTGGAAAGAAGGTCTTTAATCAGAAGTCTTCTATCTAGCATTCCTCTCCCCTTTCTATCCAAAATGAATCTACGTAACTGGTCAAGATACTGTGAATAGCAGAAAGCAGGCAGGTCATGAGGTTCAACGCCAAGCTCAATCAGGAGATTGAGGAAATTGCGATTCTTACAGGAGGGTCTTACCGTACAACTCAATCTGTCTTCTTGACACTTGGTACACTTTGCCTGATGTAGTTCCATTAGCTCCTTCGCTAATTGATCATCAGCTGGTATATCTAACAGCTTAATTCTTCCAGCCAATTCAGTATTATGCTTAATCAAATTCATCTTGGTTCAACTCGTTACATAAGATGTGCAAAGGGATATAGATACACACACACGCCTTTTGAAGATAGGCCCCACTGCCGTCTATATGTATCTAAATACGATTTAAGGCATTGATAATGATAAACTTATGCAACACGAATGAATTTTTTTAGCTTGAGAGATTAGGATTCTGATGCAATTTTCTTTAATTTCTGTCGCCAATCACGGATTTCTTTGTTAAGTCGTGCTATATCATTTTCGTTCAGCGTTGCAGTGGGAGGGTATGATTTGAGTTCCCTTGCGCGTTTACCAAACTGGAACAGAACCGGAGTATGTCCTTGAATCATCGTTGTCAGTTTATCACGAACCTCTTCTAGTGCTTGTGCCATAGCTCTTGCATCAGTTTGCGGCTTCACGAGTGAGAGAAGATGATCCATGAGATCATCCACGGTGGAGGGCAACGCGGGATCAGTTGAAATAATCTCTTCAGCATCTTCCTCAGCTTTCTCAGGTCTCTTCTTTTTCTTGTCATCTGGTTCTTTTGCTGGCGCTAAGCCTTTCTCGATTACTTTCTGCATCATATCTAGTGCCTGTTTCACATCTTCAATCGTTTTGTTATACTTGCGTTCAATGTCATCCAATTGTCTAACGATTATGCCTACAATCTCTTTTGTTTCCGTGAATGAATCAGACATTTCTTTAACACTATCTTCCAAGGTGACTAGACTTGTTACTTTATCATCCATTTCATCTAGCTTCTTCTTCATTGTATCACTACTATCAGATTCTTGAACAGCTTTAACGGAGTCAAGGATATTATCAATCTGCTTTCCCAAATCTTCCATTTCTTTTGCTTTACTTAGACCTTCTACTTCACTCAACAAGTCATCGACTTTCTTGGATATTTCTTTAGTATCAACAGACTCTTTTACATCAGAGATTCCCGAGTCAATCCCTTTGACTTGATTCATCATGTCATCAATTTTCTTACCAAATGCATCCATGTCTTTAGTTGTGAATTTTTCAACAGAGGAGTCAATTCCTTTCACAGATTTCATTAGCTCACCAATCTGACTAACGGGAGAAAGCTCATCATGAAGTGATTTCATTCCTTCTTCTAACTTTTCCACTCTTTCATGAATTTCAGGAATGTTAGATAATGTATCGAGAGATTTTTTGATCCCTTCAATCTCTTTTGTTAAATTATCCATCTTTTTCTCAAGATTTCCTATTGCTGCAGCATTGCTACCTTCTGACATGTGCTCCCCTGCTTTGTTAGGTATTTGATTTATGCTTTGACTGCCAGCTATTTAGCCTTTCGGCGATGTTATTGATAGGAGAATTAGGATTGATTTCTAGATTTTTCTAGCCCGAACAAGCTCCAAATGCAGGTCTTCTAAAATTGGAATCAATTTATCACGCTGCTGTGAATTGGTACCTTTCCAATCTATAACAGCAGCAGTGATCTCTTCCTTTGAACGCTGTATCATCATTTTGATAATATCATGCGTAATTTCATCAAGTGCATATTTTGGTGCCATATGACCTATTCGGATATTCTTCTCTAGAACTAGACGATTGAACTTACTTACATAATGAGTGCCACCAAAACCGATGTACGAGGTTTCTTGAATTGGTGCAGTTGCACAGGCCATTACAGCCGCTGCAACGCAACGACCACCCTCAAGATTCCCCCATTGTGTTTCATCACTACCTAATTCAACAAATAACAAGGGGGTATTGACAGAGGTAGGCCCATGATGTGTTGCTTCCATGGTGACATCAAATTCTGAGAGACCTCTATCATTGCGTTCTTTGTATAACTGCCTTAGAGCAGTTGAAACTAGAGAAGCACATGAAATTGAAAGTCTACGAGGAGTGCCACCATAAAGCGCTTCATCCATTAGATTTCCAGTGCTATGAACAAGTAGAGCAGGTTTGCCAGATTCGGCTCTGTGACGTGAACAATAGATTAACACTTCTGCATGGATTTCAGGCTCAATATGGTCGGTGTAAATCAAATCTTTCTTTGATGTGATTAGAAGAATATCATCTATTTCGTGTTTGAATATGTGATTGCCATCAAACATAGCGGAGGTCTCTTTGAATTCATAGTCTTCAAGAAGTGCCTTCTTTATTGTTTGACTAGCTATGTCTTTTTCAGATGTTACTAATACTCTCAACTAGTTGCACCGACCGGTTCTACCTTGCATTTCTCTAGCAAGGGTTCTAGACCCAGGTCTTCAATCACAATCTTTACCTTTTCGTTGAAAGCTTTGTAAATCTCTGACTCAATACGCTCTCGAAACTCTTCAACCTTGCTTATTTGTCGCTTTATATCATCACCAATTCGGAGCAGGTCGTTCGAGTGATACTCAAGATTTCGCTTTGCTTCTTCAAGTTCTTCTGCTAATCTCCTATTCTTAGCGTATATATCAGAGCCTGCAAATTCGGTCTTCTTCTTTTCTACGTTTTTAGCTTTCTTCTGAAGCTCTTTCAAAGAACCCTTGCGAATCTTTTCGATTTCCTCAATAGAACGTCGAGCAAGGCGATCTTTAAGTTTCAATGAATCACGTTCAATTGCCTCTTCGATTCCTGAGAGTCCTTCCAATAAATCAGGATAGCCATCTCTGTCTTCTGTAATTGCCAAATATGGGTCCTCGAAGTAGTCGGTCAATGCCTTCTGACCACTCGGACTTATCCGAACACCTGTATCTTGTTGTTGAAATTTCTTGACTGCTTTTCTCAGCGTATTCAATTCCATTGTCAAGAGTCTAGATAGATGATCTTGTTCTTCATCCAGATTCAGAAGATCTGAAACATTGGAGGCTTCCTTAAATTCATGAAATACCTTCTTAGCTTCTTTGTATTCTTCTAATGCCTGTTGACGTTTTAGTTGAACTCCACGAATCTGTACTTCAAATTGCTCTTTTCCGTAGGTGAGTTCTCGCAAAGATTCGATTCGACCACCAATACGTTCAAGGTCTCGAACCCATTGGTACTCATAGAGAAGTTTTCCAATCTTCTTCAGTTCCTTCATGAGTTCTTTCATGTAATCGTCAAGCTGTTTTATGACATTCTTGTATTTTTTATCCATTCTTCTAATCCAGCGAGCACCTGCACCCCAGAGCTCTTGAATGAAGTATTGAATCTCTGCCTGCATGGCTTCTGTGCTCTCATAGGTAATGTCTGACTTAACATCAAAACCGGAAACGATTTCACTTATCTTATTTGCAAATCTGCTAGAGGTGTTGATTGCATCCGAGTCCTCTTCTTTACTTGCGTCCTTGAGCTGAATTGCTATCGCTTCTACATCCCTAAGAGACCTTTCAACAACCTTGTAACTCTTCTCAGCTTGTTTGATGAAATCCTTGCTACTTTTTGCAAGCTGGTTCTTGTACCATTTTTGGAGTTGTGGAATGGTCAGAGTTGTCATTTCTAAATGCTCCTGCTTACACTGAAACTCGTTTTGTGAAGCTTATAGACTTTATGAAACCCGTCAGAATGTACGAAGTTTTTTCCAAAAATCGCACATATCACAGTTTATATCACGACTTTCCACACAATAGAAACTGCATAGGAAATGTGGTCAAGCGATGTCTGAAGTCCTAAGGACTGGGAACCGGCATCCTCGCCTCGATGCAACATATTCAATTGAATGTGCATCATGAGGAAAGGGTCGCTACGGTCTCTATCTGAAGAGGCTCAGTTTGATTGACCGCTCAGGTGTGGACAGGTTACTGCTCAGGAATCCTGCCAAGTTCAAAGGCGGATTCTGGTTGTCCTATATCATGGATGATGAAGTACATCTCGTGGAGTCAACAGAACCTTACGAACGCATGGACATCATCAGGCATGAAGAAGTTGATGACACGCAGCGAATTGTCTTACACACAAAACAAAAACAAGGGAATCCAATTCTTGAACTGGAACATCACTTATGGAGTAAGAATAAGCCTATTCTGCTTTGGAAACTCATTGTGAAGAATTCCAGCAAGAAGGTAATCAGAGACCTCAAAGGGTACGTAATCATGGATTGCGATATTGGAGGTCCGAGAAGCTTCAAAGATGACTTTGGTGCATTTGATAAGAAATCCTCATCTTTGATGCTTTGGGATGATAATTCCTTATTTGTTAATATGAGCGCGAGACCAGAACCTAATGGATGGGAAATAGCACCTCCTCTCAAACTGAAGGTGATTAGAGACCATCGTGACCTTCAGAATAACGAAGAAGTCGGACCCCAGGACGTAGCTGGTGCCCTTCAATGGGATCTCGGAGACCTTCAACCCGGCGAGAGTGCAAAAATTGAGCTAATTCTCACCGCAGCAGAAGACTCTGATTCAGCTAGAGCGCTCATCAAAGATGGTGTGGCGTTACTAGACAAGAAGCTGCCATGAGGTAGTACTCTAAAAAAGTGAGGACTATTGAGCAAAGGGATGCACCCTAACGCTTCAAAAAAGACTGGAAGAGATGAGGGATTAACCCTCTTCTCATTCCGATTGTTTCATTCACTTCTCAGATGTTCAACCAGCATTAGTCCACTCTCGGTGAAACAAGCTGGTTCACCTCTATTATTGGCATCTCCACCAACCAGTAATCCTAAATCTACCAGCGAACGGAGATTCCATTTTACTGTACTATATGGAACACCTGTTCTTCTGGAAATGACATCGGCTAATGCGGTCAATGTCATATTATTGTGTTTCAGAACATCATAACTAGTGCAAAGTACGAGTTTCTGTGAGTCACTCATTCTAGCAGAAGCTATGTTGATGAAAACTTCAACAAGACCACAAAAAGTAGTTCCAGGTGATGATGAATGTTCAGAAAATTGACAAACCTTACATCCACTGGAGAACATGTCCACCTCGAGGTCTAATTTGACATTCACCTCTTGGATAGACGACCCGATATCGATGGGTGGCTGCTGATGAGTTAGATGTGTTAACACCCATTTCGTTTTTTCACCTCTTTTTCTTTAGGGTCAAGAAATTGTTTGCAGAATTATCACTTAAGCTTTGTTAGCTGCGTAGAAATAAGGTAAATTAGTCTGGAACTTCTAACCCAAGTGCACCAAGTTTTCCAAATCCTTTACTAAACAGACTCATGTGATGCCGAATATCCTCTTCAATATCTGCGATTGATTGAAGCAAATGGGAAATACCCTCCAGACCATCTTCCTTGTATTCGTCAAGCATCTTAGCAAATGCATCACTCATACCGAGAATCGCATCCTGTATTCTTACATTTAGGTCCATCATTGATCTCACAGTATCAAGAGATTCTTCATTTGGCATATAGGGAAGAAAGTCTTCAAGGGCGACTCCTGCTTGGCGACACGCATCAACTCTACCAGGGATTACTTCTTCAATCATGTTATTCATCCAACCAATGCGTTCGTTATGAGTAATATCCCTTAGACTTTCCATAGAGAGATATCCAGTCCACGGCATGAACTCAGTACTCTCATAGGAAATCCAATCATCAAATGCATCCAGTACTTTTTGCCAAGCTACTTCGAGTTCGGACACCTTAACCACATCCCTGTTTCCATATCAGAGGTTATAAAGTAGCGTGGTTTCTAATGGAAAGTGATGACAACCAATCTACTGAACATCATTCTAGATCTTTTGAAGCATTCGAAGGAGAACGAGGGAATAAGAGACCCTGAACTACAAGTAATTCAAATTCTAGAGCAAATTGGAGCAATAGAGGAAAATGGGCTCTGGAAGCTTAGTAGTGATGTGAGGATAGAACTCGCAATACTTGCCATACAGAGTGGGGGGCGCATAGAATCAGTAGTCGACAATATGACATGGAAGGATTTTGAAGGTCTAGTTGGTCGTGTTTTAGGTGAGAATGGGTTTCACTATATTGAGAGTTTTCGAAGAAGAGGCAACGAAATAGAGAAGGGTATGGAAATTGATGTCATAGGTGTAAAAGGAAACCTCATTCTCTCAATAGATGCAAAGATGTGGGGAATAAGAAATGGCAAAACAACTGCTCTGAGAAATGCAGTAGATAATCAGATCGATAGAACGGAAAGACTCGCATCACAACTTCATCGTCTTTCTGAGAAACTCACAGTGTTGAAAGAGGGAGAGTATTCCTTGATACCAGCTGTTGTCACTTGGTTGGTGGAGGATATTGAGTTATTTGATGGAGTGCCAATCATACCTGTTTTCAAGTTGAATTCCTTTCTGTTGGAGTTTGACCAGTTCCAATATATGCTGATATCTATCGTTGGAAAACTCGGTCCACAATACAGACAGAGTAGATTATAATCCAGTAGTAGTCAACACATTTGAAACAGTATCCATGAGTATTATGTCTATCAAGAGATTTTCCTCAGAACGCAACTCGGATTCCTTTTTCACGGATAAATACGTTAATAGATTCGCAACTGTTGATTGTGCAAGTGAAACTACACGTTCCTCGGGGTTTTTCGCTGGTGTTTTCTCAAACCTTGATGCATCTTCATGAAGTTGTTTTATGACTGGGCACAGGTAGTCACCCTCTACATCTGACGGATTCATGCATGCAGAACCCGCTCCACATGAAGGACCATCACCCTCAAAGTTGCCGTGTGCAACAACGATGATCTTCTTCAAATTCGGGTTCACCGACAACCATTTTTCAAAGAATTTGTCAAGCTGAATGCATTCTTCAATTTCTGGATTATATGCAGATATATGCGCACCAAGAGTCTGGATAGCCATGGGTATTCCTCTTGGTGTGACTGGAGGTTGTACTCTAGAATCAGAACAAAGAAGGACTAATGTATCATTATCAACTTCACGGGGTTGACTGGTTCTTCGAAGTAATTCATTCTCAGCAGCATAATCTCTTCCCAAACCGTGTGGAAACACATATGCTCGACCAATGTCATATCTCACACGGAAAACGACAATGGGTAGTCCTCGAATGTCAGGATGATGTCCAATGTTCTCAAGAGATTGCCGTACTACTTCAATTGGTTCATCCTCACCGAAAGGGAGGACAACAGCTCGTTTCTTTTCGAAATGGCGATTGTAAGCAGCAGGACCTGCAAAGAGAAAGGGTGACTGATCAGGTGTTGGTACCACCTCATATGGGACACGGGTTGCATGGAAGGCATCACCTTGTCTAAAACCAAAGATTTCAAGATCTTGAGAGCTTCTTTCAATACTAGATATGATGAGATATTTTGGTGATTGACCCTGTGCAGCAATCTCCATCCGTTCAAGAAGAAGTGGGTCAGATTTCCTACTTTCGGCTAATTCCTCCGACAGCCGTGTGAGCTTGTTTATCATCGTCTTTCCCAATGAGTAGGTAAAAATTAGATATACATTAAAATCTGACGTACTATGGAGTATAAGCTAAATGAGAAAAGATCGAATCCATTGATGTAATTCGAAGGTTCTTCTGTTATATACTACATAGTTATTCTGCCTGAGAGTTGATATTTGTAAATCTCTTCAGCTACTACTGACCATGTAGGATTACTGTTAATCACTTGCTTGCATGCTTCAATTCTGGCTCTTTCATGTCCTGACTTGGGAAGATATTCTTCGTAGAGATTCCTATATCTAATCTCTTCACGAATTGTATAGATTGCTTCAGAGGTCTGAGCTACCAGTTTCTCTGCACCCTCACGGGACATGCCATATGTACTAACTAGCATCGAAACCATACGATCAAAGGGCTTGTCGTTCTCAGTCATACTATTATTTTGTGTAAATGTCGATATAAGACTATCTTCGTTCTGGTTTTGTCTGTTTTCTAACATGAGTATAAGTGTGATATGTTCAGTCTCAGATATTCCGGGATATTGCTTTCAATTATTTTGTTTCATCACGTCATGTAGTTCAATATTGCATACAATTTCGCTGATTAGTGATTCCAGTTGTTTGAAATTCTCACCCGTTTTCGAGCTGATGATTACATAACGTAAATCATGCTTATCTACAAACTCCTTGATGTCTTGTTCAGAAACTGAATTCCCTACATCTATTTTATTTCCAACAAGGATTTTGTTACCGCTTGGAATAGTTTCAACCATCTTCATCCATTCGTCGAGATTTGTGAATGATATATAGGATGAACAATCAAAAACAAGGAGGGCAATTTTAGAACCGGTGATGAGAGAACCTTGAAAGAACCGAAACTGCTCCTGTCCACCAAAATCAAACAGAGTTGCTTTTACAGGACTACATCCCTCATGAGGACAAAAGGTCCATGTATCAACATCAAAACCAACTGTCATGGATTCTTCGATGAATGCACCAGTTGAGAGGCGAGAGATTATAGTTGTCTTGCCAACACCACCTGCACCAATAACTGCAAGTTTCACTAATCTCTTGGAATCGTCCAATGTCTAGCATCCTCTAGGGGAGGCGCGACAACAATAATTCAGCAATTGTAACATATGAATATATAGAGGATGTATTTGCGGATTTATTATTATATAACAACCACATTCATGGTCTTGCAAATGCATTAGTCCAACATTACAAAACGGATTTCATAATGTAAAAGAAAAATGTTATTTGAATATTAGACGTAATCTTTACGGAGATTTGATTGAAGAGTGTGAGATGTAAGATACTCTCTTTCACAATAATCAGTTTTCTGATATTTCTGCCCATCATTTCCTTTGTCGATGTTCATTCTATCGGTGGTAGACATTCCACAGGATCACCAGATTCAACAGCACTCTTCGATTGTAGTTTCACAATAATCACTTTTAATGGTCATGCGGATGTTGAGTAAGTGCAAGCGTTAGTTGATGCCGGTAAAAAGTTCATGCACATTGAACATTGGTGGAATGCAACCCTGAATAACCGTTCATTGTAAGTTGGACAAATCTGGACACCAAAGCTTTGTCCTCCCAGAC
>CAZSWP010000042.1:0-32325 GCA_964610875.1 uncultured archaeon
GGTTCCAGAGGAGTTACATTCCAACCCTTGGAGTAGACTTTGCTCAGACGGATCTTGAATACAAAGGCATCCCTACGAAATTAGTAATATGGGACATTGCCGGTCAAGAGGCATACAAGAATATCCGTCAACAGTACTACCAGGGTTGTAGTGGTATAATACTTGTATTTTCAACTGTCAACAGAGAGTCATTTGATAATGCATCTAAATGGCTTGTAGAAGCTCATGGGTTTATGGAAGAGCTACCACCATTGATCATCGCTGCAAACAAGATTGACATCCGTGGTAGTCGATATAGTGATGAAGTAGTAACCACTGAAGAAGGTAGAGAGTTTGCTGAGAGATTTAGTGAGAAGCTGAACACACCCACAATCTTCATTGAAACATCAGTACTGACAGGAGAGAACATCGAAGAACTGTTTCAAAATATGACAGGTATGATGATAGAAGATACCGATCGGAAAAAGCAGGGAATAAAACGTGAAAGAATTGCCAAATCCGACAGAGTCACTACAACACCTTTTGCCACGCTTTCACAGAGTATAGAAGAAACTCAAGTAGAGGTCGAGGAAACTGTATCTTCTACAGCATCAACAACTGGAACAGCAGTGGTTCAGACTGCATCTTCTGAATCCACGATTTCAACTTCTGAGATCAAAGAGACCCCAACTGCTACATCTGAGAGCAATCAATCGACAACAAACCCCTTTGCTAGTGTTTCTTCTTCAACAACCGATATTGGAAGTAAGACAGAAGCAGAATCAGGTGGTTCACTATTCACCGGACCAATAGGTGAAGAGATATCATCCGATTTGACCGAAATTGACCAGATTAAGACAATAGTTTCTGACTCGAGTGTGTTCGAAGAAGAGAGTATTGGAAGAGCCATGACTGAACTAACGAACCTCAGAACCGAATTGAAGACTATTGAAGAGGACATGGCTAGGAACATGTCAGAGCATGAAACAAAACTGTTCAATCTAAGAAACGTGATTCATGTCAAGAAAATCATGTATGAGCATCTGAAGAAAGAGTTGTCCAAGACTAAGAAGGAATGGTCAGAAGCATATGATGAATATGTCAAAATTAAAAACGAAAAGCAGGCTTATTTTGACAAAAAAGCTCAACAGATGATGAATTTACGAAAAGCCATCGAACAGGTTGGAAGGAAGATTCGCTCGCGTGTCAGTGATTTTGATTTGAGAAAAATGACGGAATAGCATCTAATTCCACGATGGGCTATTCTTCTATCACGATAAACCAGTGCATTTCTGATACTAAATTCTTACTCGAGCCTGTTAATGTATCACATCATTCTCCAATTATCTTGATGAGAATACGCTTGTTTCTTCGACCATCGAACTCTCCGTAGAAGATTCGCTCCCAAGTCCCTAGATCGAGTCTTCCATTCGTGATGGCGACAACCACTTCACGACCCATTATCTGTCGTTTGAGATGGGCATCCCCATTGTCCTCTCCAGTTCTGTTATGCCGATACTGACTGATAGGTGCATGAGGAGCAAGTTCTTCTAACCAACGCTTGTAGTCCTCGTGGAGACCGCTCTCATTGTCGTTTATGAAAACACTAGAAGTAATGTGCATCGAATTCACAAGACAAAGTCCTTCCTGGACTCCACTCTCCTTGACAGCCTCTTCTACTTGTGGGGTGATGTGGACAAGATCCATCCTCGCAGGTACGTTAAATGTAAGATATTTTGTATGACTCTTCATTATAATCACCTTGAACAAAGTCTAAAATGTTCAGCACTAAATAATAAGTCCGGTATAGCTACGTTTTTTGGTACAGTACTCAGAATTTCTGACCTGTATTTCAGATAGTAAATCCCCTGTTTTTACATCATTCTTCATGCATATCACGACGTGTAATCTATTTTGCAATGCGTAGATGATCTATTCAATCTTCATTGATTCATAGATAGATCGAGTCCCCATACCATGGTCCTGAACCAAATGCAACTTGTAGAACATTATATCCTACACCGTTTCCATTATCATTGTACCATGGTGTTTCAGGTCTGCTATCCATTGCAGCTGCCCAAATGAATGCCTCACGCAGGGAGATTAGTTCATCATCGTTTAAGTCTGCATCCACAGTTTCCTCTGGGTCTGACCAATGAAGACTCACAAGAGCACACATAAAGTGAAAGACAAATTCGTCCCAGTTTCCTTCTGTATCACAAGAATAGGATGACTGATCGTCTTTACATGCTGTGAGAATTACTCTATTTTCTGCACTGATATATTGAATGAATTTGCCCGAAACACACTGTTCCATCACGATAATCATATGGTGACATGTTATGGAATCAAGCCAATCAGAGACCTGACTGTGTGTGAGTGCACCACTAGAGTCCATTGGACCCCACACACTGATTCCTCCACCACCACCATGGTTTGTTGTGTAAAAGAAGAGTGTGTCTCTTGTGCCCATCTCTTCGCTCAGTAAGTCAAAGACTGTATCAAGAGAATCATGGGTTGCAGGATAATCAACCGGAGTATACGTGTCTTCTCCTACACCGTCCTTGTAAATCACATAAATGTTGTCAGAATCGTATCCATGCATCTGTAGAATGAAGTACATGTAGATGATATCATTCCAATATCTCGAGTAAGCTTTCTCAGGCTTTATCCCACCACTGTATAGCACAGCATATTTCTCCTCAGTAGTGTCATACAAGAAAGGTAGTTCCTCGAATTGAGGATATGGGTCGTACTGCACATCATAATAAGAGCCAGGGTGAAGTACGGAAGTCACTCTTTCTGCATGAGCACGATATTGTATCCTGAGTGTACCATCAGATGAGTCATGAACCTGTAAGAGCCCTTTGACTGAAACCTGCATTCCCAGAGATTCACTCATCCCTGCGGGCACTTGACCTGTAATGACCAGATAGTTATCCACATCAAGTGAATTATTGAAATAGAATAAGGGATCTAGCACTAGTAGATGATTATCTGCAGCATAGAGATAGTACCCATTAATTGTAACTACGCTGCCAACATAGTCATCACTGTTTGCCCAGACATCAGCTATGCTGAGGGGAACATCCTCTGCTGGAACCGAATCAACGATTGATGTGAAGTAATAGACTGTTGCGGCGTTAGTCACCATGAGAATTAGCACAAGTACAATCCAAATAGTCGGTCTACCGCCTTTTGATTTTCTTTTCTTTGACATTTCTGTCCCTCAGTTTGCGAATAAGGATTAAAGTAAGACAGTACTGAGGGACCTAATAAATCCAAAAGGTGACCATGAAATCGATTCTTTGATTGCATCTAATTTGTGTGGGTGGGCTTGTAAAGGGTGATTTACATCAGTTTTTCAGAAATCTTAGAAACACAGGAATGTCCTTTAGCCGGACATGGAGTGGTGGCACTTTCTCCATGTATTTTTGATACGATTCACCAAATCTATCTACAAGTTCTTGCTCTTCGCGTCTGACTTGAAACCTAAAAACAAGATAGATAATGAAGCATATGACCATCGAGTATACAGAGAATCGAAATGCTAAAGCAGCCAGGCCTAACAACACACCAGCCATGTAGGCAGGATGCCGAACAACCGAATATATCTCATTCTCTTGAATGTCTGACTCTTCTGGAAAATACAGATATACAACTACCATATAATCAAGGCCAAAGACAAGTAAAGAACTCCTCACAGTTAGTAATCCAAGAGTCAAGAAAACCCCGAAAGCTGTAATTCTGAAGAGAATATCAATTTCAGAAGGAAAACCAAGAAGAGGAAGAATGGACTGCGACCAAAGAATCGTAAGTTCATTAACTGGTGGAGTAGGAGGAAGAGACCGTACTGATGTAAATGCATGAAGAATCAGTGACAGTATCAGAAATACTCCCAATACACCAGTGCGAATCATTTTCTGATATGCTAGAGCACCATACTTCTCCTTCATGCGATCTCGCTTACTCCACAACCTGCCTATTAAACAGAAACCCAAAGCTGCTATGAAGATAGTACCAAGAATTGGAAAGAGTGGTTCGAAAACAACAAGAGTCTCTATAGAACCGAATATCCGAGGAGTCATATCTAACAACAGTAGAAAGACATAGCCCATAACAGCAGAAAGAAGTCCCTGTAAGGGGAGAAGAGCAATTCTATTCCCGTGATAGTCTGGAAGTTTTTCTCGAATCTTAGCAATACCCTTCAGATGCATTATTCTCATTTTTCGAGTAGGCGCATTGAAGTCATATCCTTTTTGGAAGATGGTGTGAATTGAGCTCTTTAAATGAAGAGATCACACTATACTAAACAATGATGATGAAAGAAAGAGCACACATTTTCGTAACTGGAAGAGTCTAGGGAGTATTCTTTCGTGCAACAACTCGTGATGAAGCTAAAAAAATGGGAGTGGCAGGATGGGTCAGGAATCTTCCAGATGGTAGAGTTGAAGCAATTTTTGAGGGAGAGAAGAAGAATGTTGAGAGAATGATAGAATTCTGCCATAACGGACCAAGAATGGCGGATGTGTCTGATGTGAAGGTAGAAAGAGAGGAGTTTCAAGGAGAGTTCGCTGATTTCACCATAAAATTCTGAAAAATCAAGGATCTTTTGGATGCTTAGTAGAGTCTTATAGCCCTTAAAAGCAGAAAACAACAGCTTTAAGTGTGTCCTCGAGAATAAGGAATAACAGATTCGTGAGAGAAGAACATAATTTACTGCACCCTGACAGTCAGAACGGTTTACCTGATGTCTGAGAGGTGGTTGTTTTTCCACTAGCACAAAATCTGAGATGATATCATAGACAATGTTCTATTGAATAAGAGAGAAGAAAAATGGAAAAAAAGAAAATTAAATCAAGAAAATACAAGAGAGACC
Source organism: uncultured archaeon (assembly GCA_964610875.1). GTDB lineage: Archaea > Asgardarchaeota > Thorarchaeia > Thorarchaeales > Thorarchaeaceae > CAZSWP01. The sequence continues at coordinate 4,859 of CAZSWP010000042.1, forward strand.
GAATAATGAGTGGTCGTTCACCACATGAAATGTTGAGAGTGCAACAAGAGAAAGCCCTAGCAAAACCAAGGAAACTATCAGTAGAGACTGATGAGAATATTATTAAAACAAGATAGCACCATAGCCATTGATGAGAGAACCTTTCTCTCTCTCAACTCTATTTCTAATACAATCAATGATTATTCTCTATGTGAGTAGGATACATACTCAATGGTAAATGCATTGACACTATTTCACATGAACATTGAATGAATTCCCCAGAACAGTAAAGAATAACATTATGAGATGTTTTCAGTGTAGCACAAGGTGAATACAATGAGTCTTCAAGAGAAATTTGAGGAAGAGATGCGTGAGATTTGTGAGGAGTACTATAACCTAGACAAAGAGCGAGATGCGATTGAAGAACAGCTCGAACAGCTGCACAATTATATGGAGATTACACTGAAGAAGTATGACAAAGACGGGTTTGACCTACCGTCTGTTCCTGTTTCAGTCAAGAAAATCGTCTACACTCAAGAACGAATGAAAAGAGGTGCTAAAGACAGACTAAGAGATATACTTTCACCTGAACAGTGGTCTAAGATCTACTCGAAGCCAAAGAAAATTACAACCGTTCGAGTAACTCCTCGAAAGGACTAAGAATCACTAGCAACCCACTTTGACAATTATCATCTGCATCTCTCACATGATATAGGAAGAGATTCGCCTATGGGCAATTCATAGGGGTATCCGCAGTGCATACAACGGCCCCAATAGAAACCTTCGCGTTTTGGAGGATTCATAATAATATGGCTCTCTTCAAGACTCCCCTTCACATCATACCCCTCCTTCTTCATCTTTGAATAATATTCGAGTATCATGGTGAAGAGACCTAGAATCTTGATTTCTACTGTATCCTCATGCGGGATGTCTTGAATGACTAATTGGAAGTAGTTGGGGACACAACCAAAACAACTACAGTCGAAGAGAGCTAGACCACTGTTCGGACATGGACTCATATGCATAAGAGATTCCCGCTATTCCCATTGTCATTATAGTCTGTGGAGTACCTTACTAGCGCCTTATATCAACTATTCAGGCGTATAATTCGTTGATACTAGTTCTAAAGAGCAACACAGGTCTCTGTTTTTACTACGCCTGGCACCTCATGTATTTCGAACACTACGCCCCTATAGCTAGCTCGATCAGGTAGATCAATGTACGCAATCACATCATAAGGACCAGTGACTACATGGACTCTTTCAACTTCTTTCATTTCCTTGATAGCTTCATAGACATCTTTCACTTTGCCACCTTGGACTTGGATTAGAACGATTGCGACAACCATCTCTTTAACCTCGCAGATTCTACAACACATTACATTATGTGATTTAAAGGCAATAAAGATTAGCTAGCGCTTGATGAGTTGGGAATTGAATGGCATGACAAAACTACGTTCAGAACTTGACGAGTATGAAATCTTTCTTATAAAGAGGAAAGAAGAATAGTACTTCAACATCCAAATGGAGGGGGGAACTCCATTCTATTCATCAATTGGAGGACATATCACGAATGAAATATTGCATAACATACGAGGAGAATCTTAGTGTTGACTGATTTTCGCATATTTTATCAGTTTTGAGAGAGATTGAGAAACTATGTCTAAAGAGTTCTTGCCAGGTGCCGAACCACTGTCAATCTCAGGAAACTCTACTGGAATTTTGTTATTGCATGGTGCTGGTGGAGGGACCGCATGGGACCTGAAAGAGTTTGCAAAGTTTATCAATGATGAGAAAGGTTGGACAGTGGAATTACCCGCCCTGAGAGGATTCGGGACCAAGCCAGAGGACCTATTTAATGTTGAACTGGTTGACTGGATTACAGACGTAGAGAGAGCCTTTGAAACTCTATCCAAAGATTGCAAAAATATCTTCATTGTTGGTCATAGTGTAGGAGGCCTCCTTGCTCTTCTTCTCGCAGCTGAGAGAGGAGATATCCAAGGGATTGTAACATGGGCAGCTCCAGCAGGGATTCAGAATAGATTCTTACCAATTCTTCCAAGCATTAGCAAGATTCCAATCCTCAGAAGAGCAATTCCAGAGAGGTATGATACTGAGATCCCAAATTGGTTGCGAGAACAAGGATGGGTGGGTTATGATTGGATTCCAACTAGGATTGGAATTGTGCTATATGATGGAATCAAACGATTACGAAAATCTCTGGAAAAAATCAACTGCCCTGTTCTTGTGATTCAAGGTACTGAAGACAAAGCGGTGTCTAAGGACAGTGCTCAGAGAATCTACGATGGTATCAGTTCGGAGAGAAAAGAGATTCTGATATTAGAAGGAGCACCACATCCAGTGATGAACCACAGTCAATACAAGGATGACCTATTCTCAAAGACTATTGAGTTTCTTACTCAGGTAGCATCGAAATAGTACAGACATAGTTGGAAGTTTCAAAGAAGACCATCAGGTATGCCTTCCAGCAAAGCCTTCAGTTTGACAATATACTCCCGAAAGGCCTCAGTCCCTTTAGGCGTGATTTTAACTACCACAAGTGGACGCCATGAGATGACTCTCTGCGATGTTACAAGTTCAGCGTCCTCCAACTTCTTGATATGATGGTCTAAATTTCCCGGGGTCAGACCAAGCAGTTCCTTCAACTCGATAAATCCGACCTTTCGTTTGAGAAATAGTAGATAGAGAATAGAGAAACGTGGCTGCGACTGAAAGACCTTTTCTTCATCTGAGAGGTCCAGAGTGTTTTTCAGAAACCATCCCACCATTCATAATACTATTCCGAATATCGAAGTGTTCTGACAGTCAAACGGTGCATGAAGATACCAGCCAAGATGAAACAGACAGAGAACGCAACCAGAGAAGTCATGTCCAGCAGAGGCGCATCTTGAATAAGGAGAAGGGGCAGAGCCAACATGCCCAACATGACCCCAAGAAAGAGGACCACTTTTTGATTTGAGTGTACTACTTTCACCACTCTCAATATCATATATGATATCAGACAAGCACCACTGGAAGCCCAGAGGAGAGAATAAATCTGGAATGGCGATGGAACAAGGCTCGTCAACATGAATGCAATAAACCAAACGATTCCGATGGCCGCACCATGTTTTGAGTCAGAACCATCATCCTTTCTTCGTTCTCGTACAGTCCGCCAAGCTCCAAGAAAGGAGTACATAACAATCCCCCAACAGAGTGTTATTGCTAAGATATTCGCGAAGAATACAATCTGAGCCGCATCTGCTCCAATTATTGTGACCAATGACTGTACATTCAATATGAGGAAAATACTCAGGGGAAATACAGCCCCAATTACAATGAAAGCACGAGCCCAAGCTCTTTGAAAGAGATACTCCTCATATCTCTCGACAACACTCAAAGCTTCAAGCACTTTGTCTAGTTCTTCCAATGGAATTCACACCACGCTATTTCTATCCCTCACCCTGCCATAAATGAGAGACATGTTCTGCAATACAGAACTCTTACTCATTTTATGTATAATTTGAGCTTATGAAACCATATGATAGTTCAGACAACTACATCTATAATGACAGAAGGCATTGTGAAGACCTATGATGGCTTGAAAGCATTGAATGGGATTGACCTTACCATCCGAAAAGGCGAGTTCTATGTATTGATGGGACCTAACGGGTCAGGCAAGAGTACATTGCTTTCCATCATTGCAGGCACCAAACAGCCAGATTGTGGAACGGTGATTATTCTCGGACATGACATCAATTTCGAGAAGAAGAAGTCAAGAGAGCATATTGGGTATATTCCACAACAGCACTTCTGTTCGGGATTTCTCACAGGTGGGGAGAACCTCGAGTATTTTGCATCTCTTCTCGGGCTCTCGAAATCAGAAAGTAAAAAGAAGATTTCGGAGCTGCTGGAGATGATGGACCTCGTGGAGGCTGCTGACAGAAGGGTCAGTGAGTATAGTGGGGGCATGAAGAAGAAACTTGAAGTTGCCACCGCACTACTTGGAGATGTTGAAGTCTTGTTATTGGATGAGTCAACTGCAGGGTTAGATCCCAATGTACGAAGGGACTTCTTCTTGACTTTGAAACAGATCAACAAAACTGGTACGACGATAATGCTTGTTACTCATCTTGGAGTTGATGCAGAGGTCGCCTCACGGATAGGTTTCATGGTGGATGGCCAAATCATCGTCGAGGGAACTCCTGATGAATTAAAAGAGAGAAGCAATCTTGGTAGCGAGATATTTCTTGAAGTCACACCTAGAGATGATGAACTACTACTAATTCTCGCCGATTTTGATGATGGTTGTATAGTTATTGAGCGTCAGGAAGGGTTTGAGCTACACTGCAAAGAATCCGAGAATCTTATCCCCAAGATTATGCATACTCTACAGAACGCAGGTTATTCAGTCCAACGGATTGAACTGCTCCCCCCGAATTTAGAACACGTGTTCCAAGAATTGACAGACCGACCAATTCGAGGTGAAGTGTGTTGAGTAACTGGAGTCAGATAGTAGGCTCAATGAAACGTTCATTGTGGGTCTTCCTCAGAGATAAGGCTGTAATAGGTTCCTCTTTTCTCATGCCCATCTTTTTCTTACTTGCACTACCCGTGATATTCTTCAATGATGTACCGAATGGAGTGCTTTCAAGTCTGAAGGTGTACTTGGTGATTGCAATGATTGTTCTCTTAATCATGACAACCGGTATGAGCAATCTTGCAGGATCGATTGCTGCAGACAGAGGAAATGAACTCTATTCGAAACTGTCTTCAATGCCTGTTAATCCATTCTGTGAATTGATAGGACGCATCTTGACCGTTATTGTCTTCTCATCAATTGGAAGCGTCATGCTAATCACACTTGGAATTCTCTATGGAACACAAACGACCTTTGTCTTAGTAGACATGCTCTTATCAATCGGGATAGGATTTCTGATAGTTATATCTTCAGTTGGCATCGGGCTAATTATTTCTAGTCTTGTAAAGACTGAGTCAGCTGCTGCTCATGTTGGAGTAGCAATAGTTATGCTCATCTACTTCATTGGTATTGCAATCCCCTATAATGACCTGCCGTTTGAACTCCAAGCTTTTGCACGATTCAATCCAATCTCTTCAGGGAATAATATGATATCATTCCTCATCCTTGGTCAAGACTTTGTGGGATACAACCCATTAAATTTCATTGACATTGGACTGTTTGTTGTATCATGTTCTGTATTGATAATCCTGGGTATTCTGGCGTATTTCAAATCTTGTTGGCGGCAATAGTATGAAATAATGAATTGTAGGTAGTAAGATGAATACTCATTCATCAATCAGCAAGGATAGTTCCGTCATTTTTGGCAAAAGTGTCTGATATATTTCTTCTTACTCCTACGAAGAAAGAAAGGATGAATCATTTAGGTTCGAAAGCTACTTTCGAGCCTACACCTACATCTTTGAAAATGGCTTCGAAGGAATGTTTGAGAGCACAGCGTCCATTGAGACCGGTACAATGACAGGGAGCAAGCATCATTAATGGATATGACTTGAGATGGTCGACTGTTGCAGTAAGTCGTTCCTTTGATGCATCATGTAGATGGAGACCTCCAACTATCCCAATGATATCTCGAGTCCCAGTATAATCGGCAACATGTTTGCAGGTGTTGACAATTCCAGAGTGGCAACACCCTGCTAGAACGCCCACAGAACCATCAGAGAGTTCGAAGGATACAGAAATGTCATCTATGAGTTGGTCAGGAAACTCATCGCCATTCTCAACTCGAACCATATCTTTCAACCGACCAGTGATTTTCTCAAAATCGTTGATTCGAGGTACTTCACCAGTCATTTTAATGCCAGGAGCGAGTTCGTACACTTCCTTTGTTGTAATGACCTCGGTCTTTGACCTTAGGTCTGCAACACTGAAATATCCCTGATAACCAACGTCGCGGCGTTTGTCATCATCTACGAACACTTTCGGGACCAGTGCATCGGGATGACAATAGACAGGTACTTGTTTGTCAATCTGATTCAAAACGTCCATTAGACCGCCAACATGGTCCCAATGTCCGTGACTGAGTATTATTGTATCAATTCCAGAGAGGTCCTGTTCCAGAATCCGCAAATTATGTAACAGAGCCGGTGTGCCACTTGCGGTGTCAAAGAGCATAGTATACTTTGACGAGTCATCATAGCTAGTTTCAACTAATACAGCAAACCCACCCTCACCAAGCAAACTGCCAACTGAAATATTACTGTCCGTTAAAAGCAGCATTTCGACCTTTTCGATACTCCGAACCACTAAAGAACACCAATTGGATGATAGACTATCTTGGAAATAAGCCTAGTGATTTTTGTACATATTCCCGAATTATCTAGATGCCGCCTCTTTTGCTATATCTAGCGGAGGTTTCACTTCATCAGGAATTGGTACTTTATAGGCACGTCCAGCCATTCGTTCTTTGTACTCATCCTTGACTTTTTTCATAAGTTCAGGTTTCGTCATCAGGTCGATGCCAGATCCAGCAATGGTCTTCGCTGCAAAGAGTAGTGACTTGTGACCAACACTCATACCATTAAATGATACAGCTTGCCAAGTGTGATATGGAACACCCACTGCAATAGTTGCTGTGGAGAACTCCATTGTTGGAGCGACCCAACTGACATCAGACACATCAGTAGTACCGGGCATCACATCACCATCATCCCAGGCCTCGGGTATAGTGTCATCCATTAGGACATCCATGAATTTTTCCCAATTAGGACGTTTTGTCACTCTTAGTCCAGCCATCTTGTCCTCTTTTGAAACCGTCTTTGAAATCTCCTTTACAAACTTCATCTCTTCATCGGTGTAAGTTGGAGTCCCAATCTCCTGCATGTTTGATTGAATCAGTTCACTGAGTGCTTTGTTTGGAATGATGTTGTAACATCCTTCAATGAACTCAACACGAAGTTTTGTTCGGGACATCATAGCCGCACCTTCAGCTATCTTGACTACCCAGTTATAGATGTCATCCACTTGGTCACGTTCTGGAGCTCTCACATAATACCAGCTTCGTGCATAAGCAGGAACCACGTTGGGTTGACCGCCACCCTTCTCAATCACATAATGTATCCTTGCTTCCTGAACGATATGTTCTCGCATGAAATTGATTCCAATATTCATCAACTCAATTCCATCAAGGGCACTCCTACCGAGGTCGGGAGAAGCTGCAGCATGTGAAGTCACACCCTCAAAATGGAATTTGACAGAGTTCATTGATAATGAGGATGACAGTCCGCCATAATTGAACCATCCGGGATGATGGCTCAGTGCTACATCAACTCCATTGAAGATGCCATCTCTGACCATGAATACTTTACCACTGTAGGTCTCTTCAGCAGGACAGCCAAAGAACTTCACTGTACCTTTACTACCAGTATGCTCTAGTTCCTTTGCAATAGCAATAGCTCCTGCCATTCCAGAGGTACCATGGATATTATGACCACACCCGTGACCAGGTGCTCCTTCTTCAATAGGTTCTTTGTACGGTAGAGCTTTCTGAGATAGTTCGGGAAGAGCGTCGTACTCGCCCATTACACCAATCACAGGACCACTATCCCCATAGGTTGCAACAAATGCAGTAGGCATTCCTGCCACTCCGCGTTCTAGAGAGAACCCATGTTCCCCAAGGGTGTTGGCGAGCAATTTACATGACTTAAACTCCTGAAGTCCTAGTTCGGCATAGTCCCATATTCTATCACTTACTTCGATGATTTGCTCATCATTCTTTGTTATCCAATCCCATGCTCGTTCCTTATCCAAGGTATTTCACTCCAAATGATGTTGTCTTTTGGAAATTGGTACGATAAAAGATAGCTCATTTCCACAATCACGAGCACCAAAGACCAGTGGTACAAATGATTAATTAACGAGCTTATGTATAGATTACATTACGACTCTGGAGGCATAAATTATGAAATTTGTATTATTCTTTGACACTCTGGACCAAGAGGGTGCTGTTGAAAAAGTAAAGGAAATTAAGAATATGGCTGAAGAAGCTGAAAAATTAGGTCTGAAACTTACAAAAGCCCTCTCACCGCCGTATATCTATGCAGGTGGAAAAGGTGGTTTCCAGATTCTCGAAGCTGAGAATGTAGAACAATTAATGGCGTTATCACATTATTATGCTGATACAAGTGACTTCACCTTTGTGCCTATATTAGGCATGGAGGAAGTCCTGCGGCTTCACGAACTGACAGAGAAGGCATTCAAAAGTAGCGATTGAATTCCCAATATTGGTTAGATTGAATAGGCGGTTTCATTTCCATGCGTGAAACAGTTTAGGCTCAGAGGGGATTACTGTGAGCAATAGAAATGAAGATTCAAAACCTGACGAAATCCCAAGATCAATAGAATTGTTCTTCACACATGTGTCCAGAATGAGGCAACATTATGACAGATAGTTTCTAGACAATGTGAAGTTCTTCACAACTGCCTTCTTTTCAGTGAGCACGGTCTCCATTGCAGTAATTGCCCTCAGTACTACTTTACTCAGCAGTTTCATCTTTCCGGATACATGGCGGTTGATCTCGATTGTTGTAGTAGTGTTTCCAATTATTGCATTGGTAGTTACATGGGTAGGTAAGAAGAAGATTAGAGTCACGTATAGACGGGAGATGGAGGCTATTTCGACCATAGCAAAAATGGGGAAATCTCTGGGGCTTCATGAGGAGATACAAGAGGAGGAGCGACTCTTCAAGAAGGATAAATACTTCATTCCCAATCGTTTTGTTTTGGATCCAAACAACTTTGACAGCACAGATGAATTTGTGGACCATCTATTGGAGGAGAGCATAGAAGACAGTTATTGGGTGACAACAGAGCACCTCTTCGATATCTTCTATCTTGCCGCATTGTTTCTCATAGTTGTAGCAATTGTTCTGATATCTTTGTGGTTCATTATCTGATACTTCTCTACTTTGCCACTAAATTTTTCTACAAAACGGACATGCAAGACCATCTTCAGCTTGACTGTATTCTAGTCCACACCTCGGACATTTCAGCTTGTCTGCAGCTGTTGTTTGCTCTTCTGGAGTCGGGATTGAATCGCCAGTTTTACTCCTAGGATGTATCTCATCAAGAACCACTTTCGGCTTACTCGATCTCTGAAAAGTCTGCTGATGATACAGTCTTTCTTTTTGCATCTTCCGAGGTTTTTTGTCATCCTTTTCCATTCTGTCCCAAGCCCAGAGGATCAAGACGATTATTATGAAAATAGGAAGCCATTCGATGGGAATTCTAGCCACTCTAAATCACCTAAAATCATTGAGGCGTGGCCCTAATTATGGTAGAAAAGGAAATAGCTTGCCATTAGTTTATAGAGAGAACTTACTCGTATCATTTCCGGAAAGCATTTCCTTTTCTTCCTGCTACAAGTCTCCGGCAGTGAACTCCTGTTATCAAGAGAAGAAGCTAAGAGTTTCACAAACTACAACATAGGGAGAGGATTGTATGATGACGTCTTCAAGCACTCATGTGCGTATTCTCGGTATACTTGGAATATTGATGATGAGTCTTTGTCTGCAGAGTCCTAGTCAGAATTCAGACTTGGTATCAGTCAATACTATGAGGACAACAACATTAGCATATACTGAACACGGCCCAATTGTGATTACATCTGACGGGGACTTTTCAGCACAAGGATGGCCAGGAGAAGGCACACCAGAAAGTCCGTATCTCATTCAAGGGTTGAATATAACACATGATGGCACCTGCATAGATATCTCCCATACTCGAGCATATTTTCAAATACAAGACTGTTACATTTCGTCTCTTGATGATAAAGCTGGTCTAGGTATTAGTTTACGTCAAACAGGAAATGGTACTGTAGAAGATTGTATCATAGAGAACGGCATGGTAGGAATAGGAATGAACGATGTCGTGAATATGGGTTTCAGTGAAAACAAGGTGAGATTCACTTCGGCGAATGGAATCAACGTCATGGATTCAAACGATTTAAGGTTTCAGAGCCTTGATGTTCATAATTGTTCAGACCTAGGAATGTATGTGCTTAATGTGGATAATTGTACAATCTACAATTCTGAGTTCTATTATAATAATAATACAGGTTTAGAAGTCTATGAGTGTTCAAATTTCACACTTGACAACAATATTGCAGAGATGAATGGATACGATGGAATCCAAGTCTATCTCACATCAAACTGTAGTATCATCAAGAATCAGTTGATAGGTAATATGCGTAAAGGATTGTACGTTTCAGGACCTGTACCTCCAATTTCGATAACAGAGAACTACGCTGAAGGAAATGGCGAGGGAGGTTTTGTTGTTTACGATGTATACGATTGCTTCATAAAAAATAATGTGATTAAAGGAGAGTTCTTAACAAAAGATATAGTGACCATCGGCATTGAAGTACTTTATTCATCTAATTGTACAATCCTGAATAATTCACTTTCGAAACATTGGTCTGGAATCCATTCCTATGAGTCAACAGATCTTAGACTTGTGAATAACACTTTCACCGACAATTTTCAGGGAGTCAGAACTCAAAGGACAGCAAACTGCACCATTGCGACGAATAACTTCACTGGAAATACTATGAAGTTGGGAATTAATCTCTATACTTCATTAAATTTCACAATATACAAAAACAAAATGCTCGGACAAGGATTTTCCTTTTGGGGAGAATCACCAGAAAACTTCCACCATAATCTCACTCAAAATACTGTCAATGGTAAACCGGTAGGATACTTTTGGAATGTTGCTGATACGGAAATAGATGGTAGTCCATATGGCCAGATGCTACTCGCTAATTGTCTAAAAGTCAATATCACCGGAGGTTCATTTGAGAACACATCAATTGCCATTCAACTTGCGCATTGTAATGACTCCCGAGTCATATCAAATTCAATACAATATTCACAGAGTGGAATCTCACTCTACTATAGTAATAGATCAATCGCGTTCAATAATACACTCCAGTATAACAACGATGGGATCATTATAACTAGATGTAATGACATGACGCTAAATGAGAACATTGTTCAGTTCTCCGAGGTAGATGGCATCAAATCTATCTTCTGTTATAATTTAACACTTCTGCAGAATAATATCAATTGGAATGGGGATGACGGCATCCAGATTTGGAATGTGACACACAGTCATATCATTTGTAATACTGCATCACATAACGGTTGGGCAGGTATCTTAGTTGTACAGGATTGTTTAGACACTCTGTTCAGGGGAAATGGGATAGTGGATAATGCAAAGTATGGGATTATGAATGAACAGTCCAAAGACTTGTGGTTTTATGAAAATAAGATCGGTTGGAACGGGGAAGCAAATGCAATTGATAATGGCCAGAATAATTTGTGGGATGATGGAATATCTCAAGGTAACTTTTGGAGCGATTATGTTGCGTCTGGAACTTATAGTATTCCAGGTTCGGCCAGTAGTGTTGACCGCTATCCAAGCAAACTTCTGGAATATAATTCACCTGTAATAACAAATCCTACGGATATCTCCTATGAGGCAGGTTCTCTTGGACACGTGATTACATGGCAGGCAGAGGACATTGAACCTGCGTCATATCTATTGTATCGAAATGGTTCAGAGATCGACACCGGAAAATGGAATGGTTCAGACATTCATGTTCTTGTCGATGGACTAGACCCGGGAGTGTACAACTACACAATAGTGTTCTTTGACCTGAGTAATAACTCCGCTTCAGACATCGTCTATGTCACCGTGGTTGACACTACAGCACCAACAATCTCAAGTCCCGATGATATCCAGTTTATTGAAGGTTCTACTGGAAATGTAGTGACATGGACAGTAGATGACTTCTACCCAGCTGAGTATGAAGTCTTCATTGATGATACACTCGTAGAAGAAACGATATGGACTGGTACATCTATAGAATACACACTTGACGCATTGTCTGTGGGAGGGCACAATGTAACAATTCTCATTTATGACACATCAGGTAACTTTGCAAGAGATTCTGTGAGTGTCACAGTTCAAGCAGCCAGTTCGACCAGTACAACATCTGGTACAACTACAACAAGTTCTTCAGATGGTATCGAAGCGTTATTACCAGTCATCGGAGCATCTACCGTAACTGTGGTTCTTCTCATCGTTGCTATTATCATCTACAAAAGAAAATGAAATAATGCTGGTGTGTCACTCAAAAAAATATGAAATTGGCACACATCCCTTCCTTTTTCACTGACTCAATCTCTTATTAGGTGGTTTTGTAATCAATATTTAAGTGAAATTGTTGTCAGATATGAAATATTGAGGGTAAAATGTAGCAACTGAAATTAACCATATCGATTAGTAGTATCTCTCAACCCACAAGCAGGAGTACATAGCAATGGTGTTCAACGACATAACTACTATCCCATTTGTTCTAATGCAAATCTCAGTAGGGATACAGATACTGACAATCCTTTCGACTGCTATATCTGTTATTGTTGTCATAGTTGTAATGTATCTCATTAGAAGTGGTTCTATGAATCAAGAAAGAGTAGTACAACAGAGTTTAATCCCTAAAAACTTCAGAGAACTATTCTTTCTCACAAAAGATTGGGACTTTGATGAACACAAGACCTTACTCTCTAGTTTCTTGCTGAATGATGAGTGTGCAATCCTAGAGCTTCTCCTTACATCACTGAAGGAAGATGGCTCGACAGTCTTACACCAAGCAGAAGAAATCGAAATAGCCGGCGATGGCGGATGGAGAAATAAACATCAGATGGTTAAAGAAACCGGACTATCAAATAGAAGAGTCTATGATAGGAATGGAATTGTCGAAAGGCTGGTGTTTCTGGGACTCGTCACAGCAAGAGATGCTCCATCCCCATGGGGACGCCAGACCCATCAATACAGAGCCAACGTAGAGCATCCCTTAATCAAATCATTCTTCTGTGCCCTTGATAATTAGAGATTCTAGCACCTGCTCTGAAACTACTCGATCGAGATATATGAGGTTTATCCGATATTGATGGGTCTGTTTACCCCAGTGAGATGGTGATTTTCTCATCTGCAGAATCTGTGCTTCAACCATTCTATCTATAATCCCACCTTCTCTATAGAGGCGTTTCTGTGAAACCCCACTCAAGAGATGGATGTTGTATTTGTTCCTCCATCCAATGTCCTCAATAGAATTGCATTTGAATCTGGATCCATCGGATATGTCTTGTCTAATTGCAGCCATCATCGATTCTATAATTGCTGTTACTCTTTCTGGACAACATCTTTTGATAATTGGGAGAGAATTAATAATGCCTTTTGTTGGAGATAATATGACATTCTCGATGTATTCATGAGTACCAGTTTCTAGCACTATTCTTACCTGCCTACGGCGGATGGAGTAAACTGCATATTGTGAGGAGGACCCAGAAGAGATAGGTCCCCCCCTTCGTCCCAAATGCCCCAGTTCCATTGAACCGTTGGAAAGTTCTTAGGCGATAAAAAGTATAGTTGTTTTTCTCCATGCTTGATGTGTAATAATAGTATCCCATTTTCTTTCTAGAGGGTTATATGTTCTTTTTTGACGAGATCGGGCGTGGAGATATGATTATCTCCATAGTCCAAAGGAGTTATCTTTTTCTTCTAATTTAAATTTGTATAGATACTGTAGATGGGATTGAGTTTGAAAAAGATAGTATGCATCAAAAGGTGTTGTGTGACAAGTCTAGTTATTCTACTAATGATAGCATTCCCATTGAAGATTGAATATGTTAATTGGTCATCTCCAAGGATTATTTCTGGTGAAGACTTCAAACTCGTGGGGCATGCTCTTTCGATGGTTATTGATACAAATGAGGTCATCGAAAATGATACGATAATTATAACGGAATGGTATCATGTACGGCAAGGAGGAACATTAGAAATTCTCAATTCAAGAATAGTATTTATTAAAGATGAACTAGCAATTGGTGCAGAAGAGGGCGGCAATCTCATAATCAAAAATAGTACATTCTATGCAGGAGGCAACTACTCTTGGTGGATATTTGCTGACTCTGGATCGACATTATACATTGAGAATAGTACATTCATTGGTGCTGAGGAAAATACTCATGGAGGGCTGAGTGTACGCTGTGATGACGCCATTATATCAGGATGTGAGATTACAGGATTTGGCGGAGATTGTATCAAAATCGAAGATTGTAAGAATGTTAGTATTTTGGATAATACTATTACAGATGCAACCAGAGAAGGAATCAATCTAGCTCGTGTTTCTGATAGTAAGATAATTGGGAATGAAATATCAGATACAGGTTTTTGTGGAATATATGCTAAAGAAGGAGAACATCTTCAATTTGAAAACAATTCGATTTCCGATACAACATATTCAGGAATTTGTCTTTACAGCTCTGAGATATGCAACATTGATTCGAATCAATTCAGGAATACGGGACTCGATGGTGTGAGTATAGAATACTCGGCGAGAATAGTAGTAAGTAGAAATCAAATGACAGAGTGTGCAAGTGGAATTCTCTCTTTAAGATCAACAGATTTAGTACTTGAACAGAATATCATAGAAAAATCCACATACGATGGAATTAGCATTCAGGATTTTAGTAAAAGAATCAATGTGAGTGACAATATCATTCGGACAACAGGTTCGTGTGGAATAGATACTATTCTGTCATACGATTTACTCATCTCGAAGAACTACATTGAAACCATTACATATAGTGGCATTTGCATTGAAGGAGATTCAAAAAATGTGACTATTGCATTTAATGCGGTTTTCAATTGTGAAATCGGTATTGAAACAAGAGATTCAAAAGTACTCTTGATTCTGGGCAATTGGGTTAATGAGTCAGAATACTATGATATTCAGCCAAGATTCTCTACCGATGGTGATGTGTATTTGAATGCCTTTTGTAGTCTGGTTGATGCACCAGGGAAGATATTTGCTGCGCAGTTCGCTTGGGATAACGGAACAAAGGGCAACTACTGGTCAGACTATCATGGAGAAGACCAAGACGGTGATGGAATTGGGGATAGTATATACGCAGTGGATGAGAGAAACTATGATAGATATCCACTGATGAAAATTGATAGTATAATCCAATTTAGGAAGTCACAAAATGCACCAATTATGCCACTTGAGGATAGTAATACTACCACATTGACAACAATAACTGATTCCTCATTCATTCAAGACATAGTAATAATGGAATCATACCTGGTTGTAAATTCCGCTATTCAAATAGCAGCAATTATCGGCATTCTGGTTATTCTGTTAAAACGACGTACGAAATAATCCGACATCTTATCGCTTTGATAATAAGCAATTTAGAAAGGTAAATAGTCCTTTCAAAAAGTAAATCTTCTATAGTAATTACCACTTCCAGTAGATGGGTAACAGAAGGGAATCTATGTGACTACGGATTACAAGCCTCGGTTATATCAGCTCAATGCAAGGGATCAGATCATTCACTGTATTGAGCAAGAGGGAAAGCGTGTACTCCTTGTCTTATTACCTACTGGTATGGGTAAAACCCTCATCTCCTCACTCACCATAGAGATGCTGATTGATAGAGGTATCATCAAAAATGATGAAAAAGTTCTTTTTCTGGTCCAAGACCGAAAACTGAAACATCAACTGTATGAGATGGCAAAGGAGTACGGTCTCTCTAACCAGGGATACTTGTTCCTTCTTGATGACCAAAAGGGAATTCCAGCACACATGGCAGCAAAGCACGCTTCAATGGCAAAGGTTCTGTTCGCGACTCCTGTCAAGCTAATGAATGCAGTGACAGCACGAAGACCCTTGATTGACGATGATACCCTGAAACAGGTCAAGGTCGTAGTTATCGACGAGATTCTAGATGTCTTTGCACAGAGTTATGGTAAGCAACGACCACGCTCTGAAACTGAATTCTATATTGAGAAAAAATATGGAAATGGTCGTACATTCAGGGAGATAATTGCAGACTTGAAGTATGAACTGGAGGTCACACAGAAAGTCCAGATTGACGAAGAGAAGCTCATTGAACAAGTGCTTCGCGAGTTCTCATCCAAGAGTTATCGACTTGACAAGAGATTCCAGCCGATTTTGAACTATCTCAGCCTTCTAGACCCCTCATCTGAGAGAATCATAATTGGACTCACTGCAGCTCTATCACAGGACATGAAGATCGACCTCCTGAAGAAGACCTTCGGTGGTGAAGAGTATGTTGAGGAGATACGTCCAGTGGGGGATGACTTTGAGGACTACAGACCTGCATATCAACTTCGAAGAATCAGAGTCTTCGATGACTGGGTGACCAATGTAGACATGCTGGTCTCAACCATCAAGAAATTCCTCCTCTCTGCTATTAATCAATCTTACAAGATCATCACAGGTCGGGAAAAAATACCACCCGATAGAATTCTACTCTTCATAAGTGACCTGCTGGCAAAGACTGAGATGAAAGAGAAACTATTGAAGGGAGTTGGTGGAGATACCCAGAAACGTGACTCTCTTCTCGCTTCAGCCAGTGCATACCTCTTTATGACCGTAACACGACAGCGACTTCTTGAGAGTACATTCCCATCCTTTGTTGCATTCATTGAGAAGATCAACAATCGGGTTCTAACCGCAAACACGGAATTCCAAGATATCAAGGAAGCAATAGCATCCCGGATTGAGAAGGAACTACCAGATGAAAAGGAGAAGCGACTGCTATTCTGGCTCAAGCGTTTGAAGGCAGAAGGGAAGAATGTTCTGGTCCTCTGCCGTTTCGTGGACATGACAAAACATCTAATGCACTTAGCTGAGAAAGAAGGAATCCCGAGCGCAAATGTTCACGGGAAGATGAGCGGTTCTCTGCAATATGGTGCAATTAAGAAATTCAAGTCTGGGACAGCAAAGGTACTCTTTGCTTCTGAGCGTCTCATTGAGAAAGGGACAGACTTGCCTGAAGCCGATGTGGGAATATACTATGGTACCACGGTCTCTCTTGAACGATACGAACAGAGTCTGGGAAGAATAAGAAGCAGTGTCCGCAACATCAAGACGTTCTATACAATAAGCTACAATCAGACCGTAGAGGATGAGAAGTCCCTCAAACGAGAGACCCTGTTTCTTGAACTAGTTGCAAAGCAATCAGGAAAAGTCATCCCTGAAGATGAAGATTGATTCAATCACTACGTATTCTATATCTTATGATGGAAAAGATTGGTAGTCTTCAGCTTCTATTTCCTCCTGACCCGTGCCAGGTAACTTCCAATCACGGGTAGCTGTCAGTATAAATCCAATGCCAAATAGAAATGTTGCCAGACCACCACTCCAGACCTCTACTGAATATAGTAAATGCATCTGCTCCAGTCCCAGTGGAAGGTCTTGATATATTCGGACACGCCAATTATCTCCTTTCTCGAGATGACCAGAAACAGACAGTGAACATTTCTGTTCGGCCTCGAAACGATGCACCGCTGTCACTGTAGCTGTGGACCTTCCATGTTCGTCCTCAGTATACTTAGTTCTTCATCATACACAGTTTCACCATCAATGACAATCGTAATGTATCCCTATTACATGAGCAACTGAGCCGCCATTATCATAGAGGCGGACTTGTATGTTGTAGGAGTGATTTGCTTCAAGTTTTATCTTGAAATTGATTTCAGCGGTTTCTTGGGTCTCTTCGATGATCAGATAGGTCATGGTCTCATCTTGGACACTTTGCATGCGATGATAGCTCACAACAACAATGAATAAGCAAGGAAGTGTAAGTAAGCCGAAAATTACCACGCTACGCCTTAATCTCGGTTACAGCTCCTGTATACTAATTTTCGTGTAACCTAATAAACAATGTATCTGATGGTTTATCAATATGGGAGACAGGATATAATAGTTAGACGGCTCTAACTTTACTGGTGTTGGTGATGAGAAACGTGTTCTTTGTGCAAGAGATGAATGTAGAATGAAGATCAGCATTGTGTATGACAATGAAGCAGAAGAGGGGCTCATCAAAGATTGGGGATTTTCATGTCTAATAGGAGATCGCATATTGTTTGACACAGGAGCCAGCCAACACAAATTGCTTCAAAATATGGAGAAGATGAAAGTTGACCTTGACGCCATTGATACCATCATACTCTCACATGAACATAGTGACCACACGGGAGGCATAAAGATTGCTGAGTATACTCAAGGCGTTAAGGTATTCATCCCTCATTCATTCTCAAGACGAAAGAAAGCTAGTTTGGAACAAATTAGAGGAGTAGAACTCATCGAGGTGACGGATACAGTTGAGCTTCTTCCAGGGATTATGTCGACAGGAGAATTGGGTTCTATAGCGGAACAGTCCTTAATGGTTGATACTGTAGATGGAATTGTAGTCGTTACTGGTTGTAGCCACCCTGGTTTGGACGTGATTTTAGGTCATGCATCAAAGTGGGGAGAGCTTTATGGAGTGATTGGAGGATTTCATGGATTCGAAAAATTTGAGGTGTTAGCAGACCTCAAACTGATTGTTCCTTGTCACTGTACAAAATGGAAGAAGTCCATTCTCTCTCGATATCCTGAGAGAAGCCAACCTTGCGCAGCGGGTTGTGTCTTTGAAATCTGAAGAGCATCAGACATCAGGATGCTTTAGCAATCAACCTTTTTACGCAAAGACTCAATCCCGTTAGGTGTAGGTTCGGTTAGTCGGGAAGAGATGAAACGAAGATGAAGAAGATACTCTTGTGGTTACTTGCTGGTACTCGAGGTGGTACAAATCGAGCAAGGATACTGCAAGCAATTCATCATCGACCCTACAATAACAATCAGCTTGCCAAACTACTAGACCTCGATTACAAGACAACTCGACACCATCTCGAATTACTTCTTGAGAATGGTGTAATCGTAACACAGGGAGAGGGTTATGGAAGAGTGTTCTTCCTTTCCAAGGACACAGAGCACCATTTGGAAGAGGTCGAGAAGATTTGGGCAGAAATTGGGCATACAGGCATAAGTGAAGACCAAGAAGAGGATGTGTGAAGCAATGAAGAATGAGGAAATAATCGGTCTAGTGACAATAACGAGTGTCATTGCAGCAGTAGTAGGAGCGTATCTTGCTCAGACACTGATACCCCTAGTAATTGCTAGAGAGTATCTATACGCACGAGACATCAATCTGTCACTTCTTATGATCAAGACGAGTGTGTCTTTTGTTAACATTGTACTCATCATCGTTCTACTACTTATCTATGTGAATCTCTATAGAACTGTCCGCTCCCGATTCACACTTGGGCTCATACTCGTAATCCTCGTCCTATTTCTCTATGCATTGACCTCGAATCCTATTCTTCAAGCACTCTTTGGCTCTGAAGCCTCTAGCCTAGGTCTATTCGCAATCATTCCAGACCTCTTCACGACCTTCGCACTTCTCGTGTTCTTCTATCTCAGTCTGGAATAGCTCGAAAAATGGACAAGTTTTGGGTCTAAGTTTGGCTCGAATTCGGCTTACTATTTTATTCAAAGAGATAATTCCTTGGATGAGAGAGGAGTTACTCAAAGATGCCCAAATTGGAAACAATAGCCCAGAAGATGACAACTGCATTCGCATCCTTCGTTGCGTATCTCCCAATAGTTGCAGGCATTATCACCCCAATGGTGTATATGCTACTAGCGTGGTATATTTCGTGGGAAGTCGCAGCTCTGATATTTCCATTCCATGAGATATGGAGTGGATTCTGGTTCCCCATCTACGATGCCAGTATCGCGTTCTCTGTCTTCATGGTCGGAGCTGTGATATCAGTGGTAGGATTGGGATTGTTTCTATGGGCACTCTTTGAGATGGCGAAGAGAAAACGTGAGGGCTTTGGATTAGTGACCACAGGCCCTTATGCTCGGGTCAGACACCCACAGCATCTGGGAATCCTTATGTTCCTACTTCCATTCGCTCTCACGTTCAAATATATCTCATCATATAACATGGGCATGCGACCAGGGGACATCCTCTCCTGGTCACTCATGGCATTCATGTTGCTTGCGGTAGCAGACTGGGAAGAGTTCAAAGTAGCAAGGGAGTATGGTATGCTTTATGATGAATACAGAAACACAACTCCGTTCATCATGCCGATAAAAACAGGGTGGGACTTCAATGCACCAGATAGATTTCAGCAGGGTCAACCCCTACGTTATGTTGTAGTCTTTGCACTCTTCTGGTCAATGATATCAGTGGTGCTTTTCATATTTGCAAACCTGCCTCTCGTATTTACAAGAGGAGGTCTATTATCATAGATGAAAAACTGATATTCGTATACTTTAGAAAAAGGAGATGGGAAAATGAATCAGAGGACTGTGATCGCACTCATCGTAATTGTGGGAGTAATAAGTGCAGTCGGAACTATAACTCTACTAATGGGACTAAATCAGTCTACACCAGAAGTCCCTCCTCCAGAGAATCCTCCAGGTAACGAAGTTGATGTCTTCATAGGAGAGAACATCGAACTAAGTGCAAAGGCTATCTTCTCACAAGACTTCATGCCCATTATAGGTGATGAGGGGCCACCTTTCTATGTTCTCATAAGAGTGAATGTCACAAACACTGGAGATACCGTTCTAGAAGATCTCAACGCCATTAGAACTACTCTTTATTATAATGGAACTCTCACAGTATTTACCACTCTCAATCTTACACATGCTCATCAGACATTACTCCCGATTACAGTACAACCAGGTGAGTGTGCCATTATCGAATTCATCAATGATAGAAGTGAAGTCTTTTCTCCCACAATCGATGAGGGGACGTATCTCTATGCTAGAGTACTCTTCGTGTACGACCATGGCGAATGTATTCTCACAACACCACCAAGTGAAGTGATGTTTACACACTGACTTGAAGTCGTTCTAAAGTCTAGATTAATGTGAAGTCTCTCACAGATGTATGTCGAGGAAAATGGTGTCGAGTGAAATACATGATGAAAAACCAGGGTTACTGAGGAAGAATGTCGACGGCGAGTATCAAGTTCATCCTGATGCAGACCTTGGTTTCCTTCAGAACTATCTATTCTTTGAACATGGAGTCATTCCTCGAATCACATTCTACGCATCTTTTGTAACTGTCCTCTTCATAGTCTACGGAATATTGGTCCCATTTGATTTCGGAGCGCATAATGTCTTCGCGCTGGTTCTGGGAATCAGCTCGATCTCCTTCTTTTGGATGGAAGTCATAAGACATTACAGGTCTTTGAAATAGAAAATAGCCTGATAGATATCCAACTAGTCTCAGTGAGTGAGGTTGCGCCAAACTCGTTTCTTAAAGTAAGATGATACTGTCACATTCACAGGTCAGATTCAGATGTTAAATCGCAGACAAGTCACTATACTCCTCCTGGTTGTACTAGTCGCTGTGGTGGTAGTGATTCCTCTGAGTGGCATTCTCAATCCACAGTCTCAAAGGATTCAATTCACAAAGATTGGAGAACTTGACATTGGATATGCTGAAGGATTAGATGTAGAGGGAAATAGGATCCTTAGTAGTGATATTATCAAAGAAGATTGCATGAAGAATTTATAATAATAAATTAACTGTATCTATTTTATCAATATTCTACCAATCTCTTTTCCGATCTCTATATTGGCGTAATCACAGCAATCTGGGATGACCTGAGACAGACATCTCATTTTTCTATGATCAGGCCATAACCAACTCTCATTTGTTCGTATATGTGTTAGAAGATTATCATGTTCAGACGATCTGAATCTTTCAAGATTTTGTGTGTTAACAGGTTTTCCTCGAAAACAGAAATTAAAATACTCAATCCAATCTTTGCTTAGCAAAGGAATAATGGACTTATCTTCATCAGGTATGATTGCGAAACAAATATACCGTTGGTTACTCAATATCATATGGATGCTTGCGTTGTACGAGGATCTATGTTTTTTGATTTCAAATTCAAGTATTGATTTATTCTGAAACCCTTGAAAATTGTCATCAAGAGAATCCAAACTGACCTCAATGCCATTAATAGTTATCTTAGTTTCACTTTCTAGCGTGTACTCAAGTTTGGATTCGTCTGCCATTTTTGCAAGAGTACGAATTAGTGATTGATAAATCAGTTTTGCTTGGAGAGTTCCTTTGTGAAAAACGCTTTTCCCTACAATCTTACCTTTCTGATATTGCCGTCTTCTTTTTTGAATCTCTTCCAGAGTCACATTGGGAGTAAAATCATAGTCAGTTCCCAATGCACTGATAAACTGTTTTTGAGTTTCTGACATGATCTCAGGAACTTCTCCAAGAACTGCACGAAAATCAGTTCTTCGATCCTCTAATACTTCATACATTCTCTGTTCGATTGAATCGGGATAATAGAGATTCACGAGATGGACTTCTTCCGCTTTTTGACCTAATCTATCAACACGACCAAATCTCTGAAGAAGTCTAGCAGGATTCCAAGGAACATCAATGTTGATAACCACATTTGCAGAATGAAGGTTGAGTCCCTCACTAGCCGCATCAGAACAAATGAGTATATTTATTATACCACTTTTCAATCCTCTAACGATATCTGTCCGAGTTGAAGATCTTGCTAATAGTCTGTTATCCTGTTTTTCATAGAAACCTATAAAGCTTCCATCGAAACGACCAAGTCCAGCAGTGTTTGCGAATTCTGCAAGTGTCTTTACAACTGCTTCCGTTGTATCAGTGAATCTACTAAAAACTAATACTTTACGCCCTGCAGATATATGTCGATTTACAACCTCTTTGAGTCGAATCATTTTAGGGTCTATAATGGTATCACCATCAATATAATGAGATATATCATCAAGCAATCGATTCAAAGTATAGAATTCAGTCAGCGCATTTTCACGAACTGGTGATAGATCTGCATCAATCTTTATCTGCGTAGAGTCCATATCTTCGTTTTCATCATAATCAGAGAGAGAGAAGTCATCCGCCCATTCAGGATTTAGATCTGAAAATACTCCACTGTTTTTGATTGCTTCAAGCTTTTCTCTTCGACCATTCAGAGTACTATATGCGGCACTTATAGATGATACTATTCTTTGTCGGTATATACTTTTCATCAAACCAAGACTTGCAACAGATCTAGATCCCATTTCTGGTAAACCCAGATACTTGTGAATATATTCCTCAATATCGGCTAGTAGAGATGCTTGCTTAGTTGTAATTTTAATAGAAGGACTCTCTAAGATTGTTTTAGGAAAGTGATAACCTATAGCTTTTAAACTGCTTCTGTAGTTGCGTGCTGCCAAGAAAGTTGCAGGATGAAATTCAATGACATATTCATGCGGTAAGCCACCCATATCTTTAATGAGATCCTCATATTGAGATGAATGTAGGAGTGGTTTATCAATTAGCTCTTTAATTATGGATTCATCACTAGTCAAGTTATATTCCAGCATGTAGTTGTGGATATCTCGAATTAGAGGAACCCAAGTAGACAAACGGTCCAGTCTTTTTCCCAAAGCCCATTCAGCATACTCACCAAGTTTAGCTCGGAATTCATCAGGAATACCTAGAATCTGAAGAAGGGAATAATAATCCAGAATGCATGTTTGAAATGGAGTTGCAGTAAGAAGGAGGATGTGGGGAACTATGTCTTTCATCTCCATAAGGAGCTGATGGAGCTTGGTTGAATATTCTCGAACACCATCGTCATGAATTCTAGCATGATGAGCTTCATCAACAATAACAAGATCTGGAGTCTCACCTGATGCGAATATCTGATCTACAGACCTCATCCTTGCCCAGTGCCATGAAACAATTACCTTTTCAATACGAGCTTGGCTATTAAGTGGTGTATTCCCTACCTCGGTTTCTTTGTGATCAGATATACAGGTTTTTTTTCTTGAATCGTAGATCCAAAACTCCATGTTGAAAAGCTCTTTCATTTCGCGTTGCCATTGTAGCATAAGAGAAGCAGGCGTTAGAATCATGACACGTTTAGTATCACACTGAGTAATGAGATAGGATACAATCGAACCTGCTTCAATCGTTTTTCCAAGTCCGACTTCATCAGCTAAAAGAACACGAACTGGCCATCTGCTTAGTGCAAATTTATAAACCGAAAGCTGATGAGATAGTAGGCTGACTCTAGGAAAGGAAATTCCATGATATATTGGTGATTTGAATAATAATTCCACAAAATTGGACCAACTAAAATGGTCATCAGGTTTTTCTTCATCTACAATCTCCAGGATTTCTGCAACTTTATCTGTAAAAGGCATACTAATTACATCAGGGCAATTATCAGCCCAAAGATTATTGAAGCGAGTGAGAAAATAAGATGCAACATCCCTCTCATTTTCCACCCAAGAACGATGAAGCACCGCATCTTCTATGTTGTTAGTGTAGCCTTGGAGTGATTCATTCATTGAGGTTGTAACAACAGAAAAATTCTCTCCACGGGCGGATTTTTCTTTTCTAGAGTCATAGTATTCCCTATTCAATCTTCGAAGGATTTTCCTCATATGTTTCATAATTGTATATTTGGGAGTGGATTCTTCATGATGATGAAATATCATAAATTTAGAATGAAAGATTGTAGGATCAGATTCATGCCATATTCCATCTCTTAAATATCGGTCATATTTTGTTCTCGGTGTGACTAAACGCACATGTAATCCACGTTGATTGATCATTTCTTTGATCGTAGGTATAAGAGTGTCATCTTCATCAAGTAATTTTCTTAGCTCGTCGATATAGCCGACCATCGCCTTGGCAACACTATTTCTAATTGCAGACCTGATCCGTAAGTCAGTGCTAAGTGCTGGAGCAAGATCAAAACGTTCATGATAACCAATAATTAGTCTGACTTTCCCTCCTCTTTTCCACATTCTAGCGAAATCACGTAATAGAAAGACCAAAGATTTTGGATCATAGAATGAAGCAACTCTATCATATTGGTATGCTTTCTCAAATTGGTTTTTCAGTAATTTGTCATATATTTCATGACCAAGACCACTAACAGCCCGAATGGAGGGTGGGAAGGACAGCCTATTCACCCTCAGGGATTTCTACGCATTCGTAATGTTCATAGTCCCCCAGATACTGTTCGATATTGTTGACATCTTCGGGAAACTGATCCCTAAGTTGAGGTGCAACAAATATTCCATATTCGTTCTCATAATCATAAATAATAGCTCTTTCTAACCACTGTAATTGCTTTTGTGAAGCTTTTCTATATTTCTTGAGATTCATTAGCATACTTCGAAGCCTTGTAGTGATTGGACCTTTCGCAAACTCTCTATCTTTTAGAAGACCTGCCACTGCAGCCCAATAGTTAGGAGATGTCTGATTAAAGACATCACTGATTGTCATTCGATATTCAGCACTATCAATGAATTCGAAGATCCTTGTTACTGGAGCTTCATCCTTGAGAAAATCATCAATTATCTTGTATATTGACAATCTAATGCGAGGATCAATCATCATTAGAATAGATATGATACTTGTATCAAGGTTTCTTTCAGTAAGCAGCATCCTTTCTTCCTCATTGCATAAATATAAACCAAAAAACATCCGTATGGTCTGAGGTGTGATGCCAAGTGCTGCAGAGATTGCATGTTCATCAATTGTACCATGATTAATACCAGAAGGATCATAACCAAGTTCTTCGAGGAGGGATACGAATCGTTTCAGTCTTGATAGCACAGATTCAGCGTCATCAGCCAATTTATATTTATCATACTCATTCTGAACCATTTTCATCAACTCCATACAGCATTTGATGCCATCTGTGTCTCAATTTATCAGCTTGTGCAGTATCAAGCGGAGGAGATATTCTATGTACTAGGCAAAAGTATAATGAATCAAGTATTGCCATATTTCCTATCAAATAAGCTATTTTCTCGGGATCTTTAGACTCTTCTGCATATGCCCACATATTTGATTCTGTATTTACAACAATAGCCAATTCATTCGATTCATCTCTATAGTTGTAGTCCCAAGGTAGATTTTCATCATATGTTATTGGTTGGTGTGCAAGAGAAATAATGATGTGGCGACCGTCACCCAAGAGAACACAGTGACGACCTTCAGTACAAACTGCATCACCGTCGATGTTTTCAGAAATTCGTTCCATTGACTCCTCCTTCATCCGTTTTGCTTTTTGTTTCAGATGCTTGGCTTTTGCACCTCCTGCCTTTTTTGCCCTGCCGTAATTTTTAGCATCTTTCATCAAAGCTAGCAATATGGGCCGTAGAGCTTTTTGAACATCAGTCCAAGATTCCAGTTGTGTATTCCATCCTAGCTTTGTAAAATTGGGTGAGCACATATCAAGGTGAATCTCTCCATGGACTCTCGCATACTCTGGATGTGGGTTTCTGGGTAATAGTCCACCATCATTATCACGTTTATTAAGAAATGGTTCGACAAGTTGTCCTTTTCTGAATGTATGAAGTCCCCATAGACCTGAACCAGATGCACTTTTTGTTCTGATACCAACCCATCCTCTTATCTTTAGGGGAGTCCCTCGTTTGCCATCGCCATAATCAGGACGAACTTGGAGATCAAGAGGATCTAACGCAACAACAGTATCAGGATCAATTTCAATCTTCTGTGGTTTACATGATTCTAAGATTGTTTCATCTGAACCCCTTGCGTCTATAACAACTATTTCTACATCCCCATATTCTAGTTCGGGCGTAAAATTCCTCCCTAATTCAACTCTCCATGTACCCAGATTGTGCTTTTTCTTGTGTAGATCTTCAATCATGATATAGGTACCACTTTCCCTGTCTCCTAATGGACCTTCAAGATCATGACTTTGAAAGACCTTACATTTGATTTCGCTAAGTGTTAGATGACCAGATTCAATTTCCCTAGTGTCAATTACAAGTTCAGTTTCTTTTTGTTCAAACAACGATCTAGTTCTAATTGTAAATTTCCATCCCATGCCCAGAATCCCAACCTTCATACCCATCCCAAACATACCTTTCCTAGATCTGAGAGGTATCCTGAGTTCATCACTTGCTGCTCTAAGACGTAAACCTATTTCAACGTCCTTGACAGTCATACCAATACCATTATCCGAGATCTCAATTGCTTCGCCTGTGAATCGTATCTCAATCCTTGTTTTGATAGGATTGGATTCTACCAATTTCCCATAGGCTTCAATAAACCGATCTCTATTTTCCGGATCTTCTTCTAGTTCTCTTTTTATGGATTCTATTTCAGTTGCATTTAATCTTCGCCAGTCCAACGAATTGGCAACTAGCTCAGATAAACACTGAACTACACCAATATTTAGTGCGCCGACGCCTCTAGGTGTGAAGATCTTGTCATCCGCAGTTATATCTAAAACATGTTCAGTATAGTCTGTCATATCGTATCACTCTCCCCTGAATTTCACAGGCAACTGAATACTACTATACCGTATTACCTTTTTGGTTATTAGTCACATAAATTAGTATGTGCACTTGGTAGATTTGTAGGTAGCAGTTGTTAGACTCAATTAGATGCGATCATTCTAATCAATTTTTTGCATATCTAATATGATACTGTAAGTGAGTTAATGAAGCAGTTTAGTTAAAGTCAGTAACAATT
>CAZSWP010000043.1:0-30821 GCA_964610875.1 uncultured archaeon
ATCATGTGACGTGGCCAATTCGCCTCTAAATTCTTGTATTATTCTACAGAGCCCAATCCTTGGGTATACCATTGAAATTCTCACACTCGTCATTCTAGGAATTCTTGGGGTCTATGGTATTGCTAGCACGGCTGTACTAGTTATAAATCGTGGAAAAAAGGATGAAGATCTAGATTATTATCGTAAAGAGATCATCGATGCTGCAAAAGGATGGTACATTGGAGCGGGAGCTGGTTTAGCTTTATCAATAACATATGTTATTCAGCAAATCTTAATGAGTTAGAAAATGAAACGGGTTGATATAGAACGCTTCAACTCATTTCTCGAATAGTTCACAGATGTCATTTCTACTTAGCAAATCAATAACCAGTACATCGATATCAATTCAAACTCTATATCAGCAGGTCCCCGATTCCAGTGGGGTTCAATTACTCTAAGTGATTTGAACCAAAAAGCGCTCGCTGTTCTGAAACTCGTTTAGGTGATAGACATATCTCTGGGTCAACATCTATGATATCACTGATTCTCTCTATTTGCATGGTCCACTAAAAGGCGATATCTTCAAAGGGATCCCTTATCCTTTTGGGTGACACGGGATTCATCTCATCACCTCTCAAACTAGTAGATCGATATTTTCCGCATTTCGTTTATCACTCCTATACCTCTTCAAGATATGCATAATGACTCCTGATTTTTCCTCCCACAAATCTTATTCTCATAATTCGGAAAGTCTACTCTTTTTTGAAAACGCATATCCAATAGGAATCCAGAGAGGAATTGAAAATGATTTTGAAAATGTGTAGCGTTAATGATAAAAAATCAAAAAGAAGATAGTGCGATTAACAAAAAAGCAGATTCCTCTCACAATGAACCCAATAGACAATCTTATTGTGTTATCAAGCCAAGGTCTAAACTGACATTGATTTAATAAAAAAAAATACGAGACCTATCAAGAGAATACTATTGCCCTTTAAGGTCCCTAATCTCATCTTTGATACATCCCAAACGATGGATGATCTCAGACAAGCATTCCTCTAAATGAACTATTTGTTCTTCTCGATCCATCTCCTTGTGGTGTTCACCACTTTCGCATTTACATCGTGTCATTGTTATCAATTCCATCTAAGGGTCAACTTGATATACCATATAACTTATCGCTACATCAGATGAAAGTAACTACTGGTTGAGGAAGAATGAACAATCAAGAAGACTCGGAATCGCCATGTACACGACCCCTAGAAAGTGTTATCCGTTTGCTTGGTCGACAGTGGACAATCTCACTAATCTTATTGCTTGGAAAATGGCATGAAAGCATAAGGTACTCAGTTATTAGAGATGAGCTTACTGAGGAATCAAATGACGTCATCAGCGATTCTACTCTCTCAAGGAAGTTGTCTGAACTCACTAATTTAGGCATTGTAACGCGAAAAAGCTACGATGAGATTCCACCGAGAGTTGAGTATTCGCTTACTAATACAGGAATAACTCTGTATGATATTCTTAATCAAATAGCAGATTGGACACGAGAACAATGCCACAATGGAATGTTAAACATCACAAAAAGAAAAGCCCTAACGAACAAATGAAGTTAGAATATTAATCAATTTTCATGGAAATCACCCAAGTGCAATAACATGCATGTGACACCCATTAGCTCTCGTCCCATATCTAGACCAATGATAAAAAGAAGAAATCCTAGAATTAAAGTTAGCAAGTGCAATACCTTTTGATTTCAGAGGTCTGGAGAGATTTGTGATATTCTACTTCGATTTAACCTTTTTTTTGGCAACTTTACGAATTGTTTGTATGACCTGAAGTATTTCCGGACTACTTATGCTGTATATCTTCCTGACACCATCCCTCTTTACTTTTAATATGCCTGCTCTGACAAGTTGTGTAAGATATGAGGACACTGTAGATTGAGCAAGACCAATTTCAGGGAAAACATCGCATTGGCATAGCTCACTTTCAAGTAATAAATCGATGATTCTTAGTCGTTCATTATTACTAAGAGCTTTGTGAAAGTTGGTTATCCATTCAGTTTGGTTATTGCTCATCATCGGTATTGTTTCACTTCCTATGACTAAAGGAATATGAGATAATAAAAACCATGCCTGAAATTGTTTTCATTATTTCTAGAATCTTAATCATATTCCGAAGGTTTTGTATTGTTACAGTTATGAATGTATATCTCGATAAATCAATCTTTTCATTAAGATAGTTTTCATCCTCGATTCAATTATTTGCTACTGACTCGTTTATACACCTTACCAGGTTTAATTGCCTCTGTCAACTCTGCATATCCTCCATCAAGAATCCTCACAGACCTATAGCCTTCCTTCATCAAATAGACATAAGCAAGAGTAGACCTAAAATTGGATGAACAAAAAATTACAATGTTCTTATCTTCAGGAATCTCACTAATTCTCTGAGGAACTTCATTAACTGGGATATGCAGATATGCTATATTCTCAAAAATCTGCATTGGCATATTTAATAAGGCAAATTCCTCATTGGAACGAACATCTAAAAAGAGTACATCCTCAGTTCCAAACATATTCTCAGAATACAATTTGTGCTTGGATGTACCAAAGTATTCAAGCGTATGAAGTTTCAATATTTCTGCAAGTTCTTTTTTCAATCGTTTTTCCTCCTTACTAAGAAACAAAACCATAGGTGCTGATGAGGTTCAACAGTATCAACAGAGCGGCTAGCATATTACTTAGCGCAAATAGTTGCTTGAGGTTTTTTGGTCTTGATTTCAAAGCAAATCTACCTCCGAGAAATCCTCCTATCACTGCAAAAGTCATCAAAGGTAATCCTAAGAAGAGGTCGAAATGTCCCTGCAAAAAATGACCAAAGAAACCCATGAGTGCCGATACCGCAATCAACGGTGTGACAATAGCTACACTAGATCTCATTGGTATATTGCATGCCACAACGAGCATTGGTACCAAGAATGAACCGCCTGATACACCAATCATTCCACTAAAGAAGCCTGTAAATAGTGAGATAGGCAAAACCAGCTTTAAATCGATTATAATTTCTCCATCAATTGAATCAATTCTCAATACTCCAAAATGGTTGTCCTCTAATTCTGCTTCTCGCTCAGAAAAAGGTACTATCATTATGATACCAGAAAGAACAAGCAGCCCGGCGAAAATCAACTTGAGTACAAACTCATCGAATAAATAGGAAAGAAAACCCCCTGTAAACGCTGAGACCGCAACCAGAACTCCTATGATAGATGCCAATTTCCAATTGATAGTTTTGTTTCGACCAAACACTATCATAGCCATAGATGCGGCAGCGAAGAGAATGAACTGCCCTATCGCAGCAGATTGGTGGATTGAAATTCCTGCAAAAATGAGTATCAAAACATAGAAATTTCCACCTCCTTTCCCAACCATCGTCATTGACACAGCTATTAAGAAGATCAAGAAATATAAAATAATATTCTCAATTGAAAACATGTTTCACCAGAGCACCATGATTTATTTTGTGTTGATGCACATATTATTAAATATTTAATAATTTGGATATATCCATTTAAAGATCTTGAATTGATATGCTACTTCAGATGAATACAGAGAGATTGTGATACCACAGGTACTCTCCAACAATTTCAAGACCAGCTTCATAGATGGTAAGTTACCAGCTGGCAAGATCATATAATTCTCAAAAAATGAAAATAATGATATTGATAGACTAAAACTTTGATTCTATCCTATTATGGTAATTCTCAAAATCAGTCATCTAACTAACATGCATTCACCTACTGATTGTGCTTACAGATATTTGAAAATCGAAAACCAATTGATTAGTGGTAATCTTTCTCGATTTTTTTGCAGCTGTAGATGATTTCGATAATTCATGATGCAATCTTAATACCTTGTTTCTCGATTTCCTTCAGGATAGCTCCTTCAATACTTGATTGTGTTGGATTGCTTCCGAGTGATCGTTCCCCGACGACAACACCTCGAAAACTGATATTGAATTGTTTGGCTAATTCACTTTCAGTTGAATACTCCTTGTAATCTATATATTCCCTATACTTCTTAACAGAACCATAGATACGCCCTAAAAAGGTGGTCTGACTGCAACCACATACTCCCACTGGCATGAACACTAAGAGTTGTACTTTCTCCAATATATTTTCACCTCCATTCTTCTCTAAGTTTGTCAATTTGCTTTGCAATATCCTTAGCAATTGTACTTACTATCTTTTTACTATCTTTAATTCTCCATCTCTCATCAGTCTTAACACATGACTCTTTCAGATAGTCTTCCACATTCATTTTTATAGAGGGTTCGCTGCTATACTTCGTTGTACCTTTTGCAGCGCAAAGCTTGCTACAACCATCAATTGTGATGGTAGGAAAGTTCTTTGCAAAATCACGCTCTCCTTGATCTCCTGCTAAGAATAGAGGGAGACATATTGTGACCGTATCATTTGGCTTGAGCTTATGTAGAACTTCAAGAGTTGCGGCACGAGAGATATTCCCTCCATTACAAGCTTCACCACTACATGAAATCAAGCCAATTTTTGGTTTGAAAGTCATCATCTACCAGCTCCTGTACGATCTAAAATGAGATTCATTATATCTCGTGCTAACAAGTGACCATTCTCGCCAATTTCTAGGATTGTTTCAGGTTTGTGTTCTTTGTTCTCAGCAAGAACTTTTGGGACAATTACCTCTAAAACAGGTTCGCCTCCTGCATATTTTACAAGCGCAGATGCACATTTTTTCGGACATCCGTCAATTGTGTAAACCTGCGATTCAGTCACAATTTGTTTTGATTCTGCATCATCAGTCATCAATAATGGAAGACAGATTGTCACACACTCATCTGAGTATTCGCTGTCAGTTAAGAGATATGTTGCTTCTCTTGCTACAGTTCCAAATGCTTTCCCTATGCCACTACATGGAATAATTACCATCTTCATTTTCATTTCACCTTCTTTCCTATCTCTTCCTTTGCCTTTTCGATTGATTTTTCCAGATACTCAGATTCATCACTCAATAGTTCGAGTTCAGCAATATCATCCGGTTCAATTAGGTATATCCATCCTTTTTCATATGGGCTCTCATTGATGAATTCAGGATTGTCTTCAAGTGATTTGTTGGATTCGATGATGGTTCCAGATACAGGTACTATTATTTCGATGAGGATTTTTGTTGACTCCATTGTACCAATATCATCAAACATATCAACATGAGTACCCGGTTCGCCAAGCTCTACGAAGTACACGTCAGACATTATTTGTTGGAGGATATCAGAAACACCTACTCTTACATATTGGCCTTCTACTCGCACCCAGAAATCATTATCTGAATATTTGTGACCTTTGGCAACTCTAAGGGTAAACTTGTCAATCTTTTCTTCAATGTACTCAATAGACTGCATTGATATCCCTAGATCTTGCTGTGATTCCTTTTCCATGGTTTCATCAAGAATTTGCGACAATGCGCCAACTACTTGTTTCACTTTCTTTTCAAAGTCCTCGTTTGAATTAGTAACTTCAGGTATGGGTACAATACTTGCCTTATCTTGTCCTTTTGAAGCAGCAAGTGCTGATGCACACTGTGTTCCACAACCATCAAGACATATCACATCAGATGTTCTGAAGTCACTCATCTCGCCCGGTCGTTCTTTGTATAGAGCACCCATACTTCCTATGATGACATCATCACGAATTCTTGCGAGTTCTTCTGCAGCAGCTCTTGACACGTTTCCACCTGGACGGTCATAACCTGCACAAGGTAAAACATATTTTTTTCTCACTCTGAGTCACCTCATTTCTTGGCTCGTTCTTCTTTGATGATCTTCAAGATGTCTGCTTTTGCAGGAAATGAGATTGCATCCTTTGGACACATTTTACTACATGCTGTACAAAATACAACGCAATTGTATCGTTTCACAACTACAATTTTAGAAGTATCTTCTTGTGGTTCATATACCCTATGAGGACAGAACTTCAGACAATCATATTCTCCATTACAACCATCACAGTTATCCACATCTATGAGCGGCCACCAGGGGATCTTCTCTCGATCCACGCCCATGAATGTGGTGCCAGGTCCCGACTCCTCATTCGACATATCCATGTTTCTTTAGCTCCTCTGAAACCTTTTCCACAGCCTCATCGGTCGTTAGATCTCGTACATCAATCGGTACAAGATCCTTCTTCACATTTAGGCCCCTCTTCTCGAATGCATCACGAAAGAGCTTGTACTGCATTGCAGGAGCGCATCCACCAATGAACACTTTTTGTCCTGGTTGCAGTGTATCTTCAAGATATGCATCTCCATCACTCTCACATAATTGAGGATGAATTATGCCATGTTTCACAGGAAGAATCATCCTCACTGTATTGATAAAATCCCAGATGTCCATCTTTTCAAAACCAGGACATTTACCAGTGCATACGCACATTATGAATGCAGGTTTGTCTGAAGTCATTAAACTCAATCCCTATACAAAACATCGAACAATATCGATATATCAATGTTTCTCTACAGTCATACTCGTCTTTGTTCTATTCGTGACAGCCATTTGTGAAAGCCAACTGCAGTGAGACTTTGTATGACGAATCCAATTGCAATTGGAAATACGGTCAATGTCGCGAAAGAAGTGATTGCGACAGCCATAGCGATTGGGAGATTCTTCATCCCTGATGCATATGTCAATGCGATGCGAGTAGTTTTATTAAAGAAAGGACCAGTTATGAACCAAGCAAGGAAAAACAAGATGGGAAAGATGATTGCAGTTGAAACTAGAACGATTCCTGCTAATAATGGGAACATAATAATGGTCGCAAATGAGCTGTTAATTGCCATGAACATAAGATACATTGCCATAATTCCTGATACTGCTGGAAAAACAGAGAGTTTCTCTTGCTTTTCCCTCTGAGTTCGAATCCTTAGAAGAATAGTTCTCTCTGCAATTGCTCTACAGAAAAGACCAAGCAGCAAGGGAATGAATAAAGTAAGTAGCAAATCAGTAAAGATCTGTTGGGTATTAATGATTACGACAGACCCAACTAACAGCCACATAAGCCATGGGATTAGAATGGGGGCTAGAAGCATTGTGCTTGCATTGATAACAGCAGAAACAGAAATATCCCCGCTTAATAATCCTGTCCAAACTAAAGCCATTCCAGCACATGGTGTAACACCTATCAAAATCAACCCAATCATAAGATCGGGTGAATCCTGTAGCAAGAGGTAAGCCACAGATAAGCAAATTAAGGGAGCAGTCACGAAATTAAGGGCTAACCCAAAGCCATTGCTTTTAATATCCCTGAGTGCACCAATTAACTCTGGAGTTTGAATCATGAAGCTCATGGACCATATCATGAATCCAATGATTATAGGCGAAAAGCCCTTCATTGCAACGCCAATTTGGGAAGTGAACAGACCAACGAAGAACCCCAGAACCATTGATAGGATAATTAGAAGAGAGTATTTTTCCTTGATTAACATTGCAGCTCGTATGAGCATTTGATGACCACCTTCTTGAGAATCATCAGTGTCATTTCTTTGTATTTATTCAACTACTGTTTTCAATCCATAGCATGGACAATCAATTCTGTAACGTTTTCTAGTTCACCAGGGCTAATATACTCCATTATCGATTTTGGTTCATTATCTAGGTCTCTAGAGAAACTAATCTTTGCTATATCAGTATCACGAGTAATGGTTATTGATGCTGTTGGCATATATCCAGCTTTTTCAACAAGTCGTTTTGCACATTCCTTAGGACATCCATCAACTGTGATAATCCGTTTAGCAGCCCGAGATTTCTCATGAGCCATCTCGTCACCACACGCAAGCGATGCTAGACACGAAATGCAAGCTTTTTTCAGACCAGCCTGTTTGACAGCTTCTAATGCAGCAAGCCCAGCAAGAAGCCCTGTATTTGATAAGCCTCCATAACAAGTGTAGATTAAGGATTCGTGAGTCATCAATACTTCATCAACCTCAGAGTAGGACGTTTTATCTCTATATTTATATATATCGATGTTTCTATATATCTACCATTTCAACTCGTGTGTGATTATATTGTGATTTCATAGCAACATACTTCAAACTCATGGATATGCGGTCAAAGTAGACATCGAGATTTTCCAAGGATTCGCTGACTAACCCCCAGTTGCCTTGTAAGGTCAGATCAATCAGCCTTGTATTTACTCAAATCAATTGGGCACAACATTTTGAGTGGATTTGTTCTTGCATTACTATGTTTCCTCTTTTGCATTAATTTGCAGTCATCAACCTCCTTTGTTCCACTTAGAAGTCCAATTGCAAAAGCGAAACAGCCTGATTTACCACAATCAGATTTAGGTAAGAATTCACATAACTGCAGAGCATCGGCATCTTGTTTAATGAATAATACATCATCATCTGGAGGTCTATTGATTTTCAAGTAATCAAATGCCTGATATAATATCTCAGCAATGCTTTTCAAACAAATGATGGCTTCTTCCTTACTTGTTAGGAAGCTCATTGTGACCTTTCCACTTCCAAATATCGACGCAGTGTGCCCACACACTTTCGTGGTCACACAAGCCAACTCCTTTGAATAGTTTGCATTTCAGAAATGAAGGAATAGAAGCTCTAGTATTGGCGTGAGATCTGCATTGAACAATGCAATGACTCTTGATCTGCTATTATCTACTAGACATGGTCGGACTAACAAATGAAGAAATAGATATAATGATATATTTATATAATTCGATATTATATGCATCCAACTTGAAATGCAATAGATTATGCAACGGGTGAAATCATCATGAAAATCGAGATTCTGAGTAGGGGTTGCTCAAAGTGCGAAACACTTGAGATGATCGTTAGGGAAATAGTTGAAGAACGCGCATTGTCTGCAGAGATTGTCAAAGTGACCGATGTTAACAAAATGATCGATTATGGAGTCATGCTCACTCCCGGACTTATAGTTAATGGTGAAATCAAAGTCACTGGTCGTTTACCCTCAAGAACCGAGATTGAGGAGATGTTAACTAGTAAATAAATCAAACACCAGAGATTCATGTTCTTGAATATTGCACTATCTATTTGTGCCGAGTCTTAAACTTGGGATACGTATCATTTGAATTTCATGTTATCCAAATGGAAATATCCCAAATAATGGTAGTATCAAGACAATACCAAGAGTCACAAGCAACACACCAACAAAAATCTGTACCTTGTGTGCTGACGCAGCCAGAGAACCAGTCATTCGAGTTCGCATCTCCTCAGATAGTAATGCAATTGCAATGTATGGTATCGAAATACCTAGTGCCATTGCGGTGAATGTCAACACTAATACTACAATTTCCGTTTGAGTACTCATGTAGAGAAGAAAACCTATCACTGCGGTTCCAGAACAAGGTGCTGCAAGCAATGAATAGAAAAGTCCAATTGTATAGACACCAAAAAGACTCCTAGGTGCTTCGGGTTGGGATTTAAAATTGAGAGATGTCAAACGAAAGAAATGTTGTAATGACTCAGATGCAGTAACTAATCCAAAGAATATTATTATGAAACCTAAAATTGCTTGAATCGTAATTTGGTTTTGAATTAGAAATAGTCCAATAAATACTGATATCAGAGTATAAACCACTAGTGATGAAAGAATGCCTAGAACAAGCACCCCAGTTATAGCTACAGCTTTCTTTTTATTATCAGTAGATTGAAGCGAACTAATCAAAAACATGGGGAGGAGTGGGAACAGACAAGGTGAGATTGCGGCGTATAAACCGAGTGTGAATCCAAAACCGATATTCAAGAAGATTTGAATAATACTCTGCATAAGATATCCACCTCATCTATCAAGAGTTGAAAGGGTTTCTGATATATCCTCGCTACTCCACACTCCAACATGAAGCCAACGAAAATATCCGTCATCGTCTATGATTACCAAAGTTGGTACAGATCGAGCATTAAAATACGAACCAAACACTCCACCAGTATCTAATCCAACATACCATGAAATACTGTTATCCGATTTATAATTTTCAACTCTTTCTATTGTATCGCTTAAAACAAGACTCAAAGATATGATTTCCAAACGTCCTTCATAATCTTCGTATAGATTCTTTAGATGGGTTGTTTGTTGCTGACAGGGAATACATTCACCAGTTTGCATCAGATCAACAACAACAAAACTTCCTTGTAATGAGTGTAACTCCAAGACCTCTCCATCAGACATTAAAAGACCCCAATTAGGTGCAGCAAGTTCAAGCTCTAGGAGGTCAGTATCTTCAGTAATACTGCTTGTTGAATTGTCAGAAGTGTTGGATGAGCCAGGATCATATGTTAGAAATATTGCCGCGATGCCGACCCCGAGGATAATTAAAACACAAAAAAGTCCGGACATCAATTGCTGCCATGATTCCATATCAACACCAACCTTTTTTTAATGAGCTTCGTAAAACCGCATGTATTCATAGCTTTATTTAAATATAGTGATAATTTAAAGTGTTAGAATCACTTCTGATTTTTCGTATCCAGTTAACATTACATTAGGATAGACTAGGAGAATCGGACTCCCTCCAAAATCCTCTGATGTTGAGTTTCTTAGACAAATACACAAGCCCCAACATAACAGGTACTTCCCAGAAGAGTCCCATAGTAGTACCTAAGGCGGCAATCGAACCAACACCGTAGATAGCAATGGCGGTCGCGATTGCAATTTCAAAGTGACTGGAGGACCCAATTAGTACCGTAATCACACCCTCAGGATATGCAAGACCAGCAACCCGGGTGATGATTAGATTATATCCAACAACGATAGCAAATCCGATTAAGAGAGGAATCGAAACAAGTAAGAGAAGATCTGGATTTTCAAGCATTACACCACCATTTAAAGAGAAGAGAACAATAAGAGTACTCAATAGAGCTATCAGTGCTATTTTTCCAACGAATGGACGATAACGGTTCTCAAACCACTCAACCCCCTTAGATTTCATCAAGTACTTTTTACTGACTATACCTATAATGAGAGGCAGTCCGATGAATAAAAGGACTGAAACGAAAAGAAGCCATCGATCAAGGGGTATTGCGGATATCCCACTAAGGAGTGCTACAATTGGAGCATACAAGAACATGATAGTGGCAGTGTTAAGACTAGTATTTACGACATTTTGTTCCTGATTACCTTTAGCCAAATAGCCCCACACTAATACCATGGCTGTACATGGACTTGAAGACAGAAGAATGATGGCGACAATGAGTTGTGGATTTCCTCCTAGAAAGATGTTTGCCAATGCAAATCCAACAATGGGAGCAATGATCCAATTCGAGAATAATGTGAGAATGATGGGTTTGGGAGCGTTCCTAAGCTTCTGAAGTTCGGACATTTGGATGTTTAACATAGCAGGATACATCATGAAGAAAAGAAATATTCCAATCGGAATTGAAATTCCTCCCCACTGCAAGGAAGCAATTGCTTCGCTTACTCCGGGAAGGATTTGAGAGAGAATGATGCCAACTATCATACATACTGCTACCCATAATGGGAGATACTTTTCGAACATACTAAGATGCTTCTTTTCCTCTTTTTGGACTTCCTGCATATCATCATCATCTCAAGTTACATTTTGTAATATCGATGTTTATCGATATTTATATTTATCGATATATTCGTGATGGCTTCAAGTTTGTGGCTAAAGTCAACAGAGTATCAGATAAGTCAAGATCTAGGTTTTAGTCAACAGCTTGTTTCATCACATCTAAAGATGATGGAAAAGGCGAATTTGGTTCAATCCGAATTTATACAAGGTTCTAATGGACCAAAAAGAAGGATATATTCATTGCATAGAAGTCTATTGTTGACATTCGAATTAGCCCCATTTCTCTTTAGAACAAGAATCTTATCCTTTTCCGAAAGACCTCGGAAAACTCGGCGTTCAAAAGAATCGAGTCAATTCCTGGAATTACTTGATTCTGTTACTGAATTGGAAATCGATAAGGAAAAAATCGGTTCGTATACTGACCTTTTGCAAGTGATTGATAAAAAATTAGACCAACTTGAAAATGAACGCGCTGCTTTACTTTATGCGAGAAATCGAGTTGTACAGGATGCATCAGATGTTGTAATGAAAATAGATAATCTTGACTCAAGACGAGTTCTCTAT
The DNA here is from genome assembly GCA_964610875.1 of uncultured archaeon. Classification (GTDB taxonomy): domain Archaea; phylum Asgardarchaeota; class Thorarchaeia; order Thorarchaeales; family Thorarchaeaceae; genus CAZSWP01. The sequence continues at coordinate 12,140 of CAZSWP010000043.1, forward strand.
TATATAATTAATAATCCAGATTATGATATAGACAATCTCTCTCGAAGATTGAATCTACGTGAAGAGACCATCAGACATGCATTGGACACATTAAAAGAAAACAACATCATTCCTAGAAAGATGTAGATTACGATGATGGTGGTATCATTATAGTTTGATGCTATAATGTTGAATTGGTTTTGGAATAATCTATGTCTTCTAAATATACCCAGCTAGATACTCACCTTTATAGAAGGTGACGCAACATTACAAAAGGAATGAATATGCAAACACAAGTTGACAATAAACCGTACATCATCTATCTAATCATACTATTACTATACTTGATTCCCGGATTGAACGTTCTCTTATTGGGAGAATCAGATATCTATCTCAATATTATTCGTTTCTCTGCGTTGACTGGACTTGTTTCTCTGTTCATTTCAACAATATTATCCAACTATCTTAGAGAAGTTCGCAAGATTTTCGGAAAGCCGTTCCTAAGAGTACATCATTGGTTTGCTGCACTTGGTCTTATCCTTATCACAATTCATCCTGTTGTGTTTGCTATATATACAGCAAGTGTATTGGTCTTCATTCCCGATTTCTCATCTTGGTATGCATTCTGGAGTCTTGCTGGAAGACCTGCATTATATCTAGCATATGTCGCAACTCTGGCGGGAATCCTGAGAAATAGGACACAGAAATACTGGAGATATATCCATGGAATTATGTATGTAGTATTAGGCTTTGCATTTGTTCATGGACTACTGATAGGTACAAATTTCGCCAATATGTTCATTGCAATCTTTTTCGCAATATTATTGTTAGTTTCATATTCACTAGCAGTCTTGAAACGTATTCGTGCATATAGATCCTCATAGATGGATGGCTACATCAATTCATACCAGATTTCCATTATTGACACGAACATCTATTCATCTATTTCGTCTTCTTCACAGATCTCTTCTTTATCATGACCTAGCAGTTTGTAGACTGGTGCTAGAAGTCCCACAAGACAGAGGACTAATATCAAAACCCATAGCTCCAAACCCAGTGCCATAGTACCGAAGGCTATTGAGAGTGGAGTGTAAAGCACCAGTAAAGTTAGGACGAATGAGAATAATACTGCGATGATAAGCGCCTTAGATTTTCTAATACATGTTCGCCAAACTGGGTGGAACTCATCTCGGCAATTCCAGACCCATAAGAGCTGGAAAAGGACCATGGTAGTAAAAGTTGCAGTCTGTGCCATTTTCAGTACGTCTGAATACTGAGTCAATTCCCAATCTACAGTAGGACCAGTTATTCCTGGGATGAAACCAATATTTGACCATAGTACAAAGAAGTATACGAAACTTGCTGCAAAGGTGGCAAGAATTCCCCCTATGAATATCATCCGAATCATGCCTTTGTCTAACATACGACTACCTGGCTTTCTCGGACATCTTGCCATGATATCCTCTGGAGGTGGGTCAAATCCAAGTGCAAGTGCAGGAGGGCCGTCAGTGACCAGATTGATCCACAGTATCATTACAGGTGTCAGTGGAATGGGTAAACCTATCATCGCCATCAGGAAGACAAGTAGTACCTCTCCGGTATTTGCTGAAAGAAGGAATCTGACAAATTTTCGAATATTGGCATATATCTCTCTACCAACTTCTATTGCAGATACTATCGTGGCAAAGTTGTCATCCGTAAGAATTAGGTCTGATGATTCCTTTGTGACTCCTGCTCCTCGAATACCCATTGCAATCCCCACATCAGCAGTCTTTATTGCAGGTGCATCATTGACCCCATCACCTGTCATCGCCACAACTTGATTTTGACGTCGTAAAGATCGCACGATTCGCAATTTATGCTCGGGGGCTACTCGCGCAAACACATCTCGCTCTCGAACCACTTTGTCTAACTCTTCATCAGTCATATCAGCTAGTTCTGCACCTGTGATTGCTGTGCTATCGGAATGCGTCAGGCCAACACTCTTAGCAATTGAAGTTGCTGTGAGTGCATGATCTCCAGTTATCATAATAGGGCGGATTCCAGACTGTCGGGATTTCTTAATGGCATCTCTTACACCATCTCTAGGTGGGTCTATCATGCCTACCAGCCCAATGAAGACGAGATTGTTTTCAACTTCTTCCTCATCCCATTCTCCTGAGTGGTCTTTGAGTTTTTTGTAAGCTAAAGCCAGTACTCTCATTGCACAACCTGCCATAGCTGCATTTGCCTCTAGAATTTCTTTTCTCATTTCGGGGTCCAATTGTTTTTCAGTTTGTTCAACAAGAATCTTAGCAGACCTTTCCAGTATAATCTCAGGTGCACCTTTTGAGAAGGTCCAAAGCTGTCCCTCATTATCGCGATAGATGGAAGACATCCGTTTTCTCTTGGAATCGAATGAAAACTCTGTTATCTCTTCATAGTGTGATCGTGTATCATTGTAGCTGATTCCAGCTTTTTCAGCGGTGACGAGTAACGCACCTTCAGTGGGGTCACCCATGACTTTCCAGACGGATTCATTCTCAGGATTCTCAGATAATAAGGCATTTGAGCAGAGTTGTCCAGTCTTTAGTAACATCTCAAGTTCATTACTTTCCTTTACATCAAATGGATCGTTTATCTGGAACAAAGCCACGCAGCTTGCTGGTCGAGGTGCATTATGGAATTCACCTTTTTTGCGATATCCTGTTCCTGAAACAGTGATCTTAGCAGATGGAAGATACATATAACGCACAGTCATCTCGTTCCTCGTAATCGTACCCGTTTTATCAGAACAGATGACGGTGGTGGATCCCAGGGTTTCAACGCTAGGTAATTTCCGTACTATCGCATTCCTCTGCACCATTCTACTTACACCAAGAGCAAGAGTCACAGTGACAACCGCTGGGAGACCTTCTGGTATTGCGGCCACCGCCACTGCTATTGAAACAAAAAGTGCTTCAGTCCAATCATACGATGTGTTAACAAAGACAAGCGAGATAAAGACAATAATTGATAGAACGAGGACAATACCTCCCAACTTTCTACCTAAATCTTGAAGGTCTACTTGCAATGGAGTCATATCATCATCGCTTTCTTGAACCATTTGAGCAATCTTTCCAAATTCAGTTTTCATTCCTGTAGCTGTGACTACTGCAGTGCCTTTACCCTGCGTCACGACTGACCCTTGAAAGACGAGATTCACCATATCGCCTACTACTGGTTTTTCAGTCGTTATTTTCTTGACACTTTTCTGAACTGCCATCGATTCTCCTGTTAGTGGAGCTTCATCCGTCGCTAGACCAACTGCGTTCAGCAACCGTGCATCAGCTGGTACAATGTCGCCAGTTTCAATAGTGATGATATCTCCGGGGACAAGATCTCGTGCTTCAATCTCTTGTAAGTTGCCGCCACGCTTGACAATCGCCATCGGAGCTGAAAGATCTTTTAGTGCATCCAATGCTTTTTCTGACCTATATTCCTGCACAAATCCAAATAGAGCATTGATTATTACAATCGCAGATATGACTATAGCATCAATGAAACCCTCTTCTTCATGACTACCATGAAGCACTACCGTCAGTATTGAAATGACAATAGCGACTAACAGAATGAATACCATAGGATTCATGAATTGCTCCAGAAGCATTCTAAGTGGTCCTATACGTTCCACTTCTTCTATCTCGTTTGGGCCATATTCAGACAGTCTCTGCTTAGCTTCTTCACTAGTCAACCCATCTTTTGAAGTGTTGAGTAATTCTAAGGTGTCATCAGGTGTTTCTCTGAACCATTCGTGCAGTTGACTCATTCTCTCAGTACACCAAATCCTGTAATATGGTGCACAAATTCCCACGTTTATTATTGCTTCGATAGATACAGAAACAATATCTTTGATGCTCTATAACCGATACAACGATTTCGATAACAGTAAAAACGAGTACTTCAAAGAACGGAAAAACTTTGAAAGCCATATAGAGTCATTTCAATAGATTACTACAATAGATCTGATGAATAGGAGATTCAACGGATATTGGGTTCAAATGCAATGACATATTAGATAATTTTATAAGGACCCATTAAGAGAACCAAATGGTGATGGAATCCACCATCAAAACTGCCCATCAGGCTGATGATTCCTACTTTTAGAAATCAAGTATCATCAGTGCAATGGTGAGCAGAAAAGTGAAGACACAGAAAGCTAAATTGTGGTTGGTAGTAGGACTTGCTGGCGTATTCGGCGCTATAAGCCGATGGAGTATCTATTTACTGCTAGAATCGTTAATGATGTCAAGCTCTGTTGTCACTTTTATGATAAACATCTCTGGTTGTCTTGTGTTGGGCCTCGTACTTGGTTCTTGGTCGCAAAAGATAGATCATTTGAACCATATTGCATCAGGTTTTCTAGGGTCTTATACAACGTTCTCCACTGTTATGGTTGATTCATTTGTTCTATGGTCCAGTTCAAATCTCCTAGCCCCAGTTTTTTTATTTTTCAGTCAAACACTCCTAGGATACATTGCTTTCAAGCTAGGTAAGAGCTTTGTAAGTTCAATCAATATGAAGATCAATGGCAACCTACAAGAGAATACATCACCCAGGAGTAAAGAACACATTGTTTGATATATTCTTCATAGCTTTGGGGGCTTTTTTAGGAGCTATCATTCGGGTTGGAATTTCGCATCTGTCTGAGCGGTTTACATACAAAGGACTTCCCATCGCAACACTCACTGTGAATGTTGGTGGTTCTTTCCTTCTTGGTATTGTTATTACAATTTTAATCACTCCAACTGCTGTGTACCTATTTCTCGTCATTGGTTTTCTCTCATCCCTGACAACTTTCTCTACATTTGTGATGGAGTTAGATACTCTGTGGAATTCTAATAAGAAATATGCATTACAATATGCTGTGCTATCATTGAGTCTCGGATTTCTTCTCCTACTCATTGGTCTTAATATGGGCCAATTACTGTCAGGAGCATAATGAACGTGATAGTGACAAGACTTAGTGCTGAGAGATATGAGAAACCTTGTTATCAAACTGGTCATCTAGGAATTCACAGAACAAATGAGAAATATGTCAAATGTAGAAATCATCCCGAGAACAGCGAACGGTGAGCAAATTATCTGGTAGGTTCTTATAGAAGCCACTCTGGCATATTTTCATCATCTATTATCATAGATTCTAATGTTTCATCCATGTTAATCACATGAATTTCAGAAAGGTACAACTAACAGGTTCAGCATTCGAATCATATTCAATAGAACGCAAGTGCTTTCATTGGAGCACTGTGATTGACCTTACTAACTCTTCTTTCTCATTATCACTATGACTATTGTGACCACCACTGCCACTCCTGCAACTATGATGAAAATCAACACAATGAAGCCCCCATCGGTCGGAGTTGTGGTCGTTCCTGTAGTTGGGGTTGTTGTTGTTGGTGAGGTCATGGTAGTTGAGGGCTGTACTGTCACGAATACTTGATCAGTCACCGCATTTCCTGAAGTGTCTACTACACGAACAGTATAGTTCCATGTTCCGACATCCAAACCATCTACGGATATCTGAATAGTTTCTGTTGATGAGTTCCAATCACCTGATTCTATGAGTGTACCATTTCTGAATACTTCATACTCCGAGGGGTGGTCATCATAAGGTGTCCATGCAATCAAGAAACCAGTTGCCCCTTCTGTATAGACGATATCCGTTGGATGATTTATGCTTGGGACTGTAGTATCTGAGATTACAAGCACCATAACTTGGTCTGAAACAGTGTTACCTCCAATGTCAACGACCAGTATCGTGAAGTTATGAGTACCGGAGCCCAAACCATCAACTGAGATAGTAATAGTTTCTTCAGTGGAGTTCCACAGCCCTGATTTCACAGTTGTACCATTCCGATAAATTTCGAAATTGTCTGGATGAGAGTCTTCGGGATTCCATTCTATAACATTCCCAGTTTCTTCCGCATTATAACTGAAGTCATCGGGGTGGTCTATTGTCGGAGGTGTGCCATCATACACTGTCACAAAGACAATATCACTGACTGAAACACCCTTGGTGTTATTCACTATCAGAGTGTAATTATAGACTCCTAGACTAAGGCCATCTACATCAATCTCTATAGTTGAGCCATCCCAATCACCAGACTCAAGTTCTGTACCGTTTCGTAGTATTCGATATGAATCAGGGTTCGAATCTGTCGGAGTCCAAACAATACTAGATCCTGTTGAACCTTCACTGTATTCAATATCCGATGGATGATTAATCTCAGGTGCTGGGGGTTCAGTGACAGTGACCTGCAAGCTATCTGTTGAATAATAGCCAACCCTATCGTTTACCGTTATTGATATTGTGTTTATTCCAACATCCAGACCATCAACATTGATGATAATGTTAGATCCATTCCAATCAGAATTAATCCAAGGTTCACCATTTAGAGTGACATTATAGTGGCTTGGCGTAAGTTCGCTTACCACCCATGTAACTGTGTGGCCAGTAGTATCTACCTCGTATTCAAAGTCATCTGGAGATGAGATCTGGGGGACTGTTTCATCGTAATAGATTGTTATGTTGACCTCTCCAAGGTTGCCTACCTCATCCATTGAACGGTGACAAAGGATGTAGCTTCTCTCATCACTCAAAGCCAGATTATAGAGCATATAATCAGTCTGACCTGAGGCAGACTCATTCTTCACAAGTGTGCCGTCAAGGTAGACCGCAATCCACAACAGGTTGGAGATATCGTCCGTGGCATCCACCCTCCAGCTTGGATTGCTATTACTCGTAGCAGTCCCATCTTCAATTGAAGGCTCAAGAACGGGCCCTGTGTTGTCGATTATAATCACAATACTTTCAGTAAAGTCATTGACGGAGTTCACTGTGGCTGTTACATTCAACGTGTATAGTCCGTCTGAGTGTTCAGTTGTATTGAGATCAAATTCTATCTGGCCCTCTCCCCCACTACCTATTTGTGTACCATTTAGAGTAATAATGGTCAATACTGAAATAGAACCCTCATAGTAGAAACCAGTTTCAATCTCAATAATGACAGATACATTTGCGAGTCCATTTAGTAATTCGTTGTCTTCAGGAGAGTATATGGTTATAATCACCGTGTATTCGAGGGGGTCGGTCATCAACGGTAAGTAGTCAGTTTCACCAGCACTCGTAACGCTGAACGGGTCGTCCCCAATGCCATCATCATTTTCGTCCGTGCCGGTGTAGTCGTACCAATAGTTCCCATACTCAGTTCCATTAAGAGAGAAGTGGGTTACCTGCCACTCACCAATGAAATCATAATCTATAAGGAAAGCATTTAGTGTGAAGGTAGCATTCTCCGTAGTTTCGATGAAATCAATCGTGACATTGTTGAATGTATTTCCTGTAAAGAGATAGTCATCACCCACCATCGCGATGTTAGTGTTTATTGTCGAATTTGATACGGTGATATTTACTGAATCGAAGACTAGGAAGTCGTCTGTTCCATTCACTTCAAATCCTACAACTGTGACGTTGCTGGATTTGATTACAGCTAGGGAGTATGTTTCATGACTGGATACCACTGCATCGGATATGTTAAAGTAGCAGTAGATTGGCAGTCCTTCGAGTGTGTTACTGGTGTCGATATCGAGTTTTAGGTCTGAACCATACCAAAGATCAGTGTACTCAAATGCTCCAGATATCATATCCGCAATCGAACAATCTCTCATAATCAATGAGGGTTCATCCAGATGAATAGCCCAATCACCATTGGTTAGAATACTCTCATTCAGGTATATGTCTTCTACAGTAACTAAGTATAGTCCGTATGTGAAACTATCGAGAGTCATGTTAGATAGAGAAATGTTTCTGCAATGATCAATATAGACTCCATTACCTGAAGCACTGGTAATTGTTGTGTTTAGAATAGTGATGTTCTCGATCCATTCATATCCGTCAAGTTTGATACCATCAATGCATGATATCATTGTTTCATTTGCGATCGTAATGTCATACTGCGCACTGCTTGATTCTGCATTCAGGACAATCGGGTAGTCTACGTTTGAATACAAGTTTCCTACTATAGTGCAATCGAAGAGGGCACCATCTGAAGAGTAGAATCCATTGTCACAGTCATAGAATTCATTATCAATGATACTGGACCCATGCAAGTCAACAGCATTGATTGCTATGCCGCAGAATCTGAAAGTGTTTTTCTCTAGAAGAACAATAGCAAATGAATCTCCTATGAACCCTGTATCGCAATCATAGAACAGTGTTCCAGTTACGTTGAGCTCTCGGGTCTGGAATGTACTCTCAAGTTTAATACCCCTTGTGAAGTAGTAGAACTCACAATTTTCAATTGTGCCATTTGAAAGGTCATCGATAGTAATCCCGTTACTGCCATTTGAAGCATATGATTCTGATATCAAATACCAATCCGTTTCATCGATGGTGAAGGACTGTCCCGTATCAAACATCTCAAAATGAATATTTCTGATGGTCGCATTTTGAACATAATAGCAGAACACTCCGTTTACTGTTACATTATAGGCATTACAACCATCAACAAGTATGTTTTCTGCAGTGTGACCGCCAATTACTGTTCTGGCATTGTAGAAGTCAGAATTCAGTATATTCAGTGTTCCTGTAGCCTGATCATAATAGACACCGTCATTGCAGGTGTACACGATGATATTCTCAATTGTGACGTCTTCACCTCTTACTCTTATTGCTTCATCGACAGAATAGAACACCCAGTCACGGACTGTGATATTGCTATGAAACCCTATGTATAGTGCATATTGTGTGGCATTGTAAACAGTGCAATTCTCTAGTACAAGGTCTCTACCGCCAGATCCGGAGAGGCGGAGTCCATCTTGTATGTCTGTAAATGTAGTATTCAACAGCACAATGTTTGTTGTGAATGACTCATACCTGAAAAGACCAATCAGGTTGACACCGTATAGAGATACTGCTGAACCAGCGGCTGAGGACATCCCGAACTTGTAACTTGAGTTTACCGCCATGAGGATTGCGCCATGAGCGGTTATGTTTCCTCCAACGTGTATGTTCACCGAATATTCGTTTAGCGAAGAGCAGTTAATCCACAACCTCGTATTGAACATCAATAGAGTGCTGTAGACTTCTGTATCTCCAGTTATTGTGTAGTTGGTGTCCAATGCAATAGTCGTCCGGTTTACAATCCAGCCAGTAGGTGTCGGCTGGTTTCCATAGACCATCATTGGGCAGTTATTAGTAATGTCTGAGATCGCTGATGAGTATGGAGTATCACCAACAAGATCCCCATCATCATCTCCACCATCAAAGTCGAAGTAGAAGTTGCCATGAGTCCCATCATCGTATGTATTGCTTAGGGTGCCAACTTCCTCGATGTGATAAGTATTTTCAATGAAAGCATTGTAGAGGACATCATTTCCATTCGAGGCGATATATAGAGCGACACCTTCAATCTCTGCAAATATGTTGTCTTCAATCAGGTTATTATCTGAGGAGGAGTCAAGAACAAGTCCAAATGCAACACATCCAGTGAAATTATTCCTGAATATGTGACAATCAGTAGATGAGTTGAGCTGTATACCACTGCCAACATTGTCGAAGAATAGATGGCTGATATTACAAAGTGTACAGCCCTGTATTCTTAGCCCAACGTCACAGTCGTAGAAGCTTACATTTGAAATCTCAAGTCCAATTTGATTCAGCTCCATGCCGAGTTTGGACTCATACACTCTCAGATGATTGAATGAAACAGAGGTGATATTGATTATGAATCCAGGATTTCCAGCGCCATATCCACATCTTCGAATCGATGAATTATATATGACTAAACTTGAACCAGTCCTGAGGACAAATCCATATGTTGCATCAGTCTGGTTTGCAGTGATAGTTGCTCCAGCTAATAGCCTGAGTTCTCCACCGTCCTCAATTATGATGGGCTGGACTGTTGAAGAATCGGATTGGAACTCGATTGTCGTACCAATGAGAGTACAATTCCCATCACTCCAGATCCACATATCTTCCTGAGGATATACTGTTGTATTCAGGACAATGAAACGGAACCCGATTATGAAATGAGTCTCGATAGTGTTTGGATAGTTCAGAAATTCTAGCTGGTTATGCAACAACGGATAATTGTCATAAATTCCAGTATCTAACTGATATGACACGTCACCAATCCATGGGTTTCCTCCAGTATCATAGCTATCACAGTATTCTGTCCGTCGTGACCCTGATGGACCCCAGAAGTTTCCGTAGGTTCCATTATCGAAAGTCATCCCGCCGGTTCGGTCTATATTGCCTTCATCATTTTCGTATAGGAAGTTCAACCAGAACGTTGTTCCACTACACCCATCAGAATCAAATCCAAATCCAGCATTCAGAATCATAGTATTATTGTATACTCTGCTATTGCGAATACCAATGAGAGTGATACCGTTGCCACCGCATGACTCCACAATGTTGTGTGTAATATTGCTGTAGTAACTGTATTCTCCCAACTGACTTGAAATCTGCATTCCATAACTGCCAGCTGATTGTACATAATTATCCTTAACGATAGAGTAGTTGGAAAGCCCGTCTGCACGGATTCCATAACTACTACAGTTGGATATTCTATTCCCGTCAAGGACTACTTTCGACTCATAGGTGGTTACACGGATTCCTAATCCTGTTATGTTCTCAATAGTGTTTCCAGACACAACTGGATTCTTGCATTCTGAAAGGTTATCAATAATCTTTATTGCATCAGAGGCATTCACAATAGTGTTACCAACAACAGTTGCATTGTTTCCATCGACCGCAATTGCAGTACCTCCAGCTAGACGGAAGAAGCTATTCTCTATTGTGACATTGTGTACGATTTGATTTGTGATGTCAATGCCAGTAAAGAACGTACATTCTGTGACTTTCACGAATCTACAATTACTAGTTAGTAACCATGTCACACCATCGAATGTGCAATTATCGAAAGTAAGATAGTGACAGTTGCCTCCTGTTGAGCCGATATCGATGAATCCTGATGAAAGGAATGATGTGTCTTCAAAGGTGATGTCATTCAATGGACCATCAAAATCGATACCACTATTGATAGTGCTTCCTGTGAAAGTACAACTACTACTATCTTCGAGTAATAACGCTCCATTGAAAGTGTTGTTGTCTGCTGTACCACTCGAAAGCCGATTCAAGTCTGTTGTCCCAATTATGATATTATCATTGAGCACGAGATGAGCGTAACATTCCGTACTACCCCACATCAGACCTCCAGCTTGTATTCCTCCAGAATTGATAGTATTGCCAGACATAAATACATCTGTGTCAGTGATCGCATTAAATCGTGAGTAAGCTATTATTCCCTCATCTACACCACAATCAGTGATATTTGCAATAGCATCACCGATTGCAGTAATATTGAGAGACGCGTTCACAACTGTGCAGTCCTGAGCTATTATGTATAGATCGTACGGATGGTCTGTCTGATAGTCAGAGTAGAGTTCCACTTTCTCTCCCGATGTCTTGCACTCAATAGAGTTATTCTTGAAAGTGAAATTGGGCCAATCAATCTGGATGGCATTGTCAGTCCCGATTGATTTCAAATCATTGATGATATTGTTCTCAAATCTAAGTTTTCCGAAAGGCTCCCAGTCCTCTTCTGAGCTAACATAGTCGCTGTGTAGGGAAACTCTAATTGCAGGGATGTTACTCACAGTGTTGTTATTGAAATCGATGAATCTTGATGTTATTGTAAAATCATTCTGACCGGATTGACTATGTATGTTGCTTATCGATGATGCCATTACACCGAAATAGAATATATCATTGAAGTGGAAGTCACCCATTTCATCGGATGGGTTTGTTGTCGTAATCTCAGCATCTTGTAACCAAAGTACTGAGCTCTCTCCAAATGAGAAGGAGTTCCCTTGCCCACAACTCAGAACATTCGAGATGAGAAGGATTGAGCCTGTTGGGCCATCTACTTCGACATCTCCATTGATTGTAAGGTCATTTACAGAGAATAGGTTGGGGATATCTGTTACCCAATTTCCTGATGAACGGGGTAGTTCGCCAATCATGAAAGACGGGTAATCGTCAGTGATATTCACATGGGGACTGAAGGATGTTTCGCCGACCCAATCGTTGTCAGAATCCGTCCCGGTATAATTACTCCAGTAGTTTCCGTGTGTCCCATTGTCCCAATTTATTGGGTCATCACCGTCACCATCTTCTGCGTGTTGATCATTATCGATGAATGCATTGAGGTAAATCTGCTGACCATCTGCATCCTCATGGATTGATAGTCCAAGACTATTAGAATAAAGTGCATTTCCATGGATAACACTACCATCTTCGTTTTGTTGCAGCTCAATAGCAATACGAGCACTGTCTATGATGGTATTCCATCTGATGGTATTGTTTCCATCATAGATTCTAATATCGGAGTCGACAGTATTGTTCCACAACAAATTCTTCTCAACAATTGTATCATTACAAGCCATTTCGATAATGTGTTGGTCTGTAAAGAGTCCAATATTATTGCTGAAGAACTTGTTTTCTGATACAACGCATCCATGATCAAATATACTAACGGGTGAAGACCCGCATCTAATAAACCGGTTGCGCGAAACTGTTGAATTATCACTTACATAGCTGATATGTACAAGATATCCGGTTGGAGAGTTGACCTCATAAAACAGGCTTGAAAGCAACTTGAAATCACCGGCGTAATTGAGTCCATATGCTATTCCCTCTGAAACGCTTGGGGGTGCCTGCGAATCGCTACCAAACCTACATTCCTCAATCATGATGTGACCAGGAAAACTGAATGATCCTCCACTAGTGTCAATTAGATAATCATGGGAGCAATCAATCTCATAGAAACTACAGCCAGTAAAACTAACAGCATGAGCGCGCTGTATACTCAGTTGTCCAGAGGAATAAGCAAAGTCGCAGTTGACAAAAGTCGCATTCAATGTGCTGTTGTTAATAATGACTTCATCAAAATGCCAGATGTAGCCACCAGTCCATGAAACATTTCCATAGAACATAGCAGTGTACTGAGCTTCGACTACTGTACCCCCACCTTCTGATTGTAAATAAGAGTCTATACCCACGAGATAACCGCCATCACTTACATTGAGTAAGGATCCGGTGACATTGAAATTGATGACTGAATTCTCAAGTGTAAGGGATCCACCGTCCTCGATTAAGACATCCCCGTTAACCACCAAGCTTAGATTGTCAGTATATACGGTTGGCTGAGTAATGACCCAGTCACCAGTTCCATCATATACATCGCCGCTTGTAGAACCTAGCAGAGCGGGAGGTGTGTATAATAAGGGTGCAGTGTTTCTTTTATCGGCTTGTGTGCTCATATTCTGAGATGACATGGACAGAACTAAGATTAGAGTCAATGCAAAAAAGAACACGAGTTTTGTTTTCGTAAAACAACTACTCATTATGATGCGAAGCTTCCTCAACTATCCAAATATAGTCAACACCACTTAAAAGACTAAGGATATGTAAGATTATGCTCAATATTGAAGGGCTTCAATACAAGTTCTAGGCATTGTTAGTGCACAATTGAAATCAAGTATCGAAGAGCATCCTGACGTACTAGATACAGTCTACTTCAGCTATCTTTTGAGATCAATGAAGAGAACCCAATTTATCAGAAGCACCCTAGAAAGAATCGAGATAGTATTTCCTGCAAATATATAGAATTCATGATTATCTATGTAAAAGCATCAAGGAATAATCGAGAAGGTAATCAGTGTGATAACATTGAATGGAGGCATGTATATGACAGTGACGTTTGACAGAAATCAAGTTGAAGAGGATATAGTAAAGTTGGTAGTTGACAAGACACGGGGTTATCTTAGAGAACCAATATGAACCACCTACTATGTTTATATCAAGTGACAACCTACTTTGACTTTTGGAATCAGAGGTGAAATATTATTCTCACTACTTCAAACTGCGTTTAAATATCAACTCGCACATTGCGAATAGGAATAATAGGTATGTCGCTAAGGCTATGATGTTGACTACTGGAGCTAGGCTAGTCAGCGATTGAGATGTGGCAAGTCTGAAAGCGTTTACCGAATAGGTTGGAGGTAAGAGGTATGCAATGAACTGAAGTATCATTGGCATCTCATCAACTGGGAGAAAGATTCCGCATAGAAATACCATGGGAAATCTAAAGAAATTCGACAGAGTCTGAGCCTCAAAGACCTCCTTAACAGACACCGCCACAAGAGCACCTAGCGCAGACATTGATAATAGTGTCAAGACAAGAGCGCCTACAAAGAAAAGAAGGTCAGTGATTTGCATTCCAAAGAACACTACAGCAAGAATCACCATCAGGAATGATATTACTCCACCAAAGACCGCACCGCCAAATATCTTACCCGCTAGTAATGCTCTTATCGATATCGGAGCCAGAAGAAGTCTTTCCAAAGAACCCTGACGCTTCTCAAAGGTTATAACTATTGCTTCCATGCTTGTTGTTCCAAATATGGCAGCCATTACTACAAGACCTGGTGCCAGTTCTTGGAGTCCTGTCGGGTCTCTAAGGATGAATGCCAATGCAAGAACAAGAGGGAAAAGAATACCCCAACTTATGTTAGGAGCCTTGAAATAGTATGCTTTTAGGTCTTTCAGTAGAATGTAGTAAATACCACTTATCTCATTTTTCAGATTCATTTCTGAGCTGCCCCCTTCTCTGCTTGCATTCTTTCAGTCGATAGGCCTGTCAACCTAACAAACGCTTCCTCCAATGTGGGTCGTCCTGTTTCAAGTGATTCCACAGAAACTCCTTCTCGAGATGTAATGTTCACTAACCCTCTTAGAGAATCACTTATGTTTTGAACCACTAAACGGATGAAAGGACCTTCACACTCGAGAAGACCAAGTGAGCTGAGTTGACTAAGTAGCGCGTTATCTGGTACTTTTGAGAGTTCTGCCCGGACTACTGACTGCATTTGGGATTGTTTCTTGATCTCTTCAGGTGTATCGGTGATAATGATCTTCCCCTGTACAAGTATGGCGATTCGATCACAGAGACGATCCGCTTCCTCAATATAGTGGGTCGTCAAGAAAACTGTGGTATTCTCAGCACGAATCCGCTCTATGTATTCTCGCAGGGTGTTTGCACTTACTACATCAAGCCCAACAGTAGGTTCGTCTAAGAAGAGAATCTCTGGACTATGAACTAGTGATGCAGCTATGACTGCTCGTCGCTTTAAACCCCTTGAGAGTTTGCCAAACTTAGTCGTTTTCCTATCTAGTATATCAAAAGACTGAAGGACCTCTGTAATCCGGTCCTTACGTTCATGTACCGGTACATGATACAGCCGAGATATGAACACCAAGTTATCCCAAACAGTGAGTTCATCGTATAGATTCGAAACCTCGGGTACCACACCTACACGACTCTTCACTTCAACGAGGTCTTCCGTGACACTGTATCCTGCTACCATTGCTGTGCCGCTGTTTGGAATCGAGAGACCTACAAGCATTCTGATCGTGCTAGTCTTTCCAGCCCCATTCGGTCCAAGAAATCCAAAGACCTCTCCCGTATTGACTTCGAAGGATATATTGTCGACAGCTAAAAAATCATCATAGTACTTCGTAAGATTGTTTATTGCAATGGCTGACATTGTTTTATCACACAATCGCGAATTCCTTATTATGGTTTCCAAATGATTACTAGCATTGGCTGTGATGCTTTGCCAAGGATTTGAAACGCATGATAAAATCAATCCAATTGACTCAATGTGCCGCGCTAGAGGCGGACCGTTTGCGAATGTTGAAACCTCCACTATGACACTGTTCGCGGCTCCAGTCTGTTAGGTCATCAAGTATTGCAACGAGTCAGAGGCGGCTCTCTGTGAGCCCATAATCTACACGAGGAGGAACTTCATCATAGCTTTTCCGTGATAGTAGACCTAGGATACAGAGTTCAGAAAGTTTCTTTGATAGAGTTGAGTCGCTGATTTCATTTTTTGTAGATTTGGCAAGATGATTCTTAATTTCAGAGTATCGAAGGTGAATATCCTGCGAACCTAATAAGAGAATAATGGGGATTGTCCATTTATGCCCAAGAAGTTTCACAACGTCTTCTAACGGTTTGAGACACGTCTGAAAATCTAATCTCTGCGACATATACTCATATCGGATGTAGCATACATTGATGATCAATCTTCTGTATCAGTACCTGTGTTCTTTCTGGAATACTCATAGTATGAGCCTGTAAGAGTTCTGACATAAATTCAAAGATTCTAAAAAAAGAATTGAAGGGGATTGAAGTTTCTCTTTTTAAACGGATTTGATCATTTCATTCAGATTGAGAAATCATCAACATGACGTTTGTTTTTTCATCTAATCGAAGGATCCACCCATTATTCAATCCCCGTGGGAATGATTCTGCTCGAAGTTCTATTTCATCATTTTTTGCTTCATATCAGCCTCTTCACTCCATTTGCTCTTGATTTTGATACTCAACCAAAAGAAGAATCCTATGAAGAGGACCAGAACAGCTGAATCTAGTACTGGTCCATAGAGGGTAATTCCTTCAAGTGCATATCTCAGCAAATCGTTTGCGTATGTAAGTGGCGAAAAAGCTGCAATAATCTGTCCCCATTCTGGCAAGCTTTCAATAGGTATGAATAAGCCACTAATGAATATCAAAGGCAGACGAACGAAATTAAGGAGCATCATGACATCTCCAGGATTTTCTGTGGGGATTGAACCAAACATTATGCCCATCATAGCGAAACAAAATGATGCAAGTATCAAGCCAGCTGCAAAGAATATGATACTAACGACTTGAACCTCAAACCATACAAGACCTATTATCAGCGGTAAAGTTCCTATGACCACACTAAAGAAAAATCCTCCGAGTGTTTTGCCGAATAATATTGAGTTAAACGATATCGGTGCAGACATGAGCCTTTCGAATGTTTTCACTCTTCTTTCAGTCGGAATGACCATGGGTCCAATTGAGGAAGAACTGAACAAGATTGTGATGGCTATTAGTCCCGGAATCAATGTGGCTACAGGTGCGTTTTTTCCCACAGCGAATGAAAGGAACATAAAGAGTGGGAACAATATCGCGAACATGAGGGTACCGGGTTTTAGGTAATAGATTCGCGCGTCTTTCTTCATAATTGCCCATGAAGCCATTAGATTAGCTTTGAAATATGATACGGTAGTATTAGAACTATTCATTTATTTGCCTCCTTCACATCAATTTCAGTAAGTCTGACAAAAACATCCTCAAGATTGGGACCATGTGTGTTGATTGCAATAGGTCGCAAATTGCTGCCTCTAAGGTACTCCCACAAGTCCCAAAGAACTGTCGATGTATCATGGGTATACAACAGAAATTTGTTCCCGACTTTACGGACCTTGTTCACCATCTGAATTTCTTCAAAGTGCTTAATACTCACAGATGAAGCGTCATTCAATTCGATTTCTATCGATTGAACGCTCTCAATTGTTTGCTTCAGTCTTTCGGGGCGATCTATTGCAGCTATCTTCCCCTTGTGAATGATGGCAACTCTATTGCAGGTCAAGCTTGCCTCTTCGATATCGTGTGTTGTTATGAATATCGTCACACCTGATTCATTAAGCTGTTTAATCACATCCTTGATTATTAAGACGCTCTGGACATCAAGACCGGATGTTGGTTCGTCCAGGAAAAGTAATTGTGGATTGTTTATTAGACCCATGGCGATTGTAAGACGCCGCTTCATTCCCTTCGAAAATTCTTTGGCTTTGTTTTTTCTTCGGTCATAAAGGTCAAACATCTCCAGGAGCTCTTCAGATCGCTTCTCTCTCTCAGGCTTACCAACTTGATAGAGCTCTCCAGTAAATAACATATTATCCCAAGCAGAGAGATCGTTATAAACGTTGGAAATTTCTGGGACAATTCCCATGTATCTTTTAGCAGCAATTGTTGCATTTTGAATTTCATGTCCGAAGATATGAGCTGTTCCATTACTTGGTTGAGTCAGACCTGTGAACATCCTAATAGTCGTGGTTTTACCTGCTCCATTTGGTCCCAAAAAGCCAAAAATCTCACCCTTTTTGACTTCGAAAGTTATGTGGTCCACTGCCAAGAGCTTGCCATAGTATTTTGTCAGATTCTTAGTTTCAATCGCATTTTCCAAATTTCTCATCTCCTTCTTTTGCTTCTGCAAAGTGCATATCGTAATATTGAACCAGACTATCCATCAATCGTCTTCTTAGTTTCACCATTTCCAACCCTTCCTGTAATACTCTCAGTCCACTCTCCGTTAATGTATAGACCCTGCGATCTGCACCAGACTCCTTCTCTTTCCACTTTGATGTTACAAGTCCCCTTTTCTCCATCCTTCTGAGCATTGTGTAAATTGAGCCGGTTTCAGGTACATAATTCCCAAAGGTGATTCGCTCCAAGTCTTCCATAATCCGATATCCATGGGAAGGATTAGCATGCAATATTCGTAGTATTAGCAGCTGGATCAGCCCCCTGCCAGGATAATGACAGGAGCCATGTCGTGGTTCAAACATATATATCATTTATATATGTAACAATGATATGTATATAAATGATTTCTTTGTGAACATAGCAGAAACAATACTAGATAGAAGACGTGAATCCAATCCAAGAATTCTTACTTTAGTTTCTCTTCGCTATCCTTTATTCAAATATGGAGGTACTTGGTTTGACAGTAAACAATATAC
>CAZSWP010000044.1:0-30713 GCA_964610875.1 uncultured archaeon
GTGCAATCGATTCAGGTTGCGTGAAGGACCTTACCCTTTCCTCATGCTGTTGAGCGCCCTTTTCATTTTTCATATTTTTAGTCAGATGAGTGGAATTTAGGTCTAGGATTTCTTCCTTAGTAGATATCCAACACTAGTTTCATGAGTTTGCATTCAATGTGCATCTTTATATCACTCAGAATTGAAAGATGTACTGAGGTCTTGAGCCAGTGACAGATAGAACAATATCAATCTCAGAGGAGTTCTATGGAATATTACAGAAGCTGAAGCTTCCTGGTGAAAATCTTGAAGATACTATTCTCCGTTTATCTGGTTTGAGATCTCGAGGAGCGGATTTTGAAAAAGCACTCGATAAAGTCCTCACCGAGGATGCTGAGCTTCTTGAAAGATTGGCACAATGAATGATATCCTCTGGTGAAACTATTTGAGATATTTGACCTTTGATGAAGTACTTACAATCCACAGGAAAATGATTGCTGTATTTGGTGGTGAGAGTGGTGTTCTCTCTCAAGAAGGACTGGAGAACTGCTTAGCACTTCCAATGATGTCTGTATATGGGACAGAAACAAATCCTTCATTATGGGAAAAAGCAGCATCACTACTACACTGCCTTGTTACAAGACATCCCTTTGTTGATGGTAATAAAAGAACTTCATGGGCTGCTGCCAAAGTATTTCTACTGCTCAATGGTTTCAGACTGTCTACAGAACACGATGATGGTGAACAAACTATTTTGAATGTGATTAGTGGAAAAATCAACAAAGATCAGCTAGCAGACTGGATTGAATCCCATTCTAACAGAATTTAGTATATCCAATTCAGATCACCCGACGGACCTTACCCTTTCCTCATGCTGTTGAGCGCCCTTTCATTTTGTATTGTTTAGCTAGATTGAGTAGAATCTAGAAAAGACCTCTCTTCCTCAAAGTCTTCAAGTTGAGTTTTCACAATCAAAATCATATCCTGACAGTTGATTTTCTCGTAAAACCTCTCTCTTGATGATCGAGCTTGATTTAGCCAACACACAATGCAGCTTATATATCTACATATACATATATAGACAGTGATTCTCAATGCCTTCAAAGACCATTTCTGTGACACTGGATGTGTACAATCTCCTCAAGAAGATGCGACTCCCTGGAGAGAGTTTTGGAGATACGATTGCTCGTCTATGTAAGGGGAAGACATCGGAAGCGTTGTATCTGTGGACACAAACCTCTGATGGTTGGACTGACCTGACAAAGGAGGAGTATCGCCTTCTTGACGAAACACTTCGCGATGTCCAAGCATCATTCCAAGAAGAACGAGTTGATTTGAGTTGATATTTCTAGACACTACTTTCTTGGTGGATGTTCTACGGAAGGATGCAGGTGCACTATCATGGTTAGCGAAGACTGATGAAATTGCCCTCTATACCTCTGAGATCAATGTGTTTGAGCTCTATACAGGGCTATTTCGATTATCATCTAAGTCTGAATCTTTTCTACGAAAGCGAAGGCTGGAACTTGAGCAAGTTCTTACTCGGATGGAGGTTCTCCCATTTGAGAGATCAGCTGCCTTAGAATCTGGGAAGATACTGGCACAACTTCTAGCAAAAGGAAATCCTATTGGCTCAAGGGATGTGATGATTGCTGGAGTTTCCCTTGCAAATGGTATACAAAGAGTTCTAACACGAAATGTCAGGCATTTCAAGGTAATTCCTCGAATGGATGTAGAAACTTACTAGACAGAGGAATAGGATGCACGATTGTCTAAATTCGTCCGCGAAAATAGTTTCATTTTTTATGACTGGTATTATGGTCGATACTATGTGTTGTCTTTGAACGGGACAGTGTAATTGTTTCGATTGCGTGAAGGAGCTCATCCTTTTCTCATGCTGTTGAGCGCCCTTTCATTTTTCAGATTCACCTGATGAGTAGTAGCTAGGTTTCTAATCGAATCCATAGCATGTTCTAGTCACTTTCCAATGAAATTATAAGTAGTTATTAGCATTATAAGATATGATAGATATGGGAGAAACTACTACCATTCCTCTCTCTAAAACGACACGGGACCAATTGAAAAAATATGGGCGTAAAGGAGAAACCTATGACGAACTGATACTCCGGCTTCTTGAGATAGCAGAACAGATGGAGTTTGTTGAAAGACAGAAACGCATTCTATCTGAAGAGGAGTTCGTTCCACTTGACCAAGTTTGAAGTTTTCCTCTCTCAGACAACGGTTTCACAACTGAGCTTACTTGACCACAAACAAGTTAATCGAGTAAAGACTGCTCTTAGCGACCTTGCAATCAATCCCTTTCAAAAACGATCTGGAATTGACATCAAGAAATTGATGACCAAAGATGATCCTCCCCTGTTCAGACTACGCGTGGGGGATTATCGCGCAATCTATTTTGTAGTTAACCAAGAGGTAAGAGTTACAGAGATTCTCCACAGAAGTAAAGCATACAGATGGTTGGACTAGATTCTAAATAATACACTTTAGAATCCAATGTATGTAGTTCTGTATAGAGCATTTCCAACTCCACGGTTGAGCGCCTTTTCATATTTTAGTCAGGTGAGTGGAACCTAGGTCTACTGCCACTGTTTCCCCATGTTCTTCGGTGTTGATATGCACTGAGTTTATATGTACTCATATGCATATGTATATTGATTATTATGGCGAAGAATGTGGCATTGGCTGATGACGTCTACAGTGACCTCAAGCGTCTAAAGCGTAAGGATGAGAGTTTCAGCGATGTGATTCGTAGATTGCTTCGGACGAGAGGTACGATTGCAGACCTTGCAGGGTCTGAAACGCTTAGTTTAGAAGAATGGCTGAAGATGAAGAGACTCAAAGAAGAACAGGCAGAAACCGATGAGAAACGAGCGGATGTCCTTCTCTCACAACAAGAAGGGTGAATGTACTAATGCCCATTTTTGATACGAGCTTTCTCATTGATCTTACTAGAGGCGACGAGGGAGCAGTAGCCATAGCAAAACAAGTTGACAGCGGGTCTGATTTCAAAGCAGTGTCAGTCGTGACAGTCCACGAGTACCTTAGAGGTGTGTTCTATCATCATGTTGGGAAGAAGTCTTTAGACAAGAAATTACGCAAAGCACTCACTGATTTAGCACATTTTGAACAGCTTGAATTCACGTCAACCATTGCTCGGGAAGCAGCTCTATTGGATGCAAATCTTTTCCGAAAGGGAAACATGATTCCATATGCAGATGTAATAATCGCCGCAACAGCTATTCATCACAAGTCTTCTCTTGTTACAAGAGATACGCATTTTCAGTCCATAGGTGACCTTGACATAATTGAGTATTAGAGTGTTGAAGTGTAAGAAATACTTCGTAGCGGATGCTGCGGATGGAAGAAGACGAGAGTCATTCTCGCTTCCATCAATCACCTCCTAGGATCTCTACTTTTTAGAGGTAGAGCAGCTTGGTTCTGGCAATCCTCTGGATTACTGGAAGAGGTACAGGCCTTCGATGGGATAGTGCAATCGTACAGGTTGCGTGAAGGACCTTACCCCCCTCCACTGTTGAGCGCCCTTTTTCATTTTTCTTTCATCATTTATCCACTAGACATAGAAATTGTTCTTTTAAAATTCATGTACAACTCAATTGACAATCAATCCTTTTGGTCTTCTGATTTTTCGAATTGCAACAACAACTGCAATGATTATGAATCCCCCTCCAATAATCGATAGAAATAGAGGGTCTGTGGCACCTTGCCATAATCGTGTTCCAATAGAATTTCCCTGTTGTGTACGTAAAATCTTACCGTGATATCCAGAAGCCCACCCATGTGTTTCGTTTATGAAATCCACAGCAAGAAGTCTTGACAAACCAATATCGACTCCCTGCGCGTACCACGTATTTCCACCATCTGATGAATACATGATTGGTGGTTCAGATCCAATAATCCATCCATGTGACTCATCATAGAATTGAATGTCTGTGAGATACGCATCCCTGAACCCTGGGATTGGTGAACCACTCGGAATCGGAATTTCTTGCCAAGTCATATCATCACTTGTTTTTGCAAGCATATCATCTGCTATCGCCCATCCATGTAGAGAATCACTGTATTCTATTGCCCATCCTCCTTTGTCAAAGTTCTTTTCCCACGAGTATCCACCATCAGTTGACTGGTATATCCCATCAAAACCAATAGCATCCATGGCCTCATTAGAATGGAAGTATATTCTTCTCAGAGTATCATCAAATATCCATCCCTTGCACTTATTCCATGTCACACCTGAGTCATTTGTATTGAAGAGTATCTTATTTGTTGCAGCCCATCCGTGTGTTCCGTTAGAAAAAGCGATTGTGGAGAATAATGATTGAATATCATCAAATTCAACAACTGTCCAAGAAGACCCATAATCTTCCGAAAAAACCAGGTTTCCAAGAGATGCAATCCAAATAATATTCCCATCAGTAATAGTAATCTGATTGAACCAGTCTTCTGAATTTTCAAGCTGAATATTCCATGTATTTCCCCTATCTGTGGTAGCAAGTATAATTCCATTACCAACTCCCTCCGATGATTGACCAACAGTCCATCCATGACTGGCATTGATGAAATCAATATCCCAAAGTATGCCTTCTGGGTATCCTGAATCTAATGATTCCCAGATATCCTCATTGTGATTTCCATTAGGTTGTGCTCTTCCGTAAGAAAGCAATAGCAAAGAGATGATTAGTACGAGTATGAATAGTCTAGATAATCTACCTTTGTACTTGATACTTTTCGTATCTATTGCTATACTAATCATCTCCTATTCTCTATTCCATACATACGATTATTTGGCTATTCAGGCAGTGGTGTTCCTCCCCCGCCGCCTCCACCTCCACCAGGAAGTGTCACATAGGTATAATCGCTTCCCAGATAGTGATTCGATGAATCATATGCTTTAACCTTGACTCTCATTTGTACATAACCCGTAAGTAACGACCATGAAACATAGTAATCTCCACTTGTATATGGTGTGTAGTCAATTCCCACATACATATCACTAGTCCAATATCCCGAACTAGTCTTGTATTTGACATAGACCTTGACATAATCCATAGCAGTATAGTGATTTACACGTACATAACCTGTGACACCATTTGACTCCCATGCATTATAGATGAGATTGGATGCAGGTATCGGGTCATTGCTATCCAGAGGATCATATCCCCAAGCTATTTCATTTCCATCACTTATGATATCTTGGTCTGTACTCCATAGTAGCGGATTTGTTCCATATGCAAACTCGTCCGAGTCGGAAATAGCATCATCGTCGGTATCACTATCCAATGGATCAGTTCCGTGGATTAAGACTTCATTGGCATCTGATAAATCATCATTATCTGTATCCCAATCATTTGGATTTGTACCATATACGTATATCTCCAAATCATCTGAGAGTCCTTCTCCATCTGTATCCGGTCCGCTTGTTAGCCAATCTGAAATATCATCATATGTTTCTTCGTTTTCAGGGTCATTTATCAGTAGTCCATGTGATACATCATAGAATTGACGATTGGTTTCCGCATATGATAGATATGCTCTGGACTCACCTACGATAGGGTCACTGTATTCACCATGAATACTTAGCAATAGGAGTCCCCATGCTGGGTCTATTCCCGCACCTGTATACCACCTAATTCCATCAGAATAAGAACTCGGATCATCATTTAAATTGTCAATGAGTTGAGAGTGAGGTGCAAGTGACCAAAAAACTGGACTTGGCCAAAGATTTCCATTATCCCCAATATAACCTCCAATTAATGACATTATAAGTGACCAAGAGTTTAATGGATCAGCTAAGCATGTACCATCATTTGGAGTTCCCATTGTTATTACAGTACCAATGTCAATACGTGAAGACTCTAGTTGCGTGCTATGATCCATCAACATTTGACGGGTCGCGAACAGATACTAATAATCAGGACAAACCTTGACATTGTTGTGTAGGTGCTTATATAGGACCGGTAAGGATATTTTAGTGAGGGTGTCTTGACACACGATCTTACCCTCGCAAAGCCAGTCCCAGTACCGTTGTCTGGGAGGACAAAGCTTTGGTGTCCAGATCTGTCCAACTTACAATGAACGGTTAGAACTGGTTTCATAAGATAATAACCAATCTATTAACGTCAAGACATTTACTCAATTTTGAAATCTTCTGTCAGAAACAAATGACCTACTTTCGTCATTCATAGATGATATCAACCAACCGGAGGTTGCACCCAATCGATTGTCAAATTCAGGAACAAATGGTTTTATGTCAAGTAACGGAGTTCTATCAAGCATATCAGCACCGTTGAATAGTATGATATTCCCAGTCATATTTACAAGCTGTACAATTGATATACCAATAGGATTTGGTCGAGAAGGGATTCTCGTTGAGAACAGACCATGCTTCTGTTTGTCAAGATATGGAACTATCTGCATCTCAGCGGGTTTTGCCCTATCAAACCAGTAGAGAAGAATGATGTGTGAGAATAGATCCAAGGATTTCAAACCTGGCACGAATTCTTCTCGTATTATAATCTCACCTTGAAACTCAGATTTTGAAGATTGAATTGGAATACCATCGCTTGAAGTGAATGGAGTCCTTATGATACCTATTGGTTTAACACCGAGTTCCATGATTTGCACCACAATTACTTTCGTGTGTTTCGTATAAGCACTATGTTGGATTTAGCGTTGAGAGGAGATCCCTAGCAAATTGACGCGCGTTCTCTAGGTCTTCAGATGACGGATGCCCTTTGCTTCTTCCGCCGCCAATCTTGAAGAGTCCATAAGTATTCCAGCCGCGACAAGAGAATGAAGCCGAGATACTTGCATTCTTCTTTAACAACTCGTCGACCAATGATTTTTCGAATTCCTTAAGGACTGGAAATTTTGTGAAGCCACTAGTATAATAGACAAAAACATGTTTTCCTGAGAATGAATCTATTCTCCGAACAAATTCAAAGATACTTCTATGATGCTTTCCAAAGTAGATACCAGAACCAATGCCGATGACGTCATATTGTTTTATGGTTTCTACATCCACTTCTTCTGGAGGGAGGATTTCTGCATCCATTTCCTCAGCCATGACTTCTGAAATTTTCAAAGTATTACTATGATGTATTGATTTACAGACAAGTAGTGAGTTCATTGCATATTTTGTCGTTATACAACCTACCATAAGTCTGTCTGATTGCACTAAAATCTCTGATTGCATCCACCAGTTTTTGAAACCCAATTAGTCCTAATTTGACGGAGGACCAGGTGTGATTTCCAGTTCCCTTACAAATTCTTTGTAACGATTACGAACCGTCACTTCTGTTACGCCTGCAGCTGCTGCAATCTCTCTTTGTGTGGCACGATTCTCAGTTAGAATGGATGCAATATAGATGGCAGCGGCTGCAAGACCTCGCGGATCTCTTCCGGTCAACAGACGCCCATGTTCTTTAGCATCCTGAAGAATATTAAGAACCACATTCTGCATGTTACCACTCACTGATAATTGGGAGAGGATTTTTGGTACATAGCTCTTAGGATCAGGAATAGGCATTTTCAACTTCATTTTGCGAGCTAGAAGACGATAGTGTCGTCCAATCTTTTTCTTACTAATTCTCGAATAATGTGCAATTTCCTCTAATGAACGAGGAATCTGTCGTAATCTGCATGCCGCATAAATTGCAGCTGCCACCATTGCCTCAATCGACCTACTACGAATAAGCCGTTTGAGTATGGCTTTTCGATACAACATTGCTGCGAGTTCTTTTACACTCTTCTTCAACTCCATCTGAGACGCTAATCTATCCATCTCAGATAATGCTTGAGCCAAGTTCCTTTCAGCAGAACTGTGTATACGGGTTCGTATCTGCCATTTTCTCAAACGATGAATCTCAGCACGTCGCTTCCCAGAGAGTTTTCTTCCTGATGAATCCCGATCACGCCAGTCTATACGTGTCGAGAGACCCTTGTCATGAATTGTATATCTTGTTGGTGCACCAGTTCTTGCTCGTGACCGCTTTTCTTCAGCAGTAAAGGCTCTCCATTCGGGACCCATATCGATACTGCGTTCGCTAACAACTAATCCACAGCTGGCACAAACCAGTTCACCTGTTCTGGGTTTTCGTATAGCTTTTGTTCCAGAGCATTCGGAACATCTAAACTCTTCACTCTCTCTAGTACTTCTTTTTCGCTCTTTGGGATGGGTTGGTCCAGACTTCATTACATAAATCCTGCATTCTTGGACTGCTTCTGATGGATTATTCGAAATCACCAATACTGGTATCATCAATCTCTTGAGGTCAGTAAGGTCTCTTACTATAGTCCAATTATCATTTAACGCGAGGGCATATTAAACCCACGACACATGCCAATATGGTGTTGTTCAGCTATAGCTTCGTCAGAAACTCCTCAGCTTGTTCTTCCCACTCTCTGCTTCGTATTACTACTTCTCTTCCTTCAGTGGAGTTATTGATTTGGACAGTAATGAAACCAGAGTCGTTAAGAAATTCAATACAACAATCGGATGGTTCGGTCTGTAGTCTAAATCCAAATTTCCCCTCAAAGAAGTCGCGTGCTCTAGTAATTACCTCTTCATTAGTAATCTTAATCTTCTTTGATAGTACTTTCATAATTCTTCATTATACTGAATTTACTGAGATATATACTATTTTTGATATGTAACAATTGTCCATCTTCAGATATATTACATCAAGAGTAATTTTCAAATTGATGCCATTCAACAAACATCTGAATTGAAATGACAACAGAATCATATCCTGATTGTATCAAGAATCTTCCCATGGCTAAGATTCCTTTCAAAGGTGTCAAGGCATGGATTGCACAAGGCGAGAGTCATCAAGTAGGTTTTTTCGAAATTGAACCAATAGGAGAGGTAGCTCCGCACAGTCATGGTGCTCAGTTTGGATTTGTCATTGATGGAGAGATGCGATTGACTATTGGTGATGAAACAAAATTGTACAAGAAGGGGGATTCATACTATATTCCCGAAGGGGTCGTGCACTCTGCAAAATTCGTAACACAGTGTAAGCTAATGGATTTCTTTGATGAACCTCATAGGTATGAAACTCAATGACATAACCAAAAGAAGTAGACACATGATAAATATGTCAACCTAAACGCAGACATAATACTTGTCAGAAAACAAGACCCGATATAAACCAAGACAGTAATTGCTGCATCAAACGACAATGAACGAGTTTCTAGACTTTTTTACTATCAAGAATACTGAATTAGAGTAGACAGTTGAAATCTTACATCAAGTGTTAAAATTGACATGTACCAAAGTGAAGAATTATATCGTTTGAAGACGTCTTTTACCATTAGCCACTCTTTCTAGTTTAAATAACATGTGAAACGGGTTTACGAGGAAGAACAATTGAGCTACACAGAAACAATCGACCATGAGGAATTTAAAAGTGGCAGAAAAGAAACACAGAACGTCATTATTTTTGGTGTATTGACTCTATTAACAGTGATCGCAGCGTCAATTCTTCACGTTAATCAACCAGAGTTTATCTTGGACCGGTTTGCGGGCATATCTGAATTTGATTATTCATTATTTGATACCGTTCTGTATGTCGCATACCTTCTTGGAGGATTAGTAATAGGAGTGGTTTCAGACCGATGGAAAAAACGTAAATTGTTCTTATTAGTGGGAACACTTGGATCTGCCACATTCTATTGGCTAATGCCCACAGCAATGTCATATGATTTACTTTTAACATACAGATTCTTACAGGGAATTTTTACAGTAATGGTTTGGCAGACTCTTATGACTCTTTCAATTGATTTCTCAAAATCTGGAAATCGTGGAAGAAATATGGGAATTTATGGCTTATTTTTGGCTTTAGCCATGGGCCTTGGCCCCGCATTGGGAGGAATTGTGGCATCATATGGTGTATTCCTACCATACTATATGTCTACATTATTGAGCATATTTGTGTTCATTTTCTCATCTGTATCTGTTGGAGATCCTGTCGATCTCGTAAAACGTCCTACTCTACAAGAGAGCTTATCAATTGTACAGCGCCAGCCAAAATTAATAATCCCTGGACTCTTTAATTTGATAGACCGTCTTCATATGGGATTTCTCCTTACAGCAATTCCGCTCTTTTTATCCTTGATTTTGGGATTGTCAGAATCACTTAGGGGTTTTACACTTGCAATCTTTGCTCTTCCATTCATATTACTTCAATATCCAGTAGGAAAACTTTCAGATACCTACGGAAGATACCAAATTCTTATCGTTGGAAGTCTTGGATACGGAATTGTTCTTTCACTGCTTGCATATTTTGGTGCTATTGGATTCTCAGCATTTTTGCTGATGCTCATTGTGCTAGGGATATTCTCAGGAGTCACAGCTCCTCCATCTATGGCACTTGTTGGAGATAGTGTTGAGCAACAAGACACAGCAATGGGAATGGGGTTCTTCAACTTCTTTGGAAATATTGGAATGGTCATCGGTCCTATTTTATTTGGAGCTCTAGTTTTCTTTTATGATTTCTTTACAGCATTTTTAGTAGCAGGTTGTCTAGAGATATTTGTGCTATTAGTGAATATCATCTTGATCAAGGTGGTAGTTAGAGAGAACCTACATCATTGAATACTAAGAAACGTTTTCCAAGCATTGTGATGGGAAGAATTGAGGGGCCATATCTATTAGAAATCCCCCAGACGATTCTCTCCACTGATACCCTGAAGGGGTGTGAGGTTTATGGTAGTTTCAAGTGTTCCAAGGTAATCCCCCTTTTCAGATCGTATTGCAAAATATCGGATCAGTAACTTTCGGGGCTCGTCCCCATCTGGGAGGTCCAACCAAAAATCCACATGCTCTTTCTTTCCACTTTTTAATACCTCAATAACCTTCTCAACTTTGTCAAGGCTGTCTTTTGGATGACACATCCTGACATTTCTACCAATGACGCCAGGCCCTCTTTTGAAAATTCTAACACCATGCTGATTCCAGAAGAGAACATTGTCATCCGCATCAAGTACTGAAAATTCCATTGGAAAAGTATCGAGCATTGCAGCAAGAAAATCAGTTGGCATTCTTTCTAATGCATCTAGAAGTGGCTTAATAGACATCGTCAATATACCTCTTGAACTTCATTTAACCTCTGTCCTATAATAATCTGTTCAAGCATCGGAATTACGTTTAACAGTATTTAAGTGTAGTATCGTGGTTGGTATTCCGGATTATGTACTTTGTTGAAGAGGGATGTATTTCTCCTTCTTTCCAATCAGCGCTCTGGTATAGTTCTTTTATCTAATACTCACTCTTGATTATACAACCATTCTGGTCTAATTCGGTTGAAAACTAATGCACACTATAGACGATATCTATTTCACTCCAAGCTTTTCCATTATCTCTTCAACTTCTTCCATACCTTCCTTGTAGAATCCCTCTTCATCAGGAGCAAGGTAATAGAGAAGTTTCAAGAACTCACCTGCATGAACTCTCTCTTCGTCAGCGATGTCAATCAAAACTTCTTTTGCTAGTTCGTCATCGATTGATTCTGCGAGTTGCATGTATAACTGAATAGCTTCGTATTCAGCGGCAATCATAAATCTGATTGCACGTACCAATTCTGGTTTTGTCAATTTGCGTTCTTTCGCTAAGGCATCAAAAGGGTGTCCAAATTCTGGCATATATAATCAGTATAATAGTATTTTGAGGTATTATATAACTATTATCATTTATCAGGGAACTGATAAAATTCCTTTAGCGATAAATAAATAAGATAGAACCTTTTAATATAATATATTAGTAGATGTGTTTGTATTTGAAGTTTGAAGGATTATTGGAACTTAAAGGTCTGTTTTTTGCAAAGATATCATCGGAAGATGAGATGGAATGGTTGTCAACTCGGATAGTAGACGTCGAAGAAGGCATCAAACTTGCTCTGAAAAAAATAGCGACCCGTTTGATAGAGAAAGACAGCTCACGTAGGTCCTATGGTGGCGTCTTCAGAGAGAACATGGCACCGTGGGAGAACATATCGCGCGAACTATTCCGACTTAGAACAATCAGACTCCCCGAAGATTATGACGTGTTTGAAGATACGGCAGTTGCAATTACACTTAAGTATGCAGATTCCATTGATAGTAGGTCGAATATAGGTTCTCTTTTCATTGCAGTACTTAGTCAAGGAAATCATAATATCATTGCAATGATCAGTATGGACCAAATGATATCGAATCATTTTGAATTAGATTCCGTCAATAAAATACTCAGTAAACGCCCATCACAGTCAATGCTACTAGATAGAACTCACTTTCAAAAGGGAACAATTTACCCCCATCCTTTCATATCAGCATTTGATATGAAAGTCATAGAGAAGAACACCTCTGTATACTACAAGGACCTTCTCTGTATAACTAGAGTCTATGAACTTGGTCCGTTTTTGGATCTCTTAGAAGATGCGTCAAATACAGTAAGAGGTCATACTTTGAAAATAGGGGAGATAACCAAATTATTCCAATTACTTCGCGCTGCGGCTGCGAAAGGAGATACGATTCTGAAAGGAAACAACCTTGATGCCGTGATTACCAAGTTTGTCCTAGATGATAATGGAGAGAGAATCAAGAATCACTTGAAAGCAGAAGGTGTCAATAGTGTTCTGGTCAACAGAGATATGCTTGGAAGCATAGATCTTCGAATAGAATTAGACATGGGAGTCCTAGAGGGAAAAGCAGATGATCTACTGACATCCATGATCCACCGAGGATATCCAGGAGGACAAGTGATCAGCGTTGCAAGCAATGATGTGGAAACAGACATGGAAGACTAAACAAATGCGAGAATTTAAGTACATTATTTAATATAGTTAATTGATAGTTGAGAGAAATGAAGAGTGCATATGGAAAGATTGTGTCATCTCAAGTTGAACCCTATGAAAGCCCAAGAACATCCCACGGCATAATAACAATCCAAATACCAAGTAAGGATTACATGAAGTTCAATGTGGATGCATATACAAATTATGACACCCTAGATGAAGGAAAAACTGTTACTGTTGAATACGAAGAGAAACCAGACACACTTGAGCTATTTGCCAAGAGAATTGTAGAGAGAAACGACTGAAAAGCAATCATTTGAGGTGTGCTATGTGAAGCGAAGATGGAAAATTGCACAGGAGGACGAGATTCTTTCAGGACGTACTACTGATACATACTTTGAACGGACAGTCGAAGTACTGAATGGAGAGAATATTGATCCAATTGTACATGCCGAAGTCACTGTATCGGGTATTCCACAAGGTTTCGAGTGGGCATTTGTTGCTGGAATAAATGATGCCTTGGAACTGTTTAAGGATAAGTCACTGAACATAGGAGGCCTTCCGGAAGGAACACTGTTCTATCCTAGAGATAAGAGTGGTATCAAAGTACCTGTTTTCACAATTGAAGGACACTACTCGGAATTTGCTGTTCTTGAAACACCAATGCTTGGTTTCATCTGTCACACTTCAGGTATGGTCACGAAGACGACACATATCAGATTAGCTGCTGGTGATAAGGACTTGCTCTCTTTTGGAGCAAGACGAACGCATCCAGCAATCACACCACAAGTAGAGTATGCAGCCTATATTGGCGGTTGTGATGGAGTGTCCTGTGTTCTTGGTGCAGAATTACTTGATATCGAACCATCAGGCACTATGCCACATGCTTTGGTGATCAGTTTTGAAGACCAGGTCAAAGCATGGAAAGCCTTTGACAGGCATGTTGCAAAAAATGTCCCTAGGATTGCAATAGTGGACACATACTCGGATGAAGTGCATGAAGCAGTATTGGCTGCAGAAAACATACCCAACCTCATGGGTGTTCGAATCGACACAACAAGTAGTCGACGGGGCAGTCTCCGCAGAATTATCCAAGAAGTAAGGTGGGAACTTGATGTTCGTGGATTTTCAGACATTAAGATTTTTGCCAGTGGAGGCCTTGGCATAGAAGAGCTTGTAAGCTTACAAGATGTCCCTGTTGATGGATATGGTGTCGGGGGTGCGATAAGTAATGCACCGGCAATAGATTTCGCCATGGATATTGTTTCAATAAAGAAAGACCAGAAATGGATGCCTGCAGCAAAGAAGGGCAAATTCTCGGGAAGAAAGATAGTATGGCGTTGTGAACAATGTATGGATGTGCGAGTCACACAAGAAGGCAATGAAGCCCCAATCTGTCTGAATTGTGATCAGAAGACTGTGAAACTGACAACAGAACTTGTCAAAGGGGGTAAGACTATGCATCGAAAAAAAGAACCCCATGAGATTAGAGAACATGTACTGAAACAATTGGAGCGTGTTAGTCTAGAATGAAGGATATAGATAGTGAGAAGACGTGTTTGATAGTAGTAGATATGCTGAATGATTTTGTACGAGAAGGTGGAGCACTGGTTGTTCCGGATGCTAAAGAGCTCATCGCACCTCAGCAGATGTTGCTTGAACGAGCTCGGGAGGAAGGTATCAAAATAGTCTACCTTGCAGACCATCATCTCCCTGATGATGATGAGTTTTCAAAATGGCCTCCTCATGCAATAAGAGGCACTGAAGGGGCAGAAGTTATAGATGAGCTAAGACCAGAGGAAGAAGACCGCCTCATCCCCAAGAGACGCTATTCAGGATTCTTCGGGACTGAACTCGATTTGATTTTGAGAGAGAATGATATTGAGAATGTAATCCTTGTAGGCGTTTTGACAGATATCTGTGTGATGTATACATCAGCAGATGCATCTGCGAGAGGATACAATGTTACAGTTGTTGAAGATGCAACAGCTAGTGTTACTAAAGAGAGACATCAATTCGCACTCAACCACATGAAAGAAGTACACGGTACCACTCTGATGATAACAGAAGAAATTCTAGAATTGATGGAGTAGTGGTCTATTAGCTAGTCATATGTGTCATTTTGAACTGTGACCATATTTCACTAAAGATTCAATAAGAAATCTTCAGCTTGTTTTTCCCATTCCCGAGCCCTAACAGTGACCTCGCGTTTTTCGCCCCCATATGTGCTCTTCAATAAGCTCATTCATGATTCGGGTATCTTCTTCATTCATTTTCTTTTTGGCTAAATCGCGAAAGAGAATCTCTTCCTCCTTACCATGATGGCATCGATCTGCATATACACTGATGAAGTCCACTGCAGAATCAATAAATTCTGGATTCACATTCTTCTCTTTCTCAATTCAGATGATTTCTTTCTTCATGAGTTCAATCATTCTCTCAATCAAACGATGTTCAATCATGAGAGGTCCTATTGGTAATACCATTTCACTGCCTCATCTGATATTCAATCAGACCTTGCATAAATAACATATCACCAGACAAAAATCATCCTTAGTTACATACTATTTTGGTTTACTTTCATGTCATAATCAAAATGATGAATTCGACCAAGCCATTCTTGAATTAGAATTTTGAAGACACTGTCTTGATCAATGGGCAATCCATGTCCTGCTGCATCTAAAACTGCAAAGGTGTATCTTTTAAATTTGGATTCAAACTTCCAAGCATTTCGATATCCCACAGAAACATCATGGCGACCTGTAAGGATTAGTGATGGTTTCTCAAACTCATTCATATCAAGATACATCAAACAGAGATTACTGGACAAATGATGATGAGGATAGTCAATTTCGAGGAGTATTGTAAATCAGTCAGTATTCCCGACAGAAATGATACGGATATTACCATAGAGCTTGCTGATGTCCAGTGCCCATGGAATGAAGGCACATATGAACTAGTAACATCAGGGGTCGAGTTGGTCGTTGAAAAGGATAATACGTCAGGTAAGGCGGATATCACTCTTGATTCCCATCAACTCTCGATGATAGCAGGAGGCATATCTAGTCCTATAGAACTACAGAAGTATGGATTGATTCCATGCTCACAAGAAATCGCAATGAAACTTGATGCGATTTTTCCAAAAGATTCATTCATGTCTTACTTCAGGTTCTAAAGAGTAGAGGCTGAGAAGCAATCTGTAGATGAAAATACAGAGAGCTCCTCAGTTAGTCTGTTTGCTTAACACAACAGCACTCTATGTGTTTCATTTAACCTGATTGTCGTTTTCTCAATAGCATCACTGCCATAACTAAAACAATGATGCCGCCTCCTGCACCTGCAACAATAATTATTGTACCCAGACCATCATCAGTTGGAATATCAGATGTTGTGGTGGTTTCAGTTGTGTCATCTGTTGTTTCAGTCGTGGTGTCAGTTGTTGTATCAGTTGTAGTGGTTGTGCTTGTAGTTGTGGTGTCAGATGATGTGACAGTAACTATGACTGAGTCGCTTGAAAATAGTCCACACTCTGAATAAACAATAAGAGTGAAGTTGTATATACCAACATCAAGACCATCAAGCGATACTACAATGTTTGAACCGTCCCATTCACCTGAGGCAGATACACTTCCATTGAGCAATATCTCATAGGAGTCCGGATATGAATCAGAAACTATCCAAGTGATTGATTCTCCTTCGGAACCTTCCGTAAAGGATACATCATCTGGATGGTTGATCTCAGGTGTACTCAGAGCCATTACCGTGAGGAATACTGTATCAGAGGAGCAATTATTACTATCAGAGAATACAACAAGGGTCAGATTATATACACCCACTGCAAAGTCATCCACATCTATTTCAATGTCAGTGCCATCCCATTCTCCAGAGTTTTCCAGTGTTCCATTGACATAGAACTCAAAACTATTGGGATATTGAGAAGATACGTCCCAAGACACCAGGTTACCATTAGACCCATACCAATACCAGAAATCTTCAGGTTGGTCAATCTCAGGAATGGTTCCGGTTTTCACCGTAAGGAGGACTGTATCATATGTCTGGTTGTTGCTTTGAGAATACACAAAAAGTGTTAGATAATGGAGACCGACTGAGAGACCGTCTACATCTATCTCGATATCAGTCCCATCCCATGGACCTGAGGCCTCTATTGTTCCGTTGATATAGAACTCGAAACTATCAGGGTATGTGCAAGAAGCATTCCAGACTACGGAGTGTCCATCGGTGCTATACCAATACCAGAAATCTTCAGGTTGGTCAATCTCAGGAATGCTTCTGGCTCTCACTGTCATGAAAACGGTATCTGATGCGTTATTACCACATCTAGAATACACAATAATGGTCACATTGTAGACCCCAACATCGTAACCATCCATAATTCCTTCAACACTGCTTCCGTCCCAACCATATGGACCATAGTAAGTATCATTGAGATAGACTTCCATAAAATCGGGGTCCGAAGATGCAGCATCCCACATGATAGTATTGCCTTTATCACCATACCAGTACCAGAAATCAGCAGGATGGTCTATTGTAGGAGTCGTGATTTCAATGACTTCAATTACAACAGCGTCATGATTTGATGATGCGAAATATGATGTCAAGTATATTGTATAACAATAATAACCAGGAGAAAGACCATTCAGATTCACTACTACGGGACCACCGGTCCATAAACCTCCAAATTGAAACGATTCATTCATGTAAACCTGATAGGACCGGATGTAGCTTGAAGGACTTGTCCAAGTTATAGAATTGCCAACACTTCCTTCATTAAATGTTTGATTGGCAGGATTACTGATGACAATAGTGTAACCCGGGAGACTATTTGGAAAACCATCAATAGATCCACCTGTGCCAGGAACTTCGTATATTCCGCCACCATAGTAGTCAGACCAAGTGTTCCCATACATGACATCATCATCCCAAAAGTTGCCAGCAGAATCATCCTGAGCGTTATTGTCGGAATTCCCACCAAACTCGTTGAGATAGAATAAATTGTTTGTACTTGATTGGACCAGAACACCAAGTGAGTTATTGAAGAAACCACTGTTGGTAACATTACAGTTGTTTGCTCTATACAAGTTCAAACCATGATCACAATCAATGACAAGAGTGTCATTAATGGCAACACCATCTGACCCGTAGAGATACAGACCTGTTTTAGTACTATTGATAACATTCAAACCCTCAATCTGGAGATCATGCGAGTTCTCTGCGTATATGCTATACTTTGAACAATTCCATACTTCTGAATTAAGGATCACTGAATCTTCAGATTGATACAGATAGAGACCATAGTATTCGGAGAAGGATGAATTCACATTGGATAACGATGCATTGTGTGATTGAGTCAAATATAATCCAGCACGTGCACTCTCCGTGACTGTGAAGTTTTCAATGGAGCAATGAGTGCTGTTGTAACTTCTCAACCCATCGTACACATCACTCAGAGAATAGTTTGCCACTGTTACATTGTAGCAAGATGCAAGGTATAACGGAATTGAAACCTGTGCCATCTCATGTCCCTTAATTGTACTATTCTCACAGTATAGAAGGAAAATTTGCCCATAGTCCGAAGCATCAATCTGAAGTTCATGTTGATTCTTGAAGTATCCTATGGGTAACCCACCAACCGTATTGCCAGTCATTGTATGGTTATAATAAGCGATATTGTCATTGTTGATGATAATAATACCCGTACTGCTGAATGTGTTGGAGTAAATCTCCAAATCCCGAGAAGAGAACAACCGTATACACGCAGAGTTACCTTGGACCATATTAGCTTCAAGAATGCCACTACTGATACTGGACAATGAGATTCCTACATCACTAGCAACAATTTCATTATCTATTATACTGAAATTCTGACATCTGTATAGTTGAATCGCATCTTCAATATCATCGACCAATATGTTATCTTCAAGACGGATATTATCAGACCAAGAAGCGTAAATCGCATTGTCAGACATTTTTGACATAGTGTTGTTTGTTACGATACAGTCGTATGAATCTTGGATCGATATCCCATCATGTGTGATGTTCAAGGCCTCGTTTTTGTTAATGATAGAATTATCAGAATATTGCAAATGGAATCCTGTACCATACCCTTCAGCATAGCAATCGGTGATATTCATTGATGTCGAATGGTCACCAGAGACTGCTACTCCATTATAGCTCTCATAATAGAATTGACTACTTATCACATTACAATCTTCGGAATAGAAGAAGAGTAAACCTTTGCGGCACCCATCAATCAGTAAAGAAGAGACAGAGCAGTTGCTTGAGAAAGCCATTACGTAGCCCACAATTGATTTTGTTAAACTACCACCAGTAGTCGATACATTCTCAGAGTCTACGATAAATACCTGTCCAGCAGAGGTCAAATCATAGTTAACATCGGATTCATTCACTAGATAGTAAATCGACTTGCCTAATACTGTATTATCCAGTGTAATCTCGTGAAACCAATATTCACGTAACTCCCCTTCAACATAAAGGCCGCCAGAATCCAGTGTGTTGTTATCCAGATAGCAGGCAGTGGATTGGTCCAAGTAGATTGCGGCATCATCCATATTCGTTATCTGATTATCTTTGATTGTTACGTCACTGCTATCTTCAACATAGATTCCTTCATAGTTAGTTTCGGGGCTATAGTTGTCATCTATCGTGTTCCGAATAAGTGTGACATTCGTGCTTGATTCCACGTAGATAGCATGACCACGATTGAACTGAAAAGATGAGTCTGAAACGGTGACATTGGTGACATCCACCATTCCGATTGACCCGGACCTATAGAGTTCAAGATTATCGAATTCAAAGAAATTGCAGGAGCTTAGTGCAATACCTCCAGCATCTGAAATACCAGATAGTTTCACAAGTCCGTAATAACATTCCCTGAAATAGAATTCTCGGCCCGAATTGCCTTCAGCAATAGTCCACCAAATTTGAGTGTGATTTGAGTAGTTGATCTCGTATCCTTCATATCCAAAGGTCTGTGCGTTGTCATATGCTCTACATTCCCAAATGAAAGTATCATTATCAAAACTGAATGCGAAGCCAGAGTGTTCATTGAATTCAGAAAAGCAAAACCTTACCTGGGATTCATAGCATTCATGTATGTAGAAGCCATCGCCCTCATTCGCGGATGAGTTGCAGTAGTCCAATTCTGTGCGATTGCTTTGCCAGACGCTATATCCATCGTCCCAATTATCATAAGCAATGCAATTATTGAACTTCGTATCGAGTGTACCACGGTCATAGTATCCGTAGTTGTTGTAGAACGCAATATTATCACGCACAATGGTATTGTTGGAATAGAGAATACCAATTCCTGCGATATCATTATTGTTAGAAACAGTATTATTCTGAACAGTACAATCTAGTGAGTCCTCTATTAGGATTCCATAATCGTTGTTTGTTTTACCTAACGAGCTATATACAGTATTGTTCCTAAGAATCACCTCTGCGGATTCCGAAACTGTGATTCCGTTTATCAATTGGTTTGCAACACTATTATGACTGATATTACATTGACTACAGCTTAGAATCTGAATACAGTCTTTACCATCATTCCCATCAAATGTATTATACTCAGCAACCACGTCTATGGATGTGTATAGATACAACATACTCCTGAACAGAATATTATCTATGGCATTTGTTTCATTTGAATTGATGATCTGGATACGTGACCATGTTACATTGTTACCTATGATATGCGAATAATTACACCCCGTTAATTTGATATCAGGAATACCAGTCCAATAAGAACCCTGGACTGTGTTTCCGGTAAGGTTAGCATATGGACAGTTAGTCAGATAGATAGAAGAGGCTCTAATATCGTAAGAATAGGCATCAATAATTGTAAGATTTGAAGAACCAGTCGCTTCAACTATTTTTGAAACGTTATAGAAGATGCATCCTTCGATGGTGACATGAGATGCATTATCGAGAACTATCGCATCAGCTCCAAAAGGTTCACCTGTTACAGTTCTAAAGAAACAGTCCCTTATTACACAATATGCATCAGTATCTGTTATGTTGATGAGTGCGTCAGCACCAGTTATGTTCCGACCCTCGAAGGTATACGGCTGTTCAGCAGTGCCTAATCCACTGAAGTTCGTGACAAAGTCATCATTACCAACAACTGTGAATGTTGGATGCTCCACATAGGAAATGAGTTTCTCATCTACAGGTGCAGTATCCAATTCTACCTGAGAGAAATCAGATAGAACGGGTATCACCAAAAGAAATAGAATAGAGAGTATAATTAAGGGTCTTTTCATAGCAAATCCCAATCCGGCGTCTATCTACAAAAAGAGAGATTTTATTGCTTTCTACTGTAGTGGCGCTGATCAAACGTTAGGAAGGGAAAAACATCATCATTATTTAAATTATTTTATTAAAAATCCGAATTATGATAGTCTTATTTGAATTATTATCAGTTGATAGCATAGAATTCTGGAATGCCTTTTTGGTTCCAAAAACTCTCAGAGCTTACGTATCAGTGCAACCCAGCTATTTTATTGTTGTGTCTAGAAGAAATTTTGGGAGTTTTCAAAGAACGCTTAGATTCGTTTGTCACTAAATACTTTGGAACAGACGAGAAGACATCATCGAGAGTAGCCGATTTTGATTCACTCTTGCAATAACTCCAAATTGTTCTCAAGAGAATCAGAATACAATGGTAGCATACCTAGAATCCTCTCAACTAAATTAAATAATGAAAGAACGCTCAACAGTGGAAGGGGTAAGGTCCTTCACGCAACCTGTACGATTGCACTATCCTATCAAAGCCGGTACCCCTTTCACAGTCCCAAAGGACTGCGAAACAAGCTGCTTCTACCTCTAGAGATAGAAATCTTAGGAGGTGATTGATGGAAGATGAGAATGACTCTCGACCTCTTCCATCCACATCTTCCGCTACGGATACCTCATCAGTCAACTTGATACTCAGTCCATGACTTTATATTGCCTGAATTAGTACTATATGTCAGAGTCTAAACTGAAAATCAGGTGATGGTCAATGGGTCTGAAAGCAGAAGGACAAATTGGAAAGAAGCATACAATATATCTCCCAAAGGCGGTTGTTGATGAAGCAAATCTTGAGGTAGGCATGAAAATCATAATCACAGTTGAGGGAAACAAAATCATCATCGAACCAGTACCCGACCCTATTTCCCTCGCTATTCACGGAAAGAAGTTCGCATCAATGACATTAGAACAGATTGAGGCAATTAGTCTTGAAGAACAATCAAAGCATGCAGAAGATTCTTCTTGATACCTCTTTCTTGCTTCCGACACTTGGAGTTGAAGTAGAGGCAGAGGTGATAAGAACTCTTTCAAAGATCAATCTTGAGAAAATCCATCTATTCTATTCCAATTGGAGCCTGCTTGAAAGTAGCTGGATTGCAATACAACAAATCAAACAAGGAACATATCAAGCACCTCTGTTCAGGAAAGGACTCCTAAGTATAACAAAAACAGAGGTCTATCAACATATTCAGGCAAGTCCAGATGACTATCTGAATGCCCTTGATTTCTACCAAAAAGGGCATCCGGATATGATTGACAATATGTTGTATGTGACAGCCCTAAGAAAGCAATATCGATTTCTCACAATAGATAGTGAATTTATGGAATTTATTTCCGAGAACGATATCGAGGACATTGTAGTCACTCCAAAAGATTTCTGATTGACCTTCTTTTCAGCCTCCTAGTAAACTTCATCAAACGTCAAATATCTCAACGAGTTTCACCAGAGGACATCATTCATTGTGCCAATCTTATAAGAAGCTCAGTATCCTCGGTGAGGACCTTATCGATTGCGATTTCAAAATCCACTCCCCGATATCTCAAACCAGATAAACGGAGAATCGTATCTTCAAGATTTCCAGCAGGAAACCTATGGAGATTCAAAGAACCAATTGAGATTCACGAATTAACCAATTTGAAAAGATCCAAAGAAGCACTCAAGAAATTCAATTCTATCCAAGAGCTGTTTTTTCCTAATAGCATCAACTATTTCCTTTTCCCTACGAGCAAAGATGGCTTTTCCTTTGAATATTCGCGCAGCAACAATCGAAAAACAATCAGACAAAGCAATAGGGACATCGCATTTGATTTTAGAAGCTTCCATCCATAGTGCTTTAGAAGGAACTATTGCAACTGCGGAAGAATGAATCAGGTTCTGTGTCTTTTCCCAAGCTTGCTTCCAAGTTGAATTT
This sequence comes from uncultured archaeon, assembly GCA_964610875.1. Classification (GTDB taxonomy): domain Archaea; phylum Asgardarchaeota; class Thorarchaeia; order Thorarchaeales; family Thorarchaeaceae; genus CAZSWP01. The sequence continues at coordinate 23,036 of CAZSWP010000044.1, forward strand.
CGACAGAGAATGTAGTTTAATTCACACAGGGCAATTTCAGTACATGCATAATGACCATGCCTTTTGATAATACCTCTAGATAGTTCTGCAGCTGAGGCTTCATTAAGTGCCAATCCGATTAGTACCCCTGCGTCTAACACAAAGAGAGGATTATTCTTTTCTTTCATCAAGAGCTCGCTCCTGAATCAGGTCATGATATGCTGATTCAAAATCCACTCCAGGAATAGGAGTTGTGAACTTGTCCCAGGCTTCTTGATCAATTTGCTCCTGCATGTAGTTCTTAATCAGAAACTGGATCACAGAGTCAAAGTCAACTCTACGTTGCGTCCTTTTCTGAAGCTCACCTGCAATCTGAAGTAACTTCTTTCGAGTGTCCTCTTTAATCGAGATGGTGGTCATGGTTTTTCATCATTCATATACACACTTTCTATAATAAACACAACAATTGTGTTAAACACAACTAATATGGTTTTAGCTGTTCATTTCTTGAAGAAAAATCCTATACTCGGATTCCACTCATCTGACTAAGAATATGAAAAGGCGCTCAACAGTGGAGGGAGGGTAAGGTCCTTCACGCAACTTCAAGCAGTCATATGAACTAAACCTAAGAACAATTACTTCTCAAGTGATTCAAATTAATAGAATGTCTGGTACTCAACTAGAGGAGAGGGATTAATCAATCAGAAACAACTTGCTTAAATAGAAAGGGGATGATATAGGAATAATCTGAACTAATGTTCGGATAAATCGTGATTAGGAGAGCAAGAAATGACCAAAAAAAGTAGAACACTTACTATCATAGTATGTCTATTGTTTTTTCAATCGGTTTGTTTTAGTTTCATGACTGATACTCATGAGTATCCTGCAATATGGGTTGTTGAAATTGGGGAAATAGACTCGAATACGGAACTGGCAATAGATACTACACTAAATCAGATTCAGAAATATGAGTTACTAGTGAAAGTTATCGATTTTTCAAAGATAAACAGAGTATCTAAGGGAAACATTGTTGTACTAGTTGGTCATGGTGCACCTGAAGGTGTTCAAATTCATGACGAAACAGTAAATTGGGATGTATTATATCAAGGATTATTGGAAATTGAACCTTCTAGAGCAATAGTTTTAGCTTGTTATGCACCCTCAGTCCCTGAGAAATCAATATTCGGTTTTAATGGTGTTGTTGATGCTGTAGCAGGAGGGCTGTTAGCAACATGGCTCATGTCAGAAGCTTTTGATGAACCTGTTATCAAGGACATTCCTTTTGGAGAGATAATCGAAGCTCAAAGGAACATGCTTCATCCGCTAGCGAGAATACTGTATTTTGTGCACAGCTATTATGGCAGCACAGCGGATTTCGCGGATTTGATACAATCTCTATTTGTAGAGGGTGATATGGGCTCTGAATATTCAACCTATCAAACTTTTTCATATTACTCGGCTTACGGTGTATCTGATGATGATCCTGATGCAATAAACATACTTCATTATACAACCAGCATTGAAGATTATGGAGATGATTTGTATGACGAATTGAGTCAATATCCTTCAGGAACCCAGATTAATTTTGTAGCTCATAGTATGGGAGGAATTATTACCGTTCATTGTAAGTTGGACAGATCTGGACACCAAAGCTTTGTCCTCCCAGAGGACGGTACTGGGACTGGCTTTGCGAGGGTAAGATCGTGTGTCAAGACACCCTCACTAAAATATCCTTACCGGTCCTATATAAGCACCTACACAACAATGTCAAGGTTTGTCCTGATTATTAGTATCTGTTCGCGACCCTTTTATATACATAAACCTCCCATAATTGCAAATGATACTATCTCGATTTACAACGATTCTTCTGTTGTGCTGTCTGATTACACTAACGATAGCAACTCCAAGTATTACTCCAGTTAATGCGTTGGAGATGGAGTATTTTCCTCTCGCGCCGGGTAATACTGTAATCTACAATTCAACAAACGACGATGGTACATGGACAACAAAACGATATGTAGCTGATGAAACAGAGTTTCTTGGTGGGCCATATGGTACATTAACAGTTCTGTGGACTGAAGCACATATGCAACTTGATGAAACGGACTACACATTTGTAAATCAAATGTGGCTAAGCAAGACAGCGGACACATTACTGTGGTGGGGATTTGAAGACACCTCTGACAAGGTAATTGCTACAACTGGTCTGAACTACGTCACTGAACCAGTTGAAGTTGGAGCAGTTCATAGTGGAACTACAACTGTTACACTAACCATCAAAGAAACAGATACAGTGATGACTGGAGTGTCATTTAGTGCAAATTACACAATAGAAGCAATAGAAGATGTGACTGTTCCCGCAGGCACGTTTGAGGATTGTATTAAAATCCATGAAGAGGAGATTACACCTGATGGTGAAGTCAGCTTTTGGGTTTGGTATGCGCCTAATGCAGGAGCTGTACAGTATTACTATCCTCAACAGGAAAATCGTTGGGATAAAGCCACGGAATATACAGTAGACCTCGATAATGATCCATGGGATGATTGGTTCCTTCCGCAGGTTCCAACAATGCTTCTGTATACTACAATTTCGGTAATTGTAGTCGTAGGATTGATTATTGGATTTAAACTGATGAGGAAGAGGACAGCATAATTATATGCTTCTTCTCTTCATACTTTTTTCTTTCAAAAATTACGGCATCAAAGAGATATTCAGACCCTTGACCATGTCTTTGTAGCGATTTCGTACGGTCACTTCTGTAACGTTTGCAGCATCTGCAATTTCTCGTTGGGTTCTTCTATCATCTTCAATAATACCAGCTATATAGATTGCCGCAGCTGCTATACCACTGGGATCTTTTCCTGCAGTCAAACCTTTACCTCTAGCTTCAGTAATAATCTCTGCAGCTCGGGTCACAGTTCTTCCAGACAACTTAAGATCGGATGAAATCCTGGGAAGGAATCCTTTCGCTGAAGGCAGTGGAACATGAATATTGAGATGCTGTTGAATCATTCTAACACATTTACCAATCTGCCGTCTGTCTATCTTGGCTTCCTTTGCCACCTCATCAAGCTGTCGAGGTCGTTTATGTATTCGACAGGACAGATAGAGTGATGCTGACACCATTCCATCAATACTTCTACCACGTACAAGACGCTTATCCAAAACTTTTCTGTACACCAAAGCACCTGTTTCCACGGTTTCTCGTGATATGCCTAATTGTGAAGCTAGTCGTTCAATCTCGTTCATAGCAATCTGAAGATTTCTCTGCTTGGAACCATGAGCCCAACTTCTTCTCTGCCATTTTCTCATTCGATAGAGCTGCGCTCTTCGCGATCCACCAATTGACCTTCCGGATGCATCTCTATTTGCTCTGCTTATTCGTGTGGCTAGACCCTTGTCAGCAATAGTGTATCTTGTAGGAGCTCCTGTTCGCTCTCGGTTGTTCCGTTCTTCAGCAGTAAAAGCCCTCCATTCAGGCCCGCTGTCAATGATTCCACTTGACATCACAAAGCCACATGAAGTGCATACGCGTTCTCCACGTGACCTATCCCAATGTAGTTCTTTGGAACCGCACACTGTGCAACTAAGTGTTTCTTCTTTCTCGCGACCGGCTTTTCTGGTAGTCTCTGTCATGTTTAGTACCTTACAATCTTGGCTTATCTAGTTAAGACGGCATGAATTTCAATATCCTAGCAAGCAACAGATATTGATTCGGCTGGCAACTAGAGTATTTTTTATCTACTTATAAAAGGTCGGTTAATACTGTACCAAGAGAGAATGACTCTATTATTGGCAATTCGGCTACCCTGAGATTTATTAATCCTCTTTCGAATGTATACTATGAAAGTAGACATTTCCCAATATGCACGAGATTAGTATTGGAGATTTTCAAAGTAGAAATCTGCATTTAGGGATGTCTGTTACTATGCGTGATACGTATGATTTCAGAAACAGAAGATAGTATAGTTAGTATATCAGAACTAGCTCCGAAGATGAGAAGTATTGATGTTGAATTCAAAGTACTAGAGAAAGAGAATCCTCGAGAAGTTCACTCCAAGAGGGACAATAATACACACTATGTCACTGATGCAACAGTAGGTGACGAAACAGGAGTTGTAAAAATGACGCTTTGGGATGGGGCCATAGAGCGAGTGAAAGAAGGTCAAACATATATCTTGAAAGATGGATATACCGATCTTTTCAGAGGGAGTTTGCGATTGAAGATTGGTCGTCGAAGTAAACTGCAAGAATCTGATAAGGAAATTGAGGATGTAAACAGATTTGTAAACAAATCTGAAAGAAATTCCAGATACGGTAGAAAACGACATTATTATCTCGGGTATTAAAGCGGTTTCACCTACTCCCCAATTTTTTTTATAATTCTTCCCTAATACATAGTCATTTATTGTTGCTTTTTTGATGTAGACTAACTCTTTAGTTAGGATGACTATTTTGTTCGGAGATGAAAAGACATCTGAAAAGATTGCTTATGTAATCGATAAAGATGTTCGAATCAAGATTATTGAACTCTTAGAAAACATTGTAAGTGAAAATCCAGATATATCTTCAGATGTCCTGGCCAAAAAAGTCACAGCTGAGTTAGACATCGATAATGAGGATTTAGCAAATTTCACGCTAATAGAAGCAATAAATGTCTTAAATCGGTGTCACTATTCATACACTCCTATTGAGGACCGCATTCTTTTGATTCCACACTGCCTTCGTAATCCGGAGAAATGCGAGGCACCTATTGATGATGAAGGTTATCATTGTCTAAAGTGCGGAGCGTGTTCTATTAGTGATATTACAAAGGCCGCGGAGGCACATGGATTGAAATGGTATATGGTAGGGGGAGGTTCTCATGCTGTTCGCATTGTAAAGGATGTCAGACCACGAGCGATATTTGGTATTGCTTGTTTTAATGAGGCTATGATGGCGATTGAAAAATTCACTGAATATAACATTCCAACTCAAGCAGTTTTACTCAGCAAGGATGGTTGCGTAAATACCGAGGTCAATTTTGAAGAGGTTGTAGCAAAAATAGATATGGAACCTTGTGAGTAGGAAGAAAATAGTCGCCGAGGGAGCGTGTTCTAGTGATTGTTCCAGAAATAGCAATTCCTTCAATGAATGACTACTTCCTGGCATTTTTGACATTGTTAGCAGTCTTCTTTACCATAGGTCTATCTCACTATTCAAAAAAACAAGGAAAACCCAGCTGGTTCTCAAGAAAAATCATTCATGTTGGTATTAGTACAGTTATTGCATTGACTCTTCATCTCTATTCTAGTTTTTCAGGGCCATTGCTTGTGATTGGAACTTTTTTGTTGGCTCTGTTGGTTGGAAAATTAATGTTTGGAAATCCTGCTATTGCACTCATAAAGACAGCTTCACGTGAGAATGGTACAAAAAAGGGGACATTATTTGCTGGAGTCTTAGCGATTTTGGCGTACTCGTTCGTATTCCTCGCATTTCCAAACAACCCAGAAGTGTTCTCTAGCGCTATCCTCATCGTTGCATGGGGAGATGGAGCTGGCGAATTGATTGGTCGACCTTTTGGAAACCATCATTATCATATCTGGAATACTGAAAGATCAATAGAAGGAAGCGTAGCTGTATGTATTTTCAGTTTTCTGGCTCTCCTGATCACCCAGATTGTGTTTTCTATCATGTTAACTGTCTATTTATTCATAGTAGTAGCAATTATAGCAATCACTGTCACCCTTATAGAGGCATTCAGTGTTTCATGGAGTGATAACTTCTTGATTCCTATAGCAGTAGGACTACTATTCCTCATACTAATTTGAGATATAATCACGAGCACAAAGTAAGGTGAAGTTGCCTAATCTCGTTTTTTCCGCCAATGTGAATGGGGATAATGATACATGTAGTCAATTTCGACTTCCCATTCAGTCCTGCATGTTCTACATCTAACAATGATTATGTCAGTAGTCCAACCTTCGTCATATTCGCGTTGTGCTTCTCCGATCTTCTCAAGGTCGTCCATATATGGGGGTACATTGTACCTAGAATCCTGATAGACATTACAGTTGCACTTAGCTCCTGCACGAGCATTTTGCAGGAGTGCCATGAGATACTCGTATTCATTATAGTATGTATTTTTCCACCTATCACGAAGCTGTTCAAGAGCATCGATAATTGTGTGATCACGTAGTCGGGCAAGCTCAAAGTACGCGGTCTTGATAAGTTTCGGACGGGATTCATAATCAAAAGTTGTGATAATCCATTTATAGAAATCAAGAAGTAAATCATGCTCACGATTACGAATTGATTGGAAGAATTCTGATGGCTCGAAGTCATTCTCAAGTATCATTCTATGTATTTCTTCTCTCAATGATTCTTCCATACTTTTGTTCTGTTGAATGTAGATGATAATCTTCCTGTGATGTTCAAAAAACAAGGAGGTTATGAAGAATAACTGAAAAAATTGATTCTTCATGCTTTCAAAGCTAAACTAAAGTTGACAGAACAGGTAAGCACTAAGGTCTTCGTATTTCTCTCGCGACAATTACTCCATCAGAAGAGATTGATTTTGTTTTTGCAACAATGCTTTCTCCTCTTTCAAGTGTGTCGTATTTTGTGTAGGAATCAATCTTGATCCTTACATGTTCTTTTTCATCAGTTTCAAGTGTTATGTAGCCGTACTTAATATCCGAATTTGCATAGTTTGCAAGCTGAGTGGCTACAATGGTACCTTTTCTCTGCTGCATAATCATATCTTCCATCTACTACTATCATTCATAGAGATAAAAGTCTGTTCATAGAACCGTATTTTTAATAAATGAGCATAATAAACTTAATTTAATAATATTGGGGAGAATGGATACCTTTCCAAAATAATTCGCATTGGCAAGAAGATATGTTATACTAGTCAGAAAGACTCATACCAATGCTTCTTGCTTTTTGTATCAGCTTGTAATCTCTCGATACTATTCCTTTCCTTGAGAAGCCAGTAGCAATAATCGTGGAGAGATGGTTCATTCTTAGGTAAGGAAACACTTCCTCCACTATACCAACAGTATGACGTACAAATGTATCACCACGACCACCACTTACCACTATCAGAATGACCTTTCGGTTTCTGAATAACAATCGGTCTGGTGCATACCAACGATTAACGAAAGCCTTGAATTGAGCAGTGGGACCTGACCAATAAACTGGTGTGCCAAGCACCCATATGGCATGTGAATTCATATGCTCAAGCAATTCATTCATGTCATCCTTTTGTATACACTCGGATTTTTTGCACATACGTTACATGCTTTACATGGATTGATTGTCATTTCTTCAATATAGAACTTCGTTGTTCTCAAACCTGCCTCTTGAGCACCTGCAAATACTTCATCAAAAAGGGAATAGGTATTTCCGCCTCGTCGAGAACTTCCTACAATTCCTAGGACATTAATTTGCAAATGCTTTTACTAATCTTACAGCATCATCACTGGTTCTTATCGACATAACTGGATTCTCTGATTCATACTTCTGTAGATGTGCTTTATTTCTCATGCTCATCTCATAGTACCAGTTTCCATCGTCCACATGATAGGGACGTATGACCAGGCGCTCTGTAGCAATTAGGGAAGGGATAGTAAATTTCATTCGGAACACCACTTCTATACGGGTCGCGAACAGATACTAATAATCAGGACAAACCTTGACATTGTTGTGTAGGTG
>CAZSWP010000045.1:0-28044 GCA_964610875.1 uncultured archaeon
ATGCAAACTGATAATGCAGCTATTGTCATGACTGGTATGTTATTCGTTGGAATAACAATGCTTGCTAGTTCATCTAAGAAACAAGAGACATCTACATCAAGGTCACTAGCTTCTGAACCAAACACTTATTGTTCGACTACTTCCAGTTCGATATCAGTACATGGCTCGTTTTCAGCACCCTCAATGGCATAACGATTTCCCTTAACGTTCCTTTTGTAGAATGGTGGAAAAGTTGCAACAAGGAACTGAATAAGTGATAAAGAGTCTTGTCATTAGTTTATCCATCGATTTGACTGACAGTCTCCTTTGTCTGTCAAACCCAACTATTAATATGTGCATAATCCAATAATTAATTGTAGCTTGAAGGTGATAATAACGGAGTATCCCACGCATAGAGATTGTGTATACTACGAAGATGGGATCTGCACACTTAGAAATGGTCCCGTTGATCCCTCTGGGTCTGTCTGCAGACAGTTTGTCCCAAAGATGCACACAGATACTGAACGATCTTTAGAATCAGTAGATTCATCAATAATCAGCTCCATATCACAGAGGATTACAGAGTGGTCCAATACAAATTTGGGCGCGAGTTATCTTCTTCCTAACACGGGTCGTCAATACAGACACCGATGCGGTCAGGCTAGAGGTCGCAGAGGAGGAAGATGGAAACGATATCACTAAAAGGAAATTCTGGAATAGTATTGTTTTAGTTCTGGAGATGGGAGATGCTTGATTGCTTATGGACCAGTACCATCAAGACGTTTAGGGAGAAGTATAGGAATTAACCATATTTCTGCAAAAACATGTACATATTCTTGTGTCTACTGCCAACTTGGTAGAACAACAGAATTCAGATTGAATAGGACCAAGTTCTATGATCCAAATCTGATTTTTGAGAGAGTGGTAGAAAAGGTTTCACAAGCTAAGTCAAACAATGAGAAAATAGATTATCTCACATTTGTACCTGATGGAGAACCCACCTTGGATGTCTGTCTAGCTGAGGATATTGCTCTCTTGAAGGATATTGATTTACCAATTGCAGTATTAACTAACGCATCATTGCTCTGGAAACCTGATGTTCGTGAAGCTCTACTCAATGCTGATCTAGTTTCATTAAAGATAGATGCAGTGAGTGAGAGGACTTGGCATCGAATTGATAGACCACACAAATCGTTAGATATGAATGATGTTCTAAAAGGTGTTTCACAATTCTGTACCGAGTTTACAGGTTCAATTATTACAGAAACAATGTTAGTTGATGGGATTCATGACTTAAAAGAAATAAACGAAATTGCCACTTTCATATCTGAACAGCCAATCAACAAAGCTTACATTGCAATTCCAACAAGACCGCCTGCAGAAGATTGGGTAAAACCTCCCAAAGAGGATATTCTAAACAGTGCATTTCTCTTATATTCCGAAATACTTGGGTCCGCAAAGGTTGAATTTCTCATTGGTTATGAAGGAAACGAATTCTCTTCTACTGGAGATTTTGAGAAGGATTTTTTGAGTATCACAGCTGTACATCCTCTGCGAGAAGATGCTGTGCGTGAACTCGTCGCAAGAAACAACACAACGTGGCAAGAAGTCGCTGATTTGATTGAAAGAAAAGAGATAATCGAATTGGTCTATAATGAGAAAAGTTACTTCATGCGACGGATACTTAGTCGATACTAAATCCAATGAGGTGTCGCAGAATCTACTACTGCGACATCTCTTGAATGAAATTATTGGTCAGAGCCATATAGCTCGTCAAATCTGACTCTTGTCTTAACAGGTTCCTTCCATTTTACAATTCTGTAAGAAAGCAAGCCTGCAATGAATGAGAGTACACCATTGATAGTCCACATAATATTCAAAGGATTAATCGGAGTAAGATTCAGGTATGCCCAATCTGTCACAGGTATGCTGACAGCAATAGCGATGAACATGATGATTCCCGCCACAACACCGTTGGATGCTGGATTCTCAGTACCTCTATATTCGTACATTGTAAGTACTTCTCCCGATTCCTCATAGTGATGTAGCACACTTTTTGTAAGCATCAACATTAGCCCTCTTGCTTGAAAGGATCCAAAAAACACAGTAACTAAAATTGCTGCAACTCCAATGATCTCATGTGCTGTAAAAGCATATGCTATTCCTGCAAATAAAAGCAAAATGCATATTGCATAGAGCAGTAACACAGTTTTGCGAATATCCATCTCCTTAACCTCAGTTAATTAATCTAAGGAGAACTATTTGCCATCATATAAGCGTTTTAGTCTTCTAATTCTGTCATTTTCATCCTCTATCTTTCTAAGGCAGTAACCACGAAATAATCCCGAACCCAAAGATAATGATTAGGATGAATAAGATAATTATGCATGTGCAGCACGAACCGCAACAACAGGGTCGTCTACGAATTGCTCCTCTTCTTCTTGGTCTAAGGAAAGGTCCTCTTCTCCTCATGATACCACCAAACACATGCATATCAGAAACTGATTTCAGATTCATTTTTTAGTATTCTGATATCTATACAATTCTGGAAAAAATAGAGGAGATGAGGATGGATGACCGTGAGATGATGCGGAAAAGAATTCTTGGTGACATAAGAGGTAGTTTGGAACCAGAACGTGATTACGAAGTTAGATATGCTCGGAATGATGGAGCAATGATTTGGGCACATGCAAGCCTCAGTCGAATTGAATATGAAGGAAAACCAGCATATCAGGTACTTCTTGTGGATATTACTAAATGGAAAGAAACTGAAAGTGAAGAATAGAATGTTAACTGTTGGTGTTAGTTGCTTCGCTCAGAAACTATTCTCTCAAGTACTCGTATAGCTTCTTCATAATGCCTTTCAAAATCTGTACTAGAACAATTGTCATCCAATCCAGGACTTTTACTCAAGAGTGAAAATAATTCATCATGAGAGGTCAATTCAGTATCAATTCCATGAATTATTAATATTGATTCAGCAGCAGCATATCGTACCAAGTATTCAGGATCACTCATGGCTTTATAGAGAGCTTCTATGGTGGATTTGTCCTCATAGATTGCCAATCTTTCAGCAGCTGTTCTTCTCGCTGTCCAGTGATAGTTTCCTAACAGGATTGAGATAATATATTGAGTATATTCGTTTGACTTTTCCAGTCCATTCAATGCAACTGCCAGTTGGATTTGTCGTAGTGGGTCGATATCTTTAATCATAGCCTTCATAACAGGAATTGCTTTTTGAGACTGCATTTCGTGTAGTCCTATTATAGCATAGTAGCTCCCGTCTTGGAGTGATTCTATTAACATATCTTCACCCTTTTCACGCTCCTCCCCTTTTAGCACAACCGCTGCTGAAACATCTATCCCTCCGTCATACTCTTTTCCTTTTCTACCAAAGTAATTCTCAATGAAATTTTCCCATTCTTCAGACATTGCAACCAACCGATGCTTGAAAATATGACCTCTTTCGATGATAAATAATTTTGATTTACTAAAAAAAAGAGAAAGCTAACAATGCATTCAACCTTTTTCCTGTTTTTTTAAAAAAGCAATTTGACTACAATGAATTCTTAAGTTCATCAAAGTAGATTATAACATATGACGGAGGAGGAAGATGAAAAATCTCTCAAATGTAGTTCAGCTTTTTGTTGTATTTCATTAATTCTTCTATTTATTTTCCTTCTTGACGTGTTTGATAATTTTCTGGTTAATTTGCTTCTTCTATTTGGTGCATTAACATCATTCATTCTTGTTTTCATAATGTTGTATCTGCTTACAAGAGATCGATAAAACTTGATGAGTACAAACATGCTGCTCCTTTTCTTAATGGAGATATTCATTGGGAGAGCAAACGTATAATGCAAAGTCTACCTGATAATGAGAGATATATTTTGAAATCTATCAAAGTTGAGGGAAATATAAAATATGCATTGATTGATAGAAGTGATGGTTTCAAAGTAGTTGCTGAACCTTCCCCATTTGAGATTGAAAGTCTCGACAATGAGATGGAATTGGACGCTTTCATCTTTTATTTGATTAAACAAAGCTATTTGACAGAATCTTTGACAACATTTTGGGCTACTGGATGTTGTATTTGGATGATATTCAATTTTCTCGTCTTAGATCAATTACTGCAAATGCTTTTTTCTTTTCTTCATCCATTCTCACTTGACATAATCGTTTTCATAATATTCATCGCTCCTATTCCATTCATTTTTCCTAAATTCAAGTATGATATGGCTAATGTTGACTTGGAGGTTTATAATGAATTTCCGGTTTTTCTAGAGGTTTTAGAAACACTTGTTGATAATGCAGAAAATGATCACAGGAAGGGCGAAATTCAGTATAGAATAGATATTCTAAAGGAAATTGTTAGCTTCGAAATTGAGGAGATGAAGAAGTGGCAGAAGGAGGAGTGATAATACTTATTCTATATTTCTATTCTTCTTCATATGGTTGCTGATCGAGGTCTGAAACACCATATGTCTTAGCAGCCCTTTTCCATCTCATATGAGAAGCTGAAGTATAGAGGTGTTTGGGTATTACTCCCTTATTGATACGTTCAATGCAAGCTTCAGGTACTGGTTCTCCTCTCAAGATACTTTCTGCCAAAATCTCGATTGCCTGTCGTGCATGTCTGCCTCTAAATCCTGCTGATTCTAATGGTGTACCATCAATTATTGCTCCTCCTCCATATGGAAGACCTCCTGTCCATTCAAAATCTGCATCATCAGAGAATTTCTTACATATCTCAATAGCTAGAGTATTATGGTTTTTCTCTGGAAATCCGCTATTGATGATTGCAATAAACTTGGGTCGGCGTGAAGATGTAACTTTTTTGCGATAATCGACTATCTGTTGGAGAAACTTAATTGCGTGTGATGGCAAAGAATCCACATACAATGGTGCTGCAAGAATCACATAATCTGTTGAATCCAAATTTACCAACAACTTATCTATTTCTGATTCCTTTCTCAATATCTTATGCAACATAAGAATCTCGTACTCAGTATGTTTTACTTTAAGCTGGGATTTCAGATAATGAAGAATCGAATATGATGTACTTTGTTTTCCACGAGGACTGCCTGATAAGAGTATGAATTTCTGAGATTTCATATTCCTCCCTCCAGTCTTGAGAGACCCCGTGCTAATGCTTTTCGTACTTCATGTTCGTTTTGTGATAATGATAGGACTTCAGAGCTAGATTTGGGTGAATGGAAGTTTATTGAATTTCGATGGATATGTTTCTTGAATAAATCGGAAACTACCTCGTCGTTATGCTCATTAATTCCAATTCCAAATATTGAAGGATATTTGTCGTATCTTGTTCTATGATGGGTTTCTCCATCTATCTTAGTGAAGAATGGATGTACGAGCCCAATTGATCTGTCTACTTGGGCTTTTAAGAGATTAGAGTAGCCACCGAAAACTATTGGAGTTAGATATACTACAACGTCGGAATTAATCATCTTCCTTGTTATCCCTCTTGCATCATCATCAATTATGCAAATGCCAGGTGTTTGTAACCAACAACCAAAGCAACCTCTGCAAGCTGTTATTGACTTCTCTTCAAGCTTTACAGTTTCATAGGACCATGATTTTTCTCGTAAGACTTCTTCTAATATGGTTGTAATTCTATTTATCTTGGTAGTGCCCTCTGTGTTTCCATCAAGTATCAAGACACACATTATCCAAACATCCAACTACTCCTTCATTAAAGTGAATAAAAACATCCTCATACACAATAAGAATAACAAAATGCCATATGAGTAAGTCTATATTTTACTATAGTTAATGATATCATATGCCCGGTACGAAATTTCTTATCAAAAGGCCCACAAATGAAGAAACGCTATCCTATCTTCCAGGAAGTCCAGAACGATTTGAACTCAAAGAAAAACTGAAAGAATTACAAGCGAGAAAATTGGATATTCCCTTAATTATCGGGGGATTGGAGATTAGAACAGGAGTCACAGCAGAATCTATTATTCCTCATAAGCATGAACATGTGCTTGCAGAGTATCATAAAGCGTCAGCTAAGGAGGTAGGTGATGCAATTGATGCGGCTCTTGAAGCAAGAAAGAAGTGGGCATCAACAGCTTGGTATGATAGAGCTTCAATATTCCTGAAAGCAGCTGATCTTATTGCCGGACCATATAGGTCAACTCTGAATGCTGCTGCTATGCTAGACTTGAGCAAGAATGTATTTCAAGCTGAAATAGACTCTGCAGATGAGCTGATTGATTTTCTTCGCTTTAACGCTTATTTCATGCAAGAGATTTACAAGGGACAAGTTTCATCAGGTCCTGGTGAATGGAATCGCATTGAATACCGTCCATTAGAGGGATTTGTATTTGCAGTCACTCCATTCAATTTTGTGAGTATTACGGGGAACCTTCCAACAGCTCCTGCGATGATGGGCAATGTTGTCGTTTGGAAACCCGCATCATCTGCAGTTTATTCTGCATATCATGTAATGAAATTGCTAGTGGAAGCAGGAATCCCTCCTGGTGTCATTAATTTCGTTCCTGGTTCTGGTGCAGAGGTCGGAGACCCCGTCATAAGACATCATGATCTCGCAGGTATCCACTTTACAGGAAGTACGGCTGTGTTCAGGTCTATGTGGAAAATGGTTGGAGAGAATATAGATTCTTACAAAACATATCCTCGTCTGGTGGGAGAAACAGGTGGCAAGGATTTTGTATTCGCTCATAACTCAGCCAAGAATGATGAACTAGTAACCGCACTCATCCGAGGTGCGTTTGAATATCAAGGGCAGAAATGTTCCGCAGCATCAAGGGCATACATTCCTGAATCAAAGTGGCCTGAAGTGAGAGAGCGACTTCTTGAAGATCTTATTTCTGTTAAGATAGGCGATGTTGCAGACTTCACAAATCTGGTAAATGCTGTTATTGATAGAGCAGCTTACAATAAGATAGTCGAGTACATTGAATATGTGAGAGAGTCCAAGGATTCAGAGATCATTGCAGGTGGCAAGTATGATGATTCTGAAGGTTTCTTCATCGAGCCCACAATTGTTGTAACTACAAATCCGAAGTCTAGGACTATGGTGGAGGAAATATTTGGTCCTGTATTGACATTGTATATTTATCCTGATGATGAATATGAAGAGACCCTACGTCTCTGTGATACTACTTCGCCCTATGGACTAACTGGGTCTGTGTTCGCTCAGGAACGGGATGCTATTGTTTTGGCATTAGAGATACTAGTCAATGCTGCAGGCAATTTCTACATCAATGACAAACCAACAGGTGCGATTGTTGGTCGTCAACCATTTGGTGGTGCTCGTGCTTCTGGAACGAATGACAAAGCGGGTAGTATGATCAATCTAATGCGATGGGTTTCTCCTCGCACAATCAAGGAGAATTTTGTACCTCCCAGACATTATGCTTATGATTATATGAGCGAGTCACGACCATAATTATGTGTACATTATTGAGTATTCATAATAATGTATATATGGCACTTTGTTAGATATAACTACGATGCCAATGTCAGCACCAATACTCCCATCTAGGAATCGCACAGGAATTCCTGAAGTAATGGAAGATATCTTGAGTGAAGTTGCGAAAGGTGTACCCCTCTCCATTGCAGATCTAGCTAGAAAGATAAAAGCTGATAGGCGTACCGTTTCAAAGGCTCTTGATTTGATCTATCAAGTACAAGAGAGTCTCAAAGGCAAACATCTTGAACGGTTCAAGAGTGGAAACATATGGGTGATCAGACTAAGGGATGTTAAAGAAAGAGCTGGAAAAATGGTATCCCGCGCAAAAGAAAAGGTTAGGAAAGGGAACTCCTGAACGATGTCTCGCAAGCATGGAATACTACTATCAGGGACTTTCATAGCTCTCGGTTCTATGACCAGTCATCATCTATGGTTGCAGTTTGATTGGTATGTTTCCATTCAGATAATTCTGATTTTAATCGTTGCAACCTTTGGAGAGCACTATGTATCTGGGAAAGGTTACTATTACTACACAGATAGGAACGGGGTATTTATCGGACGAGTCGCATCGTGGATTCCATTCATGTGGGTATTCGCAATCCAATTATTTCTGATAGTTCCATTATTGTGCGGTTTTGGATTGATGGAGTCTCTACTCATATCGGGGTCTCTTGGTTTATTCATAGACCTTGTATTTGTAGAACCCTATTTCAGTAAGAAAAAGAACTATTGGATTTGGAATTCTGTAAATGAAGGATATTTCAGTTTCATTCCCTATCAATTCAATAGATTTACTGCGCCACCTGGTAACTACATAGTATGGTACGGATTCCCCATTATCATGAATCTACTACTAGGTTTTATGGGGAATTTACTGACCTTTGGGTAGTAGAAATCATCGTCTTGGTGTTATTTATTTCCCAAGTAGCTTACCTATCTCTTTGGCATATTTACGCATCTGAGTTACTGCAAGACCCATCGATGTAAGATCCTTTGCAGATCCCATGATCAAAAATTCTCCTGCATGCGATAGTACAACAAAACCATCCTTTCCTCGAATAACAACCTCATAGAGATCACTGAGATATAATTTATCAGCAGCCATTTCGCCTTGCACAAGCAATGCAGCGCTCACAGCAGCCATCAAGTCAGGGTCTGCATCTGAGTCTTCAGTTGCAAAATACGCTAGTTTGACGCCTTGCTTACTCACTACAGCTATGGCATCAAGATCTGCATAATTAGTGAGACCCATAAGAAGCTCGACAAGTTCCTTTTCTTTCTGTGGATCGAGTGCGGACGACATTATTCCTACCTCTATTGTAACGCATTAAGGATGTTTTTGATTAAATACCTTTGTAGATGATATCCTATTTTCAAGACGGCTATTTTGCGACAAGTTTTCGCTTCTTGCCGCTCTTTTCTTTCTTCTTGGTTGCCTCTTTTTCTTCTTCGTCCACTTCTGAACGGAAGAACGTGATTAGGTCTCCAAGTCTCTCTTTCATCTCAGCTTTTATTGGACTGAGAATTGCATCAGGGGTGCCCTTCAAAAGTTCAATGCCAAGTACCCGGCCATCCTTCACAATCACTCTAGGAATGAAACCTTCTGCCATGAAAGTTCCTTCTGGTGGGTCTTTTACTTTCTCGAACTTGCGTTCCACCTTCTCCTGACCAAACACAACTAGTTTATGTTCGGCTACTGTATAGAGCTCATTATAGACAATCAGTATTTCTCTCTGATAGCCCTCTGGAGGGTCTTCAGCTTCTAGTTCTTTTATCATAGCTTGAATTTCACCAGTTGCTATTGGAGCCGTTGCGGGGATTGTTGTAGTCTGTCTTGTTGCTGTCCTTGTGGGTGGAGGTGTCGTGGTTGTTGTCTTTGGTGAAGGTGGAGGTGTGGTCGATTTAGATGGTGGGGGGGTAGTTGTTTTTGGTGTAGATGTGCTAGTAGTTTCAGTTGGTGCTATTTTCGTTTCAGGTGTTGACTTGGGTGTTGGAGGTGTCGGCGGAGGTGCTGCATCTCCAGGTTTCATTACCTTTGTAGCTGCAGTTGTACCCTCGAGTGCTGTGAAAAATGTTGGAGGTTCATCACCTTCATCAAGAGGTCTTACTTTAAAGTGAAATCCATATTCGGTTCTTAGATTTGTTGCGACACGTGCACCAATGAATTTTCTTCTGATACCTGCTTGACTTCCCTTCCATAGGTAGATGCTTTTCGTTTCATCGTCTACCACACATACAACTTTCGTTGCATCAAGGTCTTCCTTTGTTAATTCAACCTCTTGAAGGGTTCCGTCTTCATACACTTCGTAGCCTGTTACCATTTCTAACACCACTGACCAAGTAAGTAAGTTAACAGAGGATTTTATTCATTTGTAGGATATATCCTCCGAATATATGATACACTAGTACTTGGAGCTCCAGTTACCTCTGGCGCAGTTGGGATATCTTTCTTTGTGGTATATCACTGTTATTGTGTCGTATTGTGGTATATTTTCCTCTGAAAATTTCTGATAATCCTATTCTTTATGATATGAAATTAACAAAGATATGGCTTGATTCCTTCCAATTGAACGCATTAACTCTTATCAGAGAGTAATGCAGTATGTCTGTGGGGTTAAATAATGGCAATTGCAAAAGAAGCGATGAAGTTCTATAAAGAACAATTGTCAGAAATCCATACACTGTCAAAATTCGAGCTTTTCATTGGATTTGTGTCTTCAGCGGTTTTGATGACAATATCGACGTACGGTCTTCTTGTGTATGTGTCTGTGCTTTTCGGATATAATTTCAACCCAGGTGATGTTGAGAGATATACTATGTATGCTCTTCTTGGTCTAGCCGTAGCTACAATCATTGCCGGATTAATTTGTTACATCATGTATACAAAACCCAAGTCCATATCATTTCCCCTTCGAATCCATAGCTTCCTAAAACATGGCTCAGGTGAATATTTTCTATGTCCTGAGGTAAATGACCAAAAATTGACTCGAGTATTCAAACGTTCACTTTACGGATCATTATTGATTTCAGGAATTGCTCTTACTATCATGAGCTTTGAGTTGATGGTCATTGCCAGCGAATCCCAGATTTTAACCATTGGAGGCCTTGTTATGCTTGTCAGTGTTATAGTGTTACCTATAACAATGATGCAATTCTATTATGCTCCTTGGTTGATTAAAGACGCAGGTCTATTTCATCTGGATCTTAAGGATAGACAATTAAGCAATGTGGGTGATAATTTTGAGGATATCCTAGAGTTCTTTGCTGGTATCGACATCTTTCTCGTCTGGTTAGAATTGACTCTTAACACGGATATTTGGGTTGCACCATTCATCATACTTGTTGTTTTGGGGCCACTATTTGCTATTGTGATTGCATTTACTCTTGTCTTCATGATTTTCAAAACCAGAGCATTAGAGTCCATGACCGAAATGCTTCTAGAGGATTTTGAGGTTCCTGATATGGTTCTCTCTTCTGAATACATACGTAGAAGAATCCTTGCACTTGTGGATAGAAGAATGCTTGTTGAGGATGTTGTGGAAGAGTTCGAAACAAGATATGGCGAGATTGGAGTACGTCAGGATCTAATGAGTACGATGTTGGATATGTTTGAGGATTTGGAAGAATTTGAAAAACAGGAGATTGAAGACTCAGCATCGATACGAGAAATGAGAGAGAAACGTGAAAGGACATTGACAAGAAGAGGTGACCTTGGAGCACCTGTACTTCATTCAGCTACTACATTGGATTGGGACATTCTTGATGATGAAGAGGAAGATGAATCTTTGGTTATTGATGAAGGTGACGATGAACAAGAGAATTCTTCTGCTAGTCCGGAAGGAGAAGAAGGTTCCCCGGATTGATACTCAATCTGATGTTAAGTGGTATTTCTCCTAGTAGACAATCGGGAATCTGATTATCTTGTATGTATATTACTGCATGGTTTCTTCCAATCTTCAAATGTAGACGATAGTATCCGACATCAAGAATCCTTCTAATGACCACTGCTTCAATTGATCCATTTTCATCTATGACTACATCTTCAGGCTTGAACGAAAATTTCACGCTTTCACCAATATTCGCTGACCCTTCCACTTGGAATGTAGTTCCGTTTGACTTAATGATTATCATCCCGTCTTGAGAAGAAATAACCTCGCCTGAAAGAATATTGCCACCTCCAATGAACTCCGCAACAAACTCACTACTTGGTGAATTATAGAGTTCGATTGGTTTTCCAGACTGAACCACAACTCCATCACTAAGTACTGCAATCCTATCGGATATAGCAAATGCTTCTGATTGACTATGGGTGACATATATTGTTGTGATACCTAACTCCTGTTGTATGCGTCTTAATTCATATTGCAGCTTCTCACGTAGCTGTGGATCTAATGCTGAGAACGGTTCGTCTAATAGTAGAAGTTTAGGATTTCCAGATAATGCTCTAGCTAAAGCAACTCTTTGAGCTTCTCCTCCACTAATCTCACTTGGATATCTGCTGAGTAGGTTTGATATATCCAATAGATTTGAAAGTTCATTTACTCTGTCGACAATAGCTGTTCTCTCCCACCCTCTTACATCTAGTGCAAATGCAATGTTTTGAAAAACATCCATATTTGGAAAGAGCGCAACTGATTGAACTACCATGCCAATCTCACGTTCTCTTGGAGGTAAAGATGTGACCTCCTGATCATTGAATTTGATTATTCCATCAGCAGGAGCTATGAATCCTGCAATCATACGCAAGGTTGTAGTTTTTCCCGAGCCACTTGGTCCAAGTAGAGTAAGGAGTTCACCTTCTTCAACTTTGAAGCTGATCGGTCCAATTCGTGTGCCATCTCTGAAGACCCTTTGAATATTGATTGCTTGGATATTTACCATCAGAATGCACCTCCATATCCTTCATCTGTAAGTTTCTCGATGACTGCGAATGCAATCACACAGACTGCCACTAGGAGTAAAGCTGCTGCACCAGCTTGAACAAACCTACGAACAACAAGTTCTCGATAAATAATAACCGCGAGGGTGAAGTTTTCTGGTCTTGCAAGAAACAAAGTAGCTGACATTTCTCCAATAGCCATCGCAAATGAAAATACTGCTCCTGCAGCGATGCCTGGTGCAAGTAGGGGTAACTCGACAAAGAATAATTTCTGGAGTCTTGAAGCACCAAGTGAATCTGCTTGGTCTAAGATTTCTTGATCAATTTTACGCAATGATGCTTCAATAGATCTTGCTGTGAACGGGATACCTATGATTGTCTGTGCAATCACTATCAATGGCCATGGTGAGGCACTAATTCCCAATGGAACGGCAATTGATAACATCAATCCATAAGCCACAGTTATCGATGATATTCCCAGTGGTAACAATATCAGGAAAGATGAAATTGACTGGATTCTATTTGATTGATTTTTCTGACTGTATGCTAATGGTATTCCCAAGACAACTGAGAATAATGTGGCAAGACTGGCATAGTATACAGAGTTTATTAGAGGGAAGAGACCGCCAGAAAGACCTGGTTCAATGAGATATGCAAATCCACTGAGTGTGTACTCTTTAGTTATTGGATCATAGATTGCTGCACGAATGATAGCTAAAATTGGACCTGAAAGAAAGACCAACAATGCAATCAGATATATTCCAATTGCTATTCTGGTCTTATTATCCAAACTATCTAAAGAATATAATCTCTGAAAAGCTCGCTTTTTACTTGCTTCCTCTCTTCTTGTTCCGTAGAGGACATAAAAAATTGCTATTGTACTAGTAATAATCATCTGAAGTAATGCCAATGTACTCGCTTCTCCATAATTAAAGAAACGAAACGCATTCCAAATTTGGACCTCAACTGTCATGAATGTTCCTTGACCCAGAGCAAGTACAATCGGGAAAGACATGAAGCAGAAGAGAAAGGTCAGGATTGATGCTACCACTGTACTAGTTCGTATGTGAGGAATAATGATTTTCTTTATTACCTGTAAACGAGAAGCACCTAATGTTTCAGCAATCTCTTCGATTTCTGGATTAAGATGTTCTATTGAAGCTGAGATGAGAATCAGGAAGAGAGGTATATTATAGAATGCATGAGCAAGAATTATACCCGGCCATCCAGTAGCTACATTGAACAAGCTTTCATCAGCACCTAATATCATCTGAAGAAGGATATCTATCGCTCCTCCCTGACCAAAGACTTGTAGAAATCCAACAACTACTACTATAGGTGGAAGAACAAAAGGTACGATGAGGAAAGTTCGAAGAAGATTTCTTCCTCTAAAATCGACTTTTGCTAGAATTATTGCGCCCGGTATTCCAATAACCGAAGATACAACTGTACTCAGGATTGCTTGGATAATTGTAAATGAAAAGACGCGCTGTGTCAAGGGCGAATAGATGGTTTCGACCAAATCTGATCCTGGACCAAATATTATTCCTCTGAAAATCACATTGACTACTGGATATAATAGAAAAAGAGAAAGAATCAATACAGGAATTGCAATAACAGCTATCCTGATGACCCTATCTCTCTTCATCTTCATTTCACTTATCCAATCATGATGAGATCGTATTCATAGAGCCAGGCTTCTAGATTATTACTTATTTGATCCCGAGTCAACAAATCATTGGCGATTGTGATATCGTCTGGATGAATTGCATAATCAAACACTGGATCCAATTCCACATCTGAATTGGCTGGAAACATCCATTGATTCAACGCAATGTGTGATTGTACTGCAGGACTAAGACAGTATTCTATGAATGCTTGAGCTAATGAAGGATTAGGTCCATTTTTGACTATTCCCATACCTTCAATCTGCATCCAAGCATAATCTGTTCCATCATATTGAATTGGAGCTATAGCAGTAGTTGGTTCACTATCAGACCACAGTGCTCCATAAGCGGGGTCTGTTCCATAACTCACCAGTAGATGTTTTGATGGGTCCGTATCCCACTTGGACCAAGCTTCTGTCCAACCCTCTTGTACATCAATTTTGTTCTTTACCTCTTCCCACCAGTTTGTCCAATCCTCCTCAAGTAACTCTTCATAGATAGCAATTTGTGTTAGTAGGAATGAGAGGCCTGGGCTACTAAGATGGGGATTCTCAGTTACTAGCATAGACGCCATATCTGCGAGATCATCGAAAGTAAGTGAGCTGAGCTCTGGATGCGTTGTAGCATTGATGTCACTTGTGTCATAAATGAGTGTAACGAGTCCATAGTCAAAAGGTACGATATAGTGCTCTGGATCCAAGGCCTCAACGATTTCCTGGTCAATAAGACTGAGGTTGTCTGGAGTAAACGGTTCAAGAACAGTCTTTGCCTGTTCTTGTAGAATCAAGATATTATCAATCCCGATCACCACATCTGCAATTGGATTTTGAGATTCTGCAATGAGTCGAGAAATAATACCATTCGCATCAGTACTCAGACGTTCTATTTTGACATCCACTCCGTATCTTCTCTCAAATGGACCAAATACTATTTCGTCGATGTTTTCTGAGTCTTCCCCCCAAGCTAGAAAGCTATCATATGTGTAGACAGTGAATGTTGGTTTTGGCATTGTAACAAAGGCATAACCTGCAATTACAATGACCACTACGACAGATATCGCGACAATAACTAATTTTGGGTCTCTTCTCCCTGAGTATTCCATTTCCTACACCTTTATATCAGTGTTATACAACTGAGTTATAGACCAATGCAAGATAAATAGCTTCCTCTTTGGGGTGTAAGGAACTTGAGACCACCATGTGAAATAGTGATGAAAGAGTTCTTACCTGAACTGCGTTCGCAGTTGGCTAGAGAACTAAAAGAGCACGGCCTATCACAGAGCCAGATAGCTGAGGAATTGGAGATAACACAAGCTGCAGTGAGTAAGTATCTTCGAAGAAACGAAGAACAGACTCCGTATTCAGAAAAGATAGTTTTGTTAGTTAGCTCAATGAGTAAAGCAATCTTAAATGATGATGTAAGTAGTGACAAGCTTGTCTATATGACGTGTTCTACCTGCATGGGTTTGCGAATCGGTTCTACTATCTGTATTCAACATCAACAACAAATACCATCATTAAGAGACTCCTCTTGTAAAATATGTAGCGAACTGCTTGGAGGAAAAGATGATGAATTTGCAAACCGTGCCAGAGTTCTGAATGATATGGCTTTAGCTATTTCAATCTTGGGGGAAATTGATGGGTTTGATAAGGTCGTACCCCAAGTGAGAGCAAATCTCGTCCTTGCCAAAGAACAAGCTCAAACGATTGATGATGTAGCAGGAATCCCTGGAAGGATAACTGCTGTGAATGGAAGAGCTCGTATTCTATCAAGTGCTAGATTTGGGGCATCAAGACATACAGCTGATATTTTACTTAAAATGATGAATCTCTCCAAGGATATTCGTGCTTGCATTTGTCTTAGTGGTTCGGACTACATGTCCATGGCTACCAAGGAACTCGGCATTTTGATGACAATGATTAATGGTGATAATGACACATCTGAAGCCATTATGGAGAATGCGATTTCTGCCTTCGATAAGCAGAGGATATCATCTCCTTTTGCTGTGCATCTTACTGGAGCAATTGGTGTTGAACCCATTATCTATCTATTCGGTACATCTGCAAGTCAATTATCGAACATAACGAAGAAGATAGCATACAAAGTAAACCTATGAGAGTCTGTGTTACATCGGTTTATTTTACAAACACACTATGCAAATTCAGGTGTAATCTTTGGTTGCCATTCGTCGTGGAAAAAAGAAAGATTTCAAAGATTTACTGACAGTCTACCAGACAACTAGGTGGTATTATCGTTCAGTTCCTGATGGATATTTGAATGTAGATCAAGTGCGACAGGAACATAGTGGTGTTGCATTCAAGAGATGGGGATGGTTGGTAGCTGAGAAGGACGATTCAATTGTGGGTGAGATAGTATTCAACATCGAAAAGAACCTTAGTTCAGGGAAGCTAGGGGTCATAAGAAACTTGGACGTCGATGTTCGTTTTCAAAAGACTACGATTGGCACCCAGCTCACTCGAGCAGCTGAGGATGTCCTTAGAAAGAAGAAAGCTGTTCGGATTGTAGCACTTACTCCTCCTGAAGCATATAATTATTGGATGAAGATTGGATATTTCGCCCGAGGTTCACTCATTGAATTAGAAAAACACCTAAGTCGAATCAGCAGGAAGGTGGCAAGTGCTGTTTCGGGACTTAAACGCATAGAGATTAAAGATGTCAAAAAACTACCAAAAACCTTCAGATTTTCAAATAAGTCCGTCCCTGGAATGTTAGCAGAAAGTGTTTCACGTATCATTGATAAAGGAGAACAAGGAAAACTATTGGAATTTAGAATTGATGATAAGTTAGTAGGAGTTAGTACAATTATTAAAGAGGACAAAGGAAATGCTCAATTCATTGTTGATTTTCCAAAGAGAGGTGTGGACTATGCCCCATCTATTATTGCAAACACGGCACTAGCTGCATCAAGATGGAGAATTAAGAAAGTTTGTACAGTAATCCCAAAGGACCAACTCCAAGTCTATGGATCTGTAGGGAGCTGGTCCTCTGAAGATGCTAGGAGTATCCCTGTTACCCGCATTATTTGACTTCTATTATTGCTCACTCATATACAATAATGGAATCACCCAATTAACGAAGATGAGTATGCTTCCAAAGATCCAGATACTTGCAAGGTTAGTATGCCATACAAGCAAGGCAATTGTGTTCACCCCTAAAAATACAAAAACGACAGCAATGATGATTGCATAGAGCAAATCAGCGATGACTACCTCTTTAATTGGTTGACCCTTCACTTTTCTGTACAATGGAATGAAGATAGATACACCCAATAAAATTACCAAGCTGGCTATTTCTTCTATTTTGAAGTTGGCAAATCCAAAGGTACGCGTAATCTCCGTCGTTTCTCCTTCTGCTGTGGTAATAACTACCTTCAATTCGTGTTCCCATTTCGTATAGTTATTAGTATCAAATGAGAAGCTGAAAGTTCCCACATTGGCTGTGATATCTTCCAGTCCTGAAACAATTTCATCATCAACATAGACTGTGATTTGAACAGTTTCCCATGTGGATTCGATGGTTATTGTAAAGTCAGCAATACCCACAACTACATCTGAATCCGGTGAAATGAAAGATGCCTCTGGTACACCATGATTATCCACAATGAGTAAAAGTGTATATTTCCAGTCGTGTCCAAAGTCATCATTTGCTATGAAAGTGAAATTATGCTCGCCTTCTGAATAGGGGCTAGTTTCAACGAATATTGTTGTTCTACCGGGATATATCGTAATATTTTGTGCATCACTTGTTAGCTCATCGTCGATATAGACAGACATCTCTCCACTGGAATATGGGGTTGTTGTTCTGATAATGAAGCTTGCATTTCCTGAAACTCTCTGGTAATTAGCAACACCAACTACTGTGAATCTGATATGGTCGATGAAGAAAAGCTCAACCCAGGCACTATCAACGAGACCCTCTTCTGTGTATACTATCGTAGTAACATTGTGATTTCCGTTTTCATATCTACTTCCATTGATTGTGTAGTTATTTGCTCCTACAGGTACTACAGTGGCATTATATTCTTCTGTAAGAGTACCATCAACAGTGATGTTCAGAAAGAGCTCAGCATAGTCCGATGTAATGTTTAGGTAGATGTCATCCAATCCTGTGAAATTGGCATTCTCACTTGGTGCAATTATTTCAATACCTGGATAACCATGATTGTCAACCTCAAACACCAGATAATATGTTTCTCTTTCAAGTATTCCAGTGTTATTCTCTTCGAAGAGAAAAGTGAAGTTCAGAAATCCCTCTGGTAGAATTGTAGTATTGATAGTAAAATTCTGATTACCATCCATTACTTCTGTCACATTATAATCTGGGTGGATTTCATCTTCTACAAATAACGTCAGATTGAGTGGTGTATTATCAGATGTTACTGTCATATTCAAATCTACTGTACCAGATATCAAGCTTGTATTTCCCAAACCTGTTTGTTCTACTTGAATGAGAACTACTGAGATGTTCTCAGAGTCATAACCTGAAAACAATATCTGTATTTTTGGTGCATGAGGGGTCAAAGGTTGATCCATGCCCGAAGATATCATTTGCATCTGTGTTGCACCAAGTAGTATTGTCATTACGAGTAGTATTGATATTAGACTCGTTCTCTTCATTCTGAAGCCTTCCTTATTCCCAGTGTCTCCTGGAGGGTTGGATGGAGGGAAAGAAATTGGTCACCTTTTAAGGCTAGCGCCAGTTTCAAAGACGTACGACAGTGAAGTCAAACCTTAGGAGTTATTAGTCCTTTCAATAACTAATCTTGCACCTGATTTGCGTTGTGAGATTCCATGACCGTTGATGAAAATTCACGTTCATCTGTAAAAATCTGGTCTGCCTCAGAAGGCCTTTCAAATCGCGTAAAATACCTTCGTGAGCATTTCTATTCATTTCATGAACGTGCTGAAACTAATGAACCCTATGCCTTCACAACAGGCAAAGAATGGGATGAGTTGTATTCATACCACGATTGGGCAAATGAACCTGCTATTTACCAATTCTTCCCTTCAATTGATCAGACTTTAAAAGCGATAGCTGTGGAGGTTGATTTACCTGAAGATTATTGGGAATATGGTCTGAAGAAACGAAAAGCCATTTTCTTCCATGAGGTAATGACAAAGTACATGCCTGTGATTATTGTTGATGGTGAATTAATCGTTGGATTTAATTTTAACACTGCACTCTCGAAGTCATTGAACAAGCAGGAAACCAAAAAAAGGAATAAATTAATGGAATCTTGGTTTAAAGAAGCGACGCGCCTTAATCAGCTTGGTGTTGGTACAGCTTCCTCAGTACCAGGCCATATCATTCCAAATTACGCAAAAGTACTACAAATCGGTTTGAAAGGGATTGTCAAAGAATTTGAGATGCTTCTGAAAAGTGAAGTTAGTATCGAACATCGTGAATTCATAGATGCTTTGATTTTAAGTTGTGAAACCGCCAGAGATTATAACTTACGATACGCCTCAAAAGCAGAGGAACTAGCGGAAAAAGAAACAGACTCTCAAAGAAGAAATGAACTACTAGAGATTGCAAGGATTTGTAAAAAAGTACCTTGGGAACCACCTGATACCTTTTGGGAGGCCTTACAATCATTATGGACTATTCATATGCTTGTCATGGCTGCAGAATCTTATCCTGGTGCAGGACTTTCTCATGGTAGATGGGACCAATATCTATATCCATTTTATGAGAATAGTGTTCTAAATGGGGATACGGAATACGATTTTGCCAAAGAATTGGTGCAATGCTATTGGATAAAGCACAATTATGTCTACGATTTTCAAGGGCGATTGGGAATCAATCAAGGAATCAATTCTAGTTTTGGTCAGTTAGTTACATTGAGTGGTTGTGGCCCTAGTGGTGAAGACTTAACCAATGAACTGACTTTGTTAGCATTAGACGTTATTGAAGAGATGAATCTTCTTGAACCTAAACCCAACATCCGCATTCACCGAAACACGCCTCAAGACTTTCTGATTCGAGTTTCTGAGATTCTAGCGAAAGCACAAGGTTCTCCATTTCTACTAAATTTCGATGAGCATAGTATTGACGGATTGGTTTGGCAAGGTGTTCCGAGGGAGGATGCTTGGGATTATGGAATTGTTGGTTGTCTGGAAAACACAATGCAAGGTAATGACAGGTCTGGCACAGTAGATGTAAATATCAACCTTGCAAAAGCCATTGAACTTGCTTTGAATGACGGAAAGGACTTACAAACTGATGACCAGCTTGGTCCATCCACTGGTGATCCAAATCAATTTGCTAATTATTCTGAATTCCTCAACGCATTGAAGAAACAACTTGTCGCCCTTATCGATCTTCTTACAGAATGCGGGAATATGGCTGATACGTTGAGGGCGAGATATCAACCCACTCCGTATCTAAGTGCACTAATGGATGGTTGTGCAGTCACTGGTAAAGATGTCAACGAAGGAGGAACGGTATGGAATTTCAACACACTCGAAGGAATGGGTATTGCCACTTTAGCTGATTCGGTTGCTGCAGTAAAGAAAATTGTTTTTGAAGATAAGAGAATCAGCATGGATGAATTACTAAAGGCAATCAAATCAAATTTTGATGGTTACGAAGAAGTACGACAACTGCTTCGTTCCAAAGCACCGAAGTTCGGGAATGATGACAACTATGTAGATGAGATTGCTCGGGAACTATCTACATTTTGGGCAAAGGAGGCTTTCAAAAGAGAAAATCCATACACTGGTAGGAAATATCGTGCTGGATATTTGAGCTGGAACTACTATATTCCATTAGCTCCTCTAACTGCTGCAACGCCAGATGGTCGAAGACGAGGCGAATTTCTATCTGGAGGTGTGGGTGCAGTTCAAGGTATGGATTCTAAAGGTCCGACTGCCTCAATTTCATCTGTGGGTAAATTAGGATTAGAAACCGTTCCGAATGGTGCGTCTCACACAATAACTCTTAGTCCTTCAATGGTAAGAACTCCAGAACATATTGAGAAACTTGCAGCTCTCATTAGAGCATACAACGAAGTTGGTGGGACTGCTCTTCAGATTAACATCATTGATAGTAAGACACTTCATGATGCACAGACAAATCCGGACAGGTATTCAAACCTCTTGGTTCGAGTGACTGGGTATAATGCCTTTTTCACTCAAATAGGCCGCGAGCTTCAAGAAGAGATAATTGCACGAACGGAGCACCGATTGTAATGACAATCGAGGGGTATGTAACTAACATTCAACGTTGTTCAACAGAGGATGGACCGGGCTTAAGAACAACTGTATTCCTTAAGGGGTGTCCTTTACAATGTGTATGGTGTCATAATATCGAGACAATTGAATCAAAACCTCAACTTGTTTGGCACGAACGAAAATGCATTGGTGACAAGGCTTGCATTGAAACATGCAGGAATGCCGCATTACAATTTACTCAGGATGGGATGTCGATTGACAGAGAGAAATGCATTACATGTGGCGAATGTGAGGAAGCTTGTCCAACAGGTGCCCTTGAGATTATGGGAAAGAAATGGAATGCTTCCGAGCTTGTTAAGGATTTAATTCGAGATAAAATCTTCTTCACAACATCTAATGGTGGAATTACTATTTCTGGTGGTGAACCTTTACTGCAATATGACTTTGCATTAGAAATTGCAAGAGGGATCCAATCTGAAGGGGTTTCTGTAGCACTTGATACCACTGGGTATGCAAGTGAAACAATATGGAGAAAGATCATAGCAAACGTGGATTTGGTATTGCTGGACTTGAAACAAATGGATGAGCTAAAACATGAGGAATACACTGGTGTTCCTCTAAAGAGGATTCTCGACAATGCTAAGATTCTTGCCCAAGAAAACATACCTACTTGGATTCGAACACCTATTATTCCTGGACACACTGATGATGATGAAAATATACGACTAATTGCTGAATTCATTCAAGCAGAATTACCCAATGTTGAGAGATATGATTTACTTGCATTCAACAAAATGTGTATTGAGAAGTACTCTCTTTTTGGATTAGTGTATCCTTTGAAAGATCATCCATTAGTAGAATCGGATACGATGGAAAAGCTCACTTCACTTGCTAGAGATATTGGCATTTCCAAAGTCACTTGGTCTGGAATGACCAAGACTGAATCCAATGAATCAATATCAATACAAAAGCAGGAGGTTGGACACTGTGGCTAAAATTATTACTAATGAACTCAGAGAAACCTTAGAAGTCTTTGAGAATCCGAAATTCTTTGCAACACACGACGAAACTGGAGAACCAAACATTGCTCTCGTGATGACCTGGGCACCCTATGAAGGAAACACTCTTGTCTATGGTGATTTCATGACCTACAAGACTCGAAAGAACCTTGAACATAATAACCCAAAAATCGGAATTCTTGTCATGACTATGGACCTTGATACTTGGATGATTCATGCAGATTTTGAGTCTTTTCATCGAAATGATGAGATATACGAGTTTATAGCACAGACTCCATTGTTTCGGTATAATCAATACACAAATGCCCGTTCTGCTGGAGTTGCAAATGCAGTTAGGGCAAGTTCTAATTATAGGCTATCAAAAATCTCAGTTCTTCTATCGTATATCAAAGCTAGACTTGCTACTCGTGGAATTGAGAAGGTGATACGTGAAGATGGAACTATGCCCAGAAATGTGCTTGAAAGAGTTTCAGCCATGACCACTGTGAAAATGTTTTCATTCGTTGGAAGTGATGGTTATCCACAGATTGTTCCTGCTTTTGGAATGTATCCAGTAGGGACAAATAGATTGGTAGTTGATTTGGGTGAGGCCAAACGTAGAGCGAGTATTCCATTTGATGGCCAAAGAGTTGCAATTTCCATTGTGAGTCTAGAACCCGCAGCGTTCCAAATGAAAGGGACATTCACACAAATATCTGGTTCTAAAGGATTAATTGACTTGGATAGAGTCTATACATGCTCTCTACCGAGACCTGGACTTAGGGTAGATAGACCTCTCATAAAGAAGGATATGTAAAAGCTCACTGACCAAAAACGCTATGTCTGGCATACTTTTTTCAAATGGATGATGCTTAATGGCTGATGAATGGCATTTCACAACTCGTGATGGTCGAGAAGGGCGGATTGCTCATGCAAGACAATCTGATGCAGTGGATATGCATTCAAATTTTTGTTCAGTTGTAGAAGAAGGTCTATGGTTACCAACAATGCACCCAAGCTCAAGAATTAGTGATTGGGCTGAATGGATTACAAGAATCTATAGAACTAGAGAATTCCTTCTCGTTGCTAAAGTTGAAGACGAATATGCAGGACATCTTAGTCTTCAGCCAGAAGAATGGGCTGCTTCTCAGCATGTGGCAAGATTAGGTATCATCATCAAGGATGGTTTTAGGTTGAATGGTGTTGGTCGTGCGCTTATGTTGGCTGCTGAAGAAGTGGCTAAGAAATCAGACTATGAGAAGATAGTATTGAGTACTTTTGTAGACAATGAGATAGCCAAGACTCTATATCTGAGTATTGACTATCAGATAGTTGGTAGACGCAAAGGCCAATTCAAGATGCCTAAGGGTTATATCGATGAAATACTAATGGAAAAGACGCTTTGATATGGTGGTCTATAACATATGTGGCGGAAAATAATGGGCTCCTTTAAAGAATCTCCAAGACGCCTCGCAGTTGCAAAAGCTCTTCTCAGACATGGCTTTTCAATAGATAAAGAAAGTAAGAAGGATTCCAAGAATTCATCTGTCATAGTAAAATGCGGAAATATCCATGTGCCATTGAAGTCAATTGGTGATGCATTGGGTATTGACAGACGGACTGTAAGAGCAACCGTAGATGACATCTATGGGAATGAAGAGCTGCGAGTGCTTTATTCACGAATCCTACCAGCAGGACCCTCTCTTGAGAAAGTCAGTGAGATTATGGGCTATGGAGTCGTCACAATCTATGTTCATTCTCCAGAGGACCCAGGTATTCTTTCAGAAGTCACTCAAGCTATTGCGGGATACAATATTGCCATCCGACAGGTACTCGCAGAAGATGTCGCAATCTATGAAGAACCCTGTCTGAAAGTCATCACTAAGACACCACTTCCTGGAGCAGTCATTGAAACACTATCCAGTATTAGAGGAGTCACACGGGTAATTATTGGTCATTAGAAATCTACCTTCAATAACACTGAAAAGGGGTAGAAGATTTCGCAATTCGAGAGTTTTTTCTCATGGATTCAGAAACGTCTTCTACATCCGGAATCATCCCAAATGAGGATGAGCTGGATATTAAGAAGTCGGATAATCTAAGACAAGTCTGGATGCTCGCTTTCTCTCTCGCAATTCTACAAGTAGGATTTGGTATTGTAACTCCAATATTTCCATTCTATATAATCGAACTGGGTGCAACAGCATTAGATTTAGGAATATTAGCCGCTTCTTTTGCATTTGCTCGAATACTATTGGCTGGTCCATTAGGTGGTTTGTCTGATCGAATCGGTAGAAAACCTGTTCTTATGTATGCTCTTTTTGGATTTGCAGCAGCCAATGTTGCATATGCATTCGCTCCTAATATCATTGTAATGATTATTGCGCGAGCGATAGAAGGTGCTGTTTCTGCAGGTTTCTACCCTGCTGCGAATGCATTTGTTTCGGATATGACAACGATTCAAAATCGTGGAACTGCTATGGGATATCTGAGTACTGGTAATATGGTTGGATTCATTGTGGGTCCTACTGTTGGTGGAGTTCTAGCAGAATTTCTTGGTATTCGAATGCCATTCATAATTGCTGCAATTGCATCTATTGGGACATTGATGGCAATCACAATTCTTGTACGTGAACCTGAAGGTAAGTGCAGTCTTCTTCCTGGCCCCGAGAAGAAAATCAAGCTGTTGGAGGTGTTATCAAATCACTCCCTATCATATAATGTTCTAGCCCTTGCAATGTTCATCAATATGTTTGCAATTGGTATACTAGAAGTTGCATTCATGTTGGATGCAGTGATTCGATATTCATTTACTCCTCTACAGATTGGGATATTCTTTGGAGTACTCGGAATTGTTATGATTCTTGGTAATGTTGGATTTGGACATCTTTCTGACAGGATAGGGAGAAAATGGCTTATTGCGGCAGGCTCAGCAATTGCTTCTGTTGCATTGTTGTTTTTCATATTAGCAAGTGATGTTGTGGGTTTCTATTTCGCTGGCAGTATTCTTGGAGTTGCTATTTCAATGAGAGGTCCTAGCATTCAGGCTTTGATTGCAGACCTCACGGATAACGAAGCATACGGGGTTGTAATGGGCTTTTTTGGTGCTGTATCAAACAGTGCATATGTAGTGGGTCCTCTTCTTGGTGGTTATTTGTTTGACACACATGGTGATAGCACAAGTAGCTTGGTAGTGGCTGCAGTGGTTTCATTTGGTGGATTTCTTACAGCAGCAATTGGATTGCCTAGTAGCGTTACAAGAGAGAGTGAATGCATAGAGATAATGGAATCCAATATAGATTCACAAATCGATGATTCTTTGAACTAAACTATCTCTGCTGCGACATACGCAACTACACTGCTCGTATCGCCAGTGATGTTTCCTGAGTTCGTATACTTGAGCAGGTTGAAGTATGCTGCATCTTGTTCTTTCGCAAACATCGTGGTAATGGCAATTGGGCCTGCTCCACAAATACTAGCTCGGTGTTTCTGGACATAATTTAGGAAACCCTCAGCATCAAACATTTCTAGAAATTCTAATGCCTGGTTGTCAGTTCTTTTAGCTTGTTCAGCTGAGATGAAATGACTGAAATCTGAGCTTGCTACAACAAGAATGTCCATCTCCGATGAAAGGTCAGTCAAGGTACTTGCTATAGATTTACACACCTCAAAGTTTCTATCTCTTAGACTAATTGGTACAAAACTGATATCATTTCCAAATACATATTGTAAGAATGGGACTTGCACTTCTATAGAATGTTCCGTACTATGTGCCACACAATCATTTGTTATATATTCATTATTCTCGACCAGAAGCGGTCCCAATTCTGTATCATATCGAATTGAACCAAGAGGTGTTTGCCAGTCCTCATTACAGATAGCTGCTCTATCCCCGTATCCCGAATGATTAGGTCCAATAACAACAAGATGATCTGGGTAGCCATCCTCAAAGAGTTGTAGATAACAATGAGCGGCAGGCATTCCCGAATACACATATCCTGCATGTGGAACAATCAGTCCTTTCAGATTTCGTTTTG
Organism: uncultured archaeon; assembly: GCA_964610875.1. Classification (GTDB taxonomy): domain Archaea; phylum Asgardarchaeota; class Thorarchaeia; order Thorarchaeales; family Thorarchaeaceae; genus CAZSWP01. The sequence continues at coordinate 26,219 of CAZSWP010000045.1, forward strand.
AACCTTGTTCACCATTAGGTAATCTTCCTGGTCCAAGCTTTCCGAGAAAACAATTCTCTATACGTTTTCTTAGAAGTTCTTCAGTACCTTCATAAAATTGTCCTGCTACTACTGGTAAACGTGTCATTCTAACTCGATAAGGATAAAACAACGGCCTGAGAAAAGGCTTTGCGTCGTAAGTCTGAAATTAGCATTCTCTCAGGTTTCTTCTAAATAGATAGTTTGGCTAAGAACTCTTCAAGATTGGTTAGCTTTACCTCACTAGATTGCTTCGTCTTCATATCACGAACACTGACTACACCTTTTTCGAGGTCTCTCTCCCCGACGATCAGGGTGTATCTTGCATTTCTAGAATCAGCAAGCTCGAGGAGTTTACCTAATGGTCGGTCCATGAGATCTATTTCAGTAGTAAGACCTTGTTTTATTGCTCTCTGCTGTAATTTGGCTGCGATTTTTACCATTGGTCTCTTGATAGGCGCAATGAAGATATCAATAGAGTCATCGATTTTTTCATGAGCTCCTTTTGCAATCATAATGTCAATGATTCTGTCGATACCTAGTGAAATACCCGTCGCAGGCGTAGATGGTCCGCCGAAGTTCTCAATCAGTCTATCATAGCGTCCGCCACCGAGTATAGAACCTACTTCTGGTTCTCCAAGATATCTTCCCTCAAATACTGGTCCAGTATAATAGTCCAACCCTCTTGCGAGTGACATATCAAATTCTACGAAATCTGCAACACCACACTCATCAAAAATCTCTGCCATGAATTGGAGTTCCTCCGTGCCCTCACATCCAATCGTTGAATCCTGCAGTACACTTGAAAAACTATCTAGTGTTTTCACACCTTTTCCACGGATTTTGATCAAGTCCATTAAGATTGAACTCTCCTTCTGACCAATTCCACGATTGTCTAGTTCCTCAATTACTCCTTCTTGACCAATCTTATCGAGCTTGTCAATTGCTCTGAAGCATTCAAATGCAAGTTCGTCAGGGATTCCTGCAATTTCCGTCATTCCTCGTAGAACTTTCCGGTTGTTTATTCGGATAAGATACTCTTTGCTAAGAATTCTTTCTAGGAAAGTGAGAGCTATTAGAACAACTTCAGCATCTGCTGCAGGTGAATCCGTGCCGATTACATCTACATCCGCTTGAAGGAATTCTCTGTATCTACCTGCTTGAGGTCTATCATATCTCCAAGCCTTACCTATTGCATAGCGTTTGAATGGTTTGGGTAGATGTGGATTTGAAGCCACTATTCTTGCCAATGGTACCGTGAGGTCAAAACGGAGCCCGACCTCGCGTTCACCTTTATCTGTAAATTTGAAGGTTTCTGCTTCAACCTCTTCGCCACCTTTGGCAGCAAGAGTTTCCCATAGTTCCATTACCGGGGAATCTAGAGGTTCGTAACCGAATTTCGTAAATACTTCTTTCGCCGTATCGACAAGATAGTTTCTTACTCTAATTTCTGAACCCATCAGGTCACGCATACCGCGAACTGTTCGCATATCATTCAAAATATGTACCTCCTAGAATTAAGCGGCAACACTGGGAGATGGCGAATTTTCTAGTATTACTGGAGAAGTAGATGAACTAAGCCACCATCTTTCATACTTGTCACCAAGTTCTCTCAAAGTTGTGATTTATTTAAGTATTTTACTAAGTTCATCAGTTCATATCATTGGGACTACTCCGGAAACCAAGAAAATGAGATAAACCACAACGCCTATGATCATTAACAACGAGTCTCGAGATACTATCTTTACTAGTGAGAAATCTCTGTCTGCAAGATACACATAGATGAGTTTATTGACCACAGAACAAGT
>CAZSWP010000046.1:0-27972 GCA_964610875.1 uncultured archaeon
CGAAGGGTTATGGAATGGAACGTATGTGAAACGAGATCTGCATCTTCATCCTCTGCAGGCTATTTTCATTAATTCATTTGGAGGGGAACGTGTGAAATTACAACAAGTATTGATTTGGATCTTAGTCTTGGCCAGTCTATTTCTAGCAATCTTTGCAATTGGTAATGCCTATGGTGCATACGGCAATGCTGACATCATGGCTGGTACTGCTGTCATCATTCAAGCAGCTGCTGTCCTCGTATTGATTGCTCTAGTACTACAACTTGGAAGAATAGTTGAAGCAATAGAGAGTAATAACAAGTAAATAGAATCCAAGAAATTCATCCTCTGTGGACTATTTCTTTTATTTGCAATAGATAGTGTTTGACCATTGTCCTGTCAAGAATGGAACACTTCTGCTAGTGTTTTTGTTGATGCCCTAGCTAGAGAGCATATGTATACAGCGTACTGTAGTCAAACATAGTTAACTCAAGTTGAAATGCAATCGTATTTAGCGGTCAGTCCTTGTGACCATGCTATCAGATGACAGTTACTCAACAAATCACCCCTCTACATGTCTCTAGGAGTTTATATGCCTCAGTCCTTAGACTATCCCTTGAGACACGTCAACATTACCTGAATCGCTATGTTGACACGACCTGACCATCGTCTCAAGCAAGCAGTATATCCTGTTGGTTTTACTGTGGTCTGTCATAGGGTCAGGTCATTCTATAATCCTGTGACTAATACTTCTATAGCTAACTTGATAGAGGAAGACCCGGTCTATCGGGCTCGTCCAGCAGTAGCTTGCAATCAGGAGTGTGATATTTTTTATATTGGCAGGAATGATGGTTTGTTCATCTATTCTCTTGAAGAAGGAGATTTTTCACAAATTGGCTACTTCACGAAACACCAAGGATTACCTGATAATTCGATTACATCCCTATGGTTGGATGAACAAAGTCGAAGACTCTACATTGGTACAGCAGAGGGGCTTGTTGCATTTGACACAGACGAGAACTCTGTAATCCAGCGTCCATTATCTACTTCTGAGATATCCGCAATCTACTCAAAGGATGATTCAGTATATGCTTCAACTAGAGATGGAGTGTATATCATCCCCATCTCTGAATTGGAGCCACAGACTGGATACTGGGAGTCAACATCATCTTTCTGGATCAATGTATACCCATCTCTCCTTACATTCCCAATTGCATGGATATCTCTGGTATTACATGTTTTCAAAAGGAGAGAGGAGGAATAGAATCGCTAATTATCGTATTTTGAATTGACGTCAGGAGTAAGCAAGGGATGCAATCTCCTACCAAGGACTAAAGGTGTGGCCCTGTTACGCCAGGAACACCAGAATCTTACTCCTAACCAATAATGTTTAGCTAAGTGGTAGTAGAAAAGAGTTCTGGTCAGCGAAATGTTAACTGACTGCACTCACTCTGTCGTAGATTTATTCATGTAACGATGTATGACCTTATGTTCAACGTATCTGACTGTGGTATAGGGGGGTTGTAATGGTTTCAATGGCATTCTTTCATTTCGGAATTCAGGTATTATGTCAGGGAGTGTTCTTTGTGTTTTTGTTTCTGCTGACTGTGTGGTCTGTGTTGTCATCGATGGTGAATATGTCAGATAATCAGGGAGAACACACTGGCTGGTTCTATTTCGGTGATGATTTGTATTGAAACATGTTAACACGTATAGTGTACCCGTTTCACTACTCATCTAATCTTGGTCTGATTAACGTGTGGTAGTTGTCACATTCTCTACGCCATCCATATTTCATTTGAACCATCTCTTTTATGCTGTCACTTATTGCAACGCCCATTTGAATAGGCTCAAGAAATGAATCAAATTGATTTTCCAACTTTAATAAACCTGAATCAATTGATGTCAGGAAATACTCTCTTAGAATAGCAAGTGCCTTAATTCCATCTTTTATTGTTTGAATCTCAGCTCTAGTGATAATTTTGCGACGATGGACAACATCGTTCCGAAGGGTCCACATCTCCGATAAAGATTGACAGACATGTTTTGATACTGGTGGATATAGTGTTTCTACCCATCTTGCCATTCCCTTTGACTTCTTGATTGTATTCCTTGGAAGCTTAACTGCTTCAACATAATGATATGCAAGTGACTCCAGAGTGAAACAAGCACTCAATAATGCCTCTTGATACCTCTTCTCTCGATTATGATTTAGTGCCATCACCCATTGTAGCTGATGAAATGCGGATTCTTCACAAGTTTTTAGATAATATAGATGAATTTAAAATTTCTATAAAATGTGAATTACACAAGCAGTATTGTACTGAAATCAGAGGGTATGCTAGAACCAATAAGACCATCTAGTCTGAGAACAATCAATCATTTCATATGAGATTATGTCTTCCATTCTCATGTGAGTGGAATGGAGCTAGGTGTTTGGAATGAAACAGATGTATCATTCCCAGAAAACGAATGGATGGTCTGGACCTTAGATATGATGGTACGGGCTTCACAGGCTCGTTCAAAATATTATCAGTATCAGGATGCACAACTAGGAACTCTTGATTCGTATGATCCAGCAGCAATTGAGAACAGAGAAATCTGTAGGTTGATTGCAGTTGACTTGATATTCACATTGCTACGCTCGATTGAAGCTTTCATTGGTGCTCTCTCAGTCTGCTGGAAAATAAGTACAGAACCAAAAAAAGTGAACACAACAAAGAAACTACACCAACGATTACTCAAATCTGATACAAATACAGACAGGAAAATACGAGAGATGTTCAGTGCAGACGAGATAGAAGACCAAACCCTATGTCAGTTGTGTGGATTTCCACTACCTGACGGACTACCATTGGATATGCGGTCAAAAAGGGTCCTTTGGGAAGTCTATGATCAGACTCTGAAACGTGTGAAACTCTATGGGAAATATGCAGTCAGGTATCGAACCGAGTTCATGGAACTCAGGAATGCGTACTCTCATAATATGCGACTCCTCTTTCTAGAGGTATTTGATACCGATGAAAAGAATCCTGAGAAGGGTGATGTGACAGGTGTTCTGGACAAGAAGAAATGCAGACCAAGTAACCTTACTTTACTCTGCAAGACACAACGTGAAGCCACTGGTGAATTGACCTTCAGACTCTGTCAGGTGGAACAGATACTCTATGAGAACCTCAAGTTCTATGTCTGGAATGACTGTGTGCCAGTTCCACCAGTCGCAGCACTTCAAGTTCCCAGTAGGTTTCAAGAGGACTTGCGAAGAATCAAGCTCGAACTTGGATTCAACTGGATGATTCCTGCATTCAGAGTAGAGATGCACGACAACAAAGGATTTGATGAGCAATATGATATCCACAGAAGTTTTCTCAAACGAGTGAAGAAACTGGGAAGTCGCGAATGACTAGAAGAAGAGAAAAGAAAGAAAGGATCTATCGAAAAGATAGACCCGGTGATTCTTGAGGTTATGAATCGAATCCAATAGATGTATCCAGTACTATGAGTCGGATATAGGACACATACCATGTATCACGAGATAAATCACGAGAGTCTGTGACACCTCGCAATCGTATTTTGAAGGTTGAACTTGTCAACTTACCTGATACATCAAACTGATTGAGTCCCTCATCAAGATCAGTATCAAGAGTCTGCCATCCGTTGCTATAGTATTCAAGAATCAAGTTCTCAGAACCTGAGTGGTCATAGATATAGACCTGTAGTGTAGAATCATCGTATGCATTATAGTCCAGGCTTGTGAATTGGAATTCATACCTAAACCTGTACGTGTCCTGATCGTATCTCATCTTGACCTTGTGTGTGTCCACACCAACCCACTGTGACCCACTTATAGAAGCATAGTATCTCACCTTGAAATTACTATGCTGGTACTCGCTGTTTGTTGATGACCATGTCTTTTTCGTCCAAGCGTAATCATAGTTATAGGTGCCAACAGTGTCCCAGTATCCGTATTTGTCATAGACCTTTACTGTGAGAGTTCCACCATAGAAACCACAACACCAGTAGTAAGAGAGTTCCACTCTGTCTGCATCACTGGTGTCATATGTACGACTCTGAAGATACCCTGAACCTTCAGATGAAAGCTCTAGGTCCCTGCATTGGGCGTAGGACCCTGACTGTCCACCCCGGTTCTTCTTTATCCAACCTGCTCCTGATTGGACAGACCAACCAGAAGGTGGCACTGAGGTGAATGCTTCAGTCCATGTATAGTATTCATCGTATGACGTTTCTTGGAGAGTTGCTGTATTGCTGCTTGACTGCATATTATTGAAATTCGTCACGGTTCCATAGACCTGTGAATAGGTATCGATATAGTCATACCAGTTCACCATTGATGGTTTTCCACGAATAGTGCCATCCCCAACATCATCTGCTGACTGACTGAATCTATCCGCATTGGCTTTGAGTCGTGATTCAATATTATTTGGAGTGATATCGAATATCTGACTTGAAGGTACATTATTGTATTGCTCTATCAGACACGCAGTCACACCAGCAGCTACAGGTGTGGCAATACTGGTACCTGTAACACTTGAATAAGAATCATAGCTATCATAGGTTGATGTATATACATCTACTCCAACTGCACAGAGTTCCAAATCGTTTCCGTGGCAGGATTCTGTATACCTCTGCCCAGCAGTTTTACCAATGTAGTCGTCTGCAGCTTCTGAATCATATACATTTCCTATACTCATGATTCCTCCATAGTCTGGAGCTATCCATGCAGGCCACACTACATCTTCATTGCCTTCTTCTGTATTTCCTGCCGCGAGGAATATCGTGATTCCATCATCTCGGATGTTTTCAAGTGAAGTTTCCATACTGTTCTGTATTCCACTTGGTAGTCCTCCAGGATTGGATGTTCCTAGACTCATTGTCATTATATCCACTCCCTGATTGTTATCGTCAAGATGTGACAAGGCGTAATCGACTGCCTGTGATTTCGAGTAAGAACCAACCGCATTTGCTTCATAGATGACGAATTTAACATCTGGAGCCATACGTCTTACTGCACCGACCATAGCTGTACCATGACCAGTCGAATCTGATACAATATTTGTATCATCCCATTTTGTATCACCACCTAGTGGTACTACTGCTGCTTGACAATATAGCTCGTTTTGTGCATTGACTTTTACTTCCCAATAATTAACGAGCTCATTGCTAGAATAGAGTTGATGTTTTATTGCACCTGAATCAATTACTGCAACAACTACATCTGTTCCATCATAGCCCAAATCATCCATATAGTCAGCGCCCATCCACTCTGGTTCATTATTTCCACCTGCTTTCACAAGAACAGGTGTGTATAGAATAGTTATGCAGAGGGAAAGAACGACCAACAAGACATAGAGTCTTCTCATTTGTGTTTCTTTCAAATTCGTTTCACGTCCTCAATTTCAGAATTACGAGAAAACTGGCGGCTTTGTCTAGTCCCAATTAGTGAGATCTCGTAATTTCAGAATATACTACTATTTTCATCCAATATAAACATCTTCCATTATTGGAATGTCTATCTCCTCTCTCAGAATGGAATGCCAAAAAACATAAAACAATCATCGAAACAATAGGAAACCGTGGACACAATGGCGGGGGATAACAGTCCCACAGAAACAACCATTGGGACTTTCCTACTTGATGAGTTTCGTAGAGAGATTAAGGCCGAGATTGACCGCTGGAACACTATTGAGGACAAGGCAAACCGCACCTTCTCCTTCAGCTCCTCAGTCACAGCAATCCTCGTAGGGATATTCTCACTCGGGGAATCACTGGTGGAGCAAGGCATGCCGTCTTCACTCCTCTTGCCCTTTATCACCTCATACTGTATTGGCGTCCTCCTCTTTGCAGTATCAGCCGTCTTTGCCTTGAGAGCACTAGCAGTCGCACGGTACAAGAAGCCCTATCTGAAACACTCACAGTCTGCCCTCACACTATACCTGTCAAGGACTGCAAAGGATGTAGAAGAAGAGCTGGTATCTATCTACGTAGGCTCACTGGAGTCCCTAATTGATAAGATTGAGACAAAGGCTGAGTCCGTGAAGTGGGCGCAATACATTGTCCTGCTTGCTGTCGCTTCCATCATTGTGTCGATGATATTCATTGTCGTAACCATGCTGGGATGGGTACCAACGGGAGTCTGATGGATGATGAATGACAAAAAGAAGAGATACGTTGCTGACAGATATTCAAAGAGAACACAGAAGACACTAGAAGAAGTGTGTAGAAGGTTAGCCAAGATAGAGACCTTAGTTTCAGATAAGGATAAGAAGCACAAAATCAAGCCATCAGAACACATCTACCTTGACAGAGATGGAATAGTCCCTGAGGGTGAACATGACAAGACAGAATCCGTCTATCTTGGTACCTTTGATAACTTTCGAGAGTGGTGTCATGTACGCAGAGGCGTAGACATGGCCTCCGGAAGAGATGATGAGGACTCGGCTGGTCCACTCCCACAGTCTGACTTCAGAAGAGTTATTCGCGATTCAACGGTTGCAAAGATAGACCGCAGTAGGATAGCGAGACCAATCAGGCATTTTCCAAGACCTCGACCAACTTTTCCACGGTCACTAGGATTCATAATGAAACGTGCCATACAAGACTTTGCAAAATCAAACAACCTACAGGTAGGTAGCGACCTCTATGATGCACTCAACTATGAGATTCTCCATCTCATGGAACATGCCGCTTCCCGTGCAAAGGCAAACAAACGGAAGACGATCAAAGCATATGATTTCTAAAATGGTCATCACTGACGTTCTTCCATTGATTCCTACTTTGTCACCTTAAAGAGGCCTGCTGGAGTTGCTGTCTTGACTTGCTTTGCTCCGGCTTCCTTCGCCCATTGAATGAAGTGTTCCTTCTCAATTGCACCGTATGCACCTTCATTCAGAAGGATGTAGAGTTCGATATACGGGTCAAGCATAGGGATGAACGCTTCAGTACCAAAGAACAATCCATCGGGTTTCAGAACACGAATCATCTCTTTTGTGGCTCGTTCTGCATCACACCAGTGAATCACCTGCGAGGTGTAGACGATATCAAAGAAATCATCCTCGAACGGTAAGTTATCTGCAGAGCCTTGCAGGTACTCTGGATGGAAATCGCCCAGTTCCTCAATGACTTGTTTATCAACACCAAGATGACGTGCTGCGTACTGGACAAACTCGTCTTCAGCGATCTGCAACAGACCGGCGTCGTACTCCAAGGCGTAGAGATTGACGGGTCGGTCCGAATCAAATGCTCCTTCCTTGTAATAATAGCTCCAGATTGCAGCAGTCCCGATTCCACTTCCACAACCCACATCGAAAAAGGAACCTCTGTGTTTCAATGCGGAAGCATACTTGAACGCAGCCCGGCGTATCTGTTCATACATCTTCAGCTGCAGTGAGTCGTCCCAGTTGAAGAGATTCATATCATCTGAGAATGTTATGTAATGACCTCGCAGACGACTGGGAATTGCCTCAGCCGAGTCGGCTACAATCTCAGCCATTCCCTGTCCGAACACTTCTGGGGGTTCAGCTGAGAACTCAGGCACAACCCCGTTCACCTTGTAAGCATATTCATGCTGTATCAGGATATCATCTTCGGCGAACACATCCAACACTTTTGAGAGGTACTTCAGGTCCTCATAGCCAAAGTGGTCAGAGATATCTTGAAGAGTTCTTGGTTTTGTCAGGTAATCGAACAGTCCCTCTCGTCTGAGTATATTGACTGAGTTTGCACGATAGAAGTTCTTCAGTTCCGTCTTATGTCTACGGATATTTCCACCCAGTTTTAGTAGTTGTAACCATGCACCAATTAATGAAGCCATGTTATCACCTCATAGGTTATCCTAAAATATTCCTTCGATTTACAAAATCCACCAGCTCAAAGACCTCTTTGTACCGAGAACAATATTTGTCTTCTAACACCTCAATGAGTGTAGTGTAGCCCCTCAGAAGAGGTCCAAGGATGTCTTTAGCGATAGGAAATCTTCTTGCAGTACGTTCGACAATACTAGGTATCCGTTCTTCAAAGGGAGTCTGAAACTTGGCAAAGAGCATATCCGCATTCAGGATCTGTTCGAGAATTGATGAGGAAACCTCGTCATCTAACTCTAGAATGCGAAAGACAAGATTCAGAATCCTACTTCTGGGGACAATACTATCCTCGGACTCTTCGACAATGAGCGGAGCGACTGACTGAAATTTCTCAATCATTACACCATCTATAAAACTCAGACACAGAACGCGAGTGTCAGAACTCCAGCAGTAGATGTCAAGGTCAGCAAACTGAACCTTCAGTGGTTGCGGTAGTTCTGTATAGATACAAGCTGCCTCCTCAAGACGGTTCAAGACATGATAAGACATCTCTGTAGCATTCAGATTCTTCGGGCTTACGATATCCACAACCCATCTGTGTTTCCTGCTTATCAGGAAGGCGAATTGCAGGTGTTCCAGTTGTTTAGTTATGGGTGTGTCTTCATGATAGACCCAATAATCAGGTGTACTCTCTGTAACTGTGTCAAGCTTCTCAAGTGGTTCTATGTATGCATCTCTATGCCCACGGAAGAACCCCATCTGGTCAACAATCACTGAATTGTAGTGACGTTCATGATCAGTATCATGATAGACACGAAAGGTCGTCAATTTCATCCCGAAAAAGTCATCGTGATCGCTCTGCGAGATGAAGGTTTCTGAATCTTTTAGGTCGAGGGCGATCTCCGCACCACATACTCTACATGCAAACTTGGTAACAGTTCGTGTTAGTGTCATTCTTTTGGATTCTCCTTGGTCATTTAGTAGCTATGTATTCAACAAGCCAGTCCTTCAGGTTATTCACACCTTGACCATCCAGGCAGCTGATCTCAAAATATGCCTCAGCAAGAGGTTCCGACTTCATGAATTGCTCAACCAGACCCGGGTCAATACTGCGGTCTAAGTCACTCTTGTTCATAATGAGGACGAAGCGTAGTGATTTACTAGGGTTCTCTACATATTGTGATTTGACGATTGACGCCCAGTCTCGCAAGTCCAGTAGTGATTGTAGATTATCTGCTGCAAAGAGAAGTAGAACAAGGTCTACACCTTTGATAGCAATATCACTGAGGTCTCTCAGTGCATGAATAGGTGCATCGAGCTGTCCTGCAACATCCACCATCAAAAATACTCCTTTAGAACCTGTTCCCCCAATTCGCTCGACACCAATGGTCTCTAGATTAATGAACGGAGTTCGATGATACGCAGAAACAGAATCTGACTCGGCTAATGGTTCACCCTTTTGTAGGGTTCTAACAAGTGTGGTCTTACCCACAGCTCCAGAACCAGCTACTAAGACTTTGATAACACCTAGCTTCCTCTCGTTAGTACTCACTGATAGTTCACTCTCTTGCGATGAGGTTCTTGTTGTGTTAGCCATTTTTACATCACTAAGGTCAGCACGGTGGGTATTGAACTATTATCTCTCATTAGAGTATATTAGTATTCGATTAACACAGAGAGGCTTGAAACTGAGCAGAAATGCAATCTAAGACCGTCTTATCGGGAGGGTCTACGATTTGAGAATGAGATGATATCTTGTAACATCAGTGGTGTTGAAATGCTTAACAAACGGACATAAACATCATAATAGGACAACTATCCGGAATAGCCATCATTCTGGGTGCTGCTGTATTTGTATTGAGTACTCTAGTATTGCTACTTGGAAGAAAATCTGACTCAATAAGGTAAGGGGATAACATTCAGTAGAGTTTATTCAAATGGAATCTATTTGCTGCAAACTGTTTTTGTTTGTATTTTAAAAGAGAATTTTTCTAGTTCTGTTTAGCTTACAATGAATGGTTTGGTTTCTTTTGCTGATGCTGGTTTTCGAGGTAGCAAGAGTCACACTTCGATTTCAATCCATATTCTCATTGTATCTCTTGTAGATGATTTAGAGCCCATCTACCTTTCTCAGTAATGGTAAAGAATTTCCGAACAGTCTTCCTTATTGTTTGTTCTGTTCGCGAACTGGTAATGAGTCCGTCTTCTACTAGTTCATTGAGATGTTGGTAGACTGTAGGAATAGAAACTTCGCATTCATAATCATCTCTCAGCGTCTTCCATATCTTGTAACCGTAGGAATCACTTGTTGAGAGAATCTGAAGAATGATGGCCTTTGTGGCTCCCAATCGTTTCATCTGATGTCTGCCTTCTCTTCTACTCAAGAAACTTGCCAATTCCTTTCTATCCTGTACTAGTGTTCTTGTGAATTCCGGATACTTCAGACCCATTCCTGTTATTACACATATGACAGTGTCAGACCTGTCTATGATTCGGTTATCAACGAGTTTTTTCAAAGCAGCTATTGTTGTAGCTGATGCAGGTTCTGCAAACACTCCTTCGTATTTAGCCAAATCAGCTATTGCATCAAGAATCTCCTCATCTGAAACCCCTATTGCAGTACCTTCTGACTCTTTGATTGCTTGTATTGCCATGTGACCACAGGTCGGCTGTCTAATGGCGATATCTTTTGCGATTGTTTCAGATTCTCTAGTCAGTTGAGGCATAGTGGATGCTGCCTGAAATCCTTCGACGATTGGCGCACAATTATATGCCTGAGTACCAATCAAGCCGATTCTTGAATCGTCAATGAATCCAATCTCTCGAAATTCTCCAATTGCCTTCCATATCATTGCAAGGTGACATCCACTTCCCATAGGTGCCACAATCCAGTCTGGGTAGGATCCTTGAAGCTGATCCAAAATCTCATACGCCGTTGTTTTGACGCCTTCAAGGAACCATGGATTTGATGGTGACACAATATGACTATTGCGTTTCCTTTTTGCTGACCTGTGGCTTGTTTCTCTCGCATCCTTGACAATTTGTACATCTGTACCATAAGCGAGTATCTGATAGAGCTTTCCGATATCTATTCGACTGTCTTTTGAGATATAGATCTCACTCTTCAGACTTGCTCGTGCGGCATATGCTACCAATGATGCGGCAAGATTTCCAGTAGTTCCCGATAACACTGTTGATATTCCAAATTCCTTGGCTTTTGATATCTCTACAGATGTCCCTCTGTCAATAAATGCCCCTGTAGGATTATGGGTTTCATCCTTTAGATAAAGCTCAGACAAACCAATCCGTTCTGCATATCTCCGCCCTTTGAGCAGAGGTGTACCCCCCTCTCCAAGTGTGACGATATAGCTTGGATTGGTAATTGGCAACAGTTCAGAATATTTCCAGAGTCCTGGTGGTCTGGATGTGAACGTGTTTCGGTCAATTCTCTCAGATATCTTAGACAATTCATAACGGATCCCAATAATGCCTCCACATACTGGGCAGGTTCTTTGAAGAGTATCTTCTTCCAGAACGTTTCTACATTCTCCACAAAATGAAGTGTAAGTCCTAATATGACGGCTCATACCTATATATAGGCTTTTACTTATATATAATTTGAGTGGGGAGTTAATCAAAGCAAGTAATCTCTACAAAGGAAGTATGTGGGATGTGGCCAATTGCAGATACATGATACAACTTCTAATCCATCAAGCATCAAAATTGGCGATGCAACAAGAGAGGATAATCAATGCATTTACAGAGTTCTTGAATTAGCGTTCCATGAAATGACAGATCGCAACTATTCAAAAATAGCAATCAATGCAGCAATAAAAGATACAGCTGAGATTGAACATCGAATCCTATCTGACCATATAGTGTTAGTAGCAAAAGTAGCTGAAAGAATTGTGGGAACTGTCAGTGGCTGTGTGGAACATATGGCTATGCATATGAAATCACTTGCAGTTATTCCATCCTATCGGAATAAAGGAATTGCATCCCAACTCATTCGTGAACTTGAATCTAGAGCAATCACATGTGGTTGTAACAAAGTATTCGTACAGACTGCCTTGGTCATGTTCGAAGCTATTCGTCTATACATAAAGTTGGGATACAGAGTAGAGGGTCATCTGAATAATCACTACTATGGAGAGGACTTGCTTTTTTTTGGAAAATCATTCAAAGAGGATGATGAAAATTGGAATCTGGAGTTTCATATCGGAGCAATAAGACATTTCATATTATAATGATAGCAATTATGACAGCATTGACTACTGTAGTCACAGTAAGTGTCGCCATACCGTTCCCTACAAGTACAGGGTATTTGAATTTTGGTGATGCACTAGTAATGATTAGCGGGATGATACTTGGACCCTTTGGTGGTTTCTTTACTGGTGGTGTAGGTTCTGCATTTGGCGATATTCTACTAGGATATTACCATTTCGTGCCAATCACATTCATGGTGAAAGGAATCGAAGGTCTAATTGTCGGACGGGCTTCACAACTCTCTAGGAATAAAGAACGACTGGGTGTCTGGGATATAATTGGATTGGTACTAGGTTCACTCGCAATGTTAGTAGGGTATCTTATTGCGGAGATTCCTCTTGTAGGATTAGAGGCAGCTTTGGCTGAACTAATCACTGTGAACTCAATACAAGTGATAGTTGGTTCCATAATTGCGGCGATAGTAGGTCCAAGGATACGGCACTTCATGCAGTTTCAATGAATTAGAGAGCTTTTGTTGGTCAATAGAAGTACATATTGATCTGGCATACCGAATTATATCAACAATATTCATCTACTAACAAATAGATGTTTTGTAAAGTGAATAGACGTGGATGTTAGATCCACCGTTCATTGTAAGCTGGATAGGTCAGGGCGACCGGAGTCTTGTCCGTCCAGGGACGGCACTGGAACGTCACTCCGTGGGGTCAGTACAGTGGTGTCAGTCAACCCAGGTACTTGTTCCTTCCTGAGTTATCCAAGCTCCCACCCAAAAATGTCCAGGTGTGTCTAGAATTTTCGCAGCTGTAAGCAACCCTATCACTTTTCTCTCAATCCTATTAGTGGATCACAGTGACTTGCGATACAATTCTCCAAGAAAATGTCACCATTGTTATAAAAAAAACATGGGTATCGAAGATGATACCTATGTAAATTGACATTGACCTATCAATATGTTTCATGATATTCTATTTGGAGTCTATTTAGTACAATACTTTCTTTCAAGGTCCAAGGATTGTCAAAGCCCATGCAAGCTGTCCGTCCCAATTGATCTTGAGGTCCAATGCGAAACTGTCCACACCATCATCAGGGGGATATTCCTCAGCTAACATAGGTTTCTGATAATCCTGTTTCTGATCAAGTTTGAGTTCATAACACGACTGGTCATATGCAGTATAGAAGTTGGCACCGGCAGCAAGCTGGGTGTACAACACATATGAAAATGGGCATCTCCATTCACCGTCGGTGTAGGTGAACTCAGCATCATGCTCGTCATCGGATGACGTGATTACCAGACGGTCTTCATCTTCAAGAAATTGGACTAACTTTCCAGAATAACATGATTCAATCACGATCACCATCTTGCCGTATTCAGCTATTTCATTGATGGTGTTACCTATTGCAGTACCAGAAATTGTGTCTGTACCATCACCTCTATCCAATACCAGTCCTTGATAAGCGCCAATATCATCAACACGACCATGACCAACTAGATAGATGAATACAAGGTCATCAGAATCACATCTTTCCCAATCTTGTGTATAGTCTTTATCATCGTCTTCAGTCCAGTATGGCCAGCTAAGATATCCTGGATTTTGACTGCTTGGAAGATTAGTAAAATCCTCAACAGATTCATCAGTCACTTCAATATCTTTGATGAAATCGAATCCCTTGGAATTGACAAGATTGATCATCCTTAGATATTCGTTATGATGTGCATCATAGTCCCCATTTGATTCTGTATCACCATTGAGGTTGATTATCAATGCATACCTCTTGTCTACTGTGAATGAATCAGTAGTGAAAGTACTCTCAGAGGTAGCAGAAAGAGTAATGGAGTCAATGACGTGAGTGACATAGACATTGTACCTGTAGACTGAACGCAGAGCGAAACCTTGTATTGTATCACTACCAGAGTCTCCTGAGGGAACACTCTGAGTACTCCGAACAACATCCCACTCTATATCTCCATCATCGTGACGGTACTTGATGGTAATCTGAGGTGAGCTTCCCTTTCCTTCTCTACCCCAACTGGTCACCGCCCAGTTAAGTACCGCATACTTTTCTGAAGCATCCACTGACACAGAGAGAGAGGGCTTGCAACTTGTAATGGTGTAGTAACCTGTTGTCGTTGTAAGGGTTTCTTCCGGAAAGATTGTTTCCGATGCTTTGATCTTGTAGGAATATGATGATGTGGGACTCAATCCAGTTATTTGTCGTTCATATCTCCATTTGTAGCTTGTATACTCATGTACTTTATACATGAGATACCAACCCTTTCCAGACACATACACATGTACCTGACGAGTCGATTCTGCATGACGCCAACATACGGTAACTCCAATGGTCACTTCAGTAGTGGAGTCTGAGGTATAGCTTGGAGTGTATACTATTGGCTTCTCCTGCGGCGGTGGTGGCGGTGGTAGTACACCAATGGCACCAACTGCCTGAGTCACTAAAAGCACTGTCAAGAACACAGTATATACATAAAGGAACTTCTTTTTGTTCATTTCTTCATTTCCTCCATTCCACGAGGTGTTGAGAAGGGATTTGACGAAAGTGGTTGAAATGATATGACTCTACGTGCTACATTTTGGCAAACATAATGCTCTTTAGTAATCACTGGGTTACATCCTTTTCTCCAAGATCCATTCCACAACAAAGGCATTCACCTACATCATTACTGATAAAAATTCCGTCAGATATGTTATAGCAAGGATCAATTGGTGATGGCATACGTACTGGTCAGTGGGTGTATGTAAAAATGTAGAGCAACAAGATTCGTACTTTTTCCATTGCCTGACGTTCAAATTGGAACTTGGCTTATTCATTCATTGATATTAGTTTCAAAAACAGGGGGGATTTAATGCCGGAGTTAGTTGTATATCCCTTCAGCGGAATTCTCCTTGTGAGTTTCCTAATTCCATTATATTGGATTGTTTCATCCTATCTAAAAATTATACGACTGAATAAAAAACCAATTGCTGAAATCTTCTCGATCTTTCATGATTGAAATTGGTGATACAGTAGCTAAAAACGAGGTTATGAAATGTGTGTGAATGCCTCTCTTCTACGCTAACTAATGAGATTCAATGAATTCATGAATGATGTTGACATACAAGTCGATGTCTTTGAGGTTATGCTTTAATATCATAAAGAGCATCTCATTATCAAACTCACCATAGAGATGTACAATTCGATCTCTGAACCGAGCCATCTGAGCAAGAGTTTCACCAAATTGTTATGAGAGCACTTCATTTTCAGCGAGAGTTGTAAATACAGAGGCATAGTCGCTAGGTTTTTCCCATCCCATGATACCAATGAGGTGGTTGCCGATATCAAGGCAGATTTGTATTGCTTCTAGAAGGTAATATTTCCCAGCACCAAGTTTCAGTTTATCTTTTATACTATAGGATGAACAAATCCTAAACTCCATGTGCTAATATTCATTGAATTTCTGGTTATGCTGGGTCAGAGTAATGGTTTGATAAATAGAAGACATCTTTGGAGTGGAGCTTTGTATCACACAGGAAATAAGCGGAAGCAAGCCATAGTTCCTCCAACACCATTTTTCGATATCGTTAATCAAAGCTGAAAAAAAGGTTCTAATTGTCAAAAACGTGAGGGACTAGGGAATGCTCCGTTTGACAATCCAATCATTCTTACACGGACTAGTTTTAACAAAGCAATCTCTCTGGTAGTTAGTACTTATTCATATCATGTTGCTCTGAAATATAGTACTTTAATGAAAGAAACGGGTGGTATCCTGTTGAAAATGAAGGTACTCGCTTTTAATGCAAGCCCGCGCAGAAATAACAGCACAACTAACATGCTTGTTCACCGATTTCTCGAAGATGCCAAAGATGGAGGGGCTGAGGTCACAAAACATCATGTTGTTGATTTGAAGATTTATGGCTGTAAGAGTTGTTTCACCTGCTGGTGGAAGACACCCGGTCGCTGTGTTCATCGTGATGATATGGATTGGCTTCTTCCAGAGATTGCGGATGCAGATATTCTTGTGATGGGAACTCCCATCTATGGAAGAAATGTGACTCTTTCAGATATCGGACCATGAAGATGACCGTGAAATACTAAATGAGTTCCTTGCAGCAGTCAAGAAAGCTGGTACTCTAATGGTGAGTGGTGAAGAGATCCCTGAAAATATCCGAAAAGGTCTTGAAGTGAAGTTCTCAGATGAGATGGAGATAATCAAGAAACATAACGTGTATAGTACTTCTAGACGTTAGAAATGGGACATGACTAACTAATAGGTTTTTTATGTTCGCTGAAAGGTCTTCTATCATGTGGCTTCTTTTATCTACCCCTGATCATGAGCACCTATTTTTTGCCTGTGGTACGTCGAAGTTCATCCTGTCTGATATGAACTCTTCCTGCATGTACAGCACAACTAACACAATAGTATGCAGTCATACGTTTCTTCTGAATGTATGAACCCTGTTGCTGCAGTTCTCGTGCAATCTGTGGCTCTACGACTGAAACCCATTTTGTGTATTTCTTTACTTTATCCGCTGGTACTAAACGTCCACATCTCGAGCATTGTACAGAGCCCTTATTTCCAGAACCCCCTTTTGCTCGACCACCTGATTTTCTTTTCTTTGCCAATTCTAGCTATCACCATATATTGATGGCCCCTTCTGCTGAAGTGAGAGCTTAAATGTTTGTGGTTTTGTTTCACTTTTTTCTAATTCTAAACGTGATCTGTGTAACTTTGATATGTATATGAAAGTAAAAGATGTTGAGTTGAAATCTATTATGAAAGAGGGAAGAATCTATGACATTGATGAAAAGGAATTTGTGCGTATCCGAAGCGATGTAACAAAAGGAGTCTTTGGGAAACAGCTCATTCCTCCTAGCTTGTCGAATGTCCGTCTATCGATGACCTATGTAAAACCCGACGGTGAGTTCCCCCTTCATATTGATGATTATCACCACGTATTATACTTCCTCCAAGGTCGTGGTATTGGTTGGATTAATGAAAAGGAGTACGAAATCGTACCCGGACGTGTTGTAGAAATTCCTGCTGGTACCAAACATGGGTATAAAAACACATCACCGAAGGACTTGTTACTGATTACCGTGAATATTCTTACATTGTGAGTAATGAAGAAAAACCTGAGAAAGACTTGGGTGATGATGAAACCGATTCGTTATCTGATGAAACAGATGAAATGACTTTAGGTAGCAAAAGAAGTGGCAGAAGAACCATTTTGCAGAGGGCTCGAAGTGATGATGAAGATGAATCCTCAGACTAGGTCATTTTCTCTACCTTGAATATCACTGGTCGTAGTCCATCACCACATGCACAATATGTTACATTCTTTTCAGGCCAATCCATGTCCTCAACAATATCAAATTTCGTCAATCTGTTGGTTAGATCTCTCCATGCTGTACCGCAAAACGCTTCTGGTTTTGTATAGATGTCCTTTGCGATGATTTCTTGTCCTTCCCTGAAAACGGGACAAATTGGTACTTTCTTTCCTGATGCTCTGATGACTTCATGACCAAGAACTTCTTTGGTAGAAAATACCTTGACAACTGTAAACTTGATTTTTTGATGCATATCACTGCCTCACTGATTTGTTAGAATGGTGATGCTTACAAAAAGAAGTCGTACGACGCAAAGCGTGTAGTCATATTGCGTTTATGTATGTCTTAATTGAGTCCTCCCGGATTGATTTGAATTATTCTTAATCCGGAGATTCGCTCATGACAAAAATTAAACTAAGTCCACATGAAGTCACCTTTTCTAAACCGATTGTGCTTGTTGGTGCCAATATTGATGAACATGCTAACTTCATGAATGTCGCTTGGTTCAATAGACTAAACAGGACACGCAATCTATGGGGAGCGTGTATTGGGAAGACAAAACTGACATTGGAGGGAATAATTCAAAACAACACATTTAGCGTCAATTTACCTGATGTATCACAAGCTCAAATTGTAGATTATTGTGATCTACATTCAGGAAGAGATGTTGATAAAGCTGCACTTTTTGATGTATTTTATGGCAATCTCAAGACTGCTCCAATGATTCGTGAGTGTCCAGTTAATGCAGAGCTGAGTGTGTACAAAACATTAGAACTTCCAACACATACACTTGTAATTGGTGAAGTAAAGCACATCTATACTGAAGAACAGTCCGTGACGGAAGGAGAGGTAGATCAGAAGAAACTGAACCCGTTTGTCTTCACCCGCCCTCAACTGAAACCACGACTAGCTCGACTCAAACAGAAACTAGTAGTTCAACTAGCACCACAGTTTCCACAACTACGGATGTTTCCATCACATTTCCAGATGCTTCTCAGTCGACTGTGACAACTCAAGATGGCTATTCTATTGTTACTGTCATCATTCCAATTGCTGGTGTAGTAGATCTGACCTTTCTTATTCTTACATGGTACTTCCGATTCAAATGACGTAGTTGATATGGTTCATAATCTGTCAAATGTAAACTTAAGCTTCTCACCATTTCGTCCAATGAATATAACAAAATCAGAATTATTTCTTTTAATTCCTAGCCCCCCAAGATAGGGCTCTCTATGACCAATCTCAAGAGGTTCTTCATAGATGGTCCGTTTCAAACACATCATTGCTAGGTCGTGTGTGATGTGGAGATGTATTTGAGGTTCGGCTGTTTCCTTCAATCTACCAAATATATCATTTAACAAACGTGGTATATATTCTTCAAAGGGTTCCATCTTCTCTCCAAACATGTTCTTTGCCCAATTATTCACAAAATCAGTTACATTCTCGCCATTCGGATGAAGATTGTTCCATACCTCTCTATCTACAACCTGAGGTCCAACAAGGGACGGCAATGGGTCAATATCGATGACTTCTCCATCGTTATCTGTGATACCCTCGCAGATTGCCTCTGCTGTCTGAAAACATCTTGGGACGAAGCTTGTATACACACTGTACGGTCTATCGGTTGGTAATCGAGAACCCATTTCTCTTGATGTTTTCTTTCCTAAGTCTGTCAGTCCTCCACTTACCATTTCATCAATATCATTGATGACTTTTCTGTGAGAGTGTCGTATAATCAGCATAGCGGAATCAGAAGGGTTGGTCTTATTGGTCCACTCAACGAGTCTTCTTCCGCTATGTAACCAATCAATCTGTTTCCAATCCAACATCGCACATACTCCAATAGAAATATCCACAACTTGTGACATGAATAAATATACCTACAGGGATGCCAAATAGAACCTTATTTCCAATCAAAGTAAGATTGTTTATATCTAAATCTTCTATTATTGCCAGTTGTGGGTGGTTATTTCAACACTATTGAAGACTCACTATCTACAATTGAGAATGCTGTTGTCTTAATTTCAGTTCTTTTAATCATAATTATTCTCCTCGCCTTTGGAGGTTGGTTTAGATAATGTCTACTAAATAGTGTATAACTGAACAGAAAATTGATAGATTTCTCTACTATAACGAGTAGGAATTCAATGCAGGCTTGCGCTAAAGATTTCCCTTTTCAACCACCAAAATGAATTTGATATCATGCTGGAATCTCTTAGATCCTATACATTGTGGGCAGATTCAATGATTTGGAACACAGTTCAAACTCTATCTGATAATGGGTTTCGTGCCAATTTTGGTGAGAATTTAGGGCGCATAGAGAAGCGGTATGTCCACATGCAGCTGGATTAAATAGGATGGCCAAAAAGTCTGTAAAGACTGAGGAAGGAATCAATGCATTGCATGCAATGCTCCGGGTATCCAGAAAAACCAAGACCATCCAAAAGCAATCAAATAGAATAACAATAGATTTCTACTCTCAATATTCTCTGTCCTAATCATTGAATAATCACCACACGAATACAGGATAACTTGAAGGGAATACTTGAAAAAACTATTCCTGAAAACAAGAAATATCTCCGAGGTCTATCTCATGAAACAGATCGATTTTCAATCCGTCTATTCAGAAATCGTTCATGTGTATGAAAAAGTGAACAAGCTCCTTACCTTGGGATTAGATACTGTTTGGAGGTATCAATTGAAAAGAATTATCCGCGAAACACCAGCTGATACTGTTTTGGATCTTTGTTGTGGCACTGGAATCACCACAAGGACTCTAAACAACATTCAGAATGATAGTAGAACAATCGGTCTAGATATGAATCAACCAGTATTGAAAGAAGCTAAAGCAAAGGATGGAAGCCAGACGATAGCCTTCATTCAATCATCTGCATCTGATTTACCTATGGTATCAGACTCAGTTGACCTTATCACCATTACATTTGCTTTGCGAAATCTGGATACTTGTCGAGTGCTTGAAGCGACGTTAAATGAGAGTAAGAGAGTATTGAAACCAGGTGGGGTTCTTGTTACTCTTGAAACAAGCAGGCCTCAAAATCAAATCCTCTACCAGTTATTACATAGCTATAGTCGACTTTCAGCAGGGTTTCTTGGTATGATATTCTCAAAGGAGTCCAATGCGTATTCCTATCTTGGATCAAGTGTGGGCGCTTTTCATGATTGCCTCTCTCTTGCAAGAATGATTAAGGAATCTGGGTTCTGCAAAGTTGAACTCCTAGAACTCATGGGGGGCGTCGTTGCTATTCACCGAGCTATCGCATAACCTTTCATCGTCAACGCAATAGATTTATAAAATATTAACTATAGTTTATTACGTGATTTGAATGTCTTTAGTGATGTTTTATCAGACAAAAGTAAAACCTGACTCGGTTGATAGACTCTCAGAGCTTAGAAGGAAGTTTGCCAAACTCTATGAGAAGTATGGTGTGGAAATCATTGGACACTGGCGTTCTGCAAATGACCCAGCAGAAAATTTCTATATGGCCAGGTATGAGAATGAGGAGGACTATACAAAGAAGGTCCTTAGGATGCATGAGGACCAAGAATATAGAAAACTGTCAGCTCAGTTGAATGAGATCCGAATTGATTTTCAAGCAAAGAGATTGACTCCTGAATAGAATCTCTTACAAAATACAATCTCTATGGCGCAAGTACATTTCTTCATCATCGGAAAATGTCATAAGTGCTTGAATATCGTTGAAGAATGGGGAGCTTGGAAGATGAATGAACAAACCCGAAGAGCTAATCGATTCTCACACTCAGCAAGAAATAGTATTCTAGCATTGATTGGGTTTCTAACACCGATTGTGGCATTAGGAGCAATTGGTGAATGGGCTTACATACAAATCATGGGGTCATTTTGGTATTATTCTATTTGGGATATGAATTATGACCCCCAAGTAAATTTCATGATAAATCCTCTAATACTTCTTTCTTCGATTCCTTTCTGGCTTCCACGATTAGCTGGAGTCCTCATGTCAAATAGACTCTATAAAGGCAAGACAACTTCCAGAAGGGCGTTCACTTTCAGCATCATTGGAGAGTGTTGGATACTAGGATTGATGATTTTGTATTTGATAACAATGCTATTGTTTCCTTCTCCATACCAAATGATGTCTTTTCCAATTGCAGTTCCTTTTCCATTTGTCACGGTGACTGCAAGGGTCTTCACTAAGATCGATCCTCCTCAAGAAGGTAAAATGTGGATTGAGGATGAAGTTGAGTCCGAAGAATCTGGATATTGGTGGGAAGAGGAAGAGAAGAAAGAGGAAGAGGATACTATCCGTGTACCACGTCGAGAGAAATTGTGGTAGAGTATCATTGTCATGAAACACTCATATCCTAGTACTATCTTTTCAGGAATTATGTGTGACCTACTTGGTATGTCCTTTGAGAGAAGAATTAGTGCTAAGATAACACTTGATGTATTCCAACTTAGAGGTGAACCAAATCCTGATGGCTGGGGCTTAGCTTTCTATGATAATGGACAACTACAAGTGATCAAAGAAGCTTGTCCTGCGACCAATAGTCCATTGTTTGATTTCATTGAACGTTACTCCGAATCTGAACTCTTTCTGTCTCATGTACGGCGTTCAACAATGGGAAATCGAAGTTACCTAAATACACATCCCTTCTACAGAGCATTAGTGATTGGTAGAAGGTGTAGAGAGTGGGTATTTGCGCATAATGGAACCGTGTCTGACTTTAGAGACCTTCCTCTCACTGAGTATCAACCGATTGGTGACACCGATTCCGAACACATATTCTGTCATATCTTGGGTGGAATTGCTCAATTATCTGATGATTTTTATACTGAAGATGGGTTCAAATGCCTCCATAACCAAATCAAAGAGATAAATACAGCTGAAAGTACTATGAATCTCTTGTTTTCTGATGGTGAGTATCTTTTCTGCTACTCTGATGAGAACGACCATAATGATGGACTTCGTGTTCTCAACCGTGCCACTGTATCTGAATTTATACGGCTTGGTGATGATAAACGCCAGTTGGGTTTAATTGATTTGAAAGGTGTAGATACCTCCGAACCATCAATATCTGGTTATATCGTTACAACGCGTCCCCAGACGAATTATGACTGGATTGATATTGATCCTGGTGAACTCTTGATATTTCGAAAAGGTAGTGTAGCATATTCTTCAGTGAAACACTGAAAACAAAAGAAATCATTTTGCAGAGAATTTTGGAAAACGCCTCTGCAAAAACTCTATCTAAGTAAAGTTATTGTTAGCTAAAATATAGATGATGAGGAATATTATCAGAAAAACAAACCCTATCACAACTTGAATCAGTTTTCGTCGCAATCTAATCCTCTACCTTTGTTCTATCTCCTTTCAAGATGTCACGTATCTCTCTTAACGTGATTAGGATTCCATCATCCAAGGAGTCAGGCATCATTGGTACTGGCTCTTCAACTCCTGGTATAATCTCGGTTGCTGTACCATAGGGGTGTCTGAGCACAAAATCCCGTATTTCTTCGTAGAATAGTATGCCTTCCAGTTTCTCTTCGGATCCCTGTTGATTTGGACCAGGGAAACCAGCGGTTTCAATCTCTACATTTCCAATGCCAAATATTCTGTCAAGTGTGAAATCTAATAATCTTCCAATACTATCGTTAGACCCCGGTAATCTGGAGCCCTTCTTTTCTACAAACGGTAAGTTCTTCAAGACGTTGAATGCATCTTATGCTATGCCTAACAATACTCCTCTCTCGGAATGGTTGTTTCTAGTAGGGAAATGGAAAGGCAGTTCCATTGACCATTCTAGAGAAAAGGTTGAAACCGTAAGTACAGTTTCATTTTCTACAGAACTAGGTTCGAAATACATCATGGGGAAACACGATTTTTACAAAGAAGGAAAATTGGATAGAGCTGTTATCAGTGTGATGTTTTTTGATTCAAGAAATGAACGATTTATTCGAAAGACATTTTCATCCCTTGGATATGTACATAATGAAGTAGAACATAATCGTACTAACAATGAGATATATTTTGATGTAAAACCAGAACCAATCCCTCAACATTTTGAAGAACTACGCTTACGATCATATATACGTAAAGCTTCAGATGTTGAAATCTCTCTTGGACTATTAGCTGCAACAGAAGGGGAAGATTTTGAAGTCTATTATGAAACAATCCTCGCGAAACAAACATAGTATGCTTATCTGAAGTAATCTTCTTGGTGTACTGGAACATACCATTCTTCTAGAGAAATCTGGGACTGTGTGTCTTCCACATCTTCATTTTCATATAGTCGACGAATGAACCTGTTGTATGATTCCACATCACAAGTCCTGACGGTGGCAAAGAGACCGTAGTCCTCCCCAACTCTATGGAGGTCCCATACCTCATCCATCAGACTCATAGTCTTTGCAGCTTCAGCTACTCTTCCTGGTTTTGCTTTGACCTGTAAGAAGAACTTGATTGGTAAATTGATATGTTTGAAGTCAATGTCTATTGAGTAGCCTATCACAGTCTGATTTTCTTCGAGTCTTCTCATTGCTTTTGATACAGCAGGCTGGCTCAGACTGGGTTGCATCCTTTCGCCAATCTCTCTCTGAGTTAAAGGCAATGGCCTCTCTGGGGTTGGTTGGTATCTTGCTAATACACCAATCAGATTCCAATCTGTGTTAGATAGGTTACCCTCTCGTATCCCTCTTCGTTCAATCTCAAAACCCGCTGTTTTGTATGTGGTTAATACTTGCACAAGGTTGTATATTCGCGCACCTGAACCTGCAACTATTTTGTCAATCCTATCAAGAAATAGCTCAAATGCTCTTGAACTTCTAAATCTCAGAAGACCAAGTAATGAGTAGTTACCTGACACACCATCAAGCGACTCCAGCTCTGGCATATCAAGAAGTGATTCACTCACACCAAGTTCTCTGGGATTAGTCTTCAACAGGAGTATTGTATTTCTTTCTACATATACTTGGGATGGGTCAAGTATTGATGTATATGACCTGATTATACGCTTTTTCACGAGAGATTTGATAGTCCGGGCGACCCAGTTTCTACTCTTTCCTATCCTTTCTGCCAGTGTTACAATGCTGGTTCTTGCATCATGTTGTAACAATTTCAGTAGTTTCTTTTCAGATTCTCGAATCATTTGCACTCACAGGGGAAAGAATTACGCATTATATTCTCAGATGCTATGTAGGATTCATATACTTTCCTCTTGTGACCAGATGTAGTGGTCAAAATGACTGATTATAAGATAAAAGACATTGGACTTGCTGAAGAAGGCAGGATGCTTATTGATTATGCAGAGAAGCACATGCCTGTTCTGATGCATCTTCGTGAGAAGTATTCAGAGAGCAAGCCATTGAAAGGAATGAGGATTGCGGGATGTCTTCACGTCACGAAAGAAACTGCTGTTCTTGTAGAAACCCTCCGTGCTGTTGGTGCTGAAGTTGCATGGTCTGGCTGCAACCCTCTCTCAACTAATGACAAGGTTGCCGCAGGACTTGCTGCAAATGATGTTCCCGTATTTGCCTGGCACGGTCTCAACACTGAGGAGTATTACTGGTGTATAGAGCAGACCCTTAAAACCGAACCAACACTTACTCTTGATGATGGTGCAGATCTGATATTTACTCTTCATAACAAGCATCAAGAATTGATACCAAATCTCTATGGAGGTTCTGAGGAAACTACTACTGGTGTTATTCGGGTTCGCGCGATGGCTGAAGATGGGGCTCTAAAGTATCCCATCATGGCTGTGAATGATGCTGATACAAAACACATGTTCGACAATGTATATGGAACTGGGCAAAGTGTATTTGACGGTGTGATGCGCGCATCGGCTATCCTTATTGCAGGAAAGACGGTTGTCATAGGAGGATATGGATACTGTGGCCGAGGAATGGCTGAGCGTGCTCGAGGCCTAGGTGCAAATGTTATAGTCACAGAGGTTGAGCCAGTGCGAGGTCTCCAAGCCAGGATGGATGGATTTAGGGTCATGCCAATGGATGATGCAGCTCCTGAAGGCGATTTATTCCTTACCGCTACTGGTATGAAGGATGTCATCAGGGGCAAGCACTTCGATGTTATGAAAGATGGTGCTATGTTCGGGAATGCTGGTCATTACAATGTTGAGATTAATGAGCCTGAACTCATTGAGCGCACGAAAGGTGAGAAGAAAAGAGTCCGACCAGCTCTTGATGAATATCTTCAGAAGGATGGTCGTCGTTTGTACATGCTTGGTGAGGGTCGCCTTGTGAACCTTACAGCTGCTGAAGGGCACCCCTCTGAAGTTATGGACTTGTCATTTGCCGGACAGCTTAATGCTATGATATGGATGGCAAAGCATGGAAAAGATATCAAACCAGCAGTCTATGAGTTCCCTGAAGAACTCGATAAACAGACTGCATTAGCAAAGCTTGAAACCATGGGCATCAAGATTGACAAGTGGACTCCTGAACAGGAAGCTTATGCCCGAGCTTATGCTGAAGGTACATAGAAAGTCTATAGAATGAAGGGTTCCTTCAGGGGAAGGAACCCTTCTTCTTCATTCTAAATCCAAGAAATAGAAGAGAAATCATCTTTTGAAGGCTGATACTAACATAGCATCTTCCAGTTATTCTGAAAACAAAAGAGTGTGAGTGAGTCCGGCAAGACTCACTCATCTTTAGCTTTTTCTGGTTATTTTAGACTGTGAATCTATTACCGCAGTTTTGACACTCGGCCGTTTCACCAAAACTGATTTGTCTTGGATATGGTGCACCGCAGTTGGGACATCGTGGTAGTTCTCTAACACCATCATAGCCTTCTCTGAGTTCACGACTCACAGATGCTGCTGATGCTGAAACGAATTCATCTGACGACCTATCGAATGTACCTGATACTGAACCGGATGCGATCAACTGAAGTGTCATCTTTCGTACATCATCTTCTGATTTTTTCACAAGATTGCTTAGCTCAGTCATACTTATTCTAGGATACGATTTCAGAGCACCTAGGACTACTTCTCTGGTGTCTGTATCATCAATAGGTGCCGCAGTGGAAACATCAGGGGGTGGTCCAGTTGGAGTATAAGGCACAGTGTCTGCGTCTCCGCTCTTTTTCTTCAAACATACAATGCAGACAATCAGTACCACTGCCAGCAATGCTGCAACTCCCAGTAAGATGACAGCTGCTCCTCCAAGTCCAGTGTCCCTATCTGCTGTATCAGTAGGTCCGGTATCGGTATCACCAGGGCCTGTTGCTCCAGAAGTGTCAATATCAACACCCACAGATAGTGTTACAGTGTCTGCTTGTTGTAGTGCTGAAAAGACTAGGTACCATGTCCCATCTTCTGGAATGGTAAATGAATCAATATTGGCTTGATGATAATTCTCTTTGATATTATATCCGGTAGCATCATCCCCATCTTCCCATAGATCGAAGTTATCTGCATCACAGATGAAGAAATCTACACCATCCGTTTCGAACCATGTTGAGAAATGACCTGATATCTCAGTGCCTGCATCAAAATCATCCCAGATATAGTAATACTCTTCATTTTCAATGACTTCACCATTTGCTGTGAAGGTATACTCTGCGTCTGAATAGAATGGTGCATTATCATCATCAACATCGACGCCAAAATCGAAGGTCACACTGGTTGAGCCGTCATTGTTACTGACAACTACATACCAAGTGTCATCATATGGTACTGAAAATGTAAATCTGAGGATATGCATGCTTGTCCTCTCATAACTAAATGTTGGTGATCCACCATTATACCAGTCGTCATAATCTGTATCGTCACAGATGAACACATCTAGCCCTTGTGTATCAGAATGTGTTTCAAGATATCCATTAATCTCTGTACCTGAAGTGAGTTCACCTGACATAGGGATATGATATCCCGCATCG
This sequence comes from uncultured archaeon, assembly GCA_964610875.1. Classification (GTDB taxonomy): domain Archaea; phylum Asgardarchaeota; class Thorarchaeia; order Thorarchaeales; family Thorarchaeaceae; genus CAZSWP01. The sequence goes on from CAZSWP010000046.1 coordinate 27,248, forward strand.
AGTGTTTCATCATTATATTCAGTCTCATAAGTATCTGCCTTTACAGGTGTTGGCGCAAATACTATCATCATTGTCAAGGTGACAATGATTAGTAAAATCGGTAACCTTGCCATTTTCACAGTACTAACCACCAGAACGGTATAATATCTAATAGTAAACCTCCAAAAAACACTTTCGTGACTGCTTCAAGTGATGCTAAATCGAGTTATCAACAAATTGTTTTAGATTCAAACTCTTTCCACAATTTCTACAGTGTCCATTTTTTGTGATTCCTATGCCTATTACTGACCACCCTACTCTCTTGATACATAAATGACCACAATCAGGACACATCGTGTTCTCAAAATCGGGATGTCCAACATTTCCAATATAGATATAGTTCAATCCATGTTCGAGTCCGATCTCCCTTGCTCTTAACAGTCTGTCTAATTTTGTCATTGGTTTTCTGTACCGGTAATTTGGAAAATATCTGTTTACATGCCAAGGAGTATCTGGGCCTGTGATATCTCTAATTCTGGAAGCAATACTTCTTAGACAATCGCTAGAATCACTAATCTCGGGTATCGAGTTGTACGAGGCAAAAGCGAAAGACATGGAAGCAGATTTCGTTGTGGAGTAAGCGCTTAATTCACTTGACAAACATACTCTTGCCTTAACCGTTCATTGTAAGCTAGACAATTCTGGACACCAGAGCATTGTCCTCCCAAGAACGGTACTGGGAATGG
>CAZSWP010000047.1:0-22618 GCA_964610875.1 uncultured archaeon
TCATCAGGTAACTGCTCCCTCAGTTTCTTCCGCTCGAAGTACTTGGAGTGATAGGTGTACTTGCCGTATCTGATCAATATGTTCTGCCTGCGAAAGTTCTTCCGAGTCTGTTTCACTGCATAGTCAGTCCATCCCTCATGGATATGGTAGTCATCCCCTGTCTGTTTTCTGCTGCGTGGCTTGTAGTTCTCGTGCATCTGGTCGAGGGGTCTGAACCTACAGTCAATCACCTGTACGCCCCAGTCCCAGCACTGTAACCGTTTCTCTTCAATCTCAGCTGGTGTCAGTTCGTGGTTATAGAGCATGAACACCTGAACCTTCTCACGGGTATAGCCACCATCCTCAAGCACCTGCAGTTGCTGGTCAATGTCGTCAGCATCACTCATGGGACCGTCCCATGCGATACGAGGGTGTCTGAACCGTGCCTGTCTCAGGTACTCCACAAGTTGGGGTTGTTTCTGCAAGATACGTCCATCAAACCCACTCTGACACTCGTAGTTGACCACCCTGCCGTCAATGCGTATCTCTGCCAGTGCCTCTAGGAGTTCTCGGATTCGCGGATGAGCGAGAAAGTTATTGTCATAGAGCACCACCCTGCGCTTCCTGCCCTGTATGGTCCACTCCACCACATCTTCAATGGGATAGGCATTGATATGTCCCTCAAGACGCCATGCATAGCAGAACTTGCATCTGCGGATACAACCTCTTGTGGTGATGCAGACCTGTAGATTTGGCTGTGAGTCAAGCTGGGAGTAGTCAGGGGGATAGGGTTCTGCCTCTTGGAGAAGTCCTCGATATACTGACTCCTCGCCATAGTGCTCTGCACAGAAGTCAGGGGCAAGGGGGGGAAGGATGCCACCCACAAAGGCTTTGGCTTCTGGATACTGAGCCGTGTAGAAGTCGAAGGAGTCAGTGACCTCTGGAGCCCAGTAGGTGAACAGACTGGTGATGAAGAGGTCAGAGGGTGTCCAGCCGTCAGGCTGTGGTGTATTACCTCTTGCAAGACGTACATCCACGCCCTCATGCTGTAGCCAGTTGCCTATTCTGAGTAACCCCAGTGGGATGGCATGATGGCTGTTGAGGGACTTGCTCGGCCAGCGAAACGAAGGCTGGACAAGGAGCACCCGTTGCATCTCGTCAGGTTCGGGGATGTCTGTGGTCGTCATATCAGGGGGTCTTGTATGGGGTATTTAAGCTCGTAGCTGGAGAGAGGAATACATACCTCACTCAATCTCGATTGATGAGTGAATCTTTGTCCGGAGCAGTTTGACGATTTCCTCGCATCTTGCCTTGTTGTATCTGTGCTTATCTTTCTTAACCAAGTCCATCAACCTGATCTCGCTCTCAAGCACACCAGTCCTTGTCTCTACCTTCTTTGGAAGGTCGAACTTGAAGAAGAGTGGACCATAGAGAGTAGTACCTTTCTCTCTGAGATACTTTGCTCTATGCTTTATGATGACACTTGACCCATATTTTAGCTCGACCGACTCGATATCATCATACCGGATATAGTCGAAACAGTTGACCTCAGGACGCTCTTCCCAGCCGTCATAGGTCAGACGATAGACCTCATTATCATGGAATGCAGGACTCCCCTTTCTGCCAAAGAGAACCATTCGCTTATCTGTGAAGAGAAGCATCCCCCCTCTGACTATACTCTTATTGCCTATGAAAAGGTCACCAATTTCACAATATTCTAGTTTCTCTCTATCTTCTAATACATTGTTTTCTTGAAGAAACTCAAAAGCATGAACATACATGTCATTAAAAGATATTAGAGGGTTTTTTGGAACCACTCTCCTCTGGTCTTCGGGTAGTAGCAATGAATAAAGAGTGACCAAAGACTCGGTGGTAAGGTCACCTTTCTGAAACGCAAGATTTGCTAAGTCTATGATTAGTGATGGAGCATCTATTTCAAGTACTAACTCTTTTTTTATGACCTGTTCTATTACCTTTTTCAGTTTCTTGCTTCTCTTTGGGAAGTCCTCAATTTCCATGACCTTCTCCAAGTCTTCAAGAGTCATCTTCTTTGGCATCATAGTCACCTCTCAATAAGACAGTGATGAGATGACAACTGGCGCAACACACGCCAGTATCATCGTCATTGAGGCTATCTCTAGACCTAATGCTAATAACTCATAGGGTCTCATTCCTGCCTCAATAGCTTTTACATTTCTCACTATAGCATAGTCTATCTTTACTACTCTGCCGTATTCGTCTAGTGTCTCCATAGGGGATACTTTCGTGTTCTCTTGTTCTAGAGATATTGCGTTCTCAATGGAACGATAACTATGGATTATCTTTGCTATGAAGAGTAACTGGAAGAGGAGTCCTAGAGTGAAAGATTCGTCACCAAGTCCACGTCCAAGTGCTGAGAATCCATATAGCATTACAGTACCTGTTACAAGATGTTTGAGTAGATTGAACATATACTGGAAGGCTACAAGTTCACTAGCTGTTTTGAAGAGTGATTCTAGTCTTGCAAGGAAACTTTCGCTAGTGGTTAATAGACCATTTGCTTCAGGAACGGGTAGCAGATTTGAAGCACTACTTGCTCCTGTGGATGTCGAACTAGATGTTCCTCTTAGAGAAGATATCAAATTTCGTATCCCTTGGAAGCCTGTGAGAGCTCCAGAGATCATCATGAAGGTCACCTGTGTCAGTAATAGGTTTGTAATGTGGTCGCTGGTGAACCTGAAGAAACTGAAGCTCTCCTCGTCCATGTATGCGGTGTCATACCCAAGTCCACTCTCTACACTCTTCAAGCCATAGGTCAAAGCCTCATCGAGCACATGCACATCAGCAGTACCACCCAGTATCATGTCTGCTCCGAAGACCATAGTTGGTACTCCAGCAAGTGCGCCTATGCCAGTACCGGAGAGATATGCACCATAGCAGAACAGGATACCACCGACAATGATTGTGACTCCCTTCATCACTGCATTATTGTTGCTGATTGTGTTCCATGCGCTCTTGTACTCCATGGCGTACTGTCTGTCAACCGCCAGACGAAGATAGTTGTAGTCAAAGTAGACCAGATTGCTGAGGAGTGATGATATGTCCCTACTATCTATCGAAGATGGGTCTTCATCGTAGATTGCAGTCATTACAACTGGCGTCACTGACGTGATTGACCTTCTGAAAATCGAGTAGTCATACTACTAGATGTGGATTGAGTAGTCTTGGCGTACCAAGACTTCTGAAAAGTCCACATTCAACTTTTCCTTTTTTTCATCGGGAATCGTAGAGATGATATATTGTAGTGCTGATTTCTTGGTCTACTTGATGTACAAACGTACGCCACATATTGGACATAGGACGACATTATCATCCACAGGTTGTGCATTTGTTGTTTCAAAGGACATTCCACAGTCTGGGCAACGAAACATGCCCAATCCCACCTGCTCAGCAGGCAATGCATGCTGACGCATTGGTTCAAGTATGTCCTCATCACCAGTGGTAGAAGATGAGAGAGAGCGTCCTCTGGCCCATCGGAAAGCAGCCCACAGCATGAAGAAGAGTAATAGAAAGAGAAAGAACACACTGATGAGAGTGCTCTCTGGGGGTACATACAGAAGGTAGATTATGAGCAGAGAAGAGCCCAAGATCAGTGCAATAATGAATACGAGCCAACGAAAAGGGCTTGATTCATCTTGATAGTCCTGTTCCCATTCATAATTATCACCAGATATCATGTGTCAAATCTCCAGTTATTCTAAAAACGTGTTAGTTCAAAACTATTTCCAAGGGCATTCAGAACGAGAAATTAATAGTAAAAACTGGTTATCTCCCAATGTGAAAATCAGATGTCTAGGAATCGCGACTCATTATGACTTTTCGAAATCCGATAATAAATACAATGACAATAGGGGTTGAGAGTACCAATAGCCATGGTGTGATATCAGGGCGTGATGCAAACAGAATCAAGGGGCCAGGTGATGCAATCAAAAGCAATACCACTATTGCTATTATTCTGGCTCTCTGTAACATACTCCTCTCATAATCTTCAGATGCCATGATTCTACCAACCAAACTTGCTTATGTGAGTATATGATTCCCGTGATACGGCAAAGATGATGTTTCTTACAAGTTTAGTTTAGAAACTGTCAGTCAACCACGGTATATCCATCTTAAACCATGATTTGAACTCGGGAGGTGTTTCTCCAGTAATATGACCAAGCCCTTCTACCTGTTCTGTTGATAGAGAGCCATAAAGTAGAGAGGTCAAACCATGAATCGTGATTGTTGTATCAACTGATTGATCACGGGTAGCCTCCACAGAAAGCTTGCCATCCTCTTCATAGATACGAAAAGTCTGGTTGTTTTCTTCGATATAATCATCCTTTACACGTAGTCGTACTTCACCGACAGTCGGGATGCTAACTCCTTCAAGTGCCTGTTTGATATCAACGATCCTAGCAAGTGGAGTGTTGTGTGCTCTTAGAATTGGAATATTCATGTCTCGATACCAGTGTACGTACTGATTATTTGTAGGAGCAATAGGTATGTAGACTTTCACAATCTGGTCGCTATGTAGGAAAATGAAATGGAGTAAGGCTCTTCTCGCCTGAGGAGTTGTCCAATAGAAATCAGCAATCCTCATCTCACCAATTTTTTCAATATGGCCAAATTCACCATAGCCTTTGTTCTGGTATAGCATTACTCCCTCAGGAATGCCTTCATTGCTATAGACAATTGCAATATTTCCTGATGATTCATACTCATAATCAGTCCATCGAAACTCATCTCGTTTCACTGCACCATTGATGTCCTTTACAGCTTCATTGTATACCTTTTTCCATTCATTCATTCGTTCATTCTGTTTGAAGTGTTGTACCGTGTACCCAGCTGGCATCTTTCGGTCATACAACTGACGGGGGTTCAATTCCAGATTCAATACAGGTGGTTGTTTCACATAGCCGAGGTCCACATAGAAGAAGTCCTTGAAGGCGTATAAGGTACTAAGAGCGTATCCATCCTCACTAGTATTTTTGAGCGCTGTAATCAGTAGTTTGTGCATGTGCCCCTTTCTTCGTACTTCAGGAGCGCTTGCCACTGCTGAGATGCCAGTCATCTTCTTCCAGACACCACGTATGTTTTGTTCATAAGGAATCAATCTGGTCATAGCAACTGGCTTCTGCGAATCATCTTCGAGATACCAGTATTGATTGTAGGTCTTGTCGTAGCGTTTGGCATCGGTCTCTTCCCAGTCGGGGGTTCTCCGGATTGAGAATGCGTAGACAGCCAGTTCTTGACTAGCCTCCAAGTCATCGGGACGTCCTTGTCTAATTCTCATTGTAAACCTCATAGTAGGAAATCGAAAGTCTAAATAATTCCTACTCAAGCAGTAAGGCGGTATTCATGCGCCAGTTTCTGGATATGGTCTGCCACTCAACCAACCATCGCTAGAAGTCTTGTATAAAGATATGAAAAGTACAACTGCTGGTACAATGAGTGACAGTCCGAATAATGCAAAGGGACTATATGGACTGAGAAATGCTGGAATATAGGGAATACCACCAATGAGAAGGATTGAAGCCCATGTTGCTTGAAACCATCTGTGCTGTTGATTGTTCCAGAGTTCAAAGGCAAGCCAGAGAGAAGGTAATCCCAATAAAAGGAAAATAATCATACTTAGCATGCTCAATCCTCCCATGAATGTATCCCAAGAGTTTGGATTTGAGTCATTGTATGGCTGGGCTGAGAGAAAAGCGATTACAGCCATTCCAAGATGAATTGTTGCTTGGGCTATTAGAACGGCTATCGTCATTTTATTATACGAAGAATGATTGGATACAAGGGACTTCTCCTCCATTCAAACCACTCTGTAGTAAATATTATTCATAGTCTATCTAACTTTGGAATAATCATCTCATAGAAAAAGAGTAAGGAACACGGGCTTTGCAAGCCCGGTTCTGTGTAAACTATAATATCTTACCGCTTAACGGGGTGTAACGTCTAGGACAACGCCTACAGCCACAGTCATACCCATGTCACGTACTGCGAAACGACCCAGTGGAGGTAGGTCCTTGAATTTCTCTATGACCATTGGCTTCAATGGCACAAGCTTAGCATGCATTGACTCGCCTTTCTTCACGAAATCTGGGTTCTCTTCAATGACCTGACCACTGCGCTGGTCGAGCTTCTTGAGAAGCTGGTCAAACCTGCAAGCGACCTGAGCAGTGTGTGCATGAATGACTGGGGTGTAACCCACAGTTATTGCGGTTGGGTGCTGAATGACCATGATTTGACCAGTGTAGTCGACTGCGACTGTTGGTGGCTTGTCAGTTGGGCCAGCAACGTCACCACGACCAAGGTCTTTTCGCTCAATACCACGGATGTTGAACCCGATATTGTCACCAGGAACGGCCTCTGGTAGAATCTCATGGTGCATCTCGATGGACTTGACCTCACCAGTCTTGTTGGGTGGCATGAATGTGACCTTCATTCCGGACTTCATTACACCAGTCTCAACACGACCGACTGGGACTGTACCTACACCTTTGATTGAGTAGACATCGTTGATTGGTACACGGAGAGGCTTGTCGATCGGCTTTGGTGGAAGCTCGATCAGATCGAGAGCCTCAAGCAGGCATGGGCCCTCATACCATGGTGTGATGTCCTTGGTCTGTTCCTTCAAGTTGGCTGCAGATAGTGCAGAGGTTGGAATGAATGGAATCTTATCAACCTTGTAACCAATGCTCTTCAGGAAGCCCGAAACTTCGTCCTTGACCTCATTGTATCGGTCTTGGCTGTATTCAACACTCTCATCGTCCATCTTGTTGATTGCAACAATCATTGATGGAACACCGAGGGTCATTGCCAAGTAAGCATGTTCCTTTGTCTGACCACCAGGGCCAATACCAGCCTCGAACTCACCGCGCTTTGCAGACACAACAAGTAGTGCAACGTCTGCCTGGGATGCGCCTGTAATCATGTTCTTGATGAAGTCCTTGTGACCTGGGGCATCAATAATTGTGTAGTAATACTTGTCAGTAAGGAACTTGAAGAAAGCGATGTCAATGGTGAGACCTCTTTCTCTCTCTTCCTTGAGTCTGTCAAGGGCAAATGCCCAAGCCCATGATGGACGTCCGAGCTTTTCCGCTTCTGCCTTGTGTGCTTGGAATGTCCTTTCATCTACGGCACCGGTCTCGTAGAGCAATCGGCCAGTCATAGTACTTTTACCGTGGTCGACGTGGCCGATTACGACAAGATTTAGGTGCTCCTTATCCTTTTTGCTCATTTTATATTCACCACGTCTATATCTGTAATCAGATATTCCGTCTCACAATCGGCCTGCGCTCTAAGCGCGGAATTCACCATGTGAGTGGGCGAACACTCCCGAGGTTGATGTTTAAAGCTTTTGGCTAGGACGTATTATCCAGTATTTTTTGGTGGTTTTTGGAACGATTTGACACTAGAATCAGTACTCAAACTCGTGTTTGTCAACAGTGATTTGTTTCTGTGGTGTTTCACCCTTCCAAGGACCACGAATCTCGATGAGATTAAGAACATTATAGCCGCGTTGCTTCAGAAATTCGATGATTGTATCATTGTTTGGATGGACCCAGTTGTACACAGTTTCACCACCTAGTTCTTTCACCAACTCCTCGATTTTTCCATAGAGGCTGGATGCAATACCCATTCGGCGGCTGTCAGGATGTACAAACATCTGTTCAGTCCAAACAACATCACTATCTACCCTACAAACAGCGTAACCCACTATTTCTCCATCCAGTTCGGCAATAAAGATTGGATATTCTGCGTCAAGAAACTCCTGGAGTTCTTCTTTTGCAGAGGCTACATTAGGTTTTTTGGATAGTCCCTTCAGAGAACTTAGAGAAACTCGTAGTTCAGCTATAAGTCTGGCTACAGAGTTAAAATCTCCAATTTGATACTCACGAATGATCGTCATGATTAGTCCAACATGAAACGGATGGGCATCTTATCATTAATATTTATGATTAGTTGCAAGCGTGTGTAGAAATTCATACACCCATCAGATTCCGTGTCCATTCCTTGATTATGTCCCAGTCCCGATAATCTACCTTCTCAGGAGGTTCTTCGTCCTTGGGGACCATTCGTTTGATTAGTGATTTCATGATTCGTTTTGTAAAGAAATTCCCTTTCTCAGGGTCAATACGACCACCAAAGAGCCCCGTTGCAATCATCTGGCTATCAGGAAACTCTCTTGCAATATCTTCAAGGTAGGTCATCCTGGCGGTTTCACACTGTTCCTTATCAGTTGCAGATAGACATGATACAAATAACGCAACACGCTTCCCTGCAAGAGTACTAGAATTGTCCTCTAGGAAATTCTTTGCCTCTTTGGTCCAACGCCCCGCGGCTATTCCGCTTCCGACAATCACCGTTGAGTAGAGGGATAAGTCAGCAGTTTTTTCCTTCTTCAGATTGATAACATCAACTTCAAACTCAAGATCTTGCAAGACTTTACCAATATATTCAGCAATCTCACCTGCAGAACCATATCGTGTCCCATAACAGACAAGAACTCTTTCAGACATGATAATCAATTTGATGAGAACACGTGAGAATATAATCACTGTGCTTGTATTGAATATGAAAAGAAAGAGGATATACCATTATTTTGGAAGTATTCCGTATCTTTCAATGAATTCGCGCTTTAGGATATCCATAAGAACAATATCGTATCGCTTACCATTACGATAGGCGGCCTCACGTAATCGACCTTGATTTTGAAAGCCAATTTGCTCGTAGAATTTGATAGCATGTTCATTGAATTCAACAACATGCAAATAGATGCTGTGTAGTCCCAATACATTGAATGTAAAGTCGAGAAATACAAGCATGGCATCCTTTCCATATCCTTTTCCACGTTCTTCAGGGTCTAGGATGGCAAACATGCCAATTTCGCCATTGCTACTGACCCATGTAATGTTAGTGAGATCGATAAAACCAACAAAATTCCCAGAAGTCTTATCCTCAATACCGTACGTGAAGATAGTTCTGTTAGTGAAAGCCTCATTTCTTGAGGTTATGAAATTCTGGATATCTTCTCTGGTGTTAGGAAATGGACTGGGTAAGTACTGTCTGAGTTCGTATTCATTCCATTTCTTGAAAATTGCATCAGCATCTTCTGCTTCTAGTCTTCTAAGACGTATGGTTCTGCCTTCATACATTGTATTTCATGCATATATACGAAGCACGAGATTTTACTATAGTGAATTAGTGGCTGTGTATACTCTCTTACTGAAAATACCATACTGCTCAGGATACTCTGGTTCATTCTTCATTGATTTCCTCATTGGATAGTTCCTCAATCTGTCCTGAAGCCATGTCTGCTCCATCACCAAGCCCAGCCTGTGCCTTCAAGTCTTCAGGAATGAATTGATAGAGAATGATTCCGGCCATAATATTGATGATTGCTTGAATCGTATTCAAGAAAAGGTATGCAGCTGAACCAATAATTGCCGCATCAAGTGGAAGGCCGTAAAAGAGTTGTAACAGAAAGATATTGGTGAAAAACATCCCAGTATCCCTAAAAATGGTGCCAAATATCACAAAGACTAGCACTCTCGATCTCTTTGAGAGATTAAGACGAGTGGAGATGAGTCTTGCAGAGAGAAGTCCTAAAATGGTAAAGAGTTCGGCAAAGCCCTTGAAGGCGGCACCGATAAAATTTCTGTAGCCAATTGCAACCCACATGGCAGTAATTGCAATAATAGAGAACACAAAGCCAAGACCTATGAATATAATGACAATAGGAATACCTGTGGGGTCAAGTGTGAATCTACCAGAAGGATCAATTGGAATATCGGTCACTCCAGGAATAGGAAATGCTTCCAGAGCAATGACAATGGCAGTGAAGACTGCTAGTAACGCAATGCTCTTTGAGTCCTGCCTGATTCGATGTTTTTCTAGCCAATCCATATTTTGTGACCTCTCATATATCGATTAATTGTCCTGAGGGAAATCAGATTGATTGGTTTTCTTGTAGATTAACGCAAAGACAATCGCCTGAAAAAGTCACTGGCAGTATGATTGGTATTCGTAAGAAGTAGATACAGAAAAAAAGTGCTCACGTTGCCTCTAACACGAGCACGTCTTCCTTTGACAGGTCACAACCTTCGCAAGGTCCTTGTGACGTCTTGTGTAAGGTGAGATTATCATTTCTCACCAGATGTTCATGCTTCACCTTCATCAGGATCTACCTCCTGATGTAAGTATAAGCATAAGCTAGAGCATCAGTAGAGCCAGCACGCTTGGTGATTCTGCGCTGGGTCTTGTTGTCCTTAGCTAGAGCCATGTTCTTTTCACCTCACAACAGTTCTGAATGCATAAGCAAGAGCATCAGTCTTCTGAGCTTTTGCAGCTTTGTTCTGTGTTCCGTGATTCCGGGTTGTGTTCTTTGCAAACGCCATTGTTGTTCACAATAATTACTACTCAGAAATAGTATATAATACGAAGCCACGATATAGGGTCACAAAAATAGGTCACAAATTGTTACTAGCTAAACTAGAAAATATAATGTTTCTAAGTCAATTTTAAGTCAAGATTCTCCAAGGGCACCCATCCCTCAACATCTGTTTCAGTCTTCACCCATGCCCAAGCACTCTCTGTGAACATTATTTCAACTCTGATTCCTTTTTGTACTGGTAATTCATAGGAACTATAGTCACGTAGTGACTTGAAGGAACTAGAACTATCATCTATTTCCTGCAAGTAATGTTCTGGAACCCATCCTGTGGTACCAGTTGGGTGTTCACACAAAATCCACCCTGAATACTCCGTTCTCCCTCTCTCACCGTGAAGGATATCATTTCTTTTCATTACAAGTGGAGGTGTTTCCTCTGGATCATGATTTCTAGTCACTATTGTCATTTTCGTGCCTCCCCGAGATTGCATTTTTTGTGCAATTATAACACCGATTATTGTAATCACTCCACCCAGAATTTGGATGATACTTGTACTCTCGCCGAGAATGAGTACTGACATCAATACCCCCCAGACACCAATCAAGTTGAGAGCAATCTGTACCCGAGAGGCCTCAATATACTTCATTGATTCATAGTATAAGACAAACGCGATGAATGTGTTCACAATTGCAACCCATGTGACTGCAAGCCATACGTCACTACTGAGGGAGAGAAGAATAGATGTATCTTCCAGTAGAAATGCAGAGGTCCAGATGAAAGGCACTGCCAATAGAGAACTGTAGAAAGACACAGACACAGAGTCAATGGTCTTCACAACCATCTTCCCAACAATTCCATTGAGTGCGAAGAGAAGTGTCGAAACTATGATTATGAGATCACCAATCAACCGTATTGGACCAATTGAGGATTCTATTGGAGTACCACCAAGGACAATGAGTGAAGCTCCAAGTGTAGCCAAGATAAGGCCACCTACTTTGTCTGCAGTGATCTTTTCACCAAGTAGAGGGGTAGCTAGGACTACTGCGAACACAGGAGTGAAGTTCAGTAGCAGAAGGGTTTCTCCAGCTGCGGTCAGACTCAGTCCAATGTATTGTAGTATCTGAGAGAGAAACGGGCCGGTGATACCTGCAAGTAACAAAAGACGAAGGCTTGTCTTTATCTCAGACCTCGTTGCTGTATGTTTCTTCCGCATCATCAAGAGAGCAAAGAGAAAGGGACATGCAAGTGTATACCGAAGTGCAACAAAGAGAATTGGAGTCAATTGTACGTAGACTATCTTTGCTATTATCAAGGATGAGGACCAAAAGACAGTAGTGAATATGATACCAACCCATGCAAGTATCTTCTTCTCCAACCATTCACACCTACAGTAATTTCATTTCTTCAAAGCACTGCTTTAGCAGGAGATATCCATGATGTATGACTGAGCGATATGCTTTGTTGCTCTTGAAGTCTGAGAGAAACATGTCCCACCCAGATCTATAGAATCCAACATAATGTTCAGCAATGTGAGCTCTGTCACTCTCTTTCAGTTCTTTTGCGATCCTTGTTCTATTCCAGGACCATACTTCCAGTGGGTCTTCGTGCTGTTGTGATAGTAACCGTACCGGTGTCGGGGACACGAGCCAACATATACGCCTGACAAGTGACCAGATATCAAATCCCACACGATCAACTGTACTCAAAGGTAACCTCTCCAGAACCTCTTCTAATTCTTGCATATTATTTCTATCAATCTCACGAATGACATCTGGAGATGGGGGATTCTCTTGTTTTGGATTTCCATGGAGAATTTGAACATTTTCAAGTCGTGGGGGAACGTAGATAATTAATTGTTTCAATCTGTTGACATCTACTAGTTGTGTACGAGGCATGTGTAAATGCTCAGGTTGGCGTTTGAGAAACTCTTTCTCGAAAGACTCAGATATCTCCAATGCCTGTTCAAATGAAACTTCACTTAGTATCATGGGCGCATCATCCACTGTTTTGACGTGGATATCAACATCGCTTAACACAGGAACATAATCAATTGGTGAGTCCCAGGGTTTCACACAGGACCCCTTCATGATCACATAGTCCAACTTATTCCCAAATTCTGTCTGAAGAACTGCGTTCCAAGCTTGACCACATGATTCAATGTCTTCTCGAGCACGTGCTTGTAGGGGCTGGAAATCGGGCATATCTCAGCATGAAAATAACTAGTAGAAATGCTTTTGGCATCAAAAAGAACGCGCATCAGCACCCCATCTGTACTCATCGATAGTGGATTTTTCAAGTACCAGTCGTGCAAAGTTCCACATGGCCTTCGCCAACAGTGTGTTCTCGATCTCTACCTTCCAGTCGCTCCAAGGAGTATAGAGGTCGACTTTTGGGTCATAATCACGAGTCTTTGAACGTACAGTATACTGTCCATCGTTGGTGCGGACGACTTGAATATGGGATATCTCAGTACGGTACTCTGCAGGGATGCCTCTCTCATCAATGACATAATCATCAATCTTCGGCTCCCACATAATACACCGTCTCGTCTATTCTTTATATTATCATCTAAAGTAATTGAGTATTATCGAATTTCCCCTTTGGGTAAAAAATGCTCTGAAAACGAAATATTTGCAAGGGCTGACTCATGCGTTTGAGTAGCTTATCTTGCGGAACGTGCGACTCGCTCGCGTTCTTCCTTTCTGGCCACTGCAAAACTACCAGGGTCGTTCTTGTATGCCAAAAGGAGTTCGTCGACTATACATTCTTCGAATGACTTGGCATTCTTGTGAGCATTTCGGACTGCACCCACTGCAAGATATCTCAGCGCAAGGTCAATCCTTCGTTGGGGGGCAACATCTACAGAGCGTGGATATGCCATTCCACCGTATGAGATTCTTGTTGTTTCCTCTGCAGGAGCTGCGTTCTCAACAGCTGTGACCAGTACCTGAATGGGATTCATGCCAGTACGAAAATCAATCATCTCGAAAGCACGGTTGACCACACCGATGATCATGGTCTTTTTGCCGGCATTACGACCAGTTCGGGTCTTCTTGTCCTTTCTACGACCGGCATTCATCAGCTTGTTGACATATCTCTCAACTATAGGCACGTTTGATTTCCTGAACCTTCTGTGAGCATGTCTACCAGATGTGTGAGGGATTAAGACTGGCTTCAGAGAGATATAACGAATAAGACTGGGGTCTTTAATTTCAACTTGGGTGGAGTCCCACTTGCCAAAGAGTAATAGTTCGGGTGGTTCATGTACCATAACTGGCTCCTCAGCAGCTTCCACCTCTTCTTCGCCCTCAGTTGGAACTTTCTCTTCTTCTGCCATCTCGACCACCTATCTGATTGGTTTCTCCTTCTTACCGTATATCAGCGACTCCAGACCGACACCGTTCACCTTGACAACCTTCCATCTAACCCCCGGTAAGTCTCCGATTGCGCCTCCTTCTGCACCGCCAATTCCTTCGACGAGTACCTGATCGTGTTCATCAATGTACTTGAGCCCGCCGTCACCAGGAATGAAAGCAGTGATCTGTTTGCCGTTCTTTGAGAGTTGAATTCTGACACACTTTCGGATAGCAGAGTTTGGCTGTTTTGACTCGACACCGACCTTTTCAAGGACGATGCCTCGAGCCTGTGGAGCACCCTCTAAGGGGTCACTCTTCTTCCGTAGTTTCAATACTCTTCTCTTATGGCTGGCTTTCTTCCAGCGGAACTTCTTGCGTTTTGCACGCAATGATCGTGCGGCAAACTCGCCAAGTGGGCTCTTTGAACCTGTCAAGTTTCTAATACCTCGCTAAATAATATGCGGAGCCAAACATGTATGAATAGCTCTGCATGGAGTCAGGGCTCATCGATTCATGTGTGCTTAAAAGGCTTGTCAAATGTTGCTGAAATGCATTAGGTGATGACAACGTTATCGACACCAAAATGACGCCGAGCAAGTATTCTCGCCCGTGCAACATTTCTGCCATCGCGACCAATGGCTATCCCACGGTCATCGTTATTTACTGTGACATGAGCAATGGTGCTTCCATCACGTGCCTCAGAGAGTTTTACCTTCTCAACCCGTGCTGGGGCTAAAGCGCTCTTTACAAGGTCTTCAGCAGAGTCAGCGTTCTCTACAATATCTATTGTTCGTCCAAAGGCTTCGGCAGCGGCTTTCACATTGGAACCACCTTTGCCAATCGCTTTTCCAAGCTGTTTCTGACGGACAACGAAGATGATTCGCTCAGCATCGTCATCAATCACTACATCCACTGCTGCAGCACCAGTGATTCTCTCGAATGTGGCGATGAGTTGCATGTCTTCCATGCTGAGTCGTACTTTCGACAAGACTCTCGCCTCAGAACATCTTAAGGATCTTTGAGTCACCAGGTTCAATCACAGCAATGGCAGATACCATGAAGGGTTTACCAACAGTCTCTCCGAGGTCCCATGAGGTGCCTTCGAATAACTGTATATTGATGCCTCCGAGCTCTGCGTATCGCTCGAGGTCCTCACGTTCTTCAGCTGGGCAGTTAGCAGCTACCACTACTAGTTTTGCTTCTCCACGACGGAGGGCGTCGATAGAAGACTTTGCACCTACTTTGCACTTTCCTGTGCTTACTGCGCTCTCGATTGCTTGATTTAGGCTCAATTATATGACCTCGCTTTGTTTGAACTGTGACTTAATAAAAGCCCTGAACAGGCTTGCTCCAAGTGATGTCCTGTTTTAACGTTTCCGTCCCTGCACAAACCAGACACCTTACTTCTTCTTAGTTGGAGCCTGTGGAGTCATGAGAAGATCAATTGCCCCTGTGCCAAGTGGAATCAATTGCCCGAGAATGACGTTCTCTGTGATTCCATTGAGTGGGTCTCTTGTTCCCGTGATTCCAGCACCAAGAAGATGATTTACTGTGACTTCGAAGGCAGCTCGTGCCAGTACGCTGTGCTTCGAGCCGGAGATGCCGTGACGACCAATCTGACGGATAGAACCGTCTGCAGTCATCATATCTGCGACCAGAATGATATGGCGAATGTCTACATCCATACCCTGTTCGTTCAGAACGCTCATAGCCTCCTGAATGATTGCATTTCGAGTGGCCTCAATGCCCAACACTTGAAAGATCTCACGAAGGTTGTTTGTGTATGTTTTGTGTGAGTTGACGCCTTCTACTTCGAGAGCATCCTGAAGATTGGAGCCTTCTGTATACAAGACATACTCGCCTGCCTCTTTCCTGATGACCACGTGGGTCACATCAGTTATGCCTTTCACACGAACATCGCGAATCTTATCGTTCAGTCGTTGAAGGTCAGCAAGAGTCTCACTGGCGGGATAAATGTACACAGTATTCTCATCGCCAACTTCTACTTCACCTTTGGCCTTGATTTTGTCTTGTATCTTCTTAGCAACCATTTCAGCTTCGAGACCCTTATCTTCCATGAGCTCGGGGTCTAATCGAATATCAATAGCCTGACGTAGTAGGTCAATTGAGAAGTTGCTGGCCACACTCTCGACACGGACCATCTCAATATCACGCGCGATTCTACGGGCTTCAGTTCGTTCCTCCTTGATATCATCTTCAAGATAGATTTTCATAGTAGGAGTACTTGGGTTTCTACGTGCATCGACAATCTCGATAAGTCTTGGTAGACCCTGAGTAACGCTGAGTTCTGCAACACCTGCATAGTGAAACGTCCTGAGGGTCATCTGCGTACCAGGTTCGCCAATACTCTGTGCAGCGACAGTACCGACAGCTTCTCCAGGCTCAACAAGTGCACGTTCATAGGACTCTATAACATCGTCACAGATCTGGTCAAACTCTTTCTTTGTGAGCTCAATACCTTCTAATTTCTTCTCGAGCTCTTCCTGAATCCGGGGAGGGAGGCGTTTCTCTTCACGCATCGTTTCGTAACGCTTCTCCGTATGTTTCTCGATTGCTGATTGATTGGATTGCTTTGCCATCTGTCTGACCTCCTACTCCATCCTTGCTTTTCCAAGCACCTTCTCGATTGCAATATCAATGTTCACAGACCGACCGTGGTCTGATTTACTTGGGTCAACACCGTCGTCACCGAACTTGAACTGTACAATCCGGCCTGGAGCAGTACGTACTGTCCCATCGGTCTCCACTTTCAAGTCCTGCAGAGCAGTCATGAGTCGTCGCTGCATGTAACCTGATGTTGATGTACGAACTGCAGTGTCTACGAGACCTTCACGGCCTCCTGCTGCGTGGAACCAGTATTCAATGGGGTCAAGTCCACTCTTATAGCTTGAAATAACAAAACCTCGCGCACGAGCTCCGAGATCACCCCGTTCGAAATGAGGAAGTGTTCGTCCAATGTAACCACGGCTTATCCGTTCACCACGTACTGCTTGTTGTCCGACAACAGCAGCCATCTGTGAGAGGTTGAGTCGTGAACCACGTGCACCAGTCTGGGCCATGATGACGGCGGAGTTCTCAAGACCAAGATGTTCTCCTGCCACCTCACCAGCAGAGTCACGAGCTTCTGCAAGCGTGGCCATGATTCTCTGCTCAAGGGTCTCCTCAAGGGTCTGGCCTGGATTAGCATCGAGTTCGCCACGTCTGTAGGTTTCAATGAGTTGGTTGACCTTCTTGTCAGCCTCTTCTAGAATGATTCTGATTCGCTCAGAGGCCTCTCTTGGGAGAGTGACATCATCAAGACCAAGGGAGAATCCACGGTCTGTGATGAGCCGGACAAGAAGTTTGCCTACTGAGTCCATAAAGTTACGTCCTGCAGAGGACCCTTTCTCCTTGATAATACGGTGGAACAATGAGTCAGGTTCTCCTGCACCAAAGGCTTTCTCATCTACAACACCAAACTGGAGTTGTCCGTCGCGTATCACGACATAAGCATCAAACTCACAGTCTTCCTTCTTGCACACCTTGCATTTCCTGCAGATGTTAGCCTTGAAAGAGATGTTGATACCTTCTGGAACGAAGATACTGAATATCTGTTTCCCAGTCCATAGTGGTACTGGTGCTTTGATAGCAGGGTCTGGTAGTTCGCCTTCAAATCCTGTGACTGCAGTAAGTTGGTTCACCTGATTTAGGGTATACATGCTTGATTTGCGTGTCAGTAGGAATGCTGCTGAGATGTAGTCCTGCAAAGCACCAATGATAGGACCCCCATATCGTGGAGAGAGTATCTGTTCCTGTACTCGCATGAGTACTCGTGCCTCTGCACGTGCCTCTTCGGACTGTGGGACATGTAGGTTCATTTCGTCACCATCAAAGTCTGCGTTGTAGGGCGGACAGACGTAGAGGGACAGTCTGAATGTCCTGTAAGGCATCACTCTGACCTCGTGGGCCATGATTGACATTCTGTGCAGTGATGGTTGTCGATTGAACAGTACAATGTCCCCCGAGTCCAAGTGGCGTTCTACCACAAAGCCTGGTTCCATAGTGTCTGCAATGATTGACCTGTCCTTGACAAATCGGAGGTCAACCCTACGACCATCGCTTCGAATCAGATAGTTAGCACCAGGGTGTCCGTCAGGACCTCGGATGACGAGTTCTTTCATCTCATCAATGTTCCATTCGGTCACTCGCTGGGGGATTGTCAGGATTCTAGCAATCTCTTCTGGGACACCAACCTCGTTCATGCTGAGATTGGGGTCTGGTGAGATGACTGTACGTGCTGAAAAGTCCACACGTTTTCCTGATAGGTTTGAACGAAAACGCCCTTCTTTACCTTTAAGTCGCTGACTAAGGGTTCTTAGGGCTCTACCGGACCGATGGCGGGCTGGTGGGATTCCGCTGACGCCATTGTCGAAGTAGGTGGTCACATGGTACTGAAGGAGCTCCCATAGGTCCTCTACAATTAATTGTGGCGCGCCAGCTTCGAGGTTTTCTCTGAGGCGTTGATTTATACGAATGATGTCAATAAGCTTGTGTGAGAGGTCATCTTCGCTTCGTACACCGGACTCAAGGGTGATTGATGGACGGACGGTTACAGGGGGTACTGAGAGTACTGTGAGGATTGACCACTCAAGACGGGCAGCATCGGGGTTGATTCCCAGTAGTCGATAGTCATCATCAGTGATGTTCTCAAGCTTTGCCCTGATGTCAATAGGTGTTAGTCTCACTGAGCCAGCCTCACCAACTTCGTAAATCGAGGTCGGTTTCTCCAGCTTGAGTTTGAGTTGTGGGGCTTCGCAATGCGGGCAGGTCTTTCCTTTCTTGGTCTTTGCAGCCCGTTTCAAAATCTCCTTTGATAGTGTTGCAGTTGCCTGACCAATAGATGGATAACGTTTGAAAAGTCGCTTGAAGTGGTCCACTTCGTCATCTGTGAGAAGAATTCTATTACACTCCCGACAGATGGCTTTGAGAATCTTGTGGATGACCTTTGCATAGCCAGCATGCATGACTGGACGAGCAAGTTCAATGTGTCCGAAGTGTCCGGGACAGTTTCCAACACGGTTACCACATGTCCTACAGCGTTGTCCAGGGTCAATGACTCCTAAGCGCTGATCCATGATACCGCTCTCAATGGGATAACCATCCTCATCATATGTGTCCGCAACAACAATCTGAGCGACGGACATCTTCCGGACTTCCTCTGGTGACAATAGTCCGAACTCGATTGCATCAATTTTCTTAGTAGTGCTCACTGCCATTCTAGATCATCTCCTTCAGTCGTAGCCTGCACGCCAGGCCGAGCGACATCATCTCTTGTATCAGTAATTTGAAAGCATAAGACACTGTGACGCTACTTATCTTCGCGCCAGTGCCACATATTGGACAGTAATATTGGTCTTTGTTTCTGTCATAGACACCAATAAGGCCACACTCTTCGCAGACGAGCATGTTACTCTTGTCTGACTCATCAAGCAATCGACCCTTCAACAGGATTGCTGCACCGTGTCCAATGAGGACATCACGTTCCATCTCTCCGAATCGAAGGCCACCCTCTCTTGCACGACCCTCTGTGGGCTGTCGTGTGAGTATCTGGACAGGTCCTCGCGCTCGAGCGTGAATCTTGTCTGCGACCATGTGGTGTAGTTTCTGGTAATAGATGACACCAACGAAAACATCGGTCTTGAGTTTCTGACCTGTGATGCCCGAGTACATGGTTTCACGTCCATTATACTTCAGACCATGCTTTGTCAATGTGTCAAAGAGTTCTTTTTCTGTGACGCCGCAGAATGGGGTTGCATCCTGTTGCACACCGGACATCCCTGCAGCTTTCCCAGCAATCATCTCCATAATCTGACCAATGGTCATTCGGCTTGGTATCGCATGTGGATTGATTATCAGATCTGGAACAACACCATCCTCAGTAAAGGGACAGTCTTGCTGTGGAACTATGTATCCAATGACTCCTTTCTGTCCATGTCTTGAAGCGTACTTATCACCAAGTTCAGGGATACGAAGGTCTCGAACTTTTACCTTGACCAAACGATTACCATCAATGGTTTCGGTCAGGATGACGCTATCAACAACACCAGACTCTCCGTGTCGTACTGCAACAGATGTTTCACGACGATTTGGTGATGCGATCTCAAACTCGGAGTACTCTTCAAGGAATCGTGGAGGTGAAGTCCGTCCTATCAGAACATCGCCACCCTGTACCTCAACTTCTGTTTCGATGATACCATCTTCACCGAGGTTACGGTATGACTCTGATGCACGATAGCCCCTGACACTGCGGTCCGGAATTTCGAACCGGTCTTCTTGACCACCAGGATATTTTCGTTCTTCACTCTCGTACACTCTTGCAAATGTGCTTCTGCCCAGACCTCGCTCGATTGAGGCCTTGTTCATAATCAAAGCGTCTTCAATATTGTAGCCTTCGAATGATAAGATTGAAACTACGAAGTTCTGCCCTGCTGGACGGGTCTCATACCCAATAGAGTCCATAGCACGGGTCTTTACAAGAGGAACTTGTGGATAATGGAAGAAATGAGCACGTGTGTCCGCTCTGAATTTGAAGTTCGCTGCAGGGACACCAACTGACTGTTTTGCCATTCCTGCCATGTACACGTTACGTGGTGACTGGTTTCTCTCAGGGAATGGTATCAGGGCTGCTGATATTCCTAGGATTGTAGATGGTACAATCTCCATGTGAGTGGTCTTTGGACCAATCTCTTCTGGAGCCATGGCAATCAATGTGTTCTCTTCCTCTTCGGCATCAACGTACTCAACAATTCCGTTACGCATTAAATCAGAGAAATTCCACTCTCCATCCTGTATCATCCTGAGGTGCTCGTCAGTGAGACGGCTCTTGCCATTCTCTACCACAATGAGTGGACGTCTGACACGGCCTGCATCGCAGTTGACCTGTACCTCATGGGTGTTTTCATAATATGCAATGTTTGTTTCAGGGTGTATCTCACCAGCACGACGCTTCTGACGGATTGTCTTTGCAAGCACCTGTGGTGCTGGATGAATACCTACAAGACGTCCGTTCAGGAACACGTCTGCCCACTTTGTACCACGTTTGCCTTTCAGCTTCTCAATTGGTTCTACTTCAGCCTTGAGTAATGCACGTTCTACAGACTCTTCTTCTGTCCCTACTGATATGTAGGCCATCATGGCGATGTTTTTCACAAGACCACAGTTTGGTCCTTCAGGAGTCTCATTAGGACATATCTTACCCCAGTGTGTGGAGTGAAGGTCTCGTGCTTCGAAGTGCGGTTGTGAGCGTGATAGTGGTGAAACTACACGTCTGAGATGCGATAATGATGAGATGTAATTGGTTCTGTCAAGCAGTTGAGATACCCCAGCCTTTCCACCGACCCAGTTGCCTGTGGCAAGTGCGTGCTTCAGTCGTTGTGTAATAACATCTGCACGAACAGCAGTTCTGATGTTCGGTTTTCTTCCACGGACAGCAGTTCGTTCAAGCTGGTACTTAATATCACGTGTGAGGGAGTACAGTGCTACTCTGAAGAGTGACATGAGAAGGTCACCGGAGAGCTTGAGGCGTTTGTTCGCATAGTGGTCTTTGTCATCTGCAGTCCGCTTATTGAGAACGAGTTCCAGCAGCCTCTCGACCATCTGACCGAGGTAGTATGCTTTGGGAAGACGATGCTTATCCTCTGTGCCAATATGGGGTAAGAGGTATCTATCAAGGACCTTCTCTGCTCGTGCCAGTCGGTATTCCTTTGTCTGTCCCACTGCAACACGCTTTCCAAGAAAGTCAAGGGCGTTCTCTTGGGTGGTTTCATCCTCATCCTCTCGGGACGCGTTGATTGGAGCAGACTGTTCAATAGTGACAATCAGTTCGTTTCGAATCTCATCGTCATCAGATATCACTTCTGCAATCTCGCGGTCTGACTCCAGTCCAAGTGCCTTCATGAGGATTGCAAGGGGAATCTTACCTGGGACTGAGGGGAATGAGATACGGAGTTCGCCTGTACGTTTGCGTTCAATAGTGACAGGAGCGCGAAAACCACGAGAGGTGGAAAATACTTTGCCAATGTGGGTGTAGCTGGAGCTCTTACTTGCTTCTTCTATGAGTATTCTATTAGGCGCCAAATCTTCTTGTGTCACTAGAACACGCTCTGAACCATTAATGATGAAATAACCACCGGGGTCCTTTGGATCTTCACCCCGTTGAATCAATTCTTCGTCTGAAAGCCCATTCAGTAGACAATTCTCACTGCGGAGCATGATGGGCAGATCACCAATGTAGATTCGCATGGTTTCCATGCGGGTGGTGACAGACCCTTCCTCACGGACAGGAGTCATGTTTAGAAACAGCTTACTCGCATAGGTCAGATTTCGTATCCGTGCCTCGTTCGGGTAGAGGGGGTGTTCACTACCGTCAGCCTCTCGTACTGATGGTGCTTGGACATCAATATCGCCAAGGTCCACATAATATCCTTCGACTTTCGGGTTCAATCTGCCAATACTGTCTACCGTCTGTTGTAGTTCTTCTCGTATGAAGCGATTGAACGAGTCCAGATGCTGACCTACAAGTCCTTTCTCTTGAAAATATGCCTCTATAACAGGCCAGTACTTTTGTCTATCTTCCATCTTTGCCATATGGAGCTACACCGTTCATTGTTTATTGGACGATTTGGACGCAGGAGTGTATTTCCTCCCATATTGTCCAAGTCTGTTGGTATCCAATTACCACCCTTGCATTTTGGGACGGGGAAACTACTACGGGCCTATATGCTTCCCATGGCATGACCCAGAAAATCCGAGTATGCTCACTTGCCGCAATAGCCGCCCCGCTAATCACTCTAGCATTCTGTTCCC
>CAZSWP010000047.1:22628-25830 GCA_964610875.1 uncultured archaeon
GGCTCGGCGGGATTTGAACCCGCGGCCCTTCCCCGATACAAGAGGACACCCTCTTGCTCTTCAGGTTAAAAGCCTGCTGCGCTACCTATCTGCGCCACGAGCCCCTTAGAGACCTCTCTAGCGCATCATACATAGAGTCATCACACATGATACTGCATTGTAAGAAACGCTACATATGGTCACGCATGAATGGGAAGCAGTACTGCTGAGCAATCGGACGGCAATTTGTGCCCATAAAAGGTTTTCTTTAAAACGAAGATTTGGTATGTCCTCTAGCGGGGGACTATTCAGCTTAGAGCCGTTCTCTAGTATAGCTTTATGTGGTAAAAAGGATTTTGCTGGTAGGTCGATAGTAATTGAGAGGGAAAATAGTTTCATTTGATGTCTGGATAGATGGAAATCAACCCAAGACCGATGAAGATACCCAGAAGCAGTAAGAAGAATATTATCATAAGACTCCGAACTCCAAATCAATCATCATCGAGTGATTTCTCTACAAATCGAATACATATGTCAGACAGATAACTCAATCGTTCGTGGATGCAGTAATTGATACGCTCCGACAAGTTTAATAGAAAATCACAATTCGAACCACGAAGCCGGTATCGCCTGATACTGGTGTATATGCCCCTGTAGTGTAGTCCGGTCTAGCATTCAAGACTGTCACGTTTTTGACGTTCGACGTCTTGAGCACGGATCTCTTGAGACCCGGGTTCAAGTCCCGGCGGGGGCGCCACTTCTTGTCTTACGTTTCTCCCCTAGTCGTCTTCATCCAGCTGGTCCAACAGTTCGCTTAAAGAATCAAGAAACTCATCTATGTTCTCAATGTTATACTGTGACAGTCCCCCGCTCTCAATCTCTGCAATGACCCCTTCCAACACCGCCTCCTCGGAATCGCCTTTTCTCACAGTGAACGTATTCTTCAGCAGTGAGATCTCGTCTTCTCCCCCAATCTGTATCAGTTCAATGGTGAACTCCCTGTCTTCACGTGAAACCAACAGTCTGCACCGGGGACTACTCTCTCCAAAGCCCTGTGAAACTAGCAAGTCCTCAATCCGCTCACGTACTTCACCAAACTTCTTGATCTGATGAGGCTTGATGATGTCCACAATGACCACAAGAAACTCCTGTGTGGCCTCTTCCAGCCCCTGAGTGGGATTCAATGAGTAAGACTTGTCAAACTTGGTCCATTTCTTCCCGGTGACCGTCGATACCGCGTTCCAGTACACCGTGTTTCTCTGCACGGAGAAGTACAGCTCCCAGAGTTCATCGGTCCTCAGATAGCTCCGTGCGTCCATTGCACTGACGAAGATATCATAGTCCCGCAACAACTTTCGTACCCAAGGGTCCTCGTGATACACGTAGATTGCAGGCTTTTCCAGAGTTTCATCAACCCGTACCGTGATCGAGTATGTCTGTTCCCCGGTTGCGTATGTTCCCGAGTTCAAGAGGCCGTACACATCTTTTCCTGTCATGAGGCCATCAAGTCCATCAGGCAGGGCAAACCCATCCTTCTCGCGGAGTCTCCAGCACCTGTCATGTGACTGGGACCGCTTGCTGACGATAGGACATGCATTCTCGTCGTGTATCAGAATCAATATCATCTCTTTTCCTCCATGCTTGTCGAGTATGGCATCCACGGTATGCGGAACAATTGCTCCTGCAGTCCTTGGAGCGTTGGTCTCGACTAATGAACGAATTGCTTCAAACTCACCATACTCGATGTCCTCAAAGGGGTTCCAGGTCAGTCTCGTCCCCTCATCTGTGACAAATGCACGTCCACCCATGGTCCACCGAAGGACTCGCACAAGGTCCGGAGTGCCTTTGACACGGATGGAATAGAGTTCATTGTCATCAGAGTCACACATAGTGATCTGGCATACATCATCTACGGGCTGTAGACTGATATCGACCGCTCTCCGTTCCTTCTTCAGTGATGTGAGGTCTCTGATGGTCTGTCGTATCTTATCATAATCGGGAAGACTTGGAGTATATTTAGGCTTCTCAGAGAGAGTCGAGTCTTGCTGTTCCCAGAATGAGCGGACCCTTCCAAAGGAACTCCCTCTCTCAGCCACAACCTCCACATGACCTCGTGGTAGCCACTCTTTCGCTATGTCATCATACTCCCATGACTCCGTATGTTCTCCTCGTCGTCTGAAGAGGAGATGCTTGAGTTCAAGAGTTTCAAGAGCGGGCAGTAATGAACGTAATCTCTCATAGTCCTCTGCTGACCAGAATGCCCCCGTCTGAGTACGTCGAGTTGCCTCCGTAAAATGACCGACTAAGGTCTTCTGTGGATACTCGATGTCTTCTACCACAAGGATGTCGTCAATAGTGTCACCATCAATCTTGGTGAACAGGTGACCTTCTATCATCTCTTGGTGATGCTTATCCGTAGAGATACTACGTGCGGTTGTCATAGGTAGGGGCTTTGTCTTGATTTTGTTGTGTCCCCGATATACCCGTCGTGAGTTTATCTTCCCACTTGTAGCTGACAGGTAAGCAAGTCTAGCTTTTCCCATCTTTGGACGGAACCTGGCTCTATCCAGAATGGTGAGTTCTGGAGCTTTCTGCCTCGCAGGGCTACTTTCCAAGACAAAATCGCGCGGAACCTGTTTCTCCACTGAGTCCATCACTGATGTGAGTGTGTTTGAGACGTTGATCCAAGGAAGAAGGTCCAGCGCCAGTTCCTTCAAAAGCTGTCTGTTCGAACTATCAAGGAGATAGTTAAGACCGTCCTGTTCGCTGGTTGATTGTGATACACTGTTACTGAACTTTCTGGACCATCCCGAGAGTGATGGAATATGAAAGAGCTTGCTTCTCATCTCAGTCTTGGTCATCTCTACTATCACGCGTATATCATCAAAAGCGGGGGCAAGAGGGTCTACAGGGAGATACCAGTCGTCAGAGAACACCATATTCGTAGGAGCAACAGGCAGATTCCAGACCAGCTCATTCACAACCCGAGAGAATACTGTGTCAGAATAATACGGAAGTAATGTCTGCATTCCATATACCTGCGAAGCTGATGCACTGGGAACCGGAGTAGAGAACCACAGTATTGTGGTGTTAGCATTGTCAGGAAGTTGTGAAATGAGTTCCTGTGCCAATTCCTCCAGCCTGTGTCTATAGTGTGAGGGTGTGGCTTCTTGGATTCGGTCCCATCCACTGACAACTATTAGTTGAGGTTCTTTCCTGATAA
>CAZSWP010000048.1:0-25800 GCA_964610875.1 uncultured archaeon
TTGGGACATGAATTGATATTTTTAGGGGGGGGCCTAGTACAACGTCAAAATCTCAATGCCTTTTCTGAAACATATCATGTACCAATTACGAATTCTATCAGGCTTGTTATAGAGCCAACATTTAGGCGCAAATGGTTGAAAACAATTGACAAAATTAAACCAGATTTGGTTCATGCTCATAACATAATTGCAGCTGCGATGATGCTTGATACAGAATATCCCTTAGTATATGATGACCACGAATATTGGAGTCAAGAATTATTCAAGTATTCAACAAGAAGTCTGTTCAAGCGATTGGTTGTAAAACCTTTAACGCGCGCTATTCCGAAATGGGAGAAAGATGTACTCAAAGAACATCCAGTGTTGACAGTAAGTGAAAATATCGCCTCCGAACACAGACAACTCTCCCGATTTGTAGGCGTAACAAAAAACTACCCTCTTCTTTCTGAAGTGAGTGGCCTTACACCTAAGTCTGATCGTGAGGGTTGTGTATACATTGGCAATGACTTCAATCTTCCAAAGTTTCTACCTCATCGAAATATGTCTGGATTGCTGGAAACACTCAACTTTGATTCTCTCACAGGTTTTCCTCACCAAAAGATGATGGAGAAACTGACTCATTACAGAGTAGGATTGACTCCATGGAAACAACACGCCTTCCATAAGTATTGCGAGCCAAACAAGAACTATGAGTATCTTCATGCTGGGCTTCACGTGATATTAACAGAATCCCTTGCATTGGACTTACACAAGTTGGACTATGTTCACACATTCAAAGAGTATGCTGAGATTCCTCACATCCTTGAAGATTTGGATGATTATAATCCACAAGAAATTATGAATTTTGCAAGAGCTAATTTCGTTTGGGAAAATCAGGAAGAGGTAATTACTAAAGCTTATGAAAGTGCCTTGAACGGGAAATGATGAGAAGCGACAACTCCATATATGAAACGAGAAAGAGGTTTTCATCACCTCAGAAAACCAGTGAGGATATAGATACTCATGACACTGCCTGAGAATAATTTTCCTTATCATGAATATTGTGGGTTTTGTAGAGAATCATGCACTGCGGTTCACACAGATGCATCATACCTGTTGATTACTAATTTCTGGAATGAACACGATAATATTGTACGATTCTTCCAACGGATTGGAAAACAGACTGTCTTGCCAAAACTCTGGATTTGGATTGATGATGGCTCAACTGATAATTCATCTGACGAAATTCGAAGAATGTTGGACAGTCTTCCTGAAGTTGAAATTTGGTTAGAGGTTATGCCACGAAAAGAAAAAGGGGATCTTGATACCATTGGAAAGGCATATGATAGAACAATTCCGAAACTGATTGAAAAAATTGACAAGTTCAAACTTGACTATGCAGCTATCATGGATGTTGATAATGACCCATGTCCCAACTACTGCGCAAGGATGATGTGGCTTCTTGACAATCACCAGCACGTTGGTGCTGCCGCAGGAATTCCTATTGGTGAGATAGAGAAAAGAAAGGTGGGTCTACCTATGGGCGGAGGAAAATTCATCCGTTGGTCCATTATGAGAAAAATCAAGAAATATTGGGATATTGCACCTGATACCTTATTGAATATCAAAGCTTTGGCAAATGACTACGAATTGAGAACTTGGCCAGTTCCTATGAATTTAGATGAATTGACCACAGGATTTACCTCAAAAGGTGTCTTCAGACAAGGTCGTCTTAACTACTATGTCGGTCGACCCTTTTGGGCTGTCCTTTTCCGGGCTTTGCGAAGATTTATTCTTCAACAACATGGTACACAAATGCTTCGTGGTTACTTCATGGAGATGAAAAGAGGTACTTGGCGATTTGAAGACCCTGATGTTGAAAGATATTACAATAGAGGTCAGAATCCAATCTCTGGTTTACTTGATGTATTGAAATACGCTTTCAAAAAAATGTAACATGGTGTCATAATCACATTACGTTCCAAAAGACTCCACAAATCCTCTCTCTTGTACAAATGCCTCTGCATATGGATATCCAATATGATTTCCCTGGTATCCCATTAATGATTTAATCGCATTTATTTCAAAGTAACCTCTTCTCGCAACTTGTGATTTGTATAATTGAAGCATCTCGATTTTCTTATCAACCTCTTCTTGCGTTAGAGGAATGAAAACTTGTGGTGTGAAACCAGGACAGTTTCCAGGCACCTCATATGACAGTATTCCAGTATCTGTCTTCATAAATGCCCTACGAGTTTCTTCTGCAACAACTTTGTGATCTTGATGTAAATCACCATACCATGTTGAGATCACAAGGTCGGGTTTCTTTTCCTTTCGGAATTCATAGATTTTCTCCAAGATGTCTTGTCTATAAGTAGGAAATTCTCTGACGGGTGTCTGTAGAATAGTTACATCATTAATACCAATGTGTAGAGCAGCAGCTTTACACTCCTTCTCAAGAGCATCTATGGGGAATCTGGACGTGTCTATACTCTTTCTACAATCACTGAAGACTAGAAACGTAACTTCGATTCCTGCTTCCACCATCTTCCTTGCAGTTCCCCCAGCTCCAAGTTCCATATCATCAGTGTGTGCTGAGATGATAAGCGCTCGTTTTATTTTCCACTCCATGAATATGAACTCCTGACAGGATAGCATTCCTAGTGATTCAAAAGATATAACTTTCGGTACAATTCAATACTATTAACAAAATTCAAGAGGGAAACACCATGCTACTGAAACAACCTCCGTACTGGTGAATTAAGTGAAGAAATGCAAGGTTTTGGTAACCGGTTCGACAGCTCCTGGATTCGTAAGTATCGTTAAAGCTCTACGGTCTAGTGAAAAGTATGATTTTGAAATTGTTGGGTCAGACTATCGTGAGGGACTTGGTTCCAGATATTTTGTCAAAGACCATTATATACTCCCTGATAATCGGAGTGATGCTTTTCCAACTGCATTACTAGAACTCTGTGAAAGGGAATCTGTTGAGGTGATACTCCCGATACGAACTGATGATCAGATGCCTATTTGTGAACACTTTGGTGAGTTTCGAGACAAAGGAATTGAACCAGCACTAATTGTCAGTGATCCCAAGCTAATGGATATGTTGTTGAATAAACGAAAACTATTGGAATATTGTGAGAAGATCATCCGAATTGAAGTTCCTCAATATGGATTCTCAACTCATTCAGAAGATTTGGAATCCGAAATCAAAAGGCTTGGATATCCTGAAAGACCTGTTGTAATCAAACCTAGTTACTCAAATGGCTCACGTGGTTTCAGAATACTCGATGCTTCTAAGGACAAAAAGAGGATGTTTTTTGAGGAAAAGCCGACCGGCATATTTTCCACCCTGGATGAAGTTCTAGCAATTCTTGGTGACGAATTTCAAGAAATGATTGCAATGGAATATTTACCTGGTAGAGAATATACCCTGGATACATTATGTAGAAGAGGAAAGACCTTCGCAGTAGTTCCACGCTTTCGATCTAGAATGACAGGGGGGATAACAACTAGCGGTGTCGTTTCGAAGGATTCCAATTATAACACTATCAAAGAAACTGCTGAGAAGATTGTTGAAGGATTTGGGTTGTCTTACAACGCTGGTATCCAAGTTAAGGAGAGTAAAGATGGAATCCCCCTTCTACTGGAAGTGAATCCGCGACTCCAAGGAACCACAACAATGAGTGTTACTGCTGGCGTTAATATTCCGGAACTAATGGTTATGATGGCATTAGAAGAATTTGATTACGATTTCTCTCCTAATGTGAAATGGGGTTTGGAGATGGAGCGCATTTGGCTTGAACTGTTCAGCTATGATGGGAAGGTTTGGACAAATGAGTGATATTCTAGTGATTCTAGACTATGATGATACAATAATCCATAGAGATGGACATACTGAAAATCTTAATCTCTTATGCGATTTCAAGAAAAACGAAGTTGAATTCTCTCTAGCATCTAGAAATCATCACTATCATGTTGTAAGGGGGCTGCAGAAGTTGGATATTCTTGATATTTTTACTTATATAATGGCTGATTTCAGACCCAAGTCCTATCAGGTTCGTCATATATTGTCTAACTACGAAAATGAAGGGTTTGATTTCAATAAGGTATACTTTGTCGATGATTATTTACCTAATATTGAAAGGGTCAGGAAGGATGAGCCATCGGTATCAACCATACATTTTGGAATTGAAGCATCTTCTTTTGAAGATGTTTTCTCCAGAATCGGTTTGATTTAGATTAGACCTGCTTTTTGTGCAAACTTGCGATAGCCTTTCATGAGTAGCTTTACAACATTCATTTTCAGATTGAACTTGATCCATTTCTCCTCAGTTGGTTCTTTGAAAAACAGACCAAATTGTTTCGCATAATCGTTTTCTGAAGGAATTGATACCAGCTCTTCAACAGCTTTCGGTGAAAATGTCAATTCCACATCGGGATTCTCAGCTCTATGAGGAATCACATCAATCTTGTTCTTTCCTGTTATCAGAACGTGGAATCTATCTTTGTCAATGATGTAATCAATTACAGCTCCTTTCTTTAGTCCTTCAAATATCTTAGGATGGTCTGATAGATATTCCATGAATCGAATCTTGATTTTGCTCTCGGTAGATTTGGCTTTCTTTTTCGTTGTAATGTATGGCACCAGAAATTCTGGAATATCTAAGATTTCCATATTACTCCCTGCGTATTTTGCACCATCTACGAGTCCTCTGTGACAGAACGGACATGCTGTAACCAAAATGGATGAACCGGTTTCTTCAGCTTCTACGATCCGATCTGCTGCAACTTTGTCAGCAATCTCTCCAAAAGCACTTTTGACTCCTCCGCCTGAACCACAACAGTGTGCATATCGTTTGTTAGTAGCCATTTCGATAAGTTCTACATTCTCTACTGCTTCAATTACACGGCGTGGTGCCTCATAGACCTCGGCATGTCTTCCGAGATGACATGGGTCATGATATGTAACCTTGATGGGCTCTGGAGCACTGAAGGATATATTTCCATTCTGAATCAAATCATCCAGATATTCTGTGATATGCAGTACTTTGAAGGGATATTTGAAGCCGTTCTCAGGAACGTCTATCTTCCATGTTCGGTAGCAACCTGCGCATGAAGTGATGATTTTCGTTGCTCCTGTTTTCTTTATTGCTTCAATGTTATGTTCCGTCAGATTTGCGAAGGATTTGGTCCTACCTGTTCTAAGGAGTACCGAGCCACAACATCTCTCATCTTGAATGATTGTATAATCTGCTCCTGCTGCGTCTAGAAGTTCTACCGTCTTTCTAGCAATCTCTTTTTCACGATATGAAGCAGTGCACCCAACATAGAAGACTGCATCTGCTTTCTCAGGCCATTGTCTCTCACCAAAGACTGCCCATCTTTTATCATGGCTTTCCTTGTACGGATTGAATTCGTTGATTATTGATTCTTCTACCACATCATGTCTTGCAACACCAAATCCATTCTCAACCAAGTCCTTCCTTAGTGCTTCAATCATGTCTGGTATTCTAATCCCCTCCGCTGTTGCAGGGCACGTTTCTTGACAGCTCTTACACGTGTTACAAGCATAAAGCCAATCCACGATATCGTCATTGACTTCGAGGTTCCCCTCGATTAAGTCATTCATGACCATTACTCGCCCTCTTGCAGAATATGCCTCAAATCCCAACACATTCTTTATTGCACAAGGAAAGTAAACATCCCTATTTGATGCAACTGTCTTATCGGCGAGTGAGCAATCTCCACATCTTCCACAGAGGAAGAGATCCTCTTGATATTTGACCAAGTTTGGAAATTCCATTTAGACTCCTCCTTCAAAGACATGCGGACTCAGTATATTATCTGGGTCTAAGGCTTTCTTGATTTTCCAGTAAATATCCAGGAAATTCTTGTCTGCTCTTTCAATTGTTCTTCCCTCCCAGAGAAGCCCATTCCAGTACGGACATCCTCCTGTTTCTATTATCGAGTCAAGCATTTCATTCCATATTTTAAGTCCAATCTCCATCTTTTCAGGAGTTGGCGGGAAAATGGTAACCCATCCTGTTGCATATGCCCGTTCGGCGGCAAGACAACTGGCTATGTATTTGATTCCATGTTTCTTGGTGTCATATTTTTTGAATATGGCATAAATTCTGTCCATCATCTCGGGTATTGATGTAATGGGTCTAAGATGACATGTATTCAACCAAAAACCATTGTTGTAGAGTGGTTGTACTAGATTGAACAACTCACTCCAATGCATTTGAGCAGCAAAATTGCCCAAATCTTTACCATCATGTTCTTTAACAATTTCAAGAATGAGCTCTCTTTTTCGTCTTGCGAGGACTTCATCTGTTTCTTGTACGATAGCTGCAAAGAACGCATTAATCTCTGGATGGCTATTTAGAAGTCCTGGGAAGAAGGTTTCAACAGCCTCTCTATCAACTAGTAGATTCAGTTCTTCTGTGAAACCTAGTTTCTGGACCTCAAGAAATGCTTTGGTTGCACTCTCCAAGTCTTTGAATCCAAAATCGCCATACGCATAATGTTCTGCCTTTGGATATATCTTCAATGTCACTTTTGTCTTAACGCCAAGTGTTCCGTGGTCACCAAGGAATAAGCCTGTCAAATCAAAGAATGAAGAATATCTCCCAAACAATTTGGCATCTGGATTCCATCCTGTCCCTGTTGTGACAATTTCGCCATTTGCTAGGACAACTTCAACAGATACGACTCCCTCTGTTGACGGTCCATATTTTGACGCAGCATATCCAATGCTGTTAATGCTAGTGGATCCACCAACAGTCCCAACATTGCCACCGTAGGGTCCTCTAAATCCTAGCTTGTATCCCTTCTCATCAAGACGATGGATGAGTTCAGCCCATCTGAGTCCAGCCTCAACTGTTACTGTCATAACATCTTCATCAATGTTGACGACACTGTCCATCTTTACCATGTCAAGCATCACTGCACTCTTAGTTCGAGGAAGACATGCACCACATATGCCATTGCGGCCACCTGCTGGCACCAGTGGTGTCTTGGTTTCTCGACAAAGATTCACAATCGCTTGGACTTCCTCTACACTAGTAGGTATAACAACGATGCCCGGTCTCTCTGCTGTCAGATGGGATGAGTCTTTGCTATATGATGAGATTATGATTTGATTATCATTCAGACGGTCTTCACCGACGATTTCTTCTAATCTATCATAGAGTGGGTGTGACTGGGTAGATCGCACGACGGTCATTAGAAACGCCATCATAAAAAATGGAAATGCCCTATAAGTATTCAACGATAAGGTATTCCATATTTTAAAGTTAGAATAATAGCAAAGATGATTATCCAATTGTAGTGTGGTGCCATAGTGAGGGCAAATAAGTGTCTGTTGATCCCAGTAGTTCTCTTGATTGTTCTTATTGGATATCAAAACTCACTTCTGGCTCAGATTAAATCTAGTATTGATGGAAAATCTAAACTATCGGCTCGATAGTAAATTCAAAGGAGCAGTACGAGCATTAGTTCAAGGTAAGTATACCCACAAGAATGTAGTAGCAGAAATTCAGGTAGAAGGGTCTCTTCAGGAGAATGATGCTGAACATTCAGTAAGAATTCCTGGAGATGATGAAGCAATATTACCTACTACTATTCAAGAGTTTACTTCCAGAATTGTTGAATGGAGATGCGTTCATTGTGGCGCATCTCTCACATCTGAGGATGTTGAAACACTTCGAGATAGAGTCCCTTTGGAATGTAGATTCTGTGGAAGAACAATCTCCTCGGAACGATGATGTCCGGAATCATTTGATCATACCCATATATTCGATTTCTTTGTATTTTCGAGAGAGTTCAGGCCATGTGCTCAAAAACAGGTCAACCTTACCAAGAAGGAGTGTTCCTGCTTTCGATGGTTTATAGACTCGACCAGGGCTCTCAATGAATACCGTCTTTATGCCAAGGAATTTTGCCGTAAGGAAGATCGGATAAGTAAGTCCAGAGCCTGTACTAATAGCCACCCTAGGCCGGACAATGAGTAAAAGGAGTAGACCATGAATGAATAGGAGTAGTGTTCTTAGAATAGTCAAAAATATATTGTCACCAGCTCGAAACCTTGGTGAAAGTACACTGAAATAATTTGTACCGACTCTTTTCTTGGTGTGCTCCGATTCCCATGGCACTATGTAGAAGACATCAGCCGTTATTTGTTTGCTGAGGATCAACCCTCTAGCTGTATGTCCTCCTGCACCTAGAACAAATAAGACTCTCAATGTTGATTCCTATTCAGGATTTACGTTCTTCCTGATAAGCAATGTTATGGGACTGTCACTTGTGTATCTATGCACATCCGTTCGTTTCATGTCATCATATATCAATCCGCGCCAAATACTAGGGTCATAAATTCCGTAAAGTCGAGATGTATTCTAATTTCATACGCTGGTATACATTGGGGTAATACATGGAGCTGTATGCCACTATTGTCTGGATTTGATGTGCTCTTTATATTAGAAAAATGCCTTAGTTCCAGTGGAAGCAAAGGTCAGTTTATTCTGGCTTTGAAAAACCACCGAGATGAACAACCTTGAGTAAGAAAAAGCGCACATCCAAGAAGAAACAATCGAAACTCATCAAACCACGTGGAATGGGGCTTGCAATCAAGCTCTATCGTCACAGTGGATTGACAGAAACTCCCACAAAACTTGCTAAGGCATTACGGGATATTGAGTATAAACCCTCGAAGAAGAATGACATAACATCAGGGTTCACCAAGGCTACTGCAAAAGGTAAAACCGTGGAAGGTGAATTCGTTGCAGGTTTCAGAGTACCTGTTCTCACGTACAGTGCAGATGGTGATCTAACAGCTCAGCATTACGTGAGTGTAGATCGTGCACATGTATTCATAAAGATGGACAGGGGTACTATTGAGATTCGCGGTTCCGACAGAGTAGCTCGCAGATTCCTGAAAACACTGGAAGATGCAACTGGTGCCACTACTTCTCCATTGAACCTTAATGGAGGAACTAAGGTCCTATACGATTCCGCTAAAGATATCTCTTCAGTCTTATTGACTGGAGTTGAGAAGGGAAATCTATCTAAAGCGCAGTTTCAGGGTGAAGGAATTCAAACAGAAGAAGAGATTGGTCTATACACCCGTAGATACAAGGGTGAGATCACTCGATTTAGGGGTAAGTTTGGATATCCCAGTGGAGCAATACTCACAACCGCTGTCAATGCTGAAGTAGGTTCATTAGTAGTATTCAGATCTGGTGACGGCATCCTTGAGAAGGATGTGGACTGGATTGTTGGAATGATGGAAGACGCAGCTGTATAAGAATAGCCTGCATGATGGATGGGCCCTCGGTGGCCTTTCCTCTTCCATCGGTCCTTCTTTTGATGCACAGAGGAAATTAGGATTATCGAAGAATATGTATTTCTTAATCATACAACCTCAATACAATGTTTACAGTTCGTTTAACAAAGGTTGGACATATATCTCTGAATACTCCCTGATCTCGAGCTGCCTGCAGCTCCAAGTCGGAAGATAAATCATATCCGATAAGCTCCTTACAAAGGGTTGAACCCATTTCTTTTTTGGATCGTTTTACAAATTCTCCTGCGGCATCATATGATGCATCAAGGTGCTTCTCTTGGTCCTGCTCTTTCTGTTTTTCGATTGCCCCTATCGCCATCACTGCGCCTGAGATGCAACCACAGGTTAATCCTCGTTTACCAATTCCTCCACCGAAACCAGCGGCCAGATGGACCATATCTTTCTCAGCTAAATCGAAGTTTTCCATTATGGCTTTGAAAACTGACTGTGAACAGTTATAGATACTGAGAAAATACTCTCTCGCTTTTTGTGATGCATCCATATGATTCCGCCTCGTTTATTACAGATTAGAATGGCACTAGAGTATGTTAATTATGTAGGGCTTATGTATCCTGTAGCCATTCGATTGGATCTCGTTTTACTCCAATGATTGTTCTAGTGTTATCGAGATACCATCTCGTTTTTTCTCTGAATCGAGGCCAGAAATCAAAGAATAATCTTGGCTCTTTAGACTCGAGAACTAAGAATCCATTCCACTCAGTGCCCCACGCATATCTGTAATCACCAACTATTGTGAGTTCTTCTGGCCAATTATTCTTGACAAACTCCCTCCAAAACTCCTTAGCCTTTGATGCCTTTTCAGCATCCATTTTCACAAAGCGATAGTATACAATAAATGCGAATGTCATTAGAGTGACCACCACTCCGAAATTATGTCGGTGCATTAAAAAGATTGGTGCTTGACATAGTCTTGTGTTCCTATGAGTGAGTCCAATGATGAAATTGTACGAAGGGATTTCAAGCATGGTAAAGTAGCCTACGGTTTTCAATGGAACAAATCC
The DNA here is from genome assembly GCA_964610875.1 of uncultured archaeon. GTDB lineage: Archaea > Asgardarchaeota > Thorarchaeia > Thorarchaeales > Thorarchaeaceae > CAZSWP01. Next base: position 10,354 of record CAZSWP010000048.1, read on the forward strand.
AATCACATACGGATTGGCAATGAAACTGGTGACAGTGCTTCTCTATGGGCCCATCTCACAACTATTCAATCCGGAAAGATACCTAAAACTCCTTTTACTGATGTATTCTATTCTAGAGCTTCAAGCTTGAAGTTCAAGAAAATGTCAAACCCTGCAAGGACAAAACTAAGAAGGAAGCTTGAACGAGCGGGAAATCTTCGTCGTACAATAGAGCACGACTTGATAGAAAAGATTAGAGAATGCCACAGGGTAATTGGTGACAATTCGTATCAAGCTGATCATTCAATACTATCGGAAATGCTCACAAACGACCCATATACAATCGCTATTGAGGTTCCTGTGTGGTCTGAAAGATATCAATTATCAGGACACGTTGACCTTATTCGATGTGTCGATGGCACAATAGAAGTATGTGATTACAAACCAGGAAAAATGGACAGTACATCGAAGAGATTCTTTAATTCAATTCCTCAGGTTGCTTCATATGGTGAAATGGTGACACATCATCTAGCTTCAACACTACGTTCTGCTCTTGAGGCTTCGTTATTACCAAAGGTTCGATGTTATATTTTTGATACTCATGCTGCTTGGAGTTTTCCTTCTGAATTGTTTGTAACTCTAGAAACTACTGGATATATTCAGGATCTCTAATCTTTGCCATTCACGAGTACACGCATACTTACTTGTTCATCTAATGATGGCATATCGGTTATTCCTCTATTGACTTTCAGTTGGATCGTTGGACGTTCTGAAATAAGACCTTCTCGAATCCTTGAGAAATAATTTTCCGTTAGATTCCCAAAATTGCCTAAAGCCGGGTCAACAGGAATCCATCCTTTGCTCTCAAGATAGACCTCTCCCCATGCGTGTGGTTCAGGATCCGGACCTCCTCTAAATAGATGTCCAACCACTCTTCTTGAAGGAATACCAACAGTTCGAGTAAGTGCAATGAATAGATCTGTATGCTCGTCACAATCTCCTTCTTTCTCAAATGCTGCTTTTGCCGCTCCATATCGTACATCCAAATGATTCTTCAATTTCAACCGCTCCTTTACTACTTTTAATGCAAGACGGGCATAGGACTCATCATTTCCACTAGATTCTGCAATTCTTTCAGAAATCTCTTGAACAATTGGGTCATCAATTTCCCAATACTTTTGTAATTTACAATATGTTGATCGGATTCTTTTCATTTCAGTGTTCGGTGTTGCTTTGGGTTCAAGTAACCAATCCCGAGTTATTGTATCTATCCTCAATATGACGGTTGGTGAAAATGATTCACCAGGATTTAGTTCAGGGACCTTAATCATTGCAACCATATTATTTTCTGCCTTTTCCAGAACCCGTGCAGGTGGAAAAACATCAAATGATTCGACAAATTGATTATCCTGGTCTGTGAAGAGATGCCAGAGAAGCTTTCCATCCTTGATTCGAGTTGAGCTTCTGTTGTGAACATTAGCTTGCATCTCAACCAATAGTCGCAATCTGTCACCTCGGGCATGAAATAGTGGTAGGATTCCTACTCCGAATAGTTTTATGTATTATTCTAGCACAAACATAGTATAGCGAGGTAATCTTATGTCAGGTGATGAGGATTTTTCAAAGGATGACAATGATGATGTAATTGGAAAACTACTCGATGACCTTGGGGTTGATGAGGAAACAAGGAAAGATTTAGTGGATTCAGGTAGAATATCGTCCGATGTCTTCAAGGTTGCAACAGCAGACCAGATTCGTAGAAGAATGGAAATTGAGAAGAGTACAAAACGTTTGAGAGAAAGTCTGAACCTAGTTGAACGAAACATCCTAGAGATAGACACAGCAATAGATCGTATCGAGAGAGACCTCATACCTGTAATCCTTTCCTTTTTAGTAGGACTGAAGGGAAACTTAGTCGCCTTGCGAACGGATGTTATTGGCCGTAGTAAACGGAGAGCAAAAACGAATCTCCAATCAACCTATGTTGAAACAGAAGTGAAATCCATTGTAGATGAAGAATTTGCGAAAATTGAACATACGCTGACCTCTGACATGGCTACACCTATCCTTGACAAAGTCAGAGAAGTAGCTGATACTTTCAAAGAAACATTGCGTCATTCACTTGAGGAACTTGCTACCTTGAAAGGTACAATTGAAGACTTTACTCAGAGAACAAATACAGAAGTTGAATTCCTCACAAAAGAAATCAGTATGAAACCAAAGGTAGAAGTTCCAAAAGAAGTTCAAGAAGAGCTTGACCAATTAAAAAGACGTGTTCAACAATTAATGAAGGAAGTCGAGCTAGCTGAAGAAAAGATACAAAATAGAGAGAATGAAATAGCTGCTCTTCAAAAGAACTTGTCAGCCACAAAAGAAAGAAATGCTTCTCTGGAAGCATCTATTCAAACACTCAAAGCCACTCCTAGTATTGACGCGGAAGCAATGGCCGAGCTTCGTCAGACGATTAAAAGCCTTGAAGCCAAGAAAGAATTGATTGAGAGAAAACTATCAGAAACTGAAGAGCGACTGGCTGAATCTGAAAGCGAGAAGAGTGATGTACGCGATAAGCTGACTAGAAAAGAATTGGAATGCGAGGAGCTCAGAGGGAACGTTTCTAGCTTAGAATCTGATCTCGGTGTGTCCAGTGAACGTATACTTGAAATCGATGAACTTAGGTCAAGAGTAAAACAACTCGAATCTGGTGACACCATGCGGGAGCTTGAAAGGACAAAAAGTGAACTTGAACGAGCTCGGGCATCTTTAGAACGAGCCACAAATGACATGAACGCCGCAATCCAGAGTGCAAATTATAATCAATCAAGAATTGATGCTTATCTCGGATTGATGGGTGCTACAGAGAAGACCAAGGCATTTCTGATGCTTGAAGAAAATCAAGAGATGACAATTCGTGAGATTGCCCGTTCTCTTGGTGTTTCTGATGCCGTTGTAAAGAAATGGACTGAAGATTATGTTAGTCTTGGAATTGCTAAAGTTGTTGATGATGCAAAACTAGTATTGAGCACAAAGCCCCCTGAGAGTAAATAATCTATACTAAACTTCTTGAACCCGGTTCAGAAATCTAATGACTTCGAGTAGTCTATCCAATCTTTGTGCCCCAGCATAAAGGGTTTCAACTTTCGTGAGTGGTTGTCCCTGATTTGTGAGATAACCTTTCACAGTGGGTCTTACCAGTTCATGCATGAACGCTGAACGAAGCTTGGAAATCTCGCTTACCATTTCTTCAGTTAAACCGTGTGAATGGAGTGCTGATTTGAGATCAATAATTTTTGAAGCACAACTCAATCCCTTTGAAAGTCCAATAAGTGAATCATCAAGAGCTTCTATTGCTAAGGTCCTACAAATCTTTTCGGCTTCAACGATGTCCCTTATTGCCAAAAGTTTTGTGTCAGAACACTTGTCCAGAAATTCCTTGTTTCTCTGTTCTATGGATTGGAGAATTCCTCCTATCTTTGCCAAGTCACCTACATCTGGCATTTAGAAAACCAAGTCACCATTATCGTATTTACTTTTAAAATCTACCAGCGAAATAAAATATCATACCAAAACAAGAATAAGCTACCCCTTTGAATAGTATGTACAATGAAAGAAGCGATGCTTTGGTCATCCATTGAAAGTGGCATTCGATGCGATTTATGTTCACGTCGATGTGTCATCAAAGATGGAGAAACAGGATTCTGTAGAGTGCGCAAGAATATAGATGGAACATTATATTCTACGGTATATGGCCTTATTGATGGAATGGCTGCTGACCCGGTCGAAAAGAAACCACTATTCCATTTCGCACCAGGGTCCCATACATTTTCCATAAGTACATCCTCGTGTAATTTCAGATGCAAGTTTTGTTTGAACTATCATTCAGCTCACAGAGAAAATCCTGTTGGTCGCGAATTAACTCCAAGCGATATTGTAAAGCTTGCTAAGAAGAATGATTGTCAAGGTGTCACGTATACGTACACAGAACCAACAGTCTTCTTTGAACTGGCATATGACACCGCAAAGATTGCACATGAAGCAGGGATGTATAATACGTTCGTGACAAACGGTTATATGACTACTGAGGCAGTTGATACTATCGCTCCTTTTCTCGATGCTGCTTCAATCAATTTCAAAGGAAGTGGCAATACCGATTTCTATAGGGAATATATGGAAGTGCCAAAAGTTGAACCAATCTATCAATGTATGCAGCGGATGAAAGAAAAAGGCATCTTCATTGAGATTACAAATCTCATTGTCCCTCAAGTTGGAGATCATATCGAAGATACAAGAAAGATGGCTGAATGGACAGTTGAGAATCTTGATTCTAGAACACCATATCACCTCACAGCATTTGCTCCTACCTATAAGATGACTCATCTCCCACGAACATCTGCAAAAACTTTGGAGAAGCACATAGATGTTGCAAAGGAAGCAGGATTGGAGTTTGTTTATTCCGGTAACATTGCGGGACATAGCTATGAGAATACAAGATGTCCAAGGTGTGATTTTTTGGCAATAGAGAGATACTCTGTTTTTTTGAAGAGCAATAATCTTGCTTCTGATGGAACTTGTCCTGAATGTGGTTTCAATTTTGGTATTGTGGGTATTGAGTGGATGCAAACCGGAAAAGCAGAATATGGTTTATTTTCGTGAAATTATTAGCTATCCCCATATCATTGATTAATACTTGGCGAACATACATTTCGAGTAAGTTCATATGTAATGATTATTTGGTGTTCAATTGATGAATGAATCCATTGAGAGCGAAAAAAAGATTCGATACATATCTCTAGTCCGACGAGATGGCGGGGAGCCAATTTTGGGAATACCATATCGGGCAATGAGTGTAGACCCTGATCTTGTTGCTAGTTTTGTTCTCGCAATAATAATTTTTGAAAATCGACAGTTACGAACATTCACAAAAGAAGGATATGTTGTTATCATCGAAGAAGGTGATTATGTTGTTGGCCTTCTTATTGTAGATAAGGTCGAGGATGATTCACCCTACCGAGAAAAATTGATAGAAATCATAAAGGGGTTTGAGGCTGAATATGAAACTCATCTTCAAAATTGGAAAGGTGATATCAGACCTTTTAGAGAGTATGCACTCCAGATTCTTGGAAATTTTCCATATAGACAATTTGAGTTAGAATTAGTACCGAGCATCGTTACTAAATCAGAAGCAAATCCAGACTATCATTCCAAAATTCCATGGAGTGTAGGTGAAACCGATGAAAAAATTCACACGATAATTGGATACATAAATGGGAAGCGTTCAATGAAGGAGATTATGGAAGCTTCCGAACTGGATGAAGATGAAGCAAAAGCTATTTTCTCAATGCTTGACCATTACAATTGGATTACATTAACGAAGAAATTGGGTCCCGATACAAAGCTAGTCAAACTAACAGATCCACCAATGTTCTTGCAGGGTGTATACGGCGAAGCACTTGTCAAGCTAGTTGAGCTATGTGATGGAAATCTTACATTGTCTCAAATAGTAGAACAACTTCCATATACGCTAGAAGTTCTACGAACTTTAGCAAAGAATCTGATTGATGCAGGAGTGCTCGGATATGCGAAATAAGTCGCTAAGTAGTAATTCTTATAGCATACCATTGTATTCCTCTGCCATTGGGTTACTGAAGAGAGATGGTGAGTCACGCACTGGAGGGGATTACTAAAATGGCAATGGATGTTTCCAAAGTCAAGTACATCTCAGTCATTCGACTCGAAGGTGGAGAGTCAATCCTCAATATTCCATATGCGGAACTCACAGTTGACCCAGACCTTATCGCAGGATTCGTGACGGCTGTAATAATTTTTGCTCGAACCCCGATTAGAACAATTAAGAAAGCAACTTATGATATCTTAATTGAAGTTGGCAAAACCGTTCTTGTACTTATGGTGGTTGAACCGATACCTGATGAAAAACCGTATCGCGAAAAATTACAGCTTATACTGTCCCAAGTTGAGCACACTCACGGTGATAGACTGGAAAAATTTGAAGGTGATGTTAGGACTTTTAGAGAGTCTATTCTTACAATTCTAAAGGAATTTCCCTATTCGGATGTTGATTTGAATCTGGTACCCTGCTTAAAGAAAAGTGGAGTTCAGGTTCCGTTTCGAGTTGGAAAGGTTGACAGTCTACTTGAGCAGATTGAGAATTTCATCAATGGAAAACGTACTGTAAGTGAGATACTTGATCTCATCGGGCTTAATGAGGAAGAGGTCCTTGCACTCCTGTCAGTATTGAAGCGATATTGCTGGATTGATTTCAAACGAAGACTAACTGAGAATGACTTTCTAAGAGTATCCAAATGTGAGAATGAAAAGACCCTATTATATTTGACACAACAATATGGAAAACCCGTCACCGACCTCATGGATGCATTTGCAAATCCTCAGAGAGTTGAGGATGTGATAGCATCTCTTCCATATGATAAAAATGCTATTTGGTTCCTCATAACAAAATTAGTTGACGCCGGATGTCTGAAAGTCATTATTCTCTCCTAGAGTATCGTATCATCACCTGGAATTCCGACTACATCACTTCTACATTGTTTGCAATGTATGAATTGCCTGATATATTTTAATGACTTCCTTCTTACAAGTTGAATTTCTTGTTTCGTTGGACCATTCAGGTGTTTCATTTGTCCAGATGGTATCAATGGTATTATGTTCTGAAGCTTGGCTCCAGCAGTAGCAATCTGTAAAGCGAGCTCGGGAATCTCATCATTATTTGTGTGGGGAATCAAGACCGTATTCACTTTTACATGTACACCCATCTCGGCAAGGTGTTCAATTCCCCGCAATTGGTTGTCTATTACCTTTTCGCCCAACTCGTAACCTGAGAGGGACCTACCATCGACAAATCCTTTCAAATATATTTTTGATGCGGTTTCTGGTGTGATGGCATGCATTGAGACCGAAATGGTATCTAGTTTGAGCTTGTCAACTTTGCGAATCTTTTCTGAAACCGATGTTCCATTCGTGCTAAGACATAATTTTTTATCTGGCCATTTTTCCCTAATTTGAAGCAATGTGTCCAAAACACCTTTACTGAATAGGGGGTCTCCTGGTCCAGAAACCGCTATGATTTTCAGAGCAGGTCTAGAGTTGATTTCCTTTTCCAATCTTTCTAGGGCTACTGTTGGAGTCATGATGCTCCTTGCAACACCTGGAAATGATGTATGACATGCGCCTGGTGCTAGGGTCTCACAGAATGCACATTTGAGATTACATGTTCTGGCTATCGGTAGATGAATTCTCTCCCAAAGTTGAGAACGGTCCTCTGACCAACATGGGTGATGATTAAATGGAAATGATTCACTCATTTCGAAGAGCTCTCAGAAAATATTTTGGATTAAGTGAGCTGCTTCTTTTGCAGCTTTTCTAGCATCATTCAAAATCAATCCTAGCTTTGCATTTTCAGGTGCAGTGACTGTCAATAGGAACCCCTCACTGATATACACGGTAAGAGTGGTCCCAAGTGTACCTTGAATGATTATTGTCTTTAGTCTACCTTGTCGTAGAGTTTGAACTGTTTGGTCACCTACAGCTTGTATACTCGCAACCATTGCAGCAACAGAAACTTCTTCCACACCTGAATGAAAATAACTCACATAAGGAAGTCCTTCAACTGAGAAGATTGCTGCTCCAAGTATTGGTGACCTATTACTTAACTCCTTAAGCATGTCACGGAGGGGGCCCAATTCTTCAGTTGATGAACTTTGATTCAAAGCTTTTACCTCTTATCTCCGAATTGCGTGGAATGTATTGAGATTGCTAGAGGCGCCTTTATACATTTTCCTAGCGTCTATAAATGGCTTTTCAATCTATTAACCGCACAGAGGTTATAGTATCAGAATGGAGTAGTCTTGTTGGGGACTTCATAACTCTGAGAACATTGTCCGCCTCTTGATTAAGGCCATTTTCTCTTAGTAGGTCTACAAATTCAAAACCTGTGGTGATAGATAATCCCTTCAATGGTTTGCCTTTCTTGCACGACTCGAGAAGATCACGTGCATCTAGTAATCGGCAGGAGAGTTGGTTGCCAATATGTTTCTGTAAATGTCTAATTCCCTTCAGTGCAATACCTCTGTTCTCTCTTTGTTCCTCTGTGAAGTTCTTTCGTTTTGTGATATTTCTGAGTCTTTCAACACCTTGCTCGATTAATTCTTTTGCTTTTAATCTCGGACCATAAGCGTTTCTAACACTCTTTGTAGTGGTTGTTACCAACCATGATGTGCCAAATTCTTCCTGATATCGCATCCCTTTCAATATCTCGCTTTCACTAAGTAGAGTTATGGAGCGATATCCTTTGTACTCCACAGATATCGACCAGCTTTCATCTGGATGCTTTACCATAAGATCTGGTGTCAATCCGCCTCCTGTACTTGGAACAAATGTTTCCACTTTTGGAAACAGCCTCTTTGTGAGAGCTAAGAAAGCTTCATGGAACATATTATGCCTAAGATTTCGTGCTTCCTGTGGATGTCTCAATCCTGCTTCTCTATAAAGTAGTGGCATCTCAAGTTTTTGTCCCGTTTTCTTCTTTACTTCACTTTTTGTAGTCAATCGTCCTTTGGCATGATTAGCTCTTACTAATCTGATAGCAGCTTCTAGACCAATTAATCGAAATACTTCTCTCCCTACATCTGCTCGTTTGACCTTCTTCCCTTTTGCTTCCTCAGTAATTCTCTCTTCAGCTTCTTTTTCAGCCCAATTCACAACATCTTGAGCATCTGCACCAAGAATGGAGAGTATCGTTGCAATCTTGTTTTTGAGATTGTATTTTTTGATGTATTTCCTTAGGTCCTGTCCATACTTCATTCTGCGAGCCACTGTTATCCTCTAATTGTTCCAAAACCATTTTAGCTATATAGTATTTCCTTCATAGGATTTCTTTGATGAGCTTTACTTCCTGTGTTTCCTCATCGTACGAAACTAGTTCAGCATTCCTCAAATCGTATATAGCTTTCAGCACTGCGGTTGACATAATCCCTGTACTGGTTTCAATATTCTTCCTAGGAATTGCCGCTCCTGTATTGTGTAATGTGTATAGAACACGAGCATGTGGCTTTCCTCCAAAGATGTTTTCTATTAGCATAATGTAAATGCCTAACAAATCACTCACATCTACTTTTTCCTCAAGTTTTTCTTTTTCTGCAGATGTTTCTCGATATAGCTCCGAAACTCGTTCAAGCTTTGTTGTTATCTCATCCATCTCACTTTTCAGATCATCTCTCTCTTTTATGATCTCTCCAATTCTCTCTTCTAGTTGAGCCTCTGTATTTGAGATGTGTTCTTTCGTTTTCGCGAGTTCTGTATTCTTAGCTTCAATCTCAGATTCCAACTCTGAAATCTTCGTTTGCAGTTCCTCGACTTTCGCTTCTGTTTCTTTTACTTTCTCTTCAGCAGCCCAATTCTTTTCTTCAAATTCCCTTCGTGTCTTTCGAAGCTCATCTGCTTCTAATGAAAGTTTGTCGAGTTCATCAAAGAGTGCTTTACTCTTTTCCTTCAAACCATCAATTTGTTGTAAAAGTTCTTCCCTCTCGATAGCCATGGTCTTCTCCTCAAGTATGCAGTTATGCGTTCTACCTTAAATGAGTTTCACATCATAAGATCTTGCCTTTTCCTTGATATAATGTATGTATGTCTTCTTCAATTCAGCTAGTGGTAAACCAAATGCTTTGAATGCTTCAAGTTCTCCTTTTCTCTTCTTCTTTAGTAGAAGCTCGTTCTCATGTTTCAAGATAGGATTCTTTGAAATAGCTGGAATGTTCTGATTCTGCTTGGCACAACGGATATCTGATTTTGACATCTTTTCAAGTGAATGTTCAATTGAGTTCAACATGCCTTTACGATCCCAGAAATCATCCGTAGTGATTCCTATTAGTTTTGCATCCGGTGTGGCAAGTCCTCTGATATTTGCTAATTCAATGGAATTGGATTGTATTGTTGAGAATATTCTCAGAGACCAAGGTGACATATCAACCAATACAAAGATTGGTACGCCTTGTTCTGAAAGGCGACGTATCCATGCTCTCATATTTCTACCTGGCTGACCAAAGAGTGAACCAATACCAACTTTCATACTCTCAGCTAAACCCAACTCAATCAGGTTTCTCGCCATTGCTTCCTTTTCAACAAAGATTGCTGCATCGATATTGATATCGTGAATTTTTGCTTCATAAGGCCTACTAGAAATGAACCACCCATACTCTCCCGATGACGAGCAATTGAGTTGTTTTCCTGATAGATCGGTGAGTGTCACGTCGCCATAGAAAGTTCCTTTTGGAGAGCTGACGACTCCAAATTCTTCCCTGGGGACAGAGCCACCTTTAATTCTTAGAATTCGCTCACAGAGATTGATGAGTCTATTAGTTTCATTTTGGTGCGAAATATCAAGTACATCTTGAACCTCTCTTACCTTGTGCATGTAATAGAAATCTCTCAGTGACATTGACATCCCTTGATCGAGGTGTTCCTGAAATCTTGTTAGTGCATATGCTAGAGAAGCTATCGTCTTTGCACTCTCTACTTTTCTGCCATCAAGAAAAGATGCATTACTGTCAACATGTTGATACCCCATTTCCTGATTATAATCTACATTCTTTTTGGAGGAACCAAAGTATCCAATCTCTGGAAATACACCATCCTCTACCGTTTCTGCAATAGTATCTAGAATGGTGTCTATTAGACCCAAGACCTTTTCGTGTGATATTTCAGAACTGAAAGATGCCATTAATATCCCTCCTCTGGAAAGAGTGTACGATGTGTTACTGGACGGCCTACTGATTCAGAGAGTATTGTCGCCAGAAAATCATAATACTTCTCTAGCTTATTTTCGCGCTTTTTTCTTTGCTGCACTCTTTTCTTTCTACGTACCTGTTCACCAAGTCTACGAAGACAATCCTTGAACCCTAAATCTATCTCCCTTCTGACAATATCAACATCAGCAATGTATTCTTTTCCTACAGTCTTGTAAGGTACTTTTGTCGAGCAGAGGTGTACAACAAATGCAAGTGGATCGTCTGTATTAAGAGCATAATTTTTCAAGTTCATCTCTCGTAGGATTCTACTACTGACATCTGAGCTCTCATCGTAAAGTAAAGGTATGCGGTTTGCAAACCTGTAGAGTTTCATGCCTGAACTGATCTCTCCACCATAAGCAACACCTGTTTCAATAATGAACGGGTGCCCCTCATGTACTGATGGCGATCTTTTTTTGATGACCATTACTTCAGGGTTCAATCGCTGCATCCCTGCCCTCAAAACATCTTCTCCAGCTGGAGATAATGACTTTGATGAAGGTGCCATGAATCCATCATGAGATTCAAAAATGCGCATGAGTCCAACAAGTTCATCGTCAGTTAATTCATGAGGATGTTTTGACCCATCGAGTTTTGATAGTTCTATAATATCATCTGCAGTTGCAGGACCTACCTTTTGAAATGAACGCTTCAAAAAGGTGCTGAGATTTTCAGCTCTCGTCTTGGAAATGATATTCTTTAGCATCTCCACATCCACACCTCTCGGGTGTGGTTTGGTCTTTTTCGGTGTTCGAGGAATCTTTTCAATAAGTCTCTTGTAATGATAGGTTTCTTCATCTGGAGTATCAAAGCGCATCGCTGCATAAGGGACAATCATGCTTGTCTGATTGAAATACTCGATTATTCTTCTCTTACTTCTTAACCAATCTCCCTGAAGGTAATATGTAATGTCTGTGCCATGAACATCGAGTGGTTTTGGTAATTTTGCTTCTTCAAGAATTATGGGTTCATTCTTCTCAATGTCAAGCTTCAACACTATCTTCGTAAAATCAGATGCACCTTTCCTGCCTGTTGTAACTGTTATAGGTCTTTGAGTTGTTACTTGACCATAGAGAAGAGCCAGACTACCGCCTAGTCCAAATGTTCCCCGACTCTGTTTTAGAGAATACTTTGTGCCTGTTAGCATTTTGCCAATTAGCTTTGTAATGTCTTTCTTTGAGATTCCTTCTCCATTATCAGAAACACTCAGCTGATACACTCTGGGTCCGGAACTGATTCCTAATGCTTCCTCGTCTTCTGAGCTATAATCAGTCAATCTCACTCTAACATCAGGAAAAACGCGAATAGTTTCAGCAGCATCAAGACTATTTTCAACTAGCTCCCTAATAGACACATAGAGCGATCTTGCTGGATTATCGAATCCTGCGATTGTTCTATTCCTATAGAACCATGCTGATACAGATAATTCAACTACTTGGTCAATGGACTCGGGTACATTATACAATTGAGAATTCCCTCACTTGTTTGCAGTATCCTCTGTATATTCTGACACTATGAATACCAGTATTACTTGGAGAATATTGAATTAACTCTAAATTACAAGATATCCAATTATTAGAAGTATTATCAATCCTATACTGACTGAGAGCCAAATTCTCTGATTCCATCTTCTTACAGTGGCCCCATCAAACGGTCCCAAAGGAATCATGTTGAATAATGCAAGGGTTGCATTCAGAATAATCAGATTTCTTGCAATGAATATGATCCCAATAGGGATCATGATTGCTGTCAATGCACTGCCCAGAATGATAACGGTAGTAAATAGTGCAATTATGAAATTTGATAATGGGCCTGCTAGATTCACTTTTCCTTCTTCATCTAGATTTCTGGCTCCACTAGTGAATACAATGCCTGTACCAAAAATAGGGATGGAAAACAAAATTGCGATTGCTGAGAGATAATAACCAGAATTCACCATTCGGAATTCTGCCCACATCCCATAATGCTGTGCAGTAAACTTGTGTGCAAATTCATGAATGAAATATGCTAGTAAAAATGTGCTGATTAACGTTACAGGTACCCACCAAAGATCACTGGCAATAAATTGATACACAACAAAGATACCCGCAAAGATACTGAATCCTCCTGTCCATTGAGCATGTAATGAAATGCCTACTAGAATGACCAGAATAGCTGAGATAGTTAGGTCTCGTTTCTCTGTTTGTGAGAAGCGTTTTCTTCTCCTAGGTTTTTGTCTTCTGTTGCTATCTTTTTTTCGTGGAAATGATATTCTTCGCAGGAATGATTGTTCTTTTTCAGATTCTGGAAATGAGTCTCCAACTTTCTTTTTTGCTCGCTCTCTTGCTTGTTGCATTCCTGGACAACCATGACTCTCAGGTAATCTGTGCTCACTACAGTATTGGCCATTACAGTAGGGGCATGAGAAGCAAAGGTCTTCCCTTCCGCAAAGAGAACATTCTGTCATTCTTGGACTCACTCTGACAAACTCATTTACTTTGGATGAATTCAGAGCATTTTCTACATCATGGCACAAAAGGATATCTCTACTGGCTATTTTCTATATTTCTACATTAAGGCAAAACCTTAAGTGCTGTATTCCGGTTCGACGCTCCCGGCAAAGGCTCTTGTCGGAGAGAATTTTATTGGATTATGATGTTGCCATTGTTGGAAGTGGCCCTGCTGGAATTTTCTGTGCACTTGAGTTGATTTCGCACAAACCGGACCTGAAAATTATTATAATCGAGAAAGGCAAAGCAATCGAGAAACGTCAGTGCCCCAATAGCAGAGAAGCTAGAGGTTGTGCTAAATGTAATCCTTGTGCGATTCTTGCTGGATGGGGTGGTGCTGGTGCTTTTTCTGATGGTAAACTGACAATCTCTACTCGAGTTGGTGGATGGCTTGATGAGTTTATGTCATCCGAGAAATTAATGGAACTCATAAAGTATGTTGATTCTCTCTACATAAAGTACGGAGCTCCAAAGAAGATTTATGGTGACAATATTGATGACATTGAAGAGTACTCTCGGAGAGCCGCATTGAATGGTTTGGAACTCATTCCACAAGAAGTCCGTCATATGGGACGAGAAGGAAATATCGATGTTATGGGAGGCATGTATTCATTCATAGAAAAACATGCAGAAATTAGATTTCAAACCGAAGCGAAGGACATCCATATCAACGGACATGCAGTTCAAGGGCTAGAAACAAATGGTGGCAATCTTCTCAAGGCACGTTATGTTGTTGCAGCTCCTGGTCGTGTGGGAAACAAGTGGTTGTCTGACCAAGCGAATAGACTAGAACTTCACAAAGAGAACAACTATGTGGATATTGGCGTAAGAATTGAAATTCCTGAACCTGTGATGGCAGACATTGCAGGAAAATTATACGAACCCAAGTTAGTATATTATTCAAAACGCTTTGATGACAAAGTGAGACTGTTCTGCTTCAATCCTGGTGGATATGTCACAAGTGAATACTATGATGATATCCTAACTGTCAATGGACAATCTTTTGCTAAGAAGAAGACCGCGAATACTAACTTTGCTTTGCTCGTTTCTACTAGATTTACTGATCCATTTAATTCTCCAATTTCATATGGACAATCTATTGCTCATCTCGCAAATATGCTTGGAGATGGCGTACTGGTTCAACGGCTTGCTGATCTGCGGCGTGGAAAAAGAAGCACTTCTGAACGTATTGCAAGAAGCCCTGTCAAACCAACACTCCCAAGTGCTTGCCCTGGAGACCTCAGTTTTGCATTACCCTACCGACATCTCTCTTCTATTCTTGAGATGCTGAATGCACTGGATAGACTCTGTCCGGGTGTTGCTGGGGATGGGACTTTATTGTATGGTGTAGAGGTCAAATTCTATTCTTCTCGACTCAAGTTGAATGAACATCTTGAAACAGCTGTTGACAATCTCTATGCTGCAGGAGATGGTGCGGGTGTCACTCGCGGACTGATGCAGGCGTCTGTTTCAGGTGTTATGATTGCTCGCGATATTCTCCGGAAAGAGGGAGTGAGTGAAAAAGAGTTTGACATTTCCTAAAACTTATATACCAAAAGGTCCCTAGTCACTAGTGAACAACTGGTCCATAGTTGTGACCTATACGCACACATGTGCAGAAGGAGCCCTTCAGTGACTCAAATACAGGGCGGTGGCCCCGCCCATGGGCTCCCCAATGAGAGGCTGTAATATATGATTGATGACGATTTTGATAAGATAATGCGCCGCATGCTTGAAAACTTCTTTGGAAGTTCTTTTGATGGCAATAATAGCGGCAGAATTCACATGAGGCTTGGACCAAATGCAGGGATGCCTGTACAAGATGAAATGACGAACCAAGCAAATGTAGAAGAGATTGAACTTGATGATTCATACTTAGTAGTAATAGATGGTATCCCAGATGACGAATTAGTGGAAGTAAGCGTGCAGGGGACAGAGCTTTTAGTTTCCCTTGTTGAAAGTGAAGAAAATGACTTGAAGATAACCCTCCCTTATCCAATTGACATTAGGGAATCATCAATGTCCCAAATTAACGGAATAATTGAAATTAGTTTGAAGAAATCTATTAATGAAGAAAATAGTTCTGCGAATGGTTTGGCTATTATCAAGAGAGAATAATTTAGGTGAATAGATAAATGTCCGAAGATATGATTAAATTAAAAGTA